>DATMIF010000027.1:0-11400 GCA_035554655.1 Flavisolibacter sp.
AACTCATAACCAGGATGATCCAACCGTGTCAGTTTCCAACACCACAGGATGGGTTAACCTGATCAATCAATATGGTGGTAACATCATCTCTACAATCTTCCCTGTTTCAGGTCATGATGCATGGACAAAAACCTATGACCCCAATTTTACTCAAAACGGTGTGAACATCTACCAATGGATGCTCCAACATCAAAGAGGAAATAGTGTTACGCCAACTAACCAGCCACCCGTTGTTAATGCAGGTAATAATCAGACTATCACATTGCCCCAGAATTCTGCAACATTAACCGGCACCGCTTCCGATGCAGACGGTTCTATTAGTTCTTATTTTTGGACACAAACTTCAGGACCTTCTACGGCTACAATTGCTTCTGCCTCTGCCGCTTCAACTACTGTTAGTAACCTCGTTCAGGGAGTTTATATCTTCAGTCTAAAAGTTACAGACAATGGAGGAGCAACTGCTAGTAGTACTGTAACTATTGCGGTTACAGCAGGCACATCTAATGCAACGCCTGGTGCGAGCGCCGGAGCCAACCAAATAATTACCCTACCTCAAAATTCTACCAGTTTAAATGGAAGTGGAACCGATACAGATGGATATATAGCTTTCTACGAATGGAGTCAAACCTCAGGTCCTTCAACAGCAAGTTTTTCGAGCTTGTATTCTGCAAATCCTGTTGTTTCAGGACTTGTTCTGGGCAGTTATGTTTTCACACTTAAAGTCACTGATAACAGCGGTGCTACTGCTACAAGCAGTGTAACCATTACTGTCAATGCTGCTCCTAACCAGGCACCTGCTGTCAGCGCAGGCAGCAATCAAACCATTACACTTCCTCAAAACTCTGTTACCTTAAGTGGTAGCGCTTCCGATGCTGATGGTTCTATTGCTTCCTACCAGTGGAGTCAGACTTCTGGTCCTTCAACAGCAAACATTGTCTCTGCTTCTTCTGCTTCAAGTGTTGTAAATAATCTTGTTCTGGGCAGTTATGTTTTCACACTTAAAGTCACTGATAACAGCGGGGCTACTGCTACAAGCAGTGTAACCATTACTGTCAATGCTGCTCCTAACCAGGCACCTGCTGTCAGCGCAGGCAGCAATCAAACCATTACACTTCCTCAAAACTCTGTTACCTTAAGTGGTACCGCTTCCGATGCTGATGGTTCTATTGCTTCCTACCAGTGGAGTCAGACTTCAGGGCCTTCAACAGCAAACATTCTTTCTGCTTCCTCTGCTTCAAGTGTTGTAAATAATCTTGTTCTGGGCAGTTATGTTTTCACACTTAAAGTCACTGATAACAGCGGTGCTACTGCTACAAGCAGTGTAACCATTACTGTCAATGCTGCTCCTAACCAGGCGCCTGCTGTCAGTGCAGGCAGCAATCAAACCATTACACTTCCTCAAAACTCTGTTACCTTAAGTGGTACTGCTTCCGATGCTGATGGTTCTATTGCTTCCTACCAGTGGAGTCAGACTTCAGGGCCTTCTAAGGCTATTTATTCTTCTCCATCGCCATCTGTATTATCAGTTCGGAATCTCAGCGTAGGAGTATATACATTCAGGCTCACCGTCATAGATAATGACGGCGCAACAGCATGGAGCGAAGTAAATGTTACTGTGGTTCCTAACCCAACAAATCAATCCACAGCATCACTTTATCCTAACCCTGCAACCGATATTGTGTATTTGAGAATTGATGCAGTTACGCTTCAAACTAACTCTTTAATTACTATTGTAAACTCGGCTGGCAATACAGTATACAATGAGAAGTTTATGAGAACAGATTTCAGAGTGATAAAAGAAGTCAATGTTAGCACCCTTCCTAGGGGCACCTACTTCTTAACCATAACTACAGATATTAATAACACTAAAACCTTACCGTTTATTAAACAATAAAAACCTTTCTATTTAGAAATGCCATTTATCAACCAATCGATAAATGGCATTTCTTTTTGTTTTCTTGTGCTTACATCAGTTCCTTTATTTTTACGCCCAAAAACCGGAAATGTTATTTTGGGAATTTGTGCTTTGGATAAGTTGTGCGATTGTTTTTTACAATTATGCAGGATATGCTTTAATCATTCTTGTTTTGAACAGGTTTAAGAAGAAAGAACCTGTTGTGCCCAACGAATACTTTCCTTCCGTTTCGTTTATTGTTGCCGCTTATAATGAGGAAGATTGCATAGCAAAGAAAGTCCAGAATTCCCTTGAACAAATTTATCCGTCGGATAAAATCGAATTTATTTTTATTACGGATGGCTCAATTGATGCTACACCAGATATTGTAAAAAGTTACCCGTCAATTAGGCTTTTACACTCAAACGAGAGAAAAGGAAAATCCGCTGCATTAAACAGAGCGGTTGAAAGTGCCAATAATGAAATTCTCATCTTCAGCGATGCCAATACAACGCTAAATAAAGAAGCTTGTCTATACATTTCAAAACACTACTTCGACGTCTTGGTGGGAGGTGTTGCAGGGGAAAAGAAAGTCATTGCATTAAGTGGCAATGATCAAAATGCAGCAAGTAGCGAAGGTATATATTGGAAATATGAATCAGTGCTCAAAAAACTCGATTCAGACTTCCATACAGTAGTAGGTGCAGCCGGTGAATTATTCTCTGTAAGAAGAAATCTATATGAGGCCGTATCTCCAGATGTGATTTTAGATGATTTCATCATTTCAATGAAGATTGCCCAAGCAGGATATCGAATTGTTTATGAGCCTAACGCATATGCGATGGAGCTACCCTCCTTTTCAATAGGCGACGAAAAGAAAAGAAAGGTACGTATATCTGCAGGCGGTTTCCAAGCCATGACCATGTTACGGGATGCTCTATTTTTCTGGAAGCACTCAAAATTTTCTTTCTTGTACATTTCTCACCGCGTTCTTCGCTGGACATTAAGCCCTGTGTGTCTTATTCTGATTTTATTGTCAAGTCTTATTCTGGCTATTCTATCGGTCAATCCACTTTATAAAATCATCTTCATTGCACAAATTATATTTTACTCAAGTGCACTTATTTATAGTTTTGCGCCTGGTCTTAGGAAAAGATTTTCCCTATTAAAACTTGCCTACTACTTTAGTTTTATGAACATCTCCGTTTTTCAAGGCTTTTTTAAATTCATCCAAAAAAAGCAATCGGCAGCCTGGGAAAAAGCAAAAAGAGCTGAATACAAGACACCAGATATAAAAAATCATTAAGCTGACTGGCTATTTCTCTAATTTAGTATCTAGTACAAATAATAGTTATAGACGTACTACTTTAGCAATTTTTATTAGAGCCAAGTTGCTACTCTGTATTTGAAAACGTACTTTTAGCACCTTAAAAGTTCCCTCTTAACTATGGATTTTTCCTATCTGTTTCGCATCCTGATGAAAAGAAAGTGGCTTATTATCACAGCCACTTTAATTGCCGCAGCGGTTGCTTACATTTTAACCTTAAATCAGCCCAACAAGTACAGATCTACAGCTCAGATTGCTACCGGTTATACGACATATGACCCTGTAAGACTTAATGAAAATGCAGATAATTTTCAGCAAGAAACGAAGTTCAATAATGCGATAGTTACATTCACTTCCCCGGCAGTAATTAATTTACTTTCTTATCGTCTTATCCTTCACGACTTAAGAGAAAACCCATTTACTGTACTCAACCCCGAAGAACAAAAGAAAGCATTTCAAAGTATTTCAAAAGAAGAAGCCACTAAAGCTTTTCAAAATAAGCTGGACTCAATGCAAATGCTGTCGCCTTCTTCTAATGAAGACCGAAAACTTTTGAACATTCTTTATTTATACCATTATGATTACGGCACTCTAAAGAAAAATTTAGACATAGCAAGATATCAGCGTTCTGATTATTTAAACATCAGCTATGTTTCAATAGATCCAAGCCTCTCAGCATTTGTTGTAAATACTGCCTATGATCAATTTATCAGGTATTATGGTACAAACAGGGACAAAACTTTGTCTCAATCTGTCGACACGCTCAGGAAGATTATGGAGAAGAAAAAACAGATACTTGATGAAAAGAACAGGATACTGCAACAAGCTGGAATTGGATCATCAGAAATGAGATCCAATAGTGATTTAAATATCATATCCAATTTGGAGAACCAATTAACCGCCGAAAGAAGTAAACTTGCAGGCTTACAATCGGACCTGAGAAAAGTAAACCAGCGATTGGCAAACCTGGACAATAAACCTACTGAAAGCAACACGGCCGTTAACGATGAAATTATTCAACTTAGAAATGCAAGAAATGCTGCCTATGCAGACTATTTAAGAACTAATGACCAGGCTGATTATAAGAGATACACATCGCTAAATGACAAATACCAGCAAAAAGTATTGTCTTTACGAACCACCACAGAAACAACAAAAGATCCTATAGCAGAAAAGGTAGACCTTCAGTCGCAAAAAGCTGATCTTGAAATCGACATTCAAAGTTCAACATCCTTTGTTAACTCGCTGGAAGGGAAAATTAATTCTTTGAAAGCTGCCGTGGCTTCTACCGGATCTAATAGTGCGGCAATTGAGAGTTTAAGACGTGATGCCGATCTTGCCAGCAAGGAATACATTGAAGCGCAATACAAATATAATACTGCATCAGATCTGGGCGGTTTATCAGTGGTTAATTTCAGGATTGCATCTCCAGGACAGCCAGCGCTTTCACCAGAGCCTTCCAAACGAATGCTGACTATTGGTCTCGCAGCATTTGCAGCCTTTTTTACCACAATTGCCATCATTATTTTCCTCACTTATCTTGATTCTTCTGTTAGAACACCTTTGATTTTTTCCAAGAATGTAAATCTCAGCCTTATCAGTCTTGTGAACTTTATGAATCTAAAGAACAAGAACATAAGAGACGTTATTGCCAACACTTACAAGTCTGCCGATTCGGAAGAAACTACTCGTAATAATATTTTCAGAGAATCATTACGAAAGCTTCGCTATGAAATAGAAATTAGCGGCAAGAAAGTATTCTTGTTTACGAGCACAAAAAAAGGCCAGGGAAAAACTACGCTTATTCAGGCCTTGTCGTATAGTATGAGCCTAAGTAAGAAAAGAGTTTTGATTGTTGACACCAATTTCTGCAATCCCGATTTAACTGCTCAATTAGACGCAGAACCAATTCTTGAAAAAATTATTCCACAAAATTTCGACGATAAGAACCTTGTTGAGGAAATTAAAAAACACTCCAAGAACCTTGGTATGGGTTCTATTTATGCAATTGGCTCCGCTGGAGGCGATTACACCCCATCTGAGATATTGCCAAGAGAAAATTTATTGCACCACTTGCAAACCCTCACTTCCTACTTCGACTATATATTTTTAGAAGGTCCACCTTTAAATGATTTCTCAGACAGTAAAGAACTTGCACAATATGTCGAAGGTGTTATTGCTGTATTTTCTGCACAAGATGTGATCAAACAAATTGACCGGCAATCCATTGCTTTCTTCAGAGAGCTGAACGGTAAATTTTCAGGGTCAATTTTGAACATGGTAGACATGAAGAATGTAAATGTGGTTTAGTTTTTTTATTCTTCATAGCAACTTCCACTGAACGGGAATTAAATTTTCTGAATAATTAAATTTTTTTACCAAATGAAAATTATACATTTATGAAAATTATATCCTTCCAAGTGATATTGAATTCATCATTGACTTTTTTACTTGCCACATCGGTTGTTCTAGCTCAAAGTCAAACGTCTAACAGGTCAGCTTTCCAGGACACAACTTCTGCTATTGAAGAAAGACTTGTTCAATTAGCATTACAGGGGCCAGAAGTCCAAAAGACGGCACACCAAACCATGATCACTGAGTATCAATTGAAAGCCGCTCAAACGGTATGGATGAATCTATTGGCTTTTAACGTTAATTATAACGAGTTTACGTTTGCCAAAAACACCGGGACAACCGCGTATGTCTACCCGAGATACAACCTCGGTTTTACGGTTCCTTTGGGTACTTTGTTTTCAAGAACAGCTGTCAAATCTGCTAAAGAAAATATTGAGATCGGCAAAAACAACACGGAACTTATTAAAAGAGATTTAAGAGAAAGAGTTCTTTCTGCTTATAAAGAATATGTTGCGTATAGTCAATTAATTGCTATACAAAGCGAATTGGTGAACGATGTAAAAACGCAATTAGCGCAAATCGAAGAAAAGTTCCGGACAGGCAGTATTTCCATAGACGCTTATAACGCAGCTCAAAAAAATAATAACGCTGAAGCTGCCGCTTTGATTAATCTAAAGCTTCAACAAGATTTAAAGAAACTGGAACTTGAAAAAATCATTGGAGTAAGACTGGAAACAGTTTTGAAAAAATAACACCGAGAAGAACACCCGATGGCCAGGACTCTTAGATATTGGATATCTAATGCTTTCAATACTTCCATTATTGAAAAGAACAGGCACGTTTGGGTGGATTATCTGAGAGGAATTGTCATCATTTTGGTTGTTTATCACCATGCTTTTTTGGGGCTTGCAAAAAGTGGGATTGACGTTCCAAGATCGGTTGTAGATGCAAATATGGCAGCATACTCGTTCAGGATGCCATTGTTTTTTATTTTTTCTGGAATTTTCACAAGCTTGGGTCTTTATTATAAGCCGGTGAACGAGATTATAAAAAGCAAGTTCAATCTCCTTTTATATCCTTATGTAATCTGGTCCGCTATTCAAATCACACTTCAAATTGTCTTTTCTGCTTACACAAATTCCACCGGCAACTTTACAGAGTATTTATACATCTTATATCAACCAAAACGCCTTGCTCATTTCTGGTATTTGCCAGCCCTTTTTAATTCGACTATTGTTTTTGTGCTTATTAAAAGTAAGTTCAAAATTAAGCCATGGAATCACTTATTATTGGGCATCACTCTTTTCCTTGCCGCACCGTTTGTCAATGAAATCAGTATGATGTCAAACTGGATGCGCTTTTATATTTTTTTGGTGATTGGAGAAATTCTATCTTCATTCATACTGAAAAAAGAAAATCAAAAACAAATAAGAAAGGGTTGGTATTTCCTTGCTTCTATTCCGTTCTTTATACTTGCGCAGTACTACTACTTTAACGTGATTGGTGTTCGATCACTGGAAAATGAATCTGCTGGACTCCATGTCAACTTTCTGGTTTACACTATCCGGGAACTTGGTTTCTTAATGATATCGCTTGTGGGTTGTGCCACATTTATTCTTCTTTCTTTTTTAATTGAAAAGTGGAATCGGCTGAAATGGTTGCGTATAGTAGGGTTTCATTCCCTTTATATCTACATAATGCATGTAATTGTTGTTGGATTTTCCAGGGCCGTTTTCCATAAGGTTTTGGGAGTAGACAATTATGTTGTTCTGTTACTAACTGCCATCTTCCTTGGAGTAACTATTCCAATAATATTTTACAACCTTGTAGGAAAGAAATATCTGTGGTTTCTGTTTTCTACAAAAAAAATTGAGGAGGGTGAAAAGCCCAAGGCTAAAGAACCAAACGTTAGAAGTTCCGAACTTAGAATTCCACCGCTGCATTCTCCTGTTAATAATATTTGATTCCAATCGAAGAAGGGAGTCGAGATTTAAATTCCCTTAGTTTTTGCTGGAGTATATTCTTTGAAGAGGAGTCAAGCGAATAAAAGGAAACCTTGCTATCTCCACAAATTACATTGTTCTGAATTTGCCAGGTTGCTACCTTACTCCATTTTCTTGTTAGTGAGTCAGTAAACCAAACGTCATAAATTATCGCTATCTGCACCTGGTTAGCCCTACATAGTGAATCTAAAAACTCAGGTGTCCAATAATGTTGCTTTTTGCTTTTAGTTACGGCAATATCTGCCAGCCCCCACAAATCAACAATCTTTGCGTTGGTATAATATCCTATGGCACCAATATCATTAAGCGCAATTGCGCTATGATCATAGTATTGCTTAGTAAATACTGCCATTTGATATTGCTGATCAAAAATATTGATACATGCCTGCGGTGTTTTATTCAATGCCGTGGTACTTCGCAATACGACGGGAAAAAGCAAAAAGAAAACCATCACTAAAGCAACCACTCTTGATAGCAAGGGATCAAGCTGCAACAAAACCTGTCTGCCATATTTATAAAATAGTACTGGTAGAATTATCATAAAGCAAAAGAACAGGTAAGCTTCGTATCGATACATATAGCCAGTAGAAGCAAAAGAGAGTTGAAGAATCGTTGCCCCGAACAAAAAAACGAGTATAAAAAAGTAGGCTTGTTTTAGATATCTTTTGAACAGGAAATAGATTAGCGGCAGTATAATTAAAAGCCTTTGCGTGGCCAGGGCAGCCATTCCATTTCGTGCATAAACTAATTTGTCAAAGAATATGTCGTACAAAATTTGGATCGGGTTAGAATAGTTAAAGCTTCCCGATTTCACCAACACCGAGTTTGGCAAAAAATAATTGCCTTTACCTAAAGAAATCAATCCAAAAATCAATAGTGGGACAAGTGAAACCAGCCCTAAAATAATTGCAGGAAAAGGTTTCTTATAAATCAATAACAACAAGCATGCTATTGCAATTAAAAAAAGGCCTTCATACCTAATCGTACTTACCAATACGGCGAAAAGTAAAATTCTGATGGGCAGCATCTTTTGCTTGTATCTGTATTCTTCCAGCCAATCCGAAAAATAAAATATAAACAAAAAAGAAAACAAGCATTGAAGCGTGTGTTCCATGCCACTTATGATCAGGAGCGGTAGTGGGGCAAAAAAAATAACAAGCAAAAAGATTGCTCCCTGACCAGGGTTATTTATCAAATGCTTCTTCAACCACATATGCAATGTCGCTATTATGATCACACCTGCTAAAGCATTAACAACGAATGGAACCATTACACTTTTAGAGAATACTCGAAACAGGGTTAAAACCAGGGTATATAAAATGGAAGATGATGCAGAAGCGAATTGATTCTCATTAATTCCCCAAGTGCCTTTTAAAAGGTTGTCTGCAATCGTTAGATGAATGAACGTATCATCATAGGGATACATGAACACACCGTGCGTATAACCAAGCACCTTCCATACAATCAATAAAACTGGCAAGAATAAGATAGCTAGTCCTAATGTTAACAGCCGGAATGATCCTGTGTTTTGCCTGAACAAACGAAACTTTCCCATGATAAATAGTTACAAGAAGCAGTAAGAACAATTAAGTATTCGAAAGCTGTTGAAGTGAACTCTCTCCGGAATACTCTCGCAGCCTTAATACAATTCCAAAAATAGGAAAGTAAATCACCATGTTTGAAAATACTCCGACTGCTTCTTGCGTCATTTCGCCAAGAAAAAAAGAAAAGAAAAAAGCGGCGGAAGCACCAAATAAAGTTTTGAGCTCCTTGTTTGTGGTAGCAAAGTATCCTCTCATTACATATTCAAGTATAAAAAAGTAAAGTAGCAGCGTAAGTAATAATCCTACTGTTCCGCTTTCAAGTGCCTTATTCAAATAACTGCTATCAGGGGGGAACCCTGCGTTTGGGTTATCAGGGTTATACTTCTGCCCCATTTCCCCGGTGGTACTAAGTCCGCTGCCAATAGGATGGGACCAGATAAAAGGTTGAATACTCTTTCTATTAATTTCACGTACATTATACGATGCATCCTTTGTAGCAGAAAACGTTGATCTGAATCTTAACAATGTAGCACTGCTATAAATGGGGACATACATGACAAACAAGAAGGCCAACACTGCCACAAAAGCAAAAAGTTTACTTGATCTTTTGTTTATCGTTAATAAAATAAAGAACGCTACACCTCCTACAAGCATGGCATTAGCCGTTCTTGTTCCGGAATACGACATTCCTAACAGCATAAAAATAGCACCGGCTATATACACAATCTTATTGAAATTTTTCTTTTCATTCACTCCAATCAGCATGAAGAAAAGTGAACATGCAGCCATAACAACTCCAAATTCAGTTGGTCCGCCTAACAATGAAAACTTTCTGTATTCGCCCCAAATAGCAATCAGACCATATCTCAAAGGATCAGAATTTACCCATGTGATTTCCGTTTGCAGCAATCCATGCCATTGTTGAAAACATCCGTAGACACCTGTAATCAATGCAAGAATAAAAAGTGCATTGATGAAACGTTTGATCTTGAAAATATCATCCAAAACATTATAGGCAATAAATACAATCAGGAAAGATTCGAACACTTTGCGCATAACTTGCGACCAACCACCGAAAGAATGACCTATTGGATTAAACAGCTCAAAGCTCAGGTATATGACAATAACTGTATAAAAGATCGCAGGACGCTTTTTGAAAAAACTTGTACTATCCTTTTTCAGGTTCTTCTTTAAAAAGAACAAACCAAAAAATGTCGCAAATATCAGGATATCAGCTACGGCACCCACAGGCATCTGATCTTTCAAAAAGAAGCGGGATAGCGCTGATGCAGAAAAGCCATAAATTGTTGTAATATACAATCCGGCTAAAGGGTTCAGAATACATACTGCTAACACACAAATTCCGGCCACAACAGCAAAAATTGCTATCCCCAAAAGAACATTGTTTGCGGCTACAAAAGCAAATACGGTAGCAATAACAACTGCAGTTAAAATTCCAACCCAGTTGTTAAGCTTTTCACTCAAAAAATTCTTTTGAAAAAAGCTTTGTAAGGAGTCCGAAGAAGCCGACCTGTTCCGCATTCCTTTTGATTGTAAAAAATTAGAAAAAAACTATTTTAACAAAGACAGCAATGAAGAAAATGCCAAGCATTACCAGCATGAGTATTTCGTGAAATGTTTTCCTTTGTTCTTCCATCTTTTCTAAAAGGGCAAAATAATGTTTTATAATAAGCTGACCAACTCAACCTCTCAAAAAAGAAAATTCCCGGCACAGGCCGGGAATTTCTTAATTAGAAGGAATCTTTTCTTTATTGTTTAATAAGTTTAATTGTTTTTGTTTGATTGTTGTATTGCACCTGTACGCTATAGACACCTTCAGCATATTTGCTTACATCTATTGGTACTGTGTTATTGCCTGCAGGTAGCATGATCTGCTTTTGCTGTACTACTGCTCCTTTACTATCCATAACCTGCAATCTTACACTTGATGCCTGGCTAAGTGGAATGCTTAGCGCACTGCTCCCCTTACTTGGATTTGGATACAGCCTTACCTCGCTTTGAATACCACAACCTCCTCTTACTATACTGCTTATCGTTGTCTGTCCATTATAATCATATTCTACTACCCTGTACAGGTTTGTTGCTCCTGCTGTCCTGTCTGCAAATACATAACTCCTCTCTACACTGCTTTGTCCTGCAGCTGCTACACTGCCTATCTCGCTCCAGTTTACTCCATCCACACTCCTTTGCACAGAAAACCTATCCGTATTCTGCTCCGCTGATGTCCTCCACTTCACATTCATAACACCTCCTCCT
>DATMIF010000028.1:0-1839 GCA_035554655.1 Flavisolibacter sp.
CTCCTCGTTTTCTTTTGCTGATCCTTGTCCCGATGGCTGTAGTCATTGCAACCCTTTCAACAGCTAAGGGGAAAATTTTTGTTGATGGATTTAATTTGAAGACCTTAACTCTTTTGCATTCTGTCCGAATTGCAATTGAGATGGTCTTATTTTGGTTGTTCCTGAAAAAGGCAGTTCCCCAGCTCATGACTTTTGAAGGAAGAAATTTTGATTTGATATCTGGTGTAACCGCGCCATTGATTTACTACTTCGGCTTTATAAAAGAAAAGATTGGAACTAAAGCACTGGTTGCCTGGAATTTTATTTGCCTTGCAATTTTATTGTTTACAGTTAGCAATGCGATTTTATCTGCACCGACACCATTACAACAATTTGCATTTGATCAACCAACAATTGCAGTGTTCTATTTTCCATTTGTTTGGCTGCCGGGAGTTGTTGTGCCGATTGTTATTTTCTCGCACCTGATTTCAATCCGCTTATTATTGAAAGAAATTAGACAAAGAGATAATGCTAAGACATCATTGCTTATAAAGCAAGTTGCCTGAAAGTAAAGAGAGTTGCCCAATGATGATAAGAATTACTGAACGTAAAAGAGTGCGACGCAACAGACGATCAATAGTAGCAACCAGGCCTGGACAATAAAAAATTGTTTTCTAAACCAGCTATTTCTTTTAAGAAAATCATTCTAAAACTACTTATTATCCTCCGGAAGCGCCACCCAATGATGTCCGTCCTTAGCAATTAATGCTTCGGCATCTTCGGGTCCCCAGGTGCCGGGGGCATAGTTTGGGAAATCAACTGGAGGCCTCGCTTGCCATACATCCAAAATGGGTTGAATAATTTCCCATGCGGCTTCCACCTGGTCGGCACGCATGAAGAGTGTGGCATTGCCTTCAATAACATCCTCGAGCAAAGTCTCATAAGCTTCCGGTTGTTTATCGTTGCCGCCATAAGCATCGGAGTAGCTGAAGACCATGTCAACAGGTTGCAGCGTCATATGCGGGCCTGGTTGTTTTGCCTGGAAGCGCAGGCGAATATCCATTTGCGGTTGAATGGAAATCAACAAACGGTTTGGACGCCATGTTTCTCCCGCTTCTGAAGGGAATGCATATTGAGGCGCTGCCTTGAACTGCACTGTAATTAACGTAGTTTTTGAATGCAATGCTTTACCGGTGCGAACATAAAACGGCACATCTTTCCATCGCCAGTTGTCAACAAAAAATTTAACGGCAGAAAAAGTTTCAACATTTGACGCAGGAGCAACGTTTTTTTCTTCGCGGTAAGACTGAACCTTATCACCTTCCATCCAGCCCTTCCCATATTGACCACGAACGGCATTGAGATGCACTTCTTCTTTTCTCCATTTACGAATAGCTCTTAATACATCAACTTTTTTATTACGGATTTCATCTGCATCAAAGGAAACAGGAGCTTCCATAGCCATCATGCAAAGCAATTGCAGGATGTGATTTTGAACCATATCACGCAATGCACCTGCCTGTTCATAATAGCCGCCACGATCTTCTACACCAATGGTTTCAGCAGCGGTAATTTGAATATTGTCGATGTAATGACTGTTCCAGATTGGCTCAAACAATGCGTTGGCAAAACGAAGTGCCAAAATATTTTGAACGGTTTCTTTACCTAGATAGTGATCAATGCGGTAGATCTGTTCTTCCTTGAACATCTCACCCAGCTTATCATTTAATTCCATTGCACTTTGCAGATCATGGCCAAAAGGTTTTTCAAAAACCATCCTCGAACGTTTGCAATCTGCTGTGAGTTTTGCCTTATGTAATTTTTCAGCAATCGTTGGTGCCAACTGGGGAGCAACAGAAA
>DATMIF010000029.1:0-271974 GCA_035554655.1 Flavisolibacter sp.
GCCCAGGTAAGGTTCCTCGCGTATCATCGAATTAAACCACATGCTCCACCGCTTGTGCGGACCCCCGCCAATTCCTTTGAGTTTCAACCTTGCGGTCGTACTTCCCAGGTGGGATACTTAATGCTTTCGCTCAGACACACACAGTGTATCGCGTATGTCGAGTATCCATAGTTTAGGGCGTGGACTACCAGGGTATCTAATCCTGTTTGATCCCCACGCTTTCGTGCCTCAGAGTCAATATTCGTGTAGTGAGCTGCCTTCGCAATCGGTGTTCTATGTCATATCTAAGCATTTCACCGCTACATGACATATTCCGCTCACCTCCACGGTATTCAAGACAGATAGTATCAACGGCAGTTTCCGAGTTGAGCCCGGAGATTTCACCACTGACTTACCTACCCTCCTACGCACCCTTTAAACCCAGTGAATCCGGATAACGCTTGCACCCTCCGTATTACCGCGGCTGCTGGCACGGAGTTAGCCGGTGCTTATTCCTATGGTACCGTCAATCGGGCAGGAATGCCCGGGTTTCGTCCCATATAAAAGAAGTTTACAATCCAGAGGACCTTCATCCTTCACGCGGCATGGCTGGTTCAGACTTGCGTCCATTGACCAATATTCCTTACTGCTGCCTCCCGTAGGAGTCGGGCCCGTGTCTCAGTGCCCGTGTGACTGGTCGTGCTCTCACACCAGTTACTGATCGCAGGCTTGGTGGGCCGTTACCCCGCCAACTACCTAATCAGGCGCACGCCCATCCAAAACCGCCGGAGCTATAATAATAAAGTGATGCCACTTCATTATGTTACGAGGTATTAATCCGGGTTTCCCCGGGCTATTCCCCAGTTTTGGGTAAGTTGCGTACGTGTTCCGCACCCGTTTGCCGGTCGCCATCAGTGTATTGCTACACCATGCTGCCCCTCGACTTGCATGTATTAAGCCTGCCGCTAGCGTTCATCCTGAGCCAGGATCAAACTCTCCATTGTAAATGAGTTTTGATGCTGACTATTAATAATCTCAAGGAGTTATTAACGAGTCAAATCGAATTATATTCGCCTGACTTACCTAATGTTGTAAATCTTCATCACAAAGATTTACGTGCTGTTGCTTCCAAACTTTCAAAGATCTTCACCGTATTTTACTACGATTTGCAGATGATAAGATTTCGAATCTCTAGGCCTTTCGCCTCATCTTTTACTCTTTAAGAACTACCGTTTTTTGTAACGGGAGTGCAAAGGTAAGAGCCGCATGATTACTATCCAAAATTATTTTTATTTTTTCGAGACAATTTTGGACTCGTTAACAATTGAAAAAGAACTAATTAAATGGATTTTTTAAAAGCGGATTGCAAAGATACGTGAGCTTTACAATTCGCACCAAATATTTGTTGGTTTTTCTATCACAAAAATTTCTAAAAGACTTGAAGGAAATTGTAAGTGATTGTTGTTTCAAAAAGCGGGTGCAAAGATAGGTAACATTTTGATAGTCAACAAATTAATTTGTACCATTCTGATAAAAAAATGTAAAAGCATTTTACATTTTCGTTTGTTACATCAGATTTTCAAAAAGCGGACGCAAAGATACGGGGCTATAGTCTTACGTTCCAAATCATTTGAAAAATTAATTGCTAAAACCCTGTGAAAGGCAGACCTGATGCAGGAAAATAATTTTCCGGGTAACTGACTTTAGTAAGAAACAGGCCGTGTGCTGGCACCGAATAACCAGCCTTTCTTTTCTCATTAAAGAGTTTCTCAAAGTCGAACATTGTCATTTTATGCCTGCCGATCTTTAATAGTGTGGCGGTGATGGCTCTCACCATTCCGCGAAGAAAACGGTTTGCTTCTATATTATACGTGAGTGTATTCTCCCCAATTATCCATTCGCTTTTGATTATTCTGCAATTGAAGTTCTTTACCTGGGTATTTGTTTTGGAGAAAGCAAAGAAGTTGGTTTGTTGTTTTAATAAATCAGAGGCCTGATTTATTAATTCCATGTCCAATCTGTATGGAAAGTATAGAGAGGTGGCCTGGATAAACGGATCTTTAAAACGATGGATGTTGTAGGTATATTCCCTGCTGATAGCATCAAAGCGGGAATGAGTTGGTTCAGACATTTGAAACAAGTTCTTTACTGCAATGTCCTTTGGCAATAACGCATTCAGCTTATAGACGAATTGTGGGTGAATGATTTCTTCATAGTCGAAATGGAAGAAGTTTTGAAGAGCATGGACGCCAGCATCAGTACGGGAAGAGCCTGTCAGCTCAACAGAATTCCTATGAATTGTTTTAAACGCTTTCTGTATTTCCGCCTGAATTGTATTTGCATTTTCCTGTACCTGGAAACCACTGTAGTCGGTACCCTTATATGCTACTTCAATAAAATACCGGGACATGTTTATTCATCAATCAAAGCATGAAGATAAGTTGTATTAAAGGTCAAATCAGCAGCTAATCGAATATGCATTCCTATTTAACATAATAAGGAGTAAGCTTTTGTAGGGCTATCCATGTCTCATCCATGAAATATCCGTGAACGAGTCAAGCAGTGGATTAAGTTTGTGTTGGGAACAAAGCTTAAGACCAATCGGATTAAACAACTTTAACGCTATTCTCCCGCTAATGCCCTGAACCTTTTTAAGTAATAGTCATCTTTAATTTCGGATTGCAAAGAGGAAAAGTTTTCCTGATCGCTGACGTGAAGATAAGCGGCATCAAAAAACTGGTATTTACCCGCCGAAGTGAGGAACAATGCACTTAGATTTTTTATCTGCTCGATAGTAAAGCATTTGCTTTTGAAAAACTTCTTTGCCTCAGATACCATTCCTTCGTCTGTATTTTCTGAGGCCATATTTTTTCTAAGCTTAAAGAAATCGTTGTTTGAGGCGACTGATTTGCACTCAGATTTTACAGGTGAATTATTCTTAACCGCGACAACAATAGGTATTTGCTGCACGGTATCCTTTTTTAATTCATCAACATGAATAAAATCTTTTTGAACAGAAGATGAGTCCTGATCCTGCTGTTTGAAAATGATTGGCGGATTAGGTATGATTAAGCGAATGGTATCACTGCCTCCAGCATAATTATCATAATAAACTAAACCAAAACCTTCGCTTGTGGAGCTTTCAGAATGTTTCCTTATCCGTGACCTTTTAAAAACAGCTTCAGGTTCAGTTTTAACTGTGGCAACTGTATCCGGTTTTTTCTCGGCTGTGATCACATCTTCAGCAACTACTGAATCAATTACTTGCTTTGGTTCTTCTTTTTGCTCAACAAATACAACCGTATCTTTTTTGGGTTCTTCCTTAGCATTCACAATGGCTGAATCGTCATGTTTTACTTCATTGTTTACTTGTACTACCGATGTAGAATCGGGCTTGTTTGTTTCCAAAGCAATATCTATTTGAGTGCTATTGGACAGAGAAGTATCTTTAGCAACCACAGTCTCTATCACCGCTTGCTTTGGCTCTTCTTTTTTGGGTTCCTCCTTTTTTATTACAACATCATCTGCCTTTATTCTTATAACTGCGTATAGCAATGTTGTGTCTTTTGCAGCTTTCGAAAGTAAGGACGAGAAGTCATCATTCCTTCTTGTGTAAGAAATGTTTTTCGCCGATTCATCCTTCAAGGAATTTGTAATCGTTAGGTTTTGTAAATCGAAAAGGCCAAGACCTGAATCAAAATTCTTTATAAGAAAGCCCTTATCCTTTCCGGCTAATGTTATAACAAATTTGAACTCAGATTGAGATGCGGAGAAACCAATAGCAAAATTATAAGTAGTATCCGCCAGGTTAGAAAGAATCAAGTAGCCGGAATTTTCAGAGCTATAGATTTTATCATTCATTTTCACGTAGAATGGCCCATTATCAGACTGCAGGTAAATGAAATAAACTTTTTGGGCTGATCCACAAATTGAAGAAGCAACAAAGGCAACAATTAACAACAGGTTTCTCATTCATTTCAAATTTAGCAGAATTCCGTTACCAAAGCCAATGATTTGACGATGTGATAATGATTTTAGTTGTTCTTAACACCGCCAAATATTGGGCTTCGCCTTATTGTTGCCCTTAAAAAATTATAAACTGACCAGAATATCAAATGTGCTTTAAAACCTGCTCTCCTATGGCCTCTGTGCCGAGAATTTTATCAGCCGGAGTTTGGGCATCAGCAATGTCTCTCGTTCTGAAGCCTTCTTTCAATACTTTGTCAACTGCGTTAATAACTACCTCAGACTCTGCTATCATTCCAAAGGAAATATCGAGCAACAATGCTGCAGAAAGAATGGAGGCCAAAGGATTAGCAACACCCTTTCCAGTGATATCGTGAGCCGAGCCATGAATAGGTTCATAAACTCCCGTTCCATCTCCTATTGAAGCTGAAGCCAACATGCCCATTGAGCCGGCAATTTGAGAAGCTTCGTCTGTAAGAATATCTCCAAACAAATTTGCAGTAACCACAACGTCGAAACGACGAGGATCTTTGATCAATAGCATGGCAGTTGCATCTACAAACTGGTGCTCTACTTCAACATCAGGATATTCCAATGCAACTTTCTGAACTACTTCTCTCCACAGGCGACTTGTTTCAATTACATTGGCTTTATCAACAGAACATAACTTTTTTCTTCTTGTCCTTGCAGCCTCAAAAGCTTTGCGGGCAATGCGTTCCACTTCAAAGCGACTGTACTCCGCAATATCGTAAGCAGTATCGCCGTTGTTCTTTCTTCCTTTCTCACCAAAGTAAATATCGCCTGTTAATTCGCGGAAGAAGAGAATATCAGCACCTTTTAAGATTTCGGGTTTGATGCTGGATGCACCAAGTAATTCATCAAACAATTTTATAGGGCGAAGATTTGCATAAAGGCCTAACTCTTTCCTCATCTTCAATAAACCTTGCTCAGGACGAACTTTTGCCGAAGGATCATTATCATATTTTGGATGACCCACTGCACCGAACAACACAGCATCAGACATTCTCATTTTTTCCAGGGATTCATCGGGCAGCGGGTTACCAGTTGCTTCAATTGCTACGTGACCAATCAATGCTTCATCGTAAGAAAATTCGTGTCCGAATTTGGCAGCTATTTTATCTAAAACTTTTTTACCCACTGCGGTTACTTCTTGTCCAATTCCATCTCCAGGAACAATGAGAATGTTTTTCTTCGCCATTTTGTTTGTGAGAGTTTGTATTGTGATTATGGTTTGAAACTTTTTATTGAGAACTAAATCAAGTTCATCATTTTTTGAGTAGCCTTTATGGCAGATACTGTTTGATCACTATCCAGCCCTCGGGTCTTGAATTCCTTACCCGCATGAGACCAGGTAATAATGGTTTCGCACAAAGCATCTGATTTACCACCGGGAGGAATGCGAACAGCGTAATCGGTTAACACTGGCAATTCTGTTTTTCGTTGCCTGTACACTTTTTTCAGTGCATTCATGAAAGCATCATACTGACCATCGCCCTGCGCCTGTTCTTCAAAAACTTCGCCTTCAATTTCAATTTTTATAGTAACGGAAGGACGAAGATTTTTTGAGTGCGTAAGCAAATAGTTTTCAATGTGAACTTTTTCTTTGATGTTATTGCTATCAAGAACATCTGAAAGAATATAAGGAAGATCTGACTGGGTAACTACTTCCTTGCGATCGCCCAATTCAATAATTCTTTGGGTTACTTTTTTTAGATCCTCTTCTGATAATTGAATGCCTAACTGATGAAGATTGTTCTCGATGTTTGCCTTGCCACTTGTTTTGCCCAGCGCATATTTTCGTTGACGACCAAAACGCTCCGGCATTAGGTCATTGAAGTAAAGCTTGTTCTTTTTATCGCCATCAGCATGAATGCCTGCAGTTTGTGTAAATACATTTTCACCTACAACCGGCTTATTGGCAGGCACCATGAAGCCGGAAAAGTTTTCAACGAGTTTGCTTACTGTGTACAATGATTGTTCTTCAACAGCAATTTTTACCTCTTTTACATAATCATTGATCACTGCAACGGCACTTGCCAACGGCGCATTACCGGCTCTCTCCCCCATTCCATTTATGGTAAGATGCAAGCCATGAATGCCAGCTTTTACTGCTTCCAAAACATTGGCCGTTCCCAGATCATAATCATTATGCGCATGAAAATCGAAATGAAGATTTGGATAGCGATTGATCAACTCTGAAATGAAGGAATACACTTCCGATGGGATCAATACTCCAAGTGTATCAGGAAGTAAAACTCTTTTTATGGGTTGGTCTTGTAAAAAGTCGAGGTATTCCAAAACATATTCTTTGGAATTACGCATGCCATTGCTCCAATCTTCAAGGTAGACATTGCATTGCAAACCATTTTTATTTGCCAATGCAATTACCGCAGCCACATCATCAAAATGTTGTTGCGGTGTTTTTTTTAACTGATGTGTGAGATGATTGAGCGATCCTTTTGTAAGGAGATTCATCATTTTTGCACCGGCTTTCAGCATCCAGTCAACGGAAGTATTTCCATCAACAAAAGTGAGCACTTCAACCTTATCAATGAATCCATTTTCCGAGGCCCATTCTGTAATTCTTTTCACCGCTTCGAATTCGCCTTCGGAAACGCGGGCAGAAGCCACTTCAATACGATCAACCTTTACTTCAGTTAACAACAATTGAGCAATAGTTAGCTTTTCTGATGCAGAGAAAGATACACCGCTTGTTTGTTCGCCATCGCGAAGCGTAGTATCCATAATTTCAATATAGCGGGGCTTAACGAGTTTTGTCTTTGCCGACTTACCATTTACTTCTGTTGCTGTATGCATAACAAGGTGGATTGGTATTAAGTGGTGAACGGTTAATGGTGATAGGCGGTCTATTAATAGATGCTGCTCTCCGCAAAACCTTTGATCTCCTGTTTCAATGATTGCAAGTAGTCGATATCGTCAAAGCCATTCATCATGTTGTGCTTTTTATAGCTATTGATATCAAAGCTTTCCTTTTCACCTGTTGCAAGTATTGTAATTGTTTGTTCAGAAAGGTTTACTTTCAGTTCTGTCTTTGGATCTTTTTCAATTGCCGTGAAAATCTTATCCAAAAATTCGGGACTAACCTGAACAGGAAGAATTCCAATATTCAAAGAGTTATTCTTAAAGATGTCTGCAAAAAAACTTGAAACTACACAGCGGAAGCCGTAATCGTAAATTGCCCACGCAGCATGTTCACGCGAAGAACCACTACCAAAGTTTTTTCCGCCAACTAAAATTTTACCTGAATAGATCGGGTTATTTAAAACGAAATCTTTTTTAGGTGTGTTGTCGGCATTGTATCTCCAATCTCTGAAAAGATTATCGCCAAAACCTTCACGCTTTGTTGCTTTTAAAAAACGTGCAGGAATGATTTGGTCTGTATCAACATTCTCAATTGGCATTGGAACTGCCGAACTTGTAAGAACTGTGAATTTATCGTAAGCCATTGTAGTAAATGAAAAATTAAAAATTAAAAATGCAAATGGTCATTATCCTATCAACTCTCTTGGATCGGTTACTTTTCCTGTTACAGCAGCAGCAGCAGCAACTAATGGGCTTGCCAGCAATGTTCTTGCACCAGGTCCTTGTCTTCCTTCAAAGTTTCTGTTAGATGTACTGACTGCATATTTACCAGCGGGAATCTTATCATCGTTCATTGCCAAACATGCAGAGCATCCTGGCTGACGTAATTGAAAACCTGCTTCTAATAAGATATCAAGAATTCCTTCTTCCTTGATTTGCTGCTCTACAACATGGGAACCCGGAACGATCCATGCAGTAATATTATCCGCCTTCTTACGACCTTTTACAATGGAAGCAAAAGCCCTGAAGTCCTCTATTCGGCCATTGGTACAACTTCCAATGAAAACATAATCCACTTTCTTACCTACCATTTCTTCTCCTTCATGGAAACCCATGTAGTCGAGTGATTTTTCATATGTAGACTTGCCACCTCCAACTTCTTCAGCCAAAGGAATTTTTTTAGTGATACCGATACCCATGCCAGGGTTCGTACCGTAAGTGATCATTGGTTCAATATCCTTTGCATCGAAATTGTATTCTTTATCGAAAGCAGCACCTTCATCTGTTTTCAAGGTTTTCCAATAAGCCAGTGTTTTATCCCAAGCTTCGCCTTTTGGTGCTTTTTCTTTTCCGTCGATAAATGCAAACGTTGTTTCGTCAGGAGCAATCATTCCACCGCGGGCACCCATTTCAATGCTCATGTTACAAACTGTCATACGACCTTCCATGCTCATGTTACGAAAAACTTCTCCTGCAAATTCTACAAAATAACCGGTAGCACCTGCAGCGGTTAATCTTGAGATGATGTAAAGAACGACATCCTTAGGAGTAACGCCTTTACCCAAAGTGCCATCAACATTGATGCGCATTTTCTTTGGCTTAGGCTGCATGATGCATTGAGAAGATAGCACCATCTCTACTTCAGATGTTCCAATACCAAATGCAATGGCACCAAATGCACCGTGGGTAGAAGTATGCGAGTCGCCGCAAACGATGGTCATGCCAGGGAGTGTTATTCCGTTTTCAGGACCAACAACGTGCACAATACCGTTTTTAGGATTGTTCAATCCCCAATGAGAAATGCCATACTTGGCTGAATTCTCTTCCAATGCTTTCAATTGCTTTGCGGAAAGCGGATCCTGAACAGGAAGATGTTGGTTAATAGTTGGCGTATTATGGTCGGCTGTAGCAAATGTGCGTTCAGGAAAAAGCACATTCAGTTTCCTGTTTTCCAAACCTAAAAATGCAACGGGACTGGTTACTTCATGAATAAAATGACGATCGATGAAAAGAACATCCGGACCGTCCTGGATTTTTCGAACAACGTGGGCATCCCACACTTTATCGAACAATGTGCAAGGGGATTGACTCATTTTCAAACAACTTTTGAATTAGGTTACTATTTTTTAAAATGGAATGCGAATTTCCTAAAATATCGCGGAAATGCCTCGACTTTATTGAATTTTATTAAATCCTTCGGTCATCAAAAAGCAATTTAATGGCGTTTAAAGAGGAAATCCTCTCCTTTGGAAAGCATTTCGTGGAAGCTAAAAGATTGTAATGCGAGAAAAACTGTCTATTTGACGTTTATTGTCACAGTTCGCCTAATATCTTTTGAAGAAGCCCCTGCCAGAATTTTGTATTCACCAGGCTCAACAACCCACTTCATTTTTTCAACGTCATAGTATGCCAACTCTGTAACTGGTATTGTAATGTTAACCGTACCGATTTGCCCTTTGTCCATCCAAACCTTCTTAAATGCTTTTAATTCTTTTTCAGGCCTGTCAACCTTTGAATCTGGTTTGGCCACGTAAAGTTGGATAGTTTCTTTGCCAGCGTATTTGCCCGTGTTCTTTACATTAACAGTTACAGTAATTGTTTCCGCTTGGCTGTATGATTTTTTATTTGTGTAGATGCTTGTGTAACGGTAATTGGTGTAAGACAATCCATAACCGAACGGATAAAGCGGCTCTACGTTTTTTGTGTCATACCAGCGATAGCCAACAAGAATACCTTCTTTATAAATTACTTCATGATTAGTTCCTGGATAAGCCTCTTCGCCGTTGGAATGTGCAGGTGATTCATTTAAAGAAGCCGGAAAAGTGAATGGCAATTTTCCCGAAGGATTTATTGTGCCCAGTAACATATCAGCCAAGGCATTCCCATTTTCTGATCCATTGTACCATGACCAAACAATGGTGTGGTTATTTTTTTTGATAGTACTGATATCATAGGGTGCGCCACCAATCACTACAACAATCGTATTTGGATTTGCAGCATTTACAGCGTCAACCAAATCCTGTTCGGCAAATGGTAGAGACAAATCTTTTCTATCGCGACTTTCGCTTTCATAATCACGATTGCCACCGATGAAAAGAACAGCAAGGTCAGATTTCTTAGCTGCATCAACTGCATCCTGGATCATTGCAGGATCCGCACGTCTGGTTTCTGTATTTATATTGGTACCACCACGAGGATGATAATCGCCGGAATAGCCTTTTGCATAATTGATCGTTACCTTATTTCGTAGACGGTTTTGTAATCCTTGGAGAGGAGTGATCTCGTAACGAGCTTTTACGCCTGCTCCAAATCCGCCTAAATGAAATGTACGTGTTGCATTATCGCCAATAACTGCAATACTTTTTACTTGCGAGAGATTCAAAGGGAGCATGTTTTTATCATTCTTCAGTAAAACGATAGACTCAGATGCAATATCATAAACCGTTTTGCTGTGCTCCGGCGTGTTGATCTTTCCTTTTGACTGATCGCTACTTAATGAAGTTTGATACATCACCCATAAAATACGACGGACTTTTTCATCAATCGTCTTAATGCTTACTTTGCCAGCTTTTACAGAATCAAGCAATTTATCTGCAAAAAAATACTGGTTGTATTTTTCACCTGAACCCATTTCAACATCGAGTCCTTTGTTCGCCGCATCCACAGTGCTATGTGTTCCGCCCCAATCGCTCATTACAAAGCCTTTGAACTTCCACTCAGCCTTTAAGATTGCATTGAGCAGATAATTATTTTCGGAACAATATTCGCCGCGTATTTTGTTATAAGCAGACATGATCGTCCAAGCATTGCCCTCTGTAATAGATGCTTTAAAAGCAGGAAGATAAATTTCTCTTAATGCCCTTTCATCAATGATAACATTCACCCTGCCTCGTTCTACTTCCTGGTTGTTTACCGCATAATGCTTAACACATGCAGCCACATGCTGGCCTTGAATTCCCTTAACCGCCTGCACTGCTAATCTTGCATTCAAAAAAGGATCTTCAGAATAGTATTCGTAGGTGCGGCCATTCAGCGGCGTACGTGTGATGTTAAATGCAGGCGCAAGAATAATGTGCTTACCTCTTGCCCTTGCTTCTTCACCCATATCGTGGCCGAAGCGATACAAAAGATCTGGATTCCAGGTTGCAGCCAATGCAGAACCATTCGGAAAAAAAGTTGCAGAATCTGTTGTCAGATTAGCAGATCCCCAACCGGGTAACACATCTTCCCTAATACCTAAAGGGCCATCATCACATTTTAAATCAGGAATGTTTAACCGTGGAACTCCGGCAGACGAGAACAAGCCGTTAGCATGAAGCATGGCAATCTTTTCTTCAAGTGTTAGCTTTTTAATAATGTCTGAAATTTTTGCGTCGATGAAGTTAGAAGATTTGTTTTGTGCACTGCAAAATGTCATAACAAACAAAAAAAGACAGACCAGGAAAGAAGTTCTATTCTTCATTGTGATTGGTAAATGTTGGAAGAGTAAAGATAACTGCTACGGAATGGCACGCAGGGTGATTTCTGTCAGTGCTGTCCTAACAGCAAAAGATGTATTAGTCAGAATTTATTATGATATGATTTCTACAGCAAAAGAATTATTATTGTGTTCAGTTGTTTCAATTCCAATGCTATGAAAAAACTATTGTTCATTGCCGTTTGCTTTCCGTTTTTTACCAATGCTCAAAATTTTCATTTTTCGGCACGTTTGGGGCTTGCCGGTTACCAGGGCGATTTAAAAGCACATGCAGTGTCACTTTCTCAAACAAAACTGCTGGGTTCAATTGGCGTTCGTTATGATCTTGCAGAGCACCTTACTGCACGCAGCTATCTTACATTAACCTCTTTAAAAGCCGACGATAAAAAAGGTACGCAGTCAATGGAGTTGCGGAATCTTAATTTTCAAACGAAGCTTTTTGACTGGGAGCTAACTGCTCAATACAATGTTTTCAGCCTTAACGATAAATGGTGGACGCCTTATTTGTTTGCAGGAATTGGCCTATATCACTATAACCCATACACAAAAGACAATGCTGGTACAAAGACGTTTTTAAAACCACTTAGCACCGAAGGAGAAGGCTTTACAGCCGGTGTAAAAAGCTATAAACTGACAAACTTTAGTTTGCCTGTTGGAATTGGAATTGATTATGCACTCAATGAAAATATGCGCCTGGGATTTGAGTTTGGTTACCGGAAAATTTTTACGGATTACCTCGATGACGTAAGCAAAAATTATGTAGACAGAAACACATTGCTTACTGCCCGTGGACAAACTGCGGTTGACCTTGCATGGCGTGGCGACGAATTTAATGGTGCTCCTTACCCGCCCGCAGGATATGAACGAGGCAATCCCAAACAAAAAGACGGCTATTATTATTTTGCGCTTACTTACACTGTTCGCTATTTCTTTGATAAATACAAAGAGATCGTTGGTTTACCATCAGGTAGAAAGGACAAGAAAGTCGGTTGCCCGGCAACAAGAGCTTATTGAAGTATTTCATCACAAAAATTTGGGTAGTTAACAATGTCAGAATTCAACGGGAGCTTAATCAACATTTTTCTTCATTTTCGTTGTAGAAATCAAAACGATTATGAGAATTGCCACTTATAACGTAAATGGAATTAATGGTCGGTTGCCCGTTTTATTGAAATGGTTAGAAGAGAGCAGTCCCGATGTTGTTTGCTTGCAGGAGTTGAAAGCACCTCAGGAAAAATTTCCTGAAGCTGCCATAAAAGATGCAGGTTACCATGCAATCTGGCACGGGCAAAAAAGCTGGAATGGTGTTGCCATTTTATCAAAACATCAACAACCTCAAGAAACACAGCGTGGGCTTCCCGGTGATGATGAGGATGTGCACAGTCGATATATTGAAGCGAACATTGATGGACTAACAATCGGTTGTTTGTATTTGCCAAATGGCAACCCCGCTCCCGGACCAAAATTTGATTATAAACTCTCCTGGTTTCAACGATTGACACAATATGCAGCAGATCTTCTTAAATCCGGGAAGCCTGTAATACTAACCGGCGATTACAATGTTATGCCCACTGAAAAAGATGTTTACAAACCTGAGCGTTGGGTTGATGATGCTTTGTTCCGCCCGGAAACTCGGTCAGCATTTAAAAAATTGGTTGACCAGGGATGGACTGATGCCATCAGGAAACTTTATCCTGACGAAACCATTTACACTTTCTGGGATTATTTCCGCAATGCCTATGGCCGCAATGCGGGTTTGCGCATCGATCACTTTTTATTAAGTCCTGATGTTGCCAAACGCTTAAAAGCTGCTGACGTAGATAAATATGTTCGGGGTTGGGAAAAAACAAGCGACCATGCGCCGGTTTGGATTGAATTAAAAGATAAATGAATCTTCTATCTAAGCTTGCTGCACAATCATCTTAAGGAAGTTATTGACGACAACTATGTCCTTTAATAAGCATGCAATAGGCTGATTTTTACCCCCTTTCCTTTCTTTTTTGTTCCAACATCAGTGTTTAAACTGACAAAGAATAGTTTTTGAACTGTTATAAGTCAATATTTCAGTGTCTAAACGATGAGAACTTTACATCGTCAAGAAACACACATGAAACGCTTTGGTACAAATATTATTTTTCTCCTGTTCGGGTTGCTGCTGAGCGGGTTTGCCTTCCCCCAAAAGGATTGGACACTGGTTAATAATGAAAACTGGATCCAGATATACAAGTCCGATATGGCCAATTCAAGCTATAAACGCATTAAAGTTGAATGTACTATCGACGGTAACCTGGATAAACTGGTAAGAATACTGAACGACGTTAACAACTATAAGAATTGGATTTATAATACCAAGAACGCTTACATCCTTAAGAAAATCAATGCTAACGAATACTATTATTATACCGAAACTACATTGCCATGGCCTATGCAAAACCGCGATGTAGTAGTTCACATCAAATTGCAGAGAGATAACACTAATCACACATTAAACATTGCCGCTTTTGGCGAGCCTGATTATATGCCTGTAGTTAGTGGTAAAGTGCGTGTGCCACGTTCAGCAAATACCTGGCAGGTTACCGTTCCTGCTCCAAACAAACTTCACATCGTGTATATTTTTGAAGCCGACCCCGGTGGACACATTCCTTCCTGGCTGGTGAACACTTTTGTAAACAAGGGTCCTTATGAAAGCTTTAGGAAACTAGCCCAAACTTTAAAAGATTAATTTTCGAAAGATAGTTTTTGAAAATCCTAACAAACCAACATTACCCCTTCTTTCAGTTGGCTGCATACCAATTCCTCACCTCTTTCCAATGCCTGTTTATTTAAAGGAATTGTTTTATGATATTTTTCGGGAAGAACTTTTTTCAATGCTTCCAATACAGATTCTATTTCGACAACATTGCGCAAATACAAATAAGCACCCAGCATGATCATGTTCATGGTTCTTGCATTCTTCAACTTCAACGCTTCACTTGTTGCAGAAATACCGACCATATCAATATCAGTTCTTGTACTAGGCTGAAGAATTGTCCCTGATTCATACAAAATCAATCCACCGGGTTTTACTCTTGGTGCAAACTTGTCCATTGATGGCTGGTTCAACACAATAGCCGAATCAAAAAGAGAAACTATAGGCGAACTTATTTTTTCACTTGAAAGAATCGTGATGCAATTGGCAGTACCTCCTCTCATTTCAGGACCGTATGAAGGCATCCACGAAATTTCTTTCCCCTCAATCATTCCCGAATAAGCTAACGTCATTCCCATCGATAAAACTCCTTGACCACCAAAGCCTGCTACAATTAACTCTTCTAACATGATACCAGTTTTAAGTTATAAGTTGTACGTTATAAGTTCTAAATCTTCGGCACTTTAATATCACCAACCGGAAAGGTTTTCAGCATTTCTTCATCAATGAATGTTGAACATTGCACCGGTGTCATTTTCCAGTTACTTGGACAATTGCCAATTACTTCAATCAAGCAAGTTCCTTTGTTCAACTTTTGATATTTGAAAGCATTTTGCAAAGCTTTCTTTGTTTTGCGTACACCATTTGCACTATTAACCACTTGCCTCGTTACATAAAATGCTCCAGGCATTAACGCCATCATTTCTGATACTTTTATTGGATGCCCATAATAACCAGCATCTCTTCCTAAAGGTGTTGTTGTACTCCACATCCCATCTAAAGTTGTTGGCGCCATTTGCCCGCTGGTCATTCCATACACTGCGTTGTTGATGAACACAATCAAAATGTTCTCACCACGATTGATAGCATGTATTGTTTCAGCAATACCAATTGCAGCAAGATCGCCATCGCCCTGGTAAGTGAATACATATTTATCAGGCATCAACCTTTTTATGCCCGTCGCCACTGCTGCCGCACGACCATGTGCTGCTTGGGTCATATCAATGTCCATATAGTCATAGGCAAACACAGAACATCCGACGGGAGCTACACCAATAGTT
This sequence comes from Flavisolibacter sp., assembly GCA_035554655.1. Taxonomy (GTDB): domain Bacteria; phylum Bacteroidota; class Bacteroidia; order Chitinophagales; family Chitinophagaceae; genus Flavisolibacter. The sequence goes on from DATMIF010000029.1 coordinate 15,236, forward strand.
TGTTCCTGGATATCCATTTCCTGCACAACTTCCATAATGAGCTTATGAACCAGCCCATGATAACAGCCGGGGCAATAGTGCATGGCAGCATCTACCATGGTAGATGGTTTAGCATACACTAACTCATATTCCTCTTCCGCAACCGGTGTTGTATTATTTGTGGTTTCAGTTAACATTGCGATACTGTATTAAATTTTCTAAATGGTCAACAATACTCTCAGGTGTTGGCATCATGCCACCTAACCTGCCGTAATATTCAACGGGAACTTTTCCATTTACACCAAGACGAACGTCTTCTATCATTTGGCCACTGTTCAATTCAACAGTTACAATGAGCTTTAACTGATCTGCCAGTTGGTGTAATCGCTGATAAGGATAAGGAAACAGGGTGACGGGACGCAACAATCCAATCTTAATTCCTTTTTCTCTTGCAATGTCCATTGCCTTCTGGCAAATGCGTGCAGACAATCCGTAAGCCACAAAAAGATATTCGGCATCTTCAACATTCATTTCTTCATAACGCACTTCGTTCTCTGTAATTTGTTTGAATTTTTCCTGCAGCTTCAAATTGTGTTGCTCCATCTGCTCCGGCTGCATAAACAATGAAGTGATGTAATTGCGGCTTCTGTCTTTTGGCTTACCAACTGTTGCCCAGGCTTTGGCAACCGAAGGTTTTGTATAAGGTTTGAATTCGACCTTCTCCATCATTTGGCCAATAGCCCCATCGCTCAATAGCAAAACCGGGCTGCGGTATTTGTCAGCAAGATCAAAACCAAGAAAAACATGATCAGCCATTTCCTGTACAGATGAAGGCGCTAGCACAATCAATCGATAATCACCATGGCCACCACCTTTCACGGATTGAAAATAGTCGCCCTGGCCTGGCTGAATCGTTCCTAATCCCGGACCTGCCCGATTTACATTTACAATTACACAAGGCAATTCGGCACCCGCCAAATAACTAATGCCTTCCTGCATCAAACTTATTCCCGGAGACGATGATGAAGTCATGGCACGGAAGCCTGCACTTGCTGCACCGTAAACCATGTTGATACTAGCCACTTCACTTTCTGCCTGCAACACAATACGATCATGCTTTGGCATTTCTCTCGCCAGATATTCAAGCACTTCTGACTGAGGTGTAATTGGATATCCGAAGTAAGCATCGCAGCCGGCGAGTATCGCAGCTTCTGCCATGGCTTCGTTGCCTTTCATTAATTTTATTTCAGACATAACTAAGTTTTAGTTGGAAGAACCAATGATTGTTTCTCTCACAGTTTCATTGACAACAGCATCAACTTCCGCTTTCTTTTTCTTTACGTTGGTACGATAAACAGTAATTACCGCATCAGGACAAACCAATGCACAATTGACGCATCCTGTACAGAGATCATTGTTGGCAATAACATACCGGTATCCTTTGATGTTGATAGCATCACCAAGAGTCAGTGCATGTTCTTTGCATTCGGCGGTGCATAGTTCACAACCTTTGCATCTTTCAATATTGATCTCAACTTTTCCTTTGACTTTTCTTTCTTTGGGCGGGGCAATAGTAGTTTGATTCTCTTCCATACTGGAGAATTTAGCAAGCAATAATCAGATACAAACTTCTGAAAAGGCAGGATGGAAAGGAATGATTTATATCAGTTAAAAGCATCTCATAAATCAGTTGGAGCAGTTTGGGAAATAGCGTAAAGAAAGGCATAATTAGAAGAAAGCTGAATGTATTTGAACGAAGATGGAATTAGCATTAGACCTTTATGAATCAAACTCCGATGCTACTATTGGTCGACCGTTGCGACGCACTACGTTCATCGTTCAGTAATTCTTATCATCACTTGTGAAGAGTCTTTATTTATTTATTATTCACCACAGTTAAACAATCAGGTGCTTCGCTTTAGCTCAGCATGACAAGAGAAAGGCTTTACTATTTTTGACTTTACAATTATCGGAGTGCTTAAACAGTAATTCATCGTGCTTGTCATGCTGAGGAACGAAGCACCCGATTATTGCGTTAAAGAAATAATGGAAATTAATAGTGATGATTGAACTATGCGGAATAGAACTACTGAATGTACAAGTGAGTGACACAACAGAAGACGACAGTAGTAGTGCAGCTAAGTAAATAATTAATTACCCGTTCACATTAATCGCCCTTATCACTTTATTAAAACGCTTTTATTTTTTAGGAGAAATTCTTGCAGTCCAGCCACCACCATTTGAGAGTGATGCCATGTGCTTCGTATTTTTTGAAACAGTGATCACTTCTCTTTTGTAATCCGTTGCATCACGATCTGCATTGATACCGTCTTTAAAAATTTCCGCTTCATAATCTCCATCACCAAGAAAAGAAAAATCAATTGTGATATCCCTCGCATCCCAGTTGGTCACGGCTCCAACATACCAGTTATCGCCATTACGACGTGCAATGGAAAGGTATTCTCCTACTTTCCCATCCAATGCAACTGTTTCATCAAACACGGTTGGAACTTTTGAAATGAAGTTGGTGCACTCCTGTTCTTTTTGATAAACGGTTGGATTATCGGATAACATTCCAAGTGGTGCCTCAAAAACTGTATACATCGCCATTTGATGACAGCGAGTCCCCTGGCTCATCGGCATTGAATTGATGGGCCGAAAATTTGCTTTGTTGGAATTGCGCATGGCACCCGGCGTATAATCCATGGCACCCGCCATCATGCGTATGTAAGGAAGTGTAACATCATAGCGAGGCACATCATCATTAGGTGCCCATTTCACATTTTCCATTCCTCTCACGCCTTCAAAGCCCACAACATTTGGATAAGTTCTTTGTAAACCGGTAGGCTTGTACATGCCATGCATGTCGATCAGCAATTTATTTTCTGCAGCTTTCTTTGCAAGTTCATAAACAAAATCAACCATCTTCTGATCATCACGATCAAAGAAATCAACCTTAAATCCTTTCACGCCCATTTTTGCATACTTCGATAATTCCTCATCAAGCTTTCCCATAAAAGCATGTGCTGTAGCCCAAAGAATAATACCAACATTTTTCTGTTTGCCATAGTTGATGATCTCCCCAAGGTTGATTTTGTCTGAAATTTTATCGAGATCATACTTTACACTCCATCCTTCATCCATTACGATATACTCGATATTGTTTGCTGCAGCGAAATCAATGTAATATTTATAAGTAGGAGTATTGATGCCCGCTTTGAAATCAACATGAGAGATATTCCAGTCGTTCCACCAATCCCATGCAACTTTACCCGGGCGAATCCATGAAACATCGCTAACTCTTGTTTGTGATGCCAGTTTATATACCATATCGTTATTAGCAAGTTCCTTATCGCTTGAGCTGATAACGATAGCACGCCACGGAAAATTTCTTGTACCCATTGTTTTTGCAATGTAATTAGCACGGCCTGTAACAATATAGTTGATGCCATTCCAACCACCACCCTGTTCTGCTAAAGGATAAGGCGCATAAACACCATGCAAGCTATTTGATGTCTCAGGATTTGATTGAAGATACATACCGGGGTAGTCTTCAAGATCTGCTTCGAGGATGACCGCTTTCTTTCCGTCATTTAATTCAATAAGCGATGGTAGCAACCCCAAAGTGTCCTTTAAGAATTCTGAGAGCTTTTTGCCTTCGTAAAGAGATTCGAATGAGGTTTGAAATTTATCACCGTTGTATCTCGGTTCTCTTACATATGGGATTAAGGTTTTGTAATCATTATCAAAATTGAACTCTGACTGTTCGCTATTAACAATCAAACTGTCTTTGCGCATAGTAACGAAGCGATAGGCTACACCATCATTGTAAGCCCTGAAAACAACACCATAATTGTTTTTAAAATTGATGGCGAGTTGATTATAATTATCGGGCACTACAGTTTTTTTGTAAACAGTAGTTGAGATGCTGGATTGAACGGCAGATACTTTGGAATTGCTTATTGCAATGTTTTTTCCAAGAACTTCTCCATTAGAAAGCGATAATGAAATGGCGGAAGGAATGATCACTTGTGTGTTTTCATGTTTAACAGCCCATGATAAGTTCTTTGTTGCATCAACTGTTACAGTAATTTTTCCATCAGGCGATTTTAGCTGGAAGGATTTTATTTTTTGCGCACATACTGAAAGAGAAGTTATCACAAGCAGACAAGCAGTTATATTTTTCATCTAAAAAACTTTATGAACTAAGATAAAAAGAAATGAATCCTGTAAATCTATTTCAAAGAAGGCATTTCATCCAAGGTGATCACATAATTGCTTGCAAACATTTTCTTCCACAGGTCCAGGGAATTATGCGTACTGCTGCGTGTATAATCACCATACCATGGCATAAACCACGACCATGCTGCGCTATCCGCTACAAGATTATCAACATCCGGCATGGAACCGCATTCTGAAAGGGTGATCATTTTCTTTGTTCCATACATATTGTTCAAAGCGTTGAATTCATTTAACTGGGAGGAATGGTCTCCCTGTTTGTACATATCTCTTCCAACAATGTCAACATATTGATCGCCGGGATACCAGGCATCATCATTTGGCTCACGTGTCCACACCCAAATTAAATTTCTTAATCCACTACGGTTTACCATGCGGTCGTACATTACCTGGTAAAGTTTTTTACAAGGCGCTGCACCTTTTGCTCCCCACCAAAACCAACCACCTGCGGCTTCGTGCAAAGGCCTCCAAATAACAGGCACATTCTGATCCTGCAATTTTTTCAATTGCACCGATACAAAATCGATATCACTCATCATTGCTTTGTATTCAGCAGATGAAGTGTCATTGATCTTCGAAACATCGAAAGAAGTTTGATTTGTGTAAAACGCTTCCGTAGTTCTTGAAGGATCTCTCCAATGCCACATCATTGCGGGAATACCATTCTTGTCCCAATAGGTTTTTGCATCCTTAATTGGCTGGTCATTATCGTACCAATTATAATTGCGATTGCAATGCATGAAATCAAGTCCAATAAGTGCGGGCTCTTTGCCTGTATTTGTCTTTAACCAATTTGTTTCATCAAAGCTGTTCAGCGTCATGACGCCTGAAATGATTTTCTTACCATAATTATCTTTCAGGAATTGATACAAGGCCACTGCTTCCTTTGTTGGATTTGGCGTAACCAAATTTGCATTGATATTAAAACGTGCAGGTTGAGGCGTTGGCGTTGGATCCGGAGTAGGGTTTGGCGTCGGCGCAGGCCCTCCATCTTTGTTACAGGAAAGACCTAAGAGAAAAGCAGATGTCAGAATTAGTGCTCTCATAGTACTACTACGCATAGTTCGCAGTTTATTTAATTACGACTGCTTTGCTAGGAAAAAGCGCAATCATTACAAAAACAAAATTATTTTTTGTTAAAATGCTTTAATGATACTATGTTAACCATTGAAGGTATTTTTTACACAGTTCCTGTTGCGAACAAGAGTGAAAACCGGAAAATCATTTCCGTATTATTTTATCCCTGATTTCTTTCCAGGCAATTAGTTGAATACCGTTTTGCTGAAGAAGATTTTTGCAAGTTTCGCTTGTAAAAAAATTATAGTCGGCCTGACGCCATGCAGCTCCATAATCGGGATGTCCTGCTGTTATTGCATTCATTTCGCTGTCGTCATAAGCAGCATGCAAAATAATCAGTCTTACTCCAGGCTGCAACGATTTCAAAACGTTAGTGTAATAAGCCTCTGGTCCTTTTGCATAATCTGCAGGCGATTCGACATAAATATTATTCAGCAGAATGTTGTTGTCGTCAGCAGCTATCATCATTCTTTGCTGGCTTAGCATGACAGGAACTTTATATTCCTTTCCCAATTTCAACAGCACCTGCAAATATTCTTTGTTCGAATACAAGGTGCCCATATGCGAATCAAAATGCGTGATATCAATACCTGCCTGCTTTGCTTTTTCAATTTGTGCTCTCAATTCTTTTTCCACTTCCATTGCATTGCTGCTTTTAACAACTGAATCTACGCTTGAAAAGCAAAATCCGTTTTTGTTTACAAGCCCAGGCACGTTTTGTTTATCTGCTATTGGTGACCATTTATAGAAATTCCATTCTGCTGTAAGTGTAAGATGAATACCTAAATCAGCACCAGGATGAGAAGTTGCGTAGGCTGCCACTTCTGAAAACCAGGCACAGGGAACCATGATGCTTGCAGAACTAGCTGATCCTTTTTCCAAAGCATTAAAGCTTGCACTGTTTTGTGAATGCGCAACTCCTAAATCATCTGCGTGAATGATCAGAAGTCTTGTGCTTTTCGAATAACCCAAACGCTCCTGCAATGTTTGCTGAGAGGAAGCCGTTAAGAACATTATCAGCAATGCAGGCAATAATAGCTTTTTCATAGTTTAAAATTAAAGACCGTAAAGCTCAATTGCTTCGCGAGGCTGGCGAAGCAATTGAGATAGTAATACTTGAAGAATAGTTTACAGTTGCACTGTTCCTTTCAGCAAAATATTTTTTGAAGAATTGCCAACCAAAATATCAAATTTACCAGTCTCCGTTACCCATTGGTTGAGCTGGTCATTATAATATTGGAAAGCATTTTCATTCAGGACGATCGAAATTGTCTTTGATTCACCTGCACGAAGAAATACTTTTTGAAATCCCTTCAACTCTTTTTCGGGCCTTGTCAATGTTGAATGCTGCTGATGAACATAGATCTGCGCCACATCTGCACCATCAATCTTGCCTGTATTTTTAATTGTGAATGTTACAATAGCTGTTTTGGCTGTTGCCACAACTTTGATATTGCTGTAATTAAAACTAGTATAAGAAAGTCCGAAACCAAAAGGGAAAAGTGGCTGCACTTTGCTTTTATCGTAATAACGATAACCAACATTCAACCTTTCTTTGTATTCTACTCTTTTGTCCTTATCGTCATCATAATAATTTTTGAATGTTGGATTCTCTTCCCATTTTCTTTCGAAGCTTGCAGGTAATTTTCCACTTGGATTTGTTTTACCAAACAAAATTTCAGCAATCGCAGTTCCGCCTTCCTGGCCGGGATACCATGCATGCACTAATGCTTTAACAGATGGCAACCATTTCTCCATATAAACATTCCCGCCGGCATTCAAAACAACAATAGTATTTGCATTTGCTTTTGCAATGATGTTGATCAAGCTATCCTGGTGATCCTGCAATTCAAATTTGCGATCAGAACCTTCGCCTTCTGTGCCCGCATTAAAGCCGACAGATAAAATAACAGCGTCTGCATTTTTTGCTGCGCTTACTGCTTCAGAAAAATTAAGTGCTTCCTGGTAGTAAGCAAAAGTGATTTGTGCTGTTCCTCCACTCTCATAATACTCGAGTTTAACTTTGTATTCTTTCCCTGCTTCCAATAACATTGAAGCGGTTTTCAGATTAGCACCCTGGTCATGCCATTCCTCAATTACCTTTTGGTCATTCACAAACAAACGGTAACCGTCATCACCCTTTACTCCTAATTTGTAATTACCTGTTTTTTGAGGTTTGATAATGCCGGTGTAGCGAATAGAAAAATTATCTGGTCCAATTCCATTTACATCTGGTTTATCGCTCCATATGTGGTTGATAATTTTTTCGATTCTTGTAGCAACTGGGGAACCTTCCAGGTTTTTATTGGTAAAATATTCCGCTTTCAATCCTTCAACCGAAGAACCAGGTTCTGTATAAAACACAGAAGACTTTGCATATTCTTCAGTCGTTGGCAGTGTTGCTCTGACATAATTAATGTTTACACCAGGAGCAATATTTTTAATTCCCTGCAATAAAGAAACAAAATGAAAAGGTTGCGTATAAGAGCTTCCGCCACCTGCTGTATTTACATCTGCATTGGGGCCAATGACTGCAATTGATTTAATGTTTTTAGAAAGCGGCAATATGTTCTTTTCATCCTTCAACAATACAATTCCGCCTCTGGCCAAATCCAACGCTACCCGGGAATTATCGGGATTGTCTAATGCAATGGAGTTATCCTTTTGGGGATTATCATAAAAACCAAATCTGAAAATAATTCTTAGTATTCTTCTTATTTTATCATTGATCACATCTTCAGATAAACTACCGTTTTGAATTGCGGGCAAAAGATTTTGACGGTTCATGAACTTTCCAGAGGGCATTTCTAGATCCAGTCCTCCCTTTGCAGCAGCAACGCCATCGTAAGTTGCTACCCAATCGGACATTAATATTCCATCAAACTTCCAATCGCCTTTCAATATCTTATTATTCAAATGATTGTTCTGTGTTGCATGTACTCCGTTTACCAGGTTGTAACTGTTCATCACGGCACCAACCTGTCCGTCAATAACAGCAGCCTTAAATGCAGGCAAATAAATTTCCTGCAAGGTTCTTTCATCAATATCCGAACTAACATTATTGCGGTCCCATTCCTGGTTGTTACCTGCAAAGTGCTTAACCGTTGCAACAACTTTCTGGCTTTGAACTCCTTTGATATAATTCACTGCCATGCGACCAGCGAGGTACGGATCTTCACCAAAGTATTCGAAATTTCTTCCGGCCATTGGCGCACGATAAATATTTACACCAGGCGCTAATAAAATATGAACGCCTCTTGCACGGGCATCTTTACCAATTGCAATTCCTAATTTATTTACAAGGGCAGTATCCCATGTTGCCGCAGATAATATCGATGCAGGATAAGCAGTTGTTTTGCCGTCATTTCGTGTACCCACAGGTCCGTCACTCATTTTAATTTCAGGAAGACCTAATCTTTCGATACTCCTGATGTAAAATGCATGGTAACCTCCGATGTAATCAAGTTTTTCTTCCAATGTCATTTTAGAAAGAAGATCGTTAGCCCTGTCTTCTACCGATGCTTTTGGATCTTTATAAACTTGTGAATTAGCGAACACGGAAACGAAAAGAAGAGACAGAAAAAAACTGTAACGCATTTTGTGTACAAATAATGAGTAAATAAATCCTACCAGATAAATGTTCCTACCGCACCACCTTCTAATGAAATAGTTACACGTTTACCATTGTAGTTGATATTGAAATTTTGTGTGTTGGCGTCATCGTTTTCAACGATCAGCACTTTTTTCCCATCGGCACGTTTGAAAGCAACATTGTATAAACTGCCTGCATTATTACTTGCAATACGAATAGAACCCATTGGAACAAACTTGGATGCATGTGCTACGATATAGTAACCAATATTTCTTGTATAGCCCGAAATGATTGTGATTGCTCCTTTACAGGTGTTGCACCCTCCAGGTGTATGTATAGAATAATAAGGATCGCTTGCAAGGTTCCATTCCAAAGCATTCCGACTCCAGTTGCGCATAGAGCCTATTATTACATTTTTTAAATGCCATTTCAAATCGCCGGCAAAACTTCCATCGGAGGAAGTGTATTGTTCAGTGAAATAAATATTTTTCGTAGGATAATAATTGTGCACTTGCGACAAAGCATTGATATCCCCTCCATACAAATGAAAACCTGAACCATCAACGTATTGCCTTGCACCAGCATCGTCCAAAATAGTTAATGGATAATCTGGTCGATCGGCATTATGATCGTAAACTATAATTTTTGTATTGAGAGAAGCAGCCTGTAATGCAGGTCCCAAATTGTTTTTTACAAAATTCGCCTGTTCCGTTGCGCTCATTAACATGCTTGGATTGTTGCCGCCGTACAATGGTTCATTTTGTGGAGTGATTGCGTCGATAGTGATGCCCTCCGCTTTCATGGCTTGTATGTACTTCACAAAATATTGTGCATACACATTGTAATATTGCGTCAACAAGCTTCCACCAATTGAATTATTGTTAGTCTTCATCCATGTAGGCGGTGTCCAAGGCGATCCTAAAATTTTGATATTGGGGTTGATGGCAAGAATAGCCTTAAGCATAGGAATTACCTGGCTTTTATCCTTACGCAAACTAAAGTTGGTAAGATTAACATCAGTTTGTCCGGAAGGCATATCATCATAAGTATATACTGACTCGCTAAGGTCAGACGCGCCAATACTTACACGCAAATAACTAATGCTGATGGAAGTACTATCAAACCCAAAAAGTTCTTTTAGTAAATCATTTTGAAGTGAAGAAGGCAAAGATGAAATCAACGAAGCGCTACCATCGGTAATTGCAAACCCAAAACCATCTACAGTTTGGAAAGTTTGTGATTCATCAACAGTAATGTCGGGATAACCATTTGTTTTAGTACTGAAGGCAAGTACCGCACTTTGTTTTTGTAACAAAGCTGTTTGGCTGCCTGTTGTCAAATAAAAGTCTACATCTGATTTTGCTGGAGGAGTCGGTGTAGTTCCCCCACCATCGTTCGGAGCTTTGCCTTTATGGCAGTTAGCAAACGGGCCAAGCAAAACCAAACAACTGCATAAAATAACAAACCGTCCTTTGACTGATGTTTTCATATAATGGTTTTTAGCAAGTGTCTTGCACGTCACATTTAAAAAACCAGCGTTGAAATGGAATGAGGAAGGCTGGAAATTTTTGCAACTTTACCTCCTGTGCAAAGCTCGTAATCAGTTTTTTGATCGCCTGTATTCATTACCACAACTGCAATGCTGCCATCGGTATTTTTAAATGCCGTTGTTAATAAATTAGTACGGTTGGTTGATGCGTTGATACGTTTTGCTCCTGGCCTTATGAATTTTGAAAACTGTCCGATATAATAATACGCACTTGTATAGATCAATCCTTTTGATGGATCGAAATGAACAGGTGCAAAACAGAAATTACCCACATGATTCGGGCCGCCTTTTTCATCAAGCAAAATATTCCAGTCTGTCCAACCTACTGTACCTGCATTAAAGTCGTTGATCATTGAGCGTCCATACTTTTCGCCAAGGCTCCATTCGTTAATACGTTCGGCTTTAAAAGTTTCGGCACAACCTTCTGTGAATATTAAATTCTTACCTGGAAAATTATCATTCACCATTTTTACATTGTTGAACTGCATGTCACCGCCAGTCCATGTTTCATACCAATGGTAGCCAATGCCCCAAACAAATTTTGCTGCAGCAGGATCCGTCAAAATGGTATTGGCACGTTGATAAACAAAATCGCGGTTGTGATCCCATGCAATTAATTTCTTTGAGCTCATTCCGCTTCTTTGAAGTGTAGGCCCAAGGTATTCTTTAATAAAATCTCTCTCTTCTTCTGCAGTATAAATACAGGATTCCCATGTTTGAACTGCCAGCGGCTCATTTTGCACACTCAATCCCCAAACCGGAATGCCACGCTTCTCATATTCTTTAATGTATTTCACAAAAAAGTTTGCCCACGACTGGCGGTATTGAGGAAGCAATTTGCCTCCGTGCAAAACATTGTTATTGTCTTTCATCCATGCTGGTGGCGACCATGGGCTTACATACAGTGTAAGTTTCCCTGCAGTCGTCATTGCTTTTTTGATCAGGGGAATTCGGTATTTTTCATCGTGTTTGATACTGAAAGTTTTTAAGTCCTTATCATTATCATCGACATAACTATAGCTTCCGCTTGAAAAGTCGCAGCTTTGAATATTGGTTCGCGCCAACGTATATCCAATTCCATTTTTAGGATCGTAGTAAGCCTTCACCAATTCATTCTGCTGGTCAGCACTCATTTTTGCAAAAGTTTCTGCAGAAGCATCAGTAATAGCGCCGCCAATACCTAGCATAGTTTGGAAAGAACGATCGTCATCTACAAAAACAAAAACCTTCCTTTCAATAAGATTGTCTGGATTGGTGAACTGAATTTCCCCAACAGGACTTAAACGATAATCCGTATTGAGTGCAGTTGTGTATACTTTGATGTTTTTATTCGTTACAATCTTCTTCTGAGATTGTGCATTAGCCGCGAAGCATGAAACAACCAATAAAATTGTAACGAGAGTTCTTCTGCTTAAGTGAAATGTTTTCATTTTCGTCATTTTGAAGTGGAGCCGTTGCCGGATTGTGAATTTTTGTTCTGGTTCGCGAGGTTTCGGTCAATAAGCCCAAGAGCCTTTATGTAGCCGCCATTGGGCACGCAATTCTCAAACAAACAATATTTGAGATAATCATTCAATGCCTGTTTAATGCTTGCAATATTTTGAGGACGATATTGTCTGATATCAGCAAAATTCTTCTTAGGAGTTTCTGCATACTGAATAATCGAATCGTAGTTTGCCGGTCTTTCAAATGTTACAAAGCCCCTTGTATCATCCATTTTTTTATAGGGCCAGAAATGCCATCCTATTTTTTCCTTTTCTAACGTCGTTCTGAAACTATCTACCCACTCATCTGTATTTTCCCCTGTTTCACCGCAGTAAATAGGAACATTGTATTTATCCCTGAAATCAATGTAAGGCTGAATGACTTCTTTTGTTGGTGACGTCCAGTATTTATGAAATGTGTAGACAAGTTTGTTGTCGAATGGCTTTCCAAACGGAGAAAAATTAGAATTCCATTGAGATCCACCTAAAAAAATAAGATGGTTTTTATCTACCTGGCGAATAGCCTGCGTAATTCGTTTGTAAACAGCTTCGAGCTTGTCGTTAAAATCGTCCGCATTGAAATAAGTTGCAATGGGCTCGTTTAGTAAATCGTAGCCAATAATGATTGATTCGTTTGCGTAACGTGATGCAATGCGTTTCCAGATGGATGCAGTTAGCTGCCGATCTTTTTCACTTTCAAATAAAAAAGGATAGCCGCCGCCATCATCAATATTGTCGCCGGTTTGACCTCCTGGTGCGCAATGCATATCAAGAAGAATATAGAGTTGTTCTTTTTTACACCAGATTATCAAACGATCTAACAATTCAAAACCATGATTTGAATTTGTTTCACCCAAATATTTTTCACCTGTAAACAAACGGTAATTGAAAGGAACTCTTATTGAATTGACCCCAATACTTTTTAAATAATGAATATCAGCAGCAGTGATATAACTATTCAAATAAACTTTCCAAAAACTATCAGTAGCAGCAGGCCCAATTAATTCATCAAATGTTTGATTGATTAACCGTGGAGAGTTTACATCTTTCAGTTTGAACATGTAGCCTTCAGGTACAAGCCAGTTCCCAAGGTTGGTGCCCCGCATAATAAACGGTCTGCCATCCGGCAACATGATATTCTTCCCTTCTGTATAGATAAATTTTTTCTGGGCATGCACAGTCAACGTCAATACCACTGTTACGATGAGCATTGGCATTTTCATTTTTCTTTTCATCGTACACATTTTTTTATTGAAAGACTCTTACGTAATCAACGATCATCCTTTGCGGGAAAGTTGTTGTCCCATCCGGACTTCCGGGCCAGTTGCCTCCGACTGCTACATTGAATATGAAAAAGAAAGGATTGTTGAAAGGATAATTAGTGCCTACATCAGCTTTGGCTACCGTAAGCACAAGATTATTATCGATGTAAATTTTTACCTGATCCTGAATCCAGTCCATGGAAAAAACGTGGAACTGATCATAGAAAGTAGATCCGCTCAATGTGTATGAATTTCCTTTTGATCCATGTGCTCCGGAAGAATTATTATAATGTAAAGTAGCGTAAGATTTTGCAGGTTCGTGTCCCAGTAATTCCATAATATCAATTTCACCACATGCCGGCCATCCCACCGTACTGATATTTGTTCCCAACATCCACAATGCAGGCCATATGCCTTTTGTTTTTGGAAGTTTCGCCCTAATATCGATTCTTCCGTAAGTAAAGAATTTTTTGTTGGCTGTTGTAAGGCGTGCAGATGAATAATTAAAATTGCCGATGGTTTCTTTTCTTGCTTCAATAATTAAATTACCATTAGAAACAAAAGCATTTTTTGTGCTGTTGGTATAATACTCCAATTCGTTATTTCCCCATCCCCCCGAACCATTGCCGATTTCATAATTCCAATCGTTTGTGTTTAATGTATTGCCATTAAATTCATCAGCCCATAACAAAGTTTTTCCAGAATACGTATTTGCCGTTGAAAACCCTGCGTTATCAGTTGTAAAATTCATTCCATTTTCGGTGATGATCGTTCCCTTTGCAGAACTACCACTAATGGTGCATGCTTTTGGATTACTGAGTTGGACAGAAAAATCAAGATTGTCCTGCCTTGTATCAGTAGGATCTCCTTTTATCTGAACTGTGATTTCAGTAGAAAATTGATTAGCCGGAATCGTGATTGTGCTTGTTGCCGATGTATAGTCCTTGGGTGATTTTGCTGAACCATCCACCAATGCATAGTTAACTGACACGGGAACTGTAGTTGTTTTATCTAACGATACCGTGAAGTGCATAGTACCATCGGCAGTTGTTCTAGTCAGAGATGCATCTTCAACTCTCACACCCGGAACAACAGCTGGTGGTGTATTGCCACCGCCCCCATCTTTTCCGCATGAAAGAGAAACCACACTGAAAAGCAACATCACCGAAACATCTGCAATTTTCTTTAGCATAAACATTTAATTTTTATCACACAATCCGGCTACCAACATCAGAATTTCATAGTATAAGTTCAATGTGAAACAAAGCACAGGACAATTGCTGTCCCGTGCTGTTGTACTGCTTGCGTATGAGAGACCCAAAACGCTCTTACAGTTATATTATTCCGCTTTTAATTTTAAGTACCAGGCGTTACCTGTTTCCGTTCCCTGCACTCTCAGATATATATAGTTGGCATCAATACTCATGATCTCATACACTTTTTGCACAGCTCCATAACCGATAAATGTGGCATTGCCCGAAAGAGCAATAGCTACCTTGGTTGATGGCGCTGATGCGGCAACGCCAGACTTTGAAGGAAGGAAAACAAAGCTTGATGAACCTCCTGTATAACCAGAATAACACGCTTCTGCACCTGTAGAAGGAACACCAGGAAGACCATTTGCTAAATCGCCTGTTTTGGTAAACGCACCATCAGGCGCTGCAACAGTCAGCGTATTACCATTAGCACCTTTCGCAAATGTGAAAGTTGCGGTGTAAAAACAATTACAACAGGATACTTTCTCATTAACACCTGCGGACCACCATGCAGGCGTAACAGAAGTCGGATCCCATGGACCTACTCCGAAATGTCCTGCGACAGTTTTATCCACTCTCCATGTTTTAGATCCAGACCCAAAAAGATTAGAAATAATAGAAGCCCCTGGATCAAAAACAAATCTCACACGGATATCCTTAGTAACGGTAGTTGCCGCTGCACCCGGCCCATAAGCTACAACAGTAATGCGGAACGTCTTCACACTGTCGGAAGCAAATTGGTAAGTTGTTTTACCATTGGGCACCAGATCATACTTAAGTCCGTCGGAAGCATCATAATCAATATGGTAAGCAAGTACGTTGTTACCAGTAAGGCTTATTTCAACATTTCCTGAACCATCACCATCAGGATGTGTAGCATCCTGACCTATAATTTTAGTATTGATGGCAACATTGGTAGGAGTAGTAAGGCTGCCCATGTTGTACTCCTTCTTTTTACAGCTGCCCAACACCAACAGCAGCGTAATTACGAGGCAAAATTTTGTATAGCGTATCATACTAGTTTTTTTAATTGGTTTGTGTGAAGTTGTCTACATAAACTACCTGTCCCAATCCGGCTGCTCCATCTGCTGCGTCATTAAAGCGCAAAACAAGCTGTTTGAATTTTGCATTAGAAGGTATGCCCGCAATAGTGCCGAAATCAAACACAAGTTCTTCCCATGCGCCTGAAGTGGTAAGAGGAACTTTTAATATAGCAACACCATCTGCCGGATTGCTGCCATCTGCTTTTTCAAGTTCTACATTCAACTTAGCCCCTACCAATGCAGGATCAGGATTGTACACTAGCACTTTGATTTTTTTACCAAGGGACATGTCTAATGGGATATCTAATGGACTATAAGTTCCACTCCACCATTCCCAGCCTCTGGTAAATTTTCCAACCTTTGCAGATGTATTCAAACCAGATGCATTTGGATTGGCAACTGTAGCAAACTGTTGTCCTCCGCCAAATGTTCCAAAGAAATAATTCACGGTTGGACGTTCGAAAGTGATGGGCAAACCAAAAGGATCAGTAACAGTTACTGACTTTGTCGCTTCAGTTTTTGCCGCACCGCCACTCAATGCAGCCACTTTAACCGTATACGTACCATTTGCTGCATAAGTGTGCGAAACTGTTGCACCGGCGGCCAATGGAGTACCTGTTTCATTAGCAACATCGCCAAAATATACAAGGTAAGAGGCTGCGTATAAGGCGGTAGCCGATACCTTCAAAGTAAGTCCACTAGCTTCTGTGTTGATCGTAACTTTCTCCGGAGCCCTATATGTTAACTGCAGTGGGTATGTATTTTTCGTTTCTTGTCCGGAAAGGCTTTTTGAAACGATTTCTACTGTATAACTTCCTTCGGGATAATTATGAGATGTGTTATAACCCGGTTTAACTGTAGCCTCTGCAGATGTGCCAGTTCCATGACCAAATTTCACAAGGAAAGAAGAAACGCCTTCACCTGTTGGGGTGATGGTTACTTTCCCGGAATTATCATTGCTGATGTCAAATACTTTACCCGTTGCACCTGTTGAAGCAGTACTTAGAAATGACGTGTCTTTATCAACGCCATCTTTTTTACATCCGGTGATGCCTGCAATTAAAACTAACAGGCTGAGTGTTATAGTTATTTTCTTCATGATAGTTAGTTTTAGTATCCAGGATTTTGTACCAGTTTAGTTCCTTGTAATTCCTGTGAAGGAATCGGGAGAATTTCGTTTTTGCCGGCTTTGAAGCCTCTGCTTGCCAACACGGTGGCGGCATCGCCCCAACGAACAAGATCAAAGAAGCGATGGCCTTCTCCTGCTAATTCAGCTCTGCGTTCATTTTTAATTGCTGCCATTGAAACAGGAACAGAGCCTAGTCCAACTCTTGCACGAACCGCATCCAATAAAGCCTGTGCTCTTGCACCGGTTCCACCCAGTGCTTCTGCTTCTAACAGGTAGGTATCGGCTAAACGAATGATGTAATCATTCTGCGCAAAGTTCAACTCGACTGAACCACCTCCTGTGCGAATGTCAGATCTCATCGGAATCATTTTTCTCAGAAAAAACCCTGTATTCTGATAGCCTTCAATATAGTTGGCGTGTCCACCTGCAGCCAATGCTTTCACATCTAAAACAGTTGCAGCAAAACGTGGATCGTTCTTTATGAAATCATAAAAATTCTGTGTCCATACATTAAAGCTCCATCCTGAAGGATAAATATCCGGAGCAACGTCGTCAACTTTTTGGTAGCTTCTTGGCCCCACCATTTGAGATGCTGTATTTCCTTCATCCCGGCTGCTTCCCCACCAACCCCAGTCGGCATTTGATTTATCAGTATGTGTGGCTTCCAGGATAGATTCAGAATTGAATTTGTTACTGAATACCCACAGGTCAGCAAAGTTTGGAAGCAACCTATTACCATATTGATTGGTCTGGCCCGGAGTACCATTTACCTGTGCAAGCATTGCGGCAGCTTCACTCTTTTTATTATCATAGAGGTAAACTTTACCGAGCATAGCTTGTGCAGCACCCTTCGTTAATCTTCCTAATTGTGTTCCTGAGACTGTGCTTGGAAGATTTGGAATGGCTTCGTTCAAATCCTTTTCGATTTGAGTATATACCGCAGCAGGCGTTGATTGGCTAACATTGTAAATATCAGCAGCGCCAATTGGTTCCAAAATCAATGGAATGTTTTTAAACAACCGCACCAGGTTGAAATAATAAATGGCACGTAATGTTTTTGCTTCAGCAGTAAAACGGGCTTTCTCTGCTGCATCCATTGTAGTATTAGGCAGCTTTTCAAGAAGAATGTTTGCCCTGAAAACGCCCTGGTAATGATCGCCCCAAAAACTAAGCGGCATAATACCGGGATTGATGGTGTAATTTGAAAATCCCTGGATGCCTGCACCGTCTGTGGCACCACCACCACCTGCATAGTTATCATCTGAACCTGCATTCATCATGGTGATCATGTTCTCAAAACCACCGGCGTTTTTACGCAGCACATCATATACTGCTACAAGTCCTGCAAAGGCCTGGTCCCTGTCCTTATAATAGTTAGCTGTAAGGAATTGACCTTTGGGCTCAAGAGTGATAAAATCTTTTTTGCACGATCCAAGCAGAACAAGAATTGTTGCTGCCAGGAATGCTGTGTTGATTCTAATACGCTTCATATAAATAAGATTAATGAGTTAAAATGAAAGTTGAAGACCACCAAGAATTGAACGTGCCTGTGGATACTGTCCTTTATCGATACCAAATACACCGCCACCTACTTCAGGATCGTAACCTGTATACTTAGTTAGTGTAAGCAGGTTCTCACCGGTTACATAAACTCTTAACCTTGATATACCTGTTCCTCTAAATAACCTGTTAGGTAAAGTATAACCCAGTTGAAGAACTTTCAGACGCAGATAATCTCCATTCTCCAAATAGAAATCGGACATCTTACTGAAATTACCATTAGGATCAGAATCAGTCAACCTTGGAAAGTCATTAGATGTACCTTCTCCATGCCAACGACCCAGGGCCGCTGTCGAATAGTTTGAAGTAAGGATATCCAAACGACGCAATCCCTGGAAGATTTTATTTCCGGCAACACCCTGTCCAAACGCCATGAAATCAAATCCTTTGTAATCCATGTTAATGGTAAAACCAAATACATATTTAGGGAGGTTGCTACCGAGGAAAGTTCTGTCAAGATCATCGCTTGAAATTTTTCCATCACCATTTAAATCAGCCCAGATAAAATCGCCCGGACGTGCATCTGGTTGAATCAGTCCACCACTCTTATTTTTATACGCTTGGATTTGAGCGTCATTTTGGAATACGCCAAGCCTCTTATAACCGAAGAAGCTGTTGTAAGATTCACCAACCTGAATGCGTGTAACATTACCCATTGACTGGAACGATGCACCGCCGCCAATGAAGTTAGTATCGGCAGAAACATAAGTCACAGTATTCTTAATGTAAGAACCATTAGCATTTGCAGAGAAATTCAATCTGCCAAAAGCTTTACGGAATCCCAGTTCTAATTCAAGACCCGTATTCTTCATGTCTGCAACATTATCATATGGATTTGCAGAAACACCTACATAAGCTGGAATAATAACGGGACGAAGAATACCACTTGTTTTTTTATTGAACCAGTCGAAACCAACTGTAAGATTTCTTAAAATCGTTGCATCAAAACCCACATCAGCAGATGCAGTTTCTTCCCAATGCAATTTCGGATTGTCAAGTGTTTCAGGAGCATAACCAATGGTAACAGCACCAGTGTTGCCTAAAGTATAATTGTAACCGCCAATAACCCTTGAAACATACCTGAAGTCAGCACTGTTATCATTACCAACAACACCATAACCGCCACGGATCTTTAAGTTATTAACGACATCATTCGATGGCCAGAATTCTTCCTTATTAACATTCCATCCTGCAGAGAAAGAAGGGAAAATACCGAACTTTTTACTCGGGCCAAATTTTGTAGAGCCATCACGACGAATAATTCCTGTCAAAAGATATTTGTCCTGGTAGGAGTAGTTGATACGGCTGAACAAAGAATAAATTTTGTGCTCAACCCTGTCACTTGTATAACCATCGCGGTCAGCCAAAGGAATGTCAAAGTTGAAAGACGCATCCTGATAACTGCTAATTGGCAGATTAAACAAAGTGATTCCAACTGAAGCACCAATGTTTTCTACATATGTACCTTGTCCTAACAACACGGTAAAATCATGATCACCCAGCCTCTTATTGTAAGTAATTGTGTTTTCAACGTTCCATGCAAAAGCCCTGTTCTCGTTTTTATTGTAGCTGTTTTTGCTATTATTTGAAACAGTTGAGCTGAGGAAGAATAAAGGAGTAAATCCAACATTGCCCCAATAAGCCTTTTTGAAACCAAGAGTTGAACGAACTCTTAATCCTTTTATAGGTGTTGCTTCCAAATACGCATTACCAACGAAATCGTCTGACCAATTATATCCGCCCAGTCTTGTTTGCATGTAAGCAAGCGGATTGGTCATTTCCTGTCCTACATAATTAGATATCCCATAAGGATTTCCCTTAGGATCAAGGATAATGTAATTGTTATTATAGATAGTTGCATTTGGTTGAGAAGCTTTATCCGTAACAACAAGCGGAGTAATAGGGTCAAGATTGATAGCAGAACTCAACGGACCTCCGAATTCACTATTGGTGTTGCCAAGCCCTGTACTTTTTTGATAAGTATATCCCAGGGTTTGTCCTAATGTGAAGATGTTAGAGATTTTGTGCGTGGAGTTGAATCGAAGGTTGATTTTCTTGTAAGTGGAAATGTCGGTTGCAACAATTCCATCCTGGTTTTGAATACCTGCTGAAAAATAATAGGTAGATACATTTGTGCCTCCGTTCATACTGACTTCATGCAAATAGCGTTTTGCTGAATTATTGAAGATGGCTTTTTGCCAGTCTGTACCAGTACCTAAAGAAGTAACATCGTTGAATGCTACCGGCTTACCTGCAGCAACCAAACTTTCATTTCTCAACACTGCATATTGCGTAGCATTTAAAAGCGTAAGTATTTTGGCAGGTGCTGAAACACCGTAGAAACCATTGTAACTAACTACAGGTTTGCCTGATTTACCTTTTTTAGTAGTTACCAAAATTACCCCCGCTGCTGCACGTGTACCATAAATAGCAGCTGAAGCGGCATCTTTTAGCACTTCAATGGATTCGATATCAGACTGGTTGAGGTAGCCGATACCTCCATTGTCAACCACTACACCATCAACAACCCACAGTGGGCTGTTTTCATTAAATGTGGTGATACCGCGGACCCTTAGAGTAGATCCCGAACCTGGCTGACCTGAGTTTTGCATAACCGTCACGCCGGAAACCCGCCCCTGCAAGGCCTGTTCAATACGGCCATTTGGAACGTTCTCCAAATCCTTTGCCTTAACGCTGGCAATAGAACCGGTAATATTAGACTTTCTTTGAGTACCATAACCTACAACTATAACCTCATTTAATGAACCTATACGGTTATCTAACTGAACGTTATAAACCGAAACTCCAGCGACGACAGGAATTTCCTGGTCCAGCATGCCACTGTAGGTAATAAGAAGAACTGCACCCGATTTAGGTACATTTAATTTAAATAAGCCATTCACATCTGTTGTCGTGGCTGTTTGGCTACCTTTTACACTTACGGTGGCCCCTGGCAGTGCATCGCCGTTTGTTTTATTCGTTACTTTCCCTGTTACACTAATGTCCTGTGCAGACATTTGGGAAGAGAATAAAAGGATAGCGATAAAGCTTAGTAAAGCAGTCTTAAATTTCATACGCAAGCCTTTAGTTTTTGTTTTTAGAAAATCGTTTTTGGGAAGGCTAAAGGTATTTTGCAACTCAACAAAAACGGATTTTACTACTACAACACCACTACAACAATAATAAAAAAATGCCCGTTTTTAGGGCGTTTGAGCTACATCATTATTACATCAAACAAAAAAACTTACTTTCACCTTGCTTAAAGTGAGAAAATGAAAACGATTGCCACTATTTTTTTTCTTGTTGCAACATTGACTGCTTTTTGCCAGAACACAATTGGGCTTCCTGAGATCATTAATTACTCCAAACAGGCATATAATGCCGGTGCCCAGAACTGGGATATTAAGCAGGGTCAGGGTGGCATTATCTATTTTGCTAATAACGAAGGACTTTTAAGCTTCGATGGTACTTTTTGGAAGATTTATACCCTTCCCAACCGCACAATTGTAAGAGCAATTGAAATAAGCAAAGACCAAAAAATTTATGTTGGCGGACAAAATGAGGTTGGATTCTTTGCTCCAGATGAAAAAGGTTTCCTCGTCTATCATTCTCTCTTGAACCTGATCCCAAAAAAGGACCGATCTTTTGACGATATATGGAACATCTGCACTTATGGCGCTGATGTTTTCTTTCGCTCCAACAAGAGGATATTTCAGTTAAGCAACAATAAAGTCATTGTTTACTCTACAAACTCCGAGTGGAGATTTCTGGGGGTATGCAACAAACAATTGATCGCTGAAGACCTGGGAAGCGGTGCACTTTTGTACGACAAAGGGTCATGGGTACCATTTTTACGAAATACCGAGCTGGCTAAAACTTCCCTGATTACATCTTTTGTGCCGTTAGATAACAACCGCTCTCTGGTTGCAACGCTTAAAGATGGACTCTTTATCTATAATGGCAGCAGCCTTACCCGGGTAACCTCTCCAGATGTAGATCAGCTCAGCAGGAAAATTATTTACAAGGCTATCACAGTCGGTCCCAACCGCATTGCTCTTGCCACAAGTTTTGATGGCTGCCATATTATTGATGAAAAAGGTAATCTTATTCAAAGCCTTACCCATGTTGAGGGGTTACAAAATAATAGTCTTCGCAGCATTTTTTCGGATAAGGACAACAACCTTTGGCTTGGCCTTGATAACGGCATTGACTTTATAACCTACAATAATTCCATAAAACATATTTACCCCGAAACGCAAAACATTGGTTCGGGTTACTCCACCCTTCTTTTCCAAAACCAATTGTATCTCGGAACTTCGAACGGGCTTTACAAGGTTACTATTGATAATTCTCAAAACTTCAGCTTCATTAAAAGCAAACTGGAGCCGGTAAAAAATACTGAGGGGGAAGTCCGGAATCTTTCCATTGTAAACAACCAACTACTTTTAGGCCACCATAACGGAGCGTTTGTTGTCCACGGCACAATGGCCATACCACTTGATAATAGCAGTGGCTATTGGACATTTATGCCGATGTCGAACGTTCTTCCCTCATCCATGATGGTGGCCGGAAATTATTTAGGACTAAGTTTTTTTGATTTCAGCAACGGCCAGTTTTATAAAAACAAAACCAATGCGCAATTTGAATCAGCAAGATTTGTTGTGGTAGAAAATGAGCGTTCCGTTTGGGTAGCACATCCTTACAAGGGCATTTATCACATAACACTTAATGCCGACAAAACAACCTCTATTAAATTATATGATCATAATAAAGGTCTTTGGTCGGCTAACAACAATTATATTTTTAAAATAAAAAACAGGATCGTAGCAACTACAGAAAAGGGTTTGTACGAATACAACGATCAGAAGGACGCTTTTGAATTTTCGGCATACTTCAAAAACATTCTTAACGTAAACAATATCCGTTACCTGAAAGAAGACCCCTCGGGTAATATCTGGTTCGTTCGCGAAAAAGAGCTCGGCGTTGTGGATGTTTCCGGTCCAAAACCAAAAACTATTTTTTTCTCGGAGTTAAACAACAAACTAGTAAGCGGTTTCGAAAATATTTACCCTTTCGATGATCACAATATAATTATAGGTGGAGAAAAAGGGTTTTACCACGTTGATTTTGAAAATTACCGACGCAACAAAAACAATCTTCAAACCCAGATAAGACTAGCAAAGTCCTTTGGAAAAGTAGATAGCATTCTATATGGCGGTTACCTTTCTGAAGCCAAGGGGCGAATGCATTATAACATGAACTCTCTACATTTTGAATATTCTGCTATTCTTTATGGACAGCAATCTAATATCGAGTACAGCTATTTCTTAAAAGGCTTTGATAAAGCATGGTCAAAATGGTCAGGCAAACCGGAGAAAGAATATACAAACCTGCCTGCCGGCGATTATATTTTCCAGGTAAAGGCAAGAAATAATCTCGGTAATGAATCGGCAGTCGGTACGTATTCATTCACCATACTTCCTCCATGGTATCAAACTACCATTGCCTATCTCGTTTATGCATTAATATTCGCAGCACTTATCTATTTTCTCTATCGTTGGCAAAGGAAAAAATTTCTAATCCAGAAAGAACAGTACGAGGAAGAACAGAAGCAATTGCAATACCTGCATCAGCTGGAGCTAGAAAAGAATGAAAAAGAGATCGTCAAACTAAAAAATGAAAAACTTGAAGCTGAGATCGGACATAAAAATTCAGAGCTGGCTACATCAGCCATGCACCTTGTGCAAAAAAGGGAGATGCTTGAAAAGATCCGTGAAAATATGAACGGTCTTTTGAAAAAGATAGATAATGAACAGGTGGCAAACGAATTCAAAAAACTACTGAAGGTATTAGTTGAAGACAACAAAGTAGATGACACATGGGAGCATTTTGCGCATCATTTTGATAAAGTCCACACCGACTTTCTTGTGTTGCTTAAAAACAAATACCCGAGCTTAACTGCGAGCGAGTTAAAACTTTGCGCTTATCTGCGAATGAATTTATCGAGCAAGGAAATTGCGCAGTTGCTCAATATTTCAGTGCGGGGGGTTGAAATAAGCCGGTATCGCCTTCGTAAAAAATTAGAATTGCCTAAAGAAGCTAACCTGTTTGAGTTTTTATTGAACGAACAGGCAGAAAATAAAACCGATGTAAATCAAGTTATGATCTAAGCCGCAATTACAATCGAAAATAAAGAAGGCTTACCTGGTAAGCCTTCTTTGTGGAGGATATCGGAGTCGAACCGACGACCTCTTGCATGCCATGCAAGCGCTCTAGCCAGCTGAGCTAATCCCCCGTAAGCGGCTGCAAAAATAAGTGTTGATACAATATGGCTGGTACAATAATTTCTTTACACCTGTCAAAATTACTGACATGCAAAAAGGTGGTGAATCAAAAAAAATACGTCCCGAACAGGAACAGGAAATGCCGGGCAGCCAGCAGGAGATGAAACCAAAACCTGTAATCGAACGACCAAAAAACGAAAATAAGTTAGCGGGTAAAGTGGCATTGATCACTGGTGGAGATAGCGGCATAGGTGCCGCAGTGGCAATATTGTTTGCACAACATGGTGCAGATATATCAATAGTATATTTAAATGAGCATGAAGATGCAGAAGAAGTAAAAAAGAAAATTGAAGGGTATGGCAGGAAATGTTTGTTGCAAGCAGGTAATATTCGTGACGAAGAATTTTGCAAACAATCAGTAGAGAAAACTGTAAAGGAATTTGGGCATCTTGACATTTTAGTGAACAATGCTGCTACACAAACCGAACAGAAATCTTTGGAAGACATCAGCACGGATCAACTGAAAGAAACTTTTGAAACAAATATCTTTTCGCAATTCTGGATGACCAAATATGCATTGAAGCATCTGAAAAAAGGTTCTGCGATAGTTAATACAACTTCGGTAACAGCTTACCGCGGCAGTCCAAGTTTGATTGACTACTCATCTACAAAAGGGGCCATACTTACATTTACCCGCAGTCTTGCTCATAGCCTGATTGAGAAAGGAATTCGTGTAAATGCCGTTGCTCCCGGACCGATCTGGACCCCATTGATTGTCGGCAGCTTCGATGCTGAGAAAGTAAAAACTTTTGGATCTGATGTGCCAATGAAACGTGCAGGCGAACCGGCTGAAGTAGCTACTTGCTATTTGTTTTTGGCTAGTGAAGATTCGTCGTATGTTACCGGGCAGGTTTTGCATCCAAACGGAGGCGAAATTGTGAACGGTTAACTGATTTTTTCAGCACTAAGCTGCATTACTAATCATGGCTGGAGTTTTCCCTGATTCCAGCGAAACACAAACTCACTTGTACGTTCAGAACTTTATTCAGCATTTTGTAAGTATCTCATGAAAATTAAGTTATTTATAAGCACAAGTTTTAAAAGCCGAACATCTGAATCTCACACAAATGATGATTGATATCAATAGTGAACGTCGCAAGTGATGATAAGGGATAAGAACGTAAAAGTGAGTGACACAACAAAAGCTCAATAGTGCCAATGCAGTTTGTCCAATAATTATTTAAAATTCCATAATTGACTAACTGCTCCTGCTTCTATCGCTTGTCGCTTGTTCTTTCTTTTGCACCACTCTGCTTACTAAACCTTTCTAAAATCTAAGCTCATCTCTTAAAAAATTTGGAACATCTTTCCAGTGCCTTTATTTTTGCACTCCTTTCGGATTGAGCTATGGTGTAACGGTAGCACTACAGATTTTGGTTCTGTCTGTCTAGGTTCGAATCCTAGTAGCTCAACAAATCCCGCTGAATAGCGGGATTTTTTATTACCAAAATTTAACTTGGCATATTTTTCACAAAGGCTATTTTTATAGCGCATTTGTAAGAAATACTTATAAATTTGCACCCGTTAAATGAATATGAGCACACATAACAAACATTTCATCTTTCACAAGCAGGCATGCACCCGCGTGTATGATGTGTGCTTTGATATCTTCCGCTACTTGGGACGACGACCAGGATTCTGATAGGACGACCCGCTAACCATGGGCCCTATCAGTGAAGTTCTCTCAAACATTCTTGGTACAGGATTGGTTATCCATAAATCTTTATCAACTCTTTACACTAGTGGACAATCAAAATATTATCATCAGGGTGGCGACACCGGAGGATAAAAAATATGCAAAGACGATTACCGATGAGATGGAATCATCGGCAATGGCCAGGGGCACAGGTATCGCCAAACGTTCGCCTGAATATGTTGCACAGAAAATAGACGAAGGCAAAGCAGTAATTGCTGTTACTAATGACGGCACCTGGGTTGGTTTTTGCTATATCGAAACCTGGGAAGGTGAATACGTGGCAAACTCGGGGCTCATTGTAGCACCCGAATACAGAAAAGGCGGTGTGGCAAAAGCTATTAAGCAGAAAATCTTCCAACTCAGCAGGGAAAAATATCCTGATGCAAAAATTTTTGGGTTGACAACTGGACTTGCAGTGATGAAAATTAACAGCGAGTTAGGTTACGAACCCGTTACTTATTCTGAACTGACACAGGATGAAAAATTTTGGGCCGGCTGCAAAAGCTGTGTTAACTACGATATTTTGATGAGTAAGGAAAGAAAGAATTGCCTTTGCACAGCTATGTTGTTTGATCCGAAAGATCATTACGAACCCAAAGAAACACAGGAACATTTTGAGACACACAGCAAGGTATACGAACGCTTACTCAAAATAAAGCAGAGTAAATTTTTGAAGCGATTGAAAGGTAATGGTGGTAATGGCGACAACCGAAACACCAACCGAAAATTCAAAATGGTTCTGTTCAATTTATTCAGTTAATAACTTTCCTAAATAAGATGAAAAAAGTTGTTCTTGGTTTCAGTGGTGGTTTAGACACTACCTACTGCGTTAAGTACTTAAGCGAAGAAAAAGGCTATGAAGTTCACAGCATTATTGTGAATACGGGTGGCTTTTCAGAAGAAGAATTAAAAAAGATTGAAGAACACGCCTACAAACTTGGCGTAAAAACACATACTACAATTGATGCAGTTAAAGGTTATTACGATCGCATCATTAAATATCTGATCTATGGAAATGTGCTGAAGAATAACACCTATCCATTAAGCGTTAGTGCTGAAAGATTAAGCCAGGCATTGCACATCGCAGAACATGCAAAGAAATTGAACGCAGATGCAGTGGCCCATGGAAGCACGGGTGCAGGAAATGATCAGGTAAGATTTGACATGATCTTTCACATCATGATTCCCGGTGTTGAGATCATCACTCCTATTCGTGATTTGAAATTGAGCCGCGAACAAGAGATTGAATACCTGAAGAGCAAAGGCGTTGATATGAATTTTGCAAAAGCAATGTATTCAATCAACAAAGGTTTATGGGGAACAAGTGTTGGCGGAAAAGAAACACTTTCTTCAAAAGGAATTTTACCTGAAGAAGCATGGCCAACGCAGGTAACAAAGACGGGAAGTGAAGAAGTAAAACTTTCTTTCGAAAAAGGTGAGTTGAAAAAGGTGAATGATAAAAAATTTTCGCATCCAACAGAGGCCATTCAATATTTAACTTCGATCGCTGCACCTTATGGAATTGGCAGAGATGTTCACGTGGGTGATACCATTATCGGAATTAAAGGCCGTGTAGGATTTGAAGCTGCGGCTCCGATGATTATTTTGAAAGGACACCACGCTTTGGAAAAACATGTGCTTACAAAATGGCA
The DNA here is from genome assembly GCA_035554655.1 of Flavisolibacter sp. Taxonomy (GTDB): domain Bacteria; phylum Bacteroidota; class Bacteroidia; order Chitinophagales; family Chitinophagaceae; genus Flavisolibacter. The sequence continues at coordinate 43,098 of DATMIF010000029.1, forward strand.
ATTAAACTGGAAAGATCAACTAGCATTGTTCTATGGTAACTGGCTACATGAAGGACAAATCCTTGATCCGGTGATGAGAGACATTGAAGCATTCTTTGAAAGCTCCCAGCAAAATGTAACAGGTGAAGTATTTGTTCAATTGTTGCCTTATCGTTTTCAAATCATCGGCATTGAATCGAAGTATGATTTAATGAGCAGCAAGTTTGGAAAATATGGTGAAATGAATACTGGATTCACGGGTGATGACGTAAGAGGCTTCAGCAGGATTTTTGGAAATCAAACTTCTATTTGGAACGCGGTTCAAAACGAAGCAGAAAAATAATGAAAGCTGTTTCCAAATATCAACCGCTGAAACATTATAAATGGGGAAGTGATTGTGATGGATGGAATTTAGCTGATGAAGATACGCTTTCAGTGAAGCAGGAATTGATGCCTGCAGGTACTAAAGAAGTAAAACATTATCATCAAACAGCGCAACAGTTCTTTTATATTCTGAAAGGCAAGGCAACATTTGAAATAGAAGATTCAATTATAGAAATAAACGAAGGTGAAGGTTTGCATATAGTAGCGGGAAAGAAGCATCGCATATCAAACGAGAGCAAAGAGGATCTGGAATTCATTTTATGTTCACAACCTTCCACTAAAAACGACAGAATAAACTGCGATTAACATGAAAAAAATTAAAGTTGGTATTGTTGGAGGAGCAGGTTATACGGGTGGCGAACTGATTCGTTTACTCATTCACCATCCATATGTAGCTGTTTCTTTTATTCATAGCCGCAGCAATGCAGGCAATTTGGTTTCACACGTTCACCAGGATTTGATTGGTGAAACCAATTTGAAATTTGCTGCTGAATTATCCGACGATATTGATGTTTTGTTTTTATGTGTTGGTCATGGTGAAGCGAAAAAGTTTTTGGAAGCGAACAAGATCAATAACAAGATCAAGATCATTGATCTTTCACAGGATTTCCGTCTCGCTAAAAATTCAAAGTTTGAAAACAAGGAATTTGTTTACGGCTTACCTGAATTGAATAAAGAAAAAATCAAGTCTGCAAAAAACATTGCAAACCCAGGATGCTTTGCTACATGCATTCAATTAGGATTATTGCCTCTTGCAAAAGAAGGTTTGCTTGATGAAATTTATACAACAGGAATAACAGGTTCTACAGGTGCCGGACAAAGTTTATCTGCAACATCTCATTTCAGTTGGAGAGCTAATAATATTCAAGCATACAAAACATTAAATCATCAGCATCTAAAAGAAATACATCAATCGCTTCATCAATTGCAAAGTTCATTTTCAGATTCGCCAGAAAGTGGTGCGTTGAGCTTTGTTCCATGGAGAGGCGATTTTGCAAGAGGAATTTTTAGCAGTTCTACTATCACCTGCGATTGGAAGTTAGAAGAGTTAGTAAAACTGTACAAAGAATTTTATGCTGACCAATCATTTACATTTTTAAGCCAGGATGCCATCTTTTTGAAACAGGTAGTGAATACAAATAAATGCGTTATTCAATTAGAGAAGGTAGGAACCAAACTGGTTGTTCATTCTGCAACGGATAATTTATTAAAAGGAGCATCCGGACAGGCAGTGCAGAATATGAATCTCTTATTTGGATTAGATGAGTGTGCAGGCCTGAATCTGAAACCATCAGCATTCTAAACTATTTATATGAAAGCAGCCATCATTGGAGGCGGAAACATCGGCATGTCACTAGTTGAGGGTTTAGTACGTGCCAATGTTTGTAAACCCTCGGATATCACCATTACAAGGCGAAATGCTAACTCTTTAAAAGAATTAGCAAAAAGAAATTTCAAGACTACAACTGATAATACAAAAGCTATTGAGAGTGCCGATGCGATTTTCATTTGTGTATTGCCACAACAATTGGACGAAGCGCTTTCGCAAATAAAATCAACCATTGATTTAAAAACTCAATTGGTTGTTTCTGTTGTAACAGGTGCCCATACAAATGTTTTCAGAAATATCTTAGGCGACAAGCTTCGCATCATCCGTGCCATGCCCAACACTGCAATGAAAGTTGGTGAAAGCATGACTTGCATTTCTGCCGTGAATGCAACACAAAAAGATATTGCTTTAGTGCAGGATCTTTTCAATACAATGGGACAAAGCATTGTTATTGCAGAAGACATGATGAGTGCTGCAACAGCTTTATGCGCTTGTGGTATTGCTTTCTTTTTAAGAACCATTCGTGCAGCATCGCAAGGTGGAGTTGAGATCGGCTTTCATGCGCACGATGCATTGAAGATCGCGGCACAAACAGCATTCGGTGCGGCTAAACTTTTAATTGCAAATGGAACACACCCCGAAGAGGAAATTGATAAAGTGACTTCTCCAAAGGGTTGCACAATTGCAGGATTGAATGAAATGGAGCACCAGGGATTGAGTTCTGCTTTCATTAAAGGAATTCGTCTCTCATCTGACATGGCGAACAACCTATACAAAGAGAAGTAGCATTTATAATTTTAAAAATAAAAACTCGAAATGAAACTATTCGACGTTTACCCGATCAACGACATCAACATTGTAAAAGCCGAAGGCTCTTACGTGTGGGATGATAAAGGAACGCAGTACCTGGACATGTATGGTGGCCACGCCGTCATCAGTATTGGACATACTCATCCTCATTGGGTGCGAAGGATAGAAGACCAATTGAACAATATTGCTTTCTATTCCAACTCTGTTCAAATTCCGATTCAAAAAGAATTGGCAGAGAAACTTGGAAAACTATGTGGCAAAGAAGATTATCAACTCTTCCTTATCAATAGCGGTGCAGAAGCAAATGAAAATGCATTAAAGCTCGCCTCATTTGTTACGGGAAGGAAAAAGATCGTTGCTTTTTCAAAAGCATTTCATGGAAGAACTTCATTAGCAGTTGCTGCAACGGATAATAAAAACATTGTTGCTCCTGTTAACGAAACAGATAATATTGATTTTCTCCCTTTTAATAACGAAGAAGCACTCGAGAAATATTTTCAGGATAATGGAAACAATGTAGCTGCTGTAATCATTGAAACCATTCAGGGTGTTGGTGGTATTAACGTTGCCAGCAATAGTTTTCTTCAACTGATCCGAACTCTTTGTGATCAATACAAGGCCGTGATGATCGCTGATGAAATCCAGTGTGGATATGGAAGAAGCGGAAAATTCTTTGCCGTTGACAATGCAGGAATTAACGCCGATGTCTATACGATGGCAAAAGGAATGGGAAATGGTTTTCCAATTGGTGGAATTCTAATCGCACCACATATTCAACCGAAACATGGAATGTTGGGAACGACATTCGGAGGAAATCATTTGGCTTGTGCTGCAGCATTAGGCGTTGTTGAAGTAATGGAAAAAGAAAACCTTGTCGAGAATGCAAAAGAAGTTGGCACATATCTCATAAACGAATTGAAAAAAATTGATTCCATAAAGGATGTCCGTGGTGACGGATTGATGATAGGATTTGACGTTCCGGAAGAAATTAAAACTTTGCGTAAGCATTTGTTGTTTAAGCATCACATTTTTACAGGAGAAGCCAAACCAAACGTCATTCGTTTACTTCCGGCCTTGTCGCTCGGCATGAAAGAAGCAGAAGACTTCTTGAGTGCATTGAAAGATTCTATCAAAATGCTGAAGAGCGAACAGAAAGTACAAGTGAGTGACACAACGGAAGTTTAATAGCAGTAATACAGGCGATAACAAAACAATCAGGACAAACATTGAAACAATTCATTTCAGTCAACGACGTCAGCAACATCGATGCTTTAGTTGAAAAAGCATTGTCGTACAAAGCAAATCCATTAAAGGATAAATCACTTGGCGCAAATAAGCGCATTGGACTTTTGTTTTTGAATCCAAGCATGCGTACACGATTGAGCACACAAATTGCTGCGCAGAATTTAGGGATGGAAGCCATTGTATTCAATGTTGGCAGCGAAGGTTGGGCATTGGAGTTTGAAGAAGAAGCGATCATGAGCGGCAGTACGTCTGAACACGTGAAAGAAGCGGCGCCGATCATGGGAAAGTATTTTGACATTCTTGCCATCAGGACTTTTCCTTCTTTAAAAAACAAAGAAGACGATTACAGTGAATTGTTCATTAACCAATTTGTGAAATATGCAGGCATTCCTGTGGTGAGTTTGGAAAGTGCAACGTTACATCCTTTGCAAAGCTTAACTGATGTTATTACAATCAATGAAACGTTCAAAGAAAAACGCAAACCAAAAATTGTGTTGACATGGGCGCCGCATGTAAAGCCTTTGCCACAATGCGTAGCCAATAGTTTTGCCCAATGGATCAACGCATGGGGAAAAGCAGATTTTGTGATTACGCATCCTGAAGATTACGAACTGGATACAAAGTTTACAAAAGGAGCTGCCATCACACACAACCAGGACGAAGCATTGAAAGACGCGGATTATGTGTACGTGAAAAACTGGAGCACTTATACTGATTATGGAAAGATTTACAACAACGATCCTGAATGGATGTTGACGAATGATAAACTTGCTCTTACAAACAATGCAAAAGTGATGCATTGTTTGCCTGTGAGAAGGAATGTTGAATTGAGTGACGAAATTCTTGACGGACCAAATAGTCTTGTAATACAGGAAGCATCTAACCGTGTTTGGGCTGCCCAGACTGTACTCTCTGAAATATTGAATGAAAAGAAATAATTAATGGAACAGCTCTTTGTTATAAAGATTGGTGGAAATATTATTGATGATGAAATTAAACTCTCAGCTTTCTTAAAAGATTTCGCGGCCATCGATGGTAAGAAAATTTTAATCCATGGAGGGGGAAAGCTTGCAACAAGACTTGCAGAACAAATGAAAGTTCCGCAACAAATGGTTGAAGGCAGAAGAATTACCGATGCAGAAACCTTGAAGATTGTTACAATGGTTTATGCCGGCTACATCAATAAAAATATTGTGGCGCAACTGCAAACCCAAAACTGCAATGCGATTGGAATAACAGGAGCAGATGGAAATGCAATTCTTGCACACAAACGTGTTCATGCTACAATGGATTATGGCTTTGTTGGCGATGTTGATGAAGTAAACGCAGAGTTTTTTAAAAATCTCCTTCAACAAAATATCACTCCAATCATTGCACCAATCACTCATGACAAGAAAGGACAACTCTTAAATACCAATGCTGACACTATCGCACAGGAAACAGCAAAAGCATTGAGTTCTTTTTTTGATGTTCAATTGATTTACTCCTTTGAAAAGGACGGTGTTTTGCTTGATGTGAATGATTCGTCTTCTGTTGTAAAAAAACTGAATCCCAAATATTATAATGAATTAAAGCAGAAAGGGTCAATTTTTGCGGGTATGATACCCAAACTTGATAACGCATTTACTGCACTGAATAGCGGCGTCAAAAAAGTAGTTATCGGCAAAGCAGAAGAGATTGATGAATTAATTAAAGGTGGAAAAGGAACAAGCATTACCAATGAATAACCAATTGCTACATACAGAAGCCATCAGCTTATTAAAGCAATTGATAGCAACGCCTTCGTTTAGTAGGGAAGAAGATAGAACTGTTTCTATAATCGAGAACTTTTTGAAAGACCATGGTGTTGAAACCAACAGGCATCTCAATAATATTTGGGCCGTCAATAAATTTTATGATGAAGCCAAGCCGAGTATTCTTCTTAACTCTCATCACGATACAGTAAAACCTAACAAAGGCTATACGCTAGATCCTTTCACTCCAGTTGAAAAGGATGGAAAACTTTTTGGATTGGGAAGTAATGACGCAGGTGGCTCCTTGGTTTCCATCATTTCTGTTTTCCTATACTTCCATGATCAAAAAGATTTGAAGTATAATTTGATTCTTGGCATAAGTGCAGAAGAAGAAATTTCAGGAAAGAACGGCGTGGAAGCTTTGCTTTCAGTCTTGCCAAAAATTGATTGCGGAATTGTTGGAGAACCAACCTTACTTGAAATGGCTATTGCGGAAAGAGGTTTGATGGTTCTGGATTGTGTTGCAAAAGGCAAAGCAGGACATGCTGCAAGAAATGAAGGCGACAACGCCATCTATAAAGCGGTAAAAGATATTGAGTGGCTGCAAACTTACCAGTTTGAAAAAGTATCTGAATTCATTGGACCGGTTAAGATGACGGTAACATCTATCGAGACAGAGAACAAAGCACATAATGTAGTTCCCTCTGAATGTAAGTTCATAGTTGATGTTCGTATCAATGAACAATATACTCATGAAGAAGTTCTTCAAGTCATCGAGAAGAATTTGCAAAGTTCCGTAACAATGAGGAGTGATCGGTTACGATCAAGCATGATTGCTTTAGATCACCCATTGGTGAAAGCAGGGCTGAAATTACAAAGACCTTATTATGGTTCTCCTACTTCATCTGATAAAGCCCTAATGCCTTTCCCGGCTTTGAAGATTGGCCCAGGCGATTCGGCAAGAAGCCATACTGCAGATGAATTTATTTTTGTCGACGAGATCAAACAGGGAATCGAGCTTTATATTCAACTACTAAACCAGGTGCTGCAATGAAACTTTGGCAAAAAGAAAATACATCGGTTTCTGAACTGATAGAAAAATTTACCGTCGGTAGAGATAAAGAGTTTGATACACTTCTTGCCAAATACGATGTGCAAGGTTCTATTGCACACGTTACCATGCTTGGTGAAGTTGGGCTAATGACGGAAGAGGAGTCAGCGAAAGCAGTCGACGCACTAAAGCAAATCGCTAAAGAAATTGAAGAGGGTGATTTTTCAATTGGCGATGATGTGGAAGATGTTCATTCGCAAGTGGAGTTTTTACTGACAGAACGAATCGGCGATATTGGCAAGAAAATTCACAGCGGAAGAAGCAGGAACGACCAGGTGGCTGTTGACATCAAATTATACTTGAGAGCAGAAGTTCAAAATATAAAAGATGAAGTAAAGCAGACTTTCGATTTATTGATATCACAAAGCGAGAATTTCAAACACAAACTTTTCCCCGGTTACACGCATCTGCAAATTGCCATGCCGTCTTCTTTCGGCTTGTGGTTTGGCGCTTATGCGGAAAGTTTGGTTGATGATCTTGAGGTTTTAGCATCTGCCTATCATGTTGCCAATAAAAATCCTTTAGGAAGTGGTGCCGGATACGGTTCTTCCTTTCCATTGAACAGAACACTAACTACTCAACTTCTAAACTTCTCATCGCTCAACTATAATTCTGTTTATGCACAAATGACCCGTGGTAAAACAGAAAAGATTGTTTCAATGGGATTGAGCTGTATTGCGGCAACATTGAGTAAACTTTCGATGGATTGTTGTTTGTACCTCAATCAAAATTTTGGATTCATTTCTTTCCCATCAGAATTAACAACAGGCAGCAGCATCATGCCTCATAAAAAGAACCCTGATGTTTTTGAGTTGATCCGTGCTAAATGTAATCGTATCCAATCCGTACCGAACGAGCTGACTTTACTTCTGAACAATCTTCCATCTGGTTATCATCGCGACCTTCAATTGACGAAAGAAATTTTGTTTCCTGCAATCGAAGAATTAAAAGCATGCCTGCAATTAGCAAGATTGATGCTTTCCAACATTGAAGTGAAAGACAACATTCTTAGCGACGAAAAATATAAATACCTATTTAGTGTAGAAGCCGTGAATGAATTAGTGAACAAAGGCGTTCCTTTCCGTGAAGCTTATCAGCAAGTCGGAAATCAAATTGAGAAGGGCGAGTTTAATTTCGATTTCAGCAAGGGATTACACCATACACACGAAGGAAGTATTGGCAATTTGAATAATGGCGAGATCAAAAAACTAATGGACACTGTCCTAAACAAGTTTCAATAAGTATCTAAGCTGACTTCAACTTATCGATGCAACGCTTCAGACTTTCTTTCCAGTCTTTTAATTGAACAGAAAATGTTTCTTGGATTTTTGTTTTATCCAATACAGAATATTTCGGTCGTTTGGCCGGTGTGGGAAATTGTTCTGTAGTTAGTGAGTTAACTATACAGTTTGAGCCAATGAAAGTCTTGATTTCGTTAGCAAAATCAAACCAACTGATAATTCCTTCATTACTGTAATTATAAATTCCTGCTTGCCACTTTCCTGAACTAATGATCTTCATAATTGCTTCTGCAAGATCAGCTGCATAAGTGGGTGAACCTACCTGGTCGCTAACAACGCCAATGCTTTCTTTTTCACTCATTAATCGCATCATCGTCTTCACGAAATTCTTTCCATGATAAGAATATACCCAAGATGTGCGAATGATAATTGTATCCGGATCGTTTTTAAACGCAAGCTCTTCTCCTAAAAGTTTCGAAGCTCCATATGCATTCACGGGGTCTGTTTCATCCGATTCCTTTAAAGGTGCTGTTGCATTTCCATTGAATACATAGTCAGTAGAGATATGAATGAACTTTGCTCCATAATTTTTACATGCCCTTGCCAAAATTCCAACTGCAGTTCCATTTATTAACTCATTGATTTCTTTTTCGGATTCGGCTTTATCGACGGCAGTGTAGGCGGCACAATTAATTAAAAAAGATGGTTTGACTTTCTTGAAAAAATCTTCAACAGCGTTTTCGTCGGTGATGGAAAGTTCCGGCAGATCCGTAAAAACAAATTCATCTTTTGGAAACGATGGAGCCAAGTCTTTCAACTCATTTCCCAATTGCCCATTACCGCCCGTTACAAGAATTTTTTTCATGAGTCACTAAATTCAAAATTGTTTCTGCAGTTTTCAAATAAAGGTTGCGCCAGGTCCTTTTCGGATACATTTTCCTTATCTGATGGTATTTTCCAATCGATATTCAACGACGGATCGTCGTAACGAATCCCTGCTTCACTTTCCTTATTGTACAAAACATCGCATTTGTAAAATACAATTGCAGTATCACTCAGAACAGAAAAACCGTGAGCAAATCCAGCAGGGATCAATAACTGCTTTTTATTTTCTGCTGACAACTCAATTGAAAAATGTTCTCCAAATGTTGGCGATCCTTTTCTGATATCAACGGCAACGTCGAGAATTATTCCCTCCAATGCCCGGACTAATTTGAATTGCGCATAGGGATTTAACTGGTAATGTAAGCCCCGAATTACACCGAAACCAGACTTTGATTGATTGTCCTGTACAAATCTATTTACGACTCCACTTTCGGAAAAGACCCGTTCATTATAAGCTTCGTAAAAATAGCCGCGGTTATCCTCAAATACTTTGGGTTCAAAAATTAACAATCCGGGAATATCAGTTGTATGAAAAGGCATGTGTGTCTGCTAGTTTATTACACGAATTTTATACGAATTACACGAATGAATACCACCGTTTCTAAAAATTCGTGTTACTATTTAAAAACTCCAATACGGTCTGCTTTTTATTTTTCCGAGATAGACTCCTTTCAGATCAGCTATCAACGCATGCGGTTTTGTTATCGATGCAAAATAATTTTCATCGAGTCCTGCATAAGGCTCATGGCACACAGTTACGATCACCGCGTCATAATCTTTATCAATACCATCAGCGAGGCCAAACCCATATTCATGTTGAAGTTCTTCGCTGTCTGCATGAGGATCTACCACATCGACATTTAAAAAGAACTCTTTCAACTCTCTTACCACATCAGCAACTTTTGAATTACGAATATCACTAACATTCTCTTTGAAGGTAGCACCCATCACCAATACTTTCGCTGACTTTACATCAGTCACGTTACTTATAATATGTCGTACGACACGTCTCGCAACTAAAAGCGCCATGTTATCATTAATGTAGCGGCCCGCGAGAATCACTCGTGAATTGTAACCTAGTTCGCTTGCTTTGTAAGTAAGATAGTAAGGATCAACGCCAATGCAATGACCACCTACAAGGCCGGGATAAAATTTTAAAAAATTCCATTTTGTCCCCGCTGCTTCCAACACTTCGTAAGTATTGATGTTCATTTTGTCAAAGATGATGGAAAGCTCATTCATTAATGCAATGTTCAAATCCCGCTGTGTATTCTCAATAATTTTTGCGGCTTCAGCAACTTTAATTGATGATGCTCTATGTACGCCTGCTTTCACAACCAACTCATAAACTTTTGCAATGGTTTCAAGAGATTCGTCGTCGCAGCCTGAAACTACTTTTACAATGGTAGCAAGCGTATGTTTTTTATCGCCCGGATTTATCCTTTCCGGAGAATAACCCATTTTAAAATCGGTCACATTTTTTAATCCCGAAAGCTTTTCAATAATCGGCAAACAATCCTCTTCAGTGCAACCTGGATATACAGTTGATTCGTAAACCACGTAATCGCCTTTCTTAATTACTTTGCCAACGGTTTCTGAAGCTTTTTTTACAGGTTTCAAATCAGGAACATTGTGATCATCAACAGGCGTAGGTACGGCAACAATGAAAAACTTTGCTTCACGCAAAACATCCAGCGAATCTGTAAAAATTATATCGCATCCTTCAAATGCTTCCTTATCCAATTCATTGCTTGGATCTATGCCCTGCTTCATCATTTCGATTCGCCTTGAGCTTATGTCGAAACCAATCACTGAAATCTTTTTTGCAAATTCAAGGGCAATAGGCAAGCCTACGTAACCGAGGCCAATTACCGCTAGTTTTTCTTTTTTGTCGACTAATTCCCGATACATGGATTTGTTAATTGCCTGCAAATATATTGGCCTATGTTTAATACGCAAGTGAGTTTACTCCTTATTATGGCCTCGCTCCCGCTTTCGAGCTACCATCTGATCTTGAAATGAAGCACCGCTGGCAGATTTTTTTGACACTCATTCAACATATCTGCCGTTCATCCAAATCTCAACCTGTTTTTATGAAAGTTTGTAACCGGCATTTCTTACAGGCAGTCTTAAATAGCAAATACTTAACCTTAAAAACTTTTTATGAAACGCTTATTTTTTACAGTCAGCCTTTTTGCATGTTTATTCAGCCTTCCTGCTTTTGCAAAAGACAAAAACATTCCCGATGTTTTGACTTCGTTTTACAAAACATTTCAAAACGCAGCAAATGTAAACTGGTCGGTAGTAGATGATATGTTGCGCATTGGATTTACAACAAATGGCCGTGAGCAATTTGCCTATTATTCGAACGATGAACTGGTTGTAGTAGCTACAGAATTAAAAGCTGAAGAACTGCCAGCAGCACTTCAACAACAATTGTCAGCATATAAAGGATATCATGTTTCAAGGGCTTATGAACTTAACAACAACAACGTAAAAGAATACTGTGTGGTGATCGACAATTCTTCAAGGCACATTACATTGAAAGGAAAAAACAAACTGAAAATATGTTTTGAAGACAGATATTAATGCAATACAAAGCCCGGGGTAAACACTTCGGGCTTTACTTCTGTGGACGACTTTTAAAATCAACTACTTGATATTAAGTAACCGCAGAAGTAAAAAATGTAATCGAGTTGACAAAATGTGCCATCGGGAATAGTTGTATGCCGTTGTGATGACTAAATAGTGCCGAACAGAATCACCGAACGTACAAGTGAGTGACACAACCGCAGCGAGATACTAGTTATGACGCTAAGTACAAAATCAATTTGTCTTATCTGTAGATTCCAAGTTGAAAATATTGTTACTCTCTTCTTTTTTGCGAAGGCCAAAACTGTATCGAACATTTAAACCAAAGCGGCGGGTATCACCTTCTCTTATGCCTGTGGCATGAATAGAACCCTGGTTAATTTCGAATTCATTTTTATTGGTTTTGAAAATATCATTTGCACTCAATGTTACCGTTAGTTTTTGTTTCAGAAACTGTCTGTTGACACTCGCATTCAATGCACCAAAACGTCCCAATTCATAAAAACCTTGCTGACCTTTTAACCGTATAAACCCGTGCATGCTGAATTGTGAACGCTTATCCAACTTCAAGGAATGGTAAGTAAAGAAAGTCCAGGTTCCTTTTTTGAACGAGAGTGGCTTGCCTTCATAGATGCCCTGGTAAAAATTATGATTGTATTGCGCCATCACAACAAAAAAATATCTTTTCCCGGGAGGAATGGCTCCCATGCCACGCAAATACCATTCTTTGTTTTTTCCAAGGTTGTCATAGGTGCGATAGGATTGTCTTGAACTGGTATCAGACGAATAAACAACCTGGTTGAAAATATCTTTTGTGTCATTCACACCAATGGCAATCAGCGGCCTTTCGTCTACACTGATGTTGGCTTCATAGTTTGTAGTAAACTGTGGACGCAATCTTGGATTACCAACTTCAGAAAGGTATTGATCAACGTATCTTGGAAAAGGATTCAATTGCTCATACACAGGACGAACAATCGTTCTTCTTGCAACCAGGTAACTTCTCAGTTCGTAACCTGCTATTGACATTACTTTTTTACTCAGGTAAACGTAAGGGAAAAGGTCCGTTCGATGGAGACTGAATGCTGTATCGTAAGGAATTACCTGGTGACCGTCCATATTTGTATTCTCAACCCTTGCTCCCGTTTTCAGAATTATGTTCTTGCCGAAAGTTTTTGAAGCTTGCAGGTAAGCAGCATTGATGTTTTCATTGTAATGAAATGTATTGGTACGGCTTAAATCTTTAATAGAAACCGAATTGTTCGTTTTAAAATATTCGGCCTGACTTTTAAACTTTAAGAATGAAGCTTTTACTCCCGTTTCGATAGTAAGACGATGCTTCAGCTTCTTTCTAAGATCAGACGTAAAAACAAAATTGTAGCGGTCATTGTCAGGCGAACCGAAACCACTTGTTGAAAAGTTGGCGGGCGAGTAAAAATTGGTATTGTATTGCTGGTTATTCCTGTTGCGGTCGTAGGCGTAATAAAAGTCGTTAGACCATTCAGAGAGAGAATCGATCTTCCTGCTCAAAGTAATGCCATTACTCAACCGCAAATAATTACCGTTATAGTTTACATTGTTCAGGCTATTGGAAATGATCTCATTTGTACTGATTTTGCTGATCACATTTTTATTCTGTGTTGCGTTATCAAAAGTTTGATAGGTTATACTACCGGCAAAATCAACAAACCATTTTGTTCCAATTGAATCTGAAATGCCATAACTAGTGAAGTAATTGGTTGCAGGATATTTTGTAGCTGCGTCTTGTTGCAGAAGAGAGTCAACAGCAAACAAGCGATCTGTTTTTATTCTTTCGAAATTATTACGCTGACTATAGTTCAAATTGAGATAAGAACTTTTCTTGCCTGTGTTGCTATTTAAATTCAGCCCGATAAACTGGTTTCCATAGTTCCCTTGCTGCATACCAGCAACAACACTTCCTGTCAACCCGAGTTTTACCCCCTTTTTCAAAACGATATTTACAATTCCACCATTACCTGAAGCATCGTATTTAGCAGATGGTGTTCGCAGGATTTCAATTTTTGAAATGGTGTTTGGCGGAAGGTTTTTAAGCATTGTGGCCAGGTCTGCGGCGCTCATTTTCATTTCACGTCCGTTAATGTAAATTTTTGCAGGGCTCATGCTGCTTAAATAAACATTGCCATTCTGATCAACAAAAATACCCGGCGTTTTTTCAAGAATTTCATATGCGTTCGTTGATGTAGCCGCAATTGGTTCGGGATCTACAATTGTTTTATCATCTTCCTGTCGTGTTAAAGGTCGGGTGGCAGTAACAACAACATTATTTAAGGTTGATGTTGAAGGTTGAAGTGTAATATTGTATAAAGGATTATCAATTGTAATTGTAATCTTCTTTTTAACGCTTTGATAAGACGCAGAAGAAACTTTCACCAGGTAAGGACGTGATTGCAGTAATTGAAAAGATGCTTCTCCTTTTGTATCAGTAATCTTTGTTTGCTTATGAAAGGTATCCGGAACAGAAATAACAACAACTGTAACAAACGATAAAGCTTCATTTTTCTGGTTGGTGATTTTAAAACGAGCAGTCGTTTCTTGTGCATGCAGTTGATTAAATCCAAACAGAAATAATACCAGGCAAAATAGCAGGTGTCGGTTGTACATAGTTGTAAAACTACTTTGAGGCTTTTATTGCCATGCTGTGTTTAACATTACTTTGAAGATCTTGCAGCAGCAAACAAAAAGCCGTTCGTACTGAACGGCCTTTGCTTAATAAAATCAATACTTTTATTTTTTCGTACTATCTCTTTTGTTTGAACTGGTATCACCCATTATAACTTTTACTGTAGTTGCGTTAGGCATCATCCTTGCCCGCATTGCATTTACCTCTTTTTGATCGAGAAAGCCCCAATGCTCAACTGCTTTTCCATCCCTGAACTTTACGATATCCACGCCACTGGTATTAAAAGGTTGATTGGCTGCAAACCCCATTGAACTATCCAAAGCCGTGCCGCTCCATTTATTCCACGTATACACATAATCACCACTTGAAACATCGTTTAAAATTTCAATTTTCAAATCTCTAACATGATTGTGTATTTGCGCCAACATAGCCTTAATGCTATCGCCATTTGTAACTTCTCCCATCGGGCCTGCGTGATCAACAGCGTCAGGGGCGATTGAGGTTAATTTACTAGTGTCGCCAGTTTCAATTCCTTTAAAGATGTCGCGGGAGGCTGAAAGGTTTTTGTCGTTACCTGAATTTGCATTGTCATTACAGGCAATCAAATAGCAACATAAGAATGCTGATAATGCAAGGATGATCTTTTTCATGTTGGTTTTCGTTTTAGTTAAAGACGATTAGAAATTATGTTGGTAAATCTTTTAAAAGATTGCACAGGGCTACAATAAAACTATCTCATCTTTCCAGAATAAAAAAACCCATCAGTTGAATGACGGATTTTTTTACTATTGAATTTGCCTATTTGCGTCCGCGTGAGTTTCCCTTTGAAGTGCCCCCCCTTCCTGCCGTGGAAGACCGGCCATTTCTGCCGGAGGTTTTGCCATTGCGTTCATTGCTTACTATTCTTTTCGAAGAGGAACTGCTTCGTCCGCTCTCACCTCTTGGTGTGCCTGAGGTTTTTGGGTGCCCGGTTGACTGGCTTTCGGAACCTGTTTTTGCCTTGCCGGTGGTCTCACTTCTTCCTGAAGATCTTGAACGTCTGCTGCTAACCGGCTCCATTTCCATTTCGCGGTTAGCTTTTTCCTTCACTCTTCCCGAAGATCGTCCTCTTGATGAGGCAGACGGCGACGAACCACCACGGGTTTCTGCTTCTTCATTAATTCTCATAACGGCAAGGCTGGTTAAAATGTCATCGGCTTCGTATTCTTCATTAAGTGTTTGTTCCAGTTGCTTTGCCACTTGTTCCATTCCAAGCTCACGGGCAAAAGTGCGGGCCGTTCCATAACCACAAATTTCATAGTGCTCAACTTTTTGAGCACTTGCAATAATAGCAGCATCTAAAGCCTCGGGAGATATATCTGAACTCATAATCTTTTCACCTTCTTCAATAATTCCTTTCATGCCTTTGCACACTTGTTTACCATTACCGAATATCCCGAGAATACCTTTCTTTTTACCGTTTGATCCCTCGTTTCCTGACTCTATATTTTGCATAATCTTTTCCAACCTTGACTTGTGCTGCTCTGTTACCTGCAGGTGTTCCTGCAATGCTTTTTTCAAATCTGGGTTATTTGCTTTGTCGATCATTTTAGGCAAAGCTTCGAGGATCTGATCTTCTACAGATTGCAGATCTTCTATTTCGTGTTTGAAGAGATCACGTAGATCATTCATCTTTTCCATAATTGCTTTTTTATACAATGAATAAGAAAAAAACTATGCCGTGACTAATCGGGATATTCATCAGAGCCCATTACCCAAATAAAAGACTGCAGATCGATATAGTCCTGCGGTCTCAGATCGGCGGAATCCTTTCTGACCTGTTCGGCAAAATCCAATAGACTTTTGTAGCTTTCCCAGTTAGGTTTTGAACGGTACAAAAAATTGAACTGGTACTTTTCTGCCGCTACCTGTGTTACCCTGGGTTTTAAAAAGATATGTTCCTGGGGATTTGCCAGGAACCCAAATACCGTTTGTAAAGGCCATGTGTGAACCCTCGTTTGCTTTCTTGGCAAAGAAGCAATGACTTCTGAAAACTCATTGAAGCGTTCTTCAAGTGGTTTAGTTCCATACACATACTCATACAAACCGTGAGCAAAATCTTTGGCACCATTAGCAGGCTTAACAGCATCCCGCAGAGCCATTTTTTCGAAAGAGAATAAAAGATTTGTCCGGCTTTCTACCCGGACAGCCGTAAGTGCTATTTGCTGGTATTTTTTTGCTAGCAAAAGGCGCTGGTATTCTCTTTTATTCAATGCTTGTTGAAACTGGAAATGAGCATCGAGTTTATACTGCCTTTCCCACGAGATATAGGTACTATCCGAAAACCCTTTTTTAAAATAATGCAGAAACTTTTTCCTACAGCGGAGCCTCGCTTTTTCAACCGGGTCTTTCTTTGACAACAAACCTGCTGGCATGACTGTTTTTATTTCATCACATAAAATATTGAGCCAATGGCTGTGCGGGATGATAAATTTCATTCTATATTTAAGCCGCCTTACCAAACATAAAAAAATGAGAACCGTTAAGGATATCCTTGGGAGCAAGATCAAAACGTTTAATATAGTCAGCCCACACACTTTAGTTATTGACGCATTAAGTATGCTCAATTCTGTGAACCTTAGTTACCTTATCGTAATGGATAACAACGAGTATAAGGGCATTTTCAGTGAAAGGGATTACAGCCGCAATGTGATTTTAAAAGGACGAACCAGCCGGTCTTCAACGGTACAAGAAGTAATGACCACCGATCTGCCGATGGTGCACCTGGATCAAACTGTAGAACATTGCATGAAAACAATGATCCTGAACAAAACCAGGTATTTGCTTGCATTTGATTCCAATAAAAATTTTGCAGGAGTAGTTACTATTCATGATTTGCTTCGCGAGGTGATTGCGAACAAGGAACAAATATTTGACACCGAGACTGCGCAAGAGCTATTGAACCAGGATGAGGGTGGATATATTTACTAGATCACCGCGTCAACCAATTCTTTTATCCTCTTTGTATTGATGTTATTCCAAATACTGTTCCTCTTTCTTGGCGTAAAACGGTTAACGTAACTCTCTTCATCCAGATTTTTGCGAATGCCGTCTATCCAACCAAAACAAAGTGCAGCATCGACTGCTTCTTTATAAGAAGCTCCTTTCTTTGCAGACTTTACGTTGTAAAACCCTATCCATAGTTCAGAAGCTTTGCTATGGTTCCTCTGGAACCACTTACGAAGTTCATTAGTTGATTTGAAGAAAACAGGAGTTTGTGTTTCCATACAAACTTAAAAGCTATTCGGTAATTTTAGAAATGGCCAGATGGACTTTTCTCAATGGTCAATTTGTAACAGAAGAAAAAGCGGCTCTTCATGTTCGGGACCTTTCGATACAAAGAGGTTATGGGGTATTTGATTTTTTTAAAGTGCAACATTCCGTTCCGGTGTTTTTGGAAGAACATTTGAACCGCTTTTATTTTTCTTCAGAACGAATGCGTTTGAATTGTGGTTACACCCGCGATGAATTAAAAAGCATCATTTTTGAATTGCTGAAACAAAATGAAGCCTCCGATACGGGTGTACGTATTACCTTGACAGGCGGATATTCGGAAGATGGTTTTCAACTTTCCCAACCCAACTTAATCATATCAGTACGCTCTTTCTCTTCACCAACGAAAGAACAATTTGAAAAAGGGATTACACTGATCACATATCAGCATCAGCGGCAATTGCCAGAAGTAAAATCAACTGATTATCTGATGGCGATATGGCTGCAACCTTTTATAAAGCAAAACAGTGCCGATGATGTTTTATACCATCAAAACGGAATTGTAAGCGAATGCCCACGTTCAAATTTTTTCATTATAACAAAAGATGACACAATAGTCACAGCGTCAAAAGGAATTTTAAAAGGTGTAATGAGAAACAAGCTGATAGAAATTGCAAAGAAAAATTTCAAGGTTGAGGAACGTAATCTAACTGTTGAAGAAATTAGATCTGCCAAAGAAGCCTTTATTACCAGCACAACTAAAACTATTCTTCCTGTTCGCCAAATTGAAACACATACATTTTCTGCAGACAACAAGATATCAATACAACTCCATCACACATTGTTGCAGCTGCAATTAGCACAGGTTCAATCAGTGCAATAAACTTTTATCCAATAAAAATGCGTAGTAATACGGTATCAAAATAGGTAGTAACCGTAATTTTTGAATCATCGTGAAGGTCTAACTTGCCTACATGATGAACGCCACCTTACAAGATGTCAACCTTTGGGAAGTATGGATCGAATATGACCAATTCCACCCTGAATATTTTGGAACTCTGTACGTCCATGGAGAAATATGGACAGATAAAAAAGACAGTTCATTTACCAAAATTGCTGCTAATAATAAAGGCGAGTTAATGCTCCAGCTTCCTTCCAGCCCGCATGAGCTGAATTACACACGAGAGGTGGTGTACTCCGAACCCATCAGGAATCTCAATCAGTACACATCTGTATCTATCTACTCCGGTAATGAGTTGATCGGATGTTTTCATGACATTGAGATCATGATCTGACTTCTGGGTGTTCAAAAGGAAATATTCAGTTTTAGTCTGTGCCCTTCTCCGCCTGCTTTACCAAAAAATTTACTTCATGGCAAATGAAGTTATCGCCCTTGATCCCTTCGGTAAAACGATTCATCTATTGCATGGCGTTTCCTTTGATGAAAATGAAAATGAAGAGGTTTATGACGATGTTGTAACCGTTATCGAAAAACCTGCACTGGTTATAGAAGTGAAGGAAAATGAAGAAACGCAATTTTATTATTTCAGGTCCGTAGGATGGAATAACACTTTGCTTATAAAGGTTCATCGCATTAATAACAGGTGGGAAGCCTATGACTTTGTAAAAAATGCCTCAAGCCAATTTCTTTCATCCCTTTTAAAAAAAGGAAAGCAAATCTTTTAGATATCGTAAATCTTGTTTTTGATAGCATACACAACAACACCTGCCGAATTTTTTGCGCCGATCTTTTCAAAAATGCGGTCGCGATAGCCTTCAATGGTTCTTATGCTTAGATTTAACTCATCGGCAATTTCCTTATTGGTTTTTTCCTGGCAGATGAGAAGAATGACATCAATTTCCTTCAGTGAAAGTTCTGGCTTGGCCATTCTTTTATTGAAGGGTATTTTATCACTTTTAGCAATCATCCGACTCAGTTTGCTTGAAGTGCCGTTACAATAATAGAAATGATCTTCGTGTACGGCCTTGATAGCTGCAATTATTTCTGTTTTATGTGCATTCTTCAGAAGATATCCTTTAGCACCAGCTTCCATCATATCAATTATCTGGCTTTCCTCATCAATCATTGATAGTGCAATGATGCCCATTTTCGGGAACTCAGCGGACAATATTTTTGTTGCTTCGAGGCCATCCATTTTAGGCATTTTGATATCCGTAACAACCACATCGGGCTTTAGTTTTCGGGTAGCTTGTAATAATTGTTCACCGTCTGCGGCTTCTCCGATCAGTTCAACAGAAGGTTGTTTTTTTATCATGGCCTTAAAGCCATCCCTGAATATCTCGTGATCATCAGCTAAAACGATCTTGATTGGATTTAAGTCCTTCATCATTAGCAATTGGTATTTCAAAAATATAAGTTGTTCCTTTACCTTTCTGCGATTCGAAAAACATTTTTCCGCCAATGATTTCCGCTCGTCTCAACAAATTTTGCAAACCCATCCCTTTGGCTTCACCTGATTTTTCATCGTAATTGAAACCTTTTCCATCATCCCTTGTTGCTAAAACGATTTTATCCTTATCCTGTCGAAGTTCGATCAGTAATTCAGAAGCATCCGCGTGTTTGATAGTATTATGAATGATTTCCTGGGAAATTCTATAAAGATTGATGGCTTGCAACTCAGTTAACTGAATTTCATTGAACTTAAAATTAATTTTTAAAGCAGCACTTTTACTGCAATAATCTATAAATTGTTTAAGCGCAACAGCAAACCCTTTTCTTGTTAGTGATGTGGGCATTAGGTCGAATGAAATTTCTCTCATTCGCTTTATTACCTTATCTATTTCATCATTTGTTCTTTCCAAATCTTCTTCATCTTCTTCATTAATTTCCAAACCCGCAATCCTTAGCTTTATTGCCGAAAGCATAGGCCCAACTTCATCATGAAGATCTGAGGCCATGCGGCTTCTTTCCTTTTCTAAAGTGGTAATTTCTGTAAGAAGGCTTTGCTTATATAGCCTCACAGATCTTCGCTGCTGACGAATAATCGAAACAATAAAGTAAATAATGATGACGCCAACAACTGCGCAAACAATTAAAATTGCAGTGTAAAAGCTCGCCTCTTTTGCATCCATAAAACAGATAGTCCGTATATAAAGTTTGATAGCAAATTAACCACAATCGTGATTTGTTGCACACCTCTTCTAAATTCAACACTATATTTCAGTCCATAAACCCAAAACATCCTTTCTACAATTTGAAAACTAAAAAAAATAATGAGCGAAACACAAATTAAAAAAACTGGATTTTTTAGAACATCTGTTTCGCTAAGCAATATCCGGTTTATTACATCAACACTGAACATAACTATGCAAAAGGCATAAATAGTATCAAAGTAGCTAGTATACTGCGTTCCAAACGGAGCAGTAACAAAACTTTCTGTAAACCAGACTGCAGCGAAAAGAAAAATCAAAAAATTCAGAAAGTGTTTTCTGCCCTTAAAAATGTCGAGCTCTTTAAAAAACCACAGCAAGAAAACTGACTCGGCAAAAGTGTAAATGATGTTATTGGCAATATTGTTATGAAAACGGAATGCACAATAAATGCTTATCACCTCATTGGCACAGCCAATCCATATTAAATAAATAAATGGCCGGTACACACGCCGGATGTAATTGAACTTAAAGACGCCAAGCATACCGGGAATAAAAATAGTCAGCGCCATTGCCATTACTGTGTAATAATTTAGATGCATGAGGTTTTAAAAATGTATTAAACAAACAAATGCTATCACAATGGGTTGAGCTCTTACCGCAGATTTCAAGTCATCTTCTTAAATAAGAATGCCTAAACCTGTTGAACGGCCTGTACCGACTCATCAAATTTGCCGAATTGCAGTGTGAAAGGACGTCTTTTTTTCATCCACAACACTGCTAAAGCAAAAATTAAGTTAGTGAAACAATTAATCAGTATCATAATAGTTTGCACATTCATTCGAAAGTTGACACTTTCTTTAAGGCCGTATAACCAAAACAATTTTACAATTATTTGGTAAGTAAAGAAGATAATTAACCCTATACAAATAAGAAAAGTAGGGTTTTTTAAAAACTCCTTCTCGGTAAATAAAAGTTCATTAAGAGTTCTAATACTTAGTAGCACCACCGTAAGTGCATAAACAATTTCAAAATAAAAGGGGACTCTTACATTAAGATGACTGCTGAAAAAATTATCAATCAGCCAAATAATAACAAAAGCGGCAATTAGTCCGTAAAGAACTTTACGGTTTTTGAATGTACCCAACCTATTAAAAAACCACAACAGTAGTAACGATTCACAAAGACCATAAATAGTTCCAACAGCCAGGTTATTGTGATAAACCAATGCGAAATAGGTGCTTAATATCTCACTAAGGCAACCAACCCAAATCAGGTAAACAAATGGACGGTAGTTATTATTGATTTGAGAAAATCGGAAAATACCTATGACTCCGGCAATTAAAATGCTGTAGGAAAGAATTACTACTACTGTATAGCTTAATTGCATACTATCCATTTAAATCGGATGGTGGAGGACAATAGTTGGGACATGTCTGCCCATTTTCGATTATTATCGGGTCCGTGCCATCCATAACTATTCCGTCAACGGGAAGTATATCCTTCCCTTCCGCATCAAAGCCAACAATAATTGCATGAAGCCTTTGGTCGTCCCCTTTCATACCATAGTAAATACGAACCCCTTTACAATCTTCCCTCTGCAACAGCTTGTCGAAAGCTGCCCTGTCAAAACTCTCGCAAACAGGAAGAAGATTTTTGCCTTTGTACTCATCCTTCACAACTTTATCCTTATCCTCTTTAAATTTTTTTGTCATTTTTTTTGCCTCATCTAAGCTGATAGAATGGTCGTTTCCAAGAAATTGATTTGCCATAAAAGTAAGTTTTGGTTTTACAGCGCAATATCCTCTTATATGAATTAATAAAAAACCGTAGTACTACGGTTTTTTTGAGTAGTAATACGGTGCTACAATAAAAGTTGAAATCAAACTATAAACAGCCCTTCAAACGCAGCTTGTGATATCCCGTTTGCAAATTTATTTGTCGGCATAAAATTTTTATCAGTTTGTCAAACTAAAGATTATGAATAGCGATCGAAAAAATAACCGCACTGATCCTAATACAAGGGATATGAATGCAAACAGGCTGGAAAGAGATTCCTCTACACCAAATGACCTTCCAGATTCCAAACAAGACCAGGAAAAATTACAACCTGAGGAAACCTTTATTGATCTGCCTGATGTAAAAGATATACCCGGCCAGGAATTTGTGAATACGCCTCCTGTAGGATCATTGGGCGATACTACGATTTCTTCGGACGACGAAGAAGGCGTGAACGTTTTTGAAAAAAGCGAGGATGAGGATTTAAGACATACGGGCAATGATGCTGATGTCAGCAGAAACGAAAGAAAAGCACTGGAACAGATTGATTATATGCCCACTACTGACGAGGACAATTTGCAAAATGCCAGAATGGATAATGTTGATTTTCAAAATGAGCCTTTGAATGAAAAAAGTTTTGGTGAAGAAAGAACTGGACGTGACCTTGATGTACCAGGCAATACTGATGAGACCAGGACGTCTTCAATGGGCCAAGGTGATGAGGAAAACAAATATTACAGCCTGGGAAGCGCCGATAATGATAATGTTACAGAAGGAACACCGTAAAACTTGCCAGAAATACATCAGGACTGAAAAATTTTCCGTTTTTTTTGGCTGGCATCTTGGTTGATAGCTTCCATTTGAATTTGCTCTTAATCTTCAAAAAAAGGAGGTTATTATGTCAATCATTAAAAGAAATGAATTCTTCCCGGCCCTGAGCATGTTTGATGATTTCTTTTCAAGAGATCTTTGGAACTTGGGCCTGAATAACAGTTCTTCTACTAACACTACCATTCCACTCGTAAACGTTAAAGAGAGCAATGAAAACTTTGAAGTGGAAGTGGCCGCACCAGGAATGAATAAGGAAGATTTTAAAGTTGAACTGGACGGTAACTTGTTAACAATCACAAGTGAAAAACAAAACGAGAATGAAGTAAAAGACGGCGAACGCTATTCAAGGCGCGAGTTCAGCTACCAGTCATTTCAACGTTCGTTCCAATTGCCTAAGGAAGTTGTAGATGCCAATAAGATCGAAGCAAAGTATGAGAATGGTGTGTTGAGGTTGGTAGTTCCGAAAAAGGAGGAGGCTAAACCAAGGCCGCCAAAAACAATTCAAATTAATTAGCAAAAAGTCCGTCGATCGACGGACTTTTTAATGAAATATCTTCTTGACTTTGTCTGTAATATTCTTATCTTTTTTCATTTTGCGTTCACCCGTTTTGCCGTTTATCTTAACCTGCGTATTCCCGTTCTCAATTTTCACATCGCCATCTCCTTCCCTTTTCACTGTATAATTTCCTTTCTTTCTTTTGTACTCGTCACCTTCTACCTTCATTTTAGCGCTGTTCTCCGATTCCGATTTCGCCTTATATTCATCGCTATCTGTTTTTATAATCCACTTTCCTTCTTCTGTTTTATGAATTCTGCCGTTAACAATTTCACCTGTTATTCCGCTAATCGTATCATGGGTTTTTGTGTTTACATAAACGTCCACAGGCTCACCGGTTCTTGAATTCATCATATAACCGCTGACGCTATCTTTTCTAAGGCTTACTGATTTACTGGTATTCAGATCGAGATACCTGGATTGTGAATTCTGGCAGGAAGACATCAAAGCCATAATGCAACCACAGAAAAAAATCATTTTGCCTGTCATAATTCTTTTCCGGAAACAAAGACAATTTTCAGACCATTTGAAATTTTCTTTTCTTTTCTCAAACTAACTTCGTTACAAACATTTTACTGATGCCTTCGCTTGAAACACTATTACTGAGATTGTTGATGGTTATCGTTGTCGGAGGATTGATAGGCGCAGAAAGGGAATACCGCAGCAAATCTGCAGGCTTTCGAACAATGATATTAATTTGTTTGGGGTCTTTTCTCTTCACAACCTTCTCAAGATTTGTAAGTGAGGTCAGCCCTGACCGGATTGCGTCGAACATTGTAACCGGTATTGGCTTTTTGGGGGCAGGGGTTATTTTCAAAAGCGATAACCGGGTGAATGGCATTACAACTGCTGCCACCATTTGGGCCGTGGCTGCATTAGGAATGGGAATAGCGGACGGCGCATATTACCTGGTGCTTGCTTCAACAATTATCATCCTGGCATCGCTGCTATTACTTACAAAACTTGAAGCTGTAATTGACCGCATCAATCAATCGCATACTTATAAAATTGTAAGACCTTACAAAGAAGATTTGTTTAAGGAATATGAAGCGCTTTTTGACGAATGCCGTTTGACCTACAAAAGAGTAAAACGCACAAAACACGGCGATGACATTATTGGTATCTGGCACGTGTACGGCTCAGAAAAAAATCATAACCGTTTTACAAAAAGAATGCTTCACCATCCCGAAGTGAAAGAATTTGAATTTTAGTTTGATTGGGTTTACCTTTCTCCGCCACTATGAACGCTTCCAGCGTTCATGTCTTGCTGACCTAATTTCTTGCTCAAGAAACTTTTGAACGTACAAGTGTGCGACGCAAGAGCCGGTGACAGTAGCAAGCAGCTGAGTATATAATCATTCCCGCTTCGCTGTCATCAAACACATTTCCTTACTTTTGCCCGAATTTCAGAACCCACTATGAGCATTCTTGTCAACAAAAATTCTAAAGTTTTAGTACAGGGCTTTACCGGAACGGAAGGCACTTTTCATGCTTCGCAAATGATTGAATACGGAACCAATGTTGTTGGCGGTGTAACTCCCGGCAAAGGAGGCACTACGCATCTCGATCGCAGGGTTTTTAATACCGTTGCCGATTGCGTGAAAGAAACCGGTGCCAATGTTTCTATCATTTTTGTTCCACCGGCATTTGCGGCCGACGCCATTATGGAAGCAGCTGATGCAGGCGTGGGATTGATTGTTTGTATCACTGAAGGCATTCCTGTTCAGGATATGGTGAAGGTGAAAACATTTTTGCAAGGGAAGAATGCACGATTGATTGGTCCCAATTGCCCTGGTATTATTACTGCAGACGAATGCAAGGTTGGTATCATGCCCGGATTTGTTTTCAAAAAAGGTAAGGTTGGTATTGTTTCCAAATCGGGAACACTTACCTACGAAGCTGCAGACCAGGTTGCAAAAGCAGGACTTGGCATTTCGACTGCGGTTGGTATTGGTGGTGACCCGATCATTGGTACAACAACCAAAGAAGCTGTTGAATTGTTTATGAATGATCCGGAAACAGAAGCTATTGTAATGATTGGTGAAATTGGCGGAGGTATGGAAGCCGAAGCTGCAAGATGGATCAAGGAAACCGGAAATAAGAAACCTGTCGTTGGATTTATTGCCGGACAAACTGCCCCTCCCGGCCGTCGTATGGGACACGCAGGTGCCATTGTTGGTGGTGCAGAAGATACTGCCGCTGCAAAAATGAAGATCATGAGCGAATGTGGAATTCATGTAGTGGATAGTCCGGCGAACATTGGAAAGACAATGGCAGAAGTGTTGAAGAGATAAAGTATCCTCATAAATTTTTTATGCAAAGGCGTTCATGATGAACGCCTTTTATTTTGACATGAATGTCTTTTGTATAAGCAGATTAACAAAAGATTCCAACGACGTTAAGAGTAGCTTGACAACATAGATACATTTGCATATTTAATTTGGGTCTCTCAACCAACCATTTATAAAACCGCTGTTTATGAAAACAAAAATTCTACTCGCTTTTTGTTGCTTGCTTTCTATTGCTTCATTTTCGCAGGACAGTATTTTTCAATTAAAAGATTATAAGTATCGAACAAAAGGATTTAGAGCACTGGAATTGCAATCCTCTCTTACAGGCCAAACGGATAATTACAAACAAGGTAGTTCGCCAACTCAAAAAAACAGCCTTATTGATTTGTATCCTTCCTATCTCAATTACACAAATATTTCCAGTACAGACAAAAGGTTTCATACTTCCTTTATTTCGTTATCTCCTTCTTTCAGATCGCATGTTGAAGGTGATGGTCAGAATAAGGTAAAAGGCAACAATTACCAGGCCCGATTAACATGGAATTTTGATGACCGCTTTTATAGAAAAAACAATTGGTTTTTGCGATTAGCGAACAACCTTTATTCAAGAGACGAGTTTACAAAAGAAGAAAACATACAATCCGTCACAAAAACGACCCTGCCGGGCGTAGATGAATCTTTGCTTTTGGGCTTTGGAAAAGGAAGATTGGAGATGATACAGGATGCACAAATGGCGTTATTTATTTTAAACGATTTAAAAGACGAGGGTTTACTAACCACATTGCCAAATGCTGCATTGGTAAATGAATTTGCGCAACTAATTACCGAGATCAATAATCGTCGTGTATTTGATTCACGTAAAAAAAGAATTTTTGAATTAACTCAAATCGATAAATTTTTGAGAGAAAAGGGACTTGCATCAACTACCGACATCAGGCACTTTACCATCATTAACGATAACTGGGCACTAGCATTTAATGCCTATCGAAGATCAGGAAGTAGTTGGTCGCTCAATTTGAAACCATTTGCTCAGATTGGGAAAAGTAGACAAACAGTTACAGCCCCTAATTTTAAAACTATTAACGAAAGCGAGGCTAAACTTTTCGGAATTGGCCCCAACTTAAGTTATGAGAATCAAAAACCCATCAACTTAAAATGGCAAAGAGGTTTGGGAGTTTCTCTTTCCTGGCAATTAGCGAGATCTGAGCAGAAGAGCAAATATGTATCAGGCAATACTTCGCAGGACAATACCTTAAATACAAATCAACAGTTTGCAGACTTCAGTGCCTTTTATGCGATTGGATTTTATCCTAACAATCGTACCGTGCTAAACGCCTCGCTTGGCATAGACGCTGTAAAACAGAAATACACTTCCGGATTGCCAGGCAATCAAATTTTTCTACATCCTTCGTTCAGCTTTTCAACGGACTATTTTATCAGTTATAAAACACGTCTGACGGCGAACCTCGGTTTACTGTATTCTTACCAACATAGCACTGCATCTTCTATCTTTTTTAATACGACCAACGCTTTTCACACAGGCTTCTCTGTTGGCATCTCACATTATTTCCTTTAATTAAATTAAAGCCTCACCATTGGTGAGGCTTTTTGCTTCGTTTTTAATATTGATAGTTATAGTTTGTTTTGATGTAATTGTCCAATTCGTCCTTACTTGACTGCGAATCAAACAAGTCATACAACTGCCTGAAATTTTGTTGGTCAACAATGTTATCGAAGGCAAGTTTTGCCAGGTTCAACCTGTTGCTTTCATCGCTCAACAACGCAATAATTTGGTGTACTTGTTGGGTTGTAAAAAAATTATCCGATGAACTGAACGCATCAACAGCAGCGTTGTATTTTGTGAACGGCAACCATTTCTTCCGGATATTCTCGTACAATGAAGTAAACGTCGCATCGCTCATGGCAACATGATAGTTGTAATCGGTTCCTGAATAGCCATTGTTTCTGATATAGTAATCAAGGTTTTCCTTTGCGGGCTGAGTGGAAAGCAGATTGAATAACTGCGTCATGTTTTGAGCATCTACAATATTATCAAGTGAAAGCTTAGCCAATTGCAACCTGTTATTCTCACCGGTTACTAATGAAATCAATTGTACTATCTGTGAAACGTTGAAATAGTCAGTGGATGTATTAAGAATTCTGGTTGCTTCTGATAACTTCTTCGATGTATTTCTTTGATTCACCACATTTTGATAGAGCTGGTTAAAATTGTAATCATTCATCGCAACTTTATAACTGTTATAAGAATCGCCGTAGCTATAGCTTCTTACATAATTATCTAACTCATCCCTGCTTGCCTGGCTTCGCAACAAATCGTACAATTGATAAAAATTGCTTTGATCGGTAATGTTATCATAAGCAAGCTTCAACAACTCCAGCCTATTGGCTTCGGAACTGATTAGCCCAACAATCTGCCTTGTCTGGTCGGCTGAGAAATAATAGGAGCTGTTATTAAACACGTCTCTTGCTTCGGACATCTTTGAAGCCTGGCTCCATTGGGTGTTAACATTGCGATACACTTGGTTAAAGTCGGTACTGCTCATCGGGCTCTTATAACCATAAGCTGCATTGCTTGATGTTTCTTCTCTCGATATACTACCATCATTGTTGATCGTTAAATGGACTTCCTGTCCGTAAGAAAGGCTCACTGCTGAAGAATAAAGTTTTTTGCTTCTTCCTCTTTTATTGATTTTGTAAACACTCACATCATGCTTGCCGGAGAGATTATTTAACACCACATCATTGTCCGAATAGCTGGTGGAATTGTAAGTTTTTCCATCAACCATTAACTGAAAATCACGATTGCCACTAAAACTTACACGTAGGGATTGGGAATAAGCAGACGCTGCAAAGAACGCTGCCATAACGATACAGGAAATTTTTTTCATAGTAGTTCCTCCTCTTTTCTTTTACACCGTTAAATAATGCTTATTGGCACAAAGGTCATACCATAGAGTTGTAAGAGGACTGATCTGTATTGAACAAAGAAGCCTCACCAATTAGCGAGGCTTTCTTCGGAAGTTTTCAATTAGAGTGTATGTCTTTCAGGCCTTAATAATTATTTTATGCTTTGAGTGTGCTTTAAAGAGATCGGAAAACAACTAATTAGTTTAATTAAGATGAAAAAATACACGACCATAATAGTGAAGCCCTTACCGTGGTAAGGGCTCCGTCGTCTTCAATACTGTACGAATTAGTGCGTATAATCCAATTAGTACTTGAAGTCTTGTGTATACCTGTCCAGTTCCGTTTGGGATTGATAAGAAAACAGATCATATAACTGCCCGAAGTTTTGCTGATCAACAACATGCCTGTAAGAAAGCTTTGCCAGCTCCAGACGGTCATTTTCTGAAGAAAAGATCTGCAGGATCTGCTTAACCTGGTAAGTATTGAGATAGTTGTTATTGACACCGTCCCGTGCTGTATTCATTTTTCCTATCCATTGGTTGCGGATCTTTTGCACCATCTGATTAAAATCATAATCATTCATTGCCGGGTTGTAGCGGTTATTATTTCTGCCGCTGTTATCATAACCTCCGTGATTATAATCACCATTATTGTAACCGCCGTTATTTCCACGATAATCTCTGTCATCGTCGTCACCATCTCTGTCGCGGTCCTTGTGTTTACTCCAACGTTTATTGTTATCATAACCATCGTTGCTATTACCACGGCCGTTCCTTCCATAATCGTTACTCCTGCTCTGGTACATTTGCACCCGACCGCTGTTATCAATGGCTATGTTCAAATCATATTGGGCAGAACTGTTAAAAGAAGATGAGTACACAAGATTGTTTTTCTTTCCATTCTTTTTCATGCGATAGACTTCAATTGAGTGTTGCCCATATTGAAGATTGTTAAGATAAATGGTGTTGTTTGAATAATTGTGACCATTAACATATCTACCGTCAATCGATACCTGGTAATTACTGTTATTGGGAAAAGTAAGCGTGATATTATTGGCGAAGGCCGAACTAGTTATCACCCCCCCAAGTAAAAGTGTAAAGATGTTTTTCATATTTTAATTTCCTCCGCAAATGGGAAGCGAATTTGTTTCCAATGTTTAGTCGTGTATAGATAAATAAAAGTTAAGTGGCTGATTTTCACATCTCCTTTAGTAAACTGAAACAATTGCTTGGACACCGTTGACGCGAATCATTGTATTTGAATGATGCCGCGTGAATTTTGAATTATTTCATCTCCCTATCTTTGCACATGGCAACACATTCTATAGCAAATTCCTCTCAAAAAAATTTCATTGAAGGTTTAACGTTCGACGATGTTCTGCTGGTTCCGGCATATTCTGAAATTATTCCTCGTGAGGTAGACATCAAAACAAGGCTTACAAAAGATATTACGCTCAATATTCCCATGCTCTCTGCAGCAATGGACACAGTTACAGAGGCTTCACTCGCCATTGCGCTGGCAAGAGAAGGGGGTATCGGTATCCTGCATAAAAACATGACTATCGAAAAACAAGCCGAGCAAGTAAGAAGAGTGAAAAGAAGTGAAAGCGGAATGATCATCGATCCGATCACACTAACCGTTGAGGCAACAATTGGTGACGCTTTAAGATTAATGCGTGAAAATAAAATTGGCGGAATTCCTATTGTTGATGGTGGTGGCAAACTGGCGGGTATTCTTACTAACCGCGACTTACGTTTTGAAGAGGACATGCATCGTAGCGTAAGCGAAGTAATGACAAAGGAACATCTGATTACAGCACCCGAAGGAACGGATTTAAAAGGCGCCGAAAAAATATTACGTCAAACAAAAATCGAAAAGCTACCTGTGGTTGATAAATCAGGAAAGCTGGTTGGCCTAATTACCTATCGTGATATACTTCAAGTAACCTCGTATCCAAATGCAGTTAAAGATTCGCTTGGACGTTTGTTAGTTGGTGCCGCCATCGGTGTTACAACAGATTTACTGGATCGTGTAGCGGCATTACAAAATGTTGGGGTCGACATTGTTTGCTTAGACAGTGCACACGGACATTCAAAAGGGATTATTGATGCATTGAAAAGTGTCAAAAAGAATTTCAAAAACCTCAATGTCATTGCTGGAAACATCGCAACAGCAGAGGGTGCGGAAGCATTGGCAGATGCAGGTGCAGATGCGGTGAAAGTTGGAATTGGCCCCGGTTCTATTTGTACAACGCGTATCGTTGCAGGTGCAGGGGTTCCTCAACTTACTGCTATTATGCAGGCCGGGGCAGCACTAAGTAAAAGAAATATTCCATTGATTGCTGACGGTGGTATTCGCTATACCGGTGATATGGTAAAGGCTTTGGCAGCAGGTGCGGATTGTGTAATGATGGGAAGCATTTTTGCAGGAACAGAAGAAAGCCCCGGTGATACTATTATTTACGAAGGAAGAAAATTCAAAGAATACCGGGGTATGGGTTCGTTGGGTGCTATGAGTACGGGCAGCAGCGACCGTTACTTCCAGGATCCGGAAGCCGATGTAAAAAAATATGTTCCCGAAGGAATCGAAGGTCGTGTTGCCTATAAAGGCATGCTAAAAGAAATCGTATACCAATTTGTTGGAGGATTGCGTGCAGGCATGGGGTATTGCGGAGCAAAAACAATTGGCGATTTGCAAAAAGCAACCATGGTTAAAATCACAAATGCAGGAATGCGTGAGAGCCATGCACACGATGTTGATATTACAAGAGAGGCACCGAATTATAGCAGAAAGTGATCAATGTGACGACATGCCGATGTGCAGCATATGCAAATTATTTTTTTGCTGTCTGTATTACTACATATTGAACTGACCTTGCGACGCTCCGTTCCAGGTTGGTAATTCTTATCATCTAATGTTGAAGAGTAATTATCGATTTGAATTTTGCGGCACAAATAATAAAGACATTCATTTCCAGTAGTTGCCACCGCAATATGTTCAGTAACGATCAGAATTCAAAAGTGAGTGACACAACGAAAGTTGAAAGTAGTAATGCAGCTAAGTACAAAATATGTTAAGAGTAACTACGCTCGCACCTTTTGCAGGAGCATGATATATCCACACAAACCTTTTTTCCTTTTCTTATTTACCTGTACGGGCTTGATCATATGGAACTCAGTAAACTTAGGCTGATAGCCGTAAGAAATAATGTTTCCGTCAACATCGCCCCACATTTTTTTCTGATAAACTACCATTTTCTCGTCCCAGTCATACATACGCACTTCGTACAGCCTGGAAGTAATATCACCAATGAACACCACCTGGTACAAAGCTCTTTCCTGTAACTGGACTACAACAGGCATTTCGTATTCGCTTTCCATAGTAATGGAAGCTTCCCTTAAAACATTATAACCAGCTTTGGAGTATAAAATTTTGAGGCTATCAACTTGTCTTTGAATAAGTGTATCGTTGCAGGATTGGACCTTGATCACTTCCTGAGCATGGGAAAGGGTCGCAAAAATTACAAGAGCGAACAAAAGGATTCCGGATCTCTTCATGGCTTTTTATAGATATTGTTAATTGGACGGTTTAAAAGTAATTGAAAAACTTTTAGACTAAAAGCTTATTGCGATTATTTTATCCTTAATTATAGGAAACACTCAATCGCAGCAGTTTACCAGCCTTAAACCGGCGTATAATCCTTCAAAAAAGATGCCCTCAATCAAAATTTAAAGGCAATGAATGTTAGTAATTTCCAAATCTTTAAATATAACCTGACCGGTCGGTCAAATAGGAGTTGGCTTGCTGGGTGCATGTCACAACCAGGTCATTGATACAAACATGTGGCGGCAGAGATGCGGTGTAATAAATAATATCAGCAACATCTTCGGCACTTAATGGATGAAAGCCTTCATACACTTTTTTCGCTGACTCTTCTGATCCTTTAAAGCGAATCAGTGAAAATTCTGTTTCTGCGGCTCCTGGGTGGATGGCTGTAACTTTTATATGATGACGAAGAAGATCGATCCGCATCCCCCTGCTTAATGAATCTACCGCTGCTTTAGTAGCGCAATAAGTGTTTCCTCCTTCATAGGCCTCTTTTCCGGCGGTTGATCCAAGATTAATAATATGTCCTTTTTTTCTTGAGATCATAAAAGGTACAACTGCTTTGGAAACGTAAAGCAATCCCTTAACATTGGTATCGATCATCGTGTTCCAATCGCTGACTTGCGCATCATTAAAAAGGTCTTTACCCAAGGCGAGCCCAGCGTTGTTCACGAGCACGTCGATTTGCCTCCATTGCCGAGGTAAGCTGTTTATTGATTCAAAAACTGCCTTCTGATCCTGCACATCAAACGGAAGAAGACAGCAGGAAATTTTGTATTGATTTTCCAGTTTTTGTTTCAATTGCTCAAGACGTTCAATTCTTCGGCCGTTTAAAATAATATCATAATTGTTTTGAGCGAATTTATAGGCACAGGCCTCTCCAAAACCTGAAGTGGCGCCTGTAATAAAAACAATTTTTTTCATGGCTGCGAAGATACAGTCTCACAAAATGCCATCGAATGACTTTGGATTTGCAGAAGCACTCCTACATGGCTGAAAGGGTCAAAACGAGTGAGCGGCTTTTTCCAAAGATAAATACTCTAACAAAATCTCGTTAGTTTTTTCAGGCTCTTCTTCCATTCCTGTATGTCCCGATTTTTTTAAAACATGAACAAGTGAATTATGTGCAAGAGCAGATTGTTCCAACCCGTCTTTTAACGGAACTACATTATCGTGTATACCAAAGACAAAAAGAACCGGAACGGTAGTATTTGCCAAAACTTCTCTCCTATCTTTTCTTTGCATCATTGCTGACTGGTAAGCAATTAATGCATCTGCAGAAAAATTGCTTGCGATTGAAATTTGCTCTTCAATCAACTTAGAATTTTGCTCTTTTGAAACAGGACTGAATAAATTTGGAAGTGATTTTTTTACGAACTCCACTGTTCCTTTTTGTTTCAGAAGTTCGATTGTTTTTTTTCGTCCTTCTTTTCTTTCTTCTGAATCGGCAAAAGATGTCGAATGAAAGAGTCCAAAACCATTTAATAGTTCGGGATGTTTTTCAGCTAATGCAAGTGTGATGTACCCACCCATGCTGTGACCAATCACAATAACTGAATGAGGTTCACCTGATTTAAAAAACAAAGAAGCCGTTTCATGAACAATGATATCTTTCACACATTCTGCCATTCCTTCCACAGTCATATCGTCAATCACTTCTGAACGACCACTGCCGGGCAGATCGGGGATGATCAACTTATGATCAGGAAAAGCATTGAACTGGCTACTCCATAAACTGCCATCGAAAGGAACGCCATGAAGCAAAACAACTACGGGGCCTTCACCAATCGTTCTATAGAAAATCTTTTTATGCTTATGAGTGATTTGTTTTTCCTGCATGCTGTTTGATTTTGGAAAGATCCCAACTCCTGTAAATAATCAAAAGTACGATTGGAATTAAGGCATTGTTCATTTGCTGTGGAAGAAAGAACCAGGTAAGAGCCAACACAACCGTAAGCCAAAAAACAACACCAAAATATTTTTTAACCCATGATCTGTTACTGTGACCAAGCAATGCCATTAAAATATTGATGGGTAAAGCCCAAACCAAATTGTAATTATTCTGACAAACTTTATGATCAGTTCCAAACCACATAAACAGCAAAAGAATTCCGGCAAGTCCGAGAATAAAAAAGAAAACAAAATCAAAAATATTAAGTGTTACTCTTGCCCAATTCGACTTGATGAAAGAAATAGCAACAATGAGGACAAGTAACAAACTGAAAACAACTCCCGGTGCAAAAAAAGAACTTTCTGTCGATGCTGAAGGCATTTGCAAAATGGTCTGAGGTGGTGTAACCAATGGATGATTGTTCAAGGTTGCACTATCAAAACCTTTCAGCAAATAATCCGGCAGAAACATGGCTTCATGATTGCTTACCTTTCTGTCCAGCTTTGCCCCGAGCAAAATATCAATTCCCAATTTGCTCCAGTATTCATGTCCCGCATTGAGATAGGTATGAATTAAATTTCTGAACGTTGGAATTTCTTTTGGCAGAATATTTTTGAAGATAACAGTTGAAGCCGTATTGTTTGTCACAATGTCGCCAGCTCTTGTGGTACAGTTGTCAAAAAGAAAATCGTATTTGTAATAACGGTTTTGCTCCTTTGCGTTATTTTGAAGTGCGGTGTACAGTTGTTGTTTCTCATTACAGCTCAACTGGAGTACTTGTTCCTGAACACTCCGGCTTTGCAAACGATATTCGTAAACAAAGTCATTGAAATCTTCAACTGACAAAAAATACAAAAGCTTTCCCCGAATAAACTGCATGTAGAAATCAGGTCCGAATTCAAACGTACCATAATTAAAAACAAAGTCAGCCCCTCTTGAAGGATCCTGAACCCGCAGTGCTGTATGACCAAATGTTGAATACAATTCTTCTCCTGGAGCACAGGTCAATAAACTAATTTTAAGTCCGCATGAATCCTGTGCAATTGCAAAACCTGAAATGAAAAATGTGAAAACTGAAAGCAGTATTTTTTTCAACCGGGAGATTTTTTGTTGAGGCAAGATAATCAAAAACCCATCCGTTAGGTTTCTGATCTCTGTTAAAGAAGTCTTTGCTTTTTTGATGTACTTTAGAAACAATGAAGGACGATGAAATATACGAGTTGAACAAAGAATTGGAACAGTTGAACAAAGAAGTGCAATTGCAGCAACAGAAAATTTTGCAGTTGCAACAAAGAATGGCCCGGTTAAGTAACGAAGAAACGCAACATGTTCACCAGGCTGTAAAGGTTCAGTCCACGCAAAATTTCTCGCTTGAAAATTTTATTGGTTTACGACTAATAAACTTCGTTGGAATTATTGTCTTGGTAATTGGCTTATCCATTGGTGTGAAATATGCTATTGACCGGAACTTAATATCAGAGGTCATGCGAATCACACTCGCTTACCTTGCCGGAATTGTTTTGTATGTTCTTTCGTTGCGATTAAGAAAAAAATATACTCTCTTCAGTGCTATACTACTTAGTGGCGGTATGGCTTCTTTATACTTCACTACTTATGCCGCCAATGTTTATTACAACATGCTGTCGTTTGGTTTGGCTTATATCATTATGGTGGCACTCACCATTTATACTGTATATGAAGCTATCCAATATAACCGGCAGGAAATTGCTTTGCTGGGCTTAGTCGGTGCTTACGGAATTCCATTTCTCATCAGCAAAAATGCAGACAGGGCTGACTTATTTTTTTTATACATTTCACTGATCAATCTTGGCGTTGTTTATTTATCGGTTAAAAAACTTTGGAAGACGGTTGGCATTGTTGCGCAAGTTATTACCTGGATTTTATTCATTGGCTGGGCGGCAACACGCCATGATGAAAAATACAAGTTGGTGACCACAGCGTTCATGATTTTTTTCTTTCTTGTTTTTTTGTTTGCCGTGCTTTCTCACAAGATGTTTCGAAAACGTTCGCTAAAAATCATTGATGCTTACCAATTATTGATAAACAACATAGCTCTGTACCTTGCTGTGTTGTTTCAGTTTGGTTTTTCTGAGAAAGCCACCAGCAGCGATCTTGCATTTATCACATTCATTGTTTCAGTCGTAGTTGCATTGCAGGCCGTTTTATTTTATAGTTTTTGGAAAGAAGAGATCTTTTCAACAAGAATTTTGTCTTCGCTTGCCCTGACGCTGTTTGTAATGTTCATTGCATTTAACTGGGATGGTTTTACGGTAACTTTTTTGTGGTTGCTATTGGCAGTAATTGTCTTTACCTGGGGTTTCAGAATGCGATCTGTAAGAGCAAGAATGGCTGGAATAATTTTGATAGGCGTTACACTTGCCAAACTTTTAGCGGTAGATAGTTTAACGTTTTCGACGGTGCAGAAAGTAATTGCTTATTTGGTGCTTGGTGTTTTGTTGCTGATCGTTTCTTTTTTCTACCAAAAATTTAAGCAGCAGTTGTTTAGCGATAAAGAGTAACCTATTTTATTTTCCACTGCATGTCATTCAATCCTTTTGATTTAAAATAATCCAGCAATTCTTTACTTGCGTCTCCTCCTTTTGTAGCATGGTGCAAAAGCGATAGTCCATGTGGACCTTTAGCTGTAAGCAAGGATGGATATTTTTCAATCGCCGACTTGACAACGGTTGTTTCACCAAGAGTAGTCAGAACAAAAAGATTTGGTCTCGCTCCTTTTTCAATCAAATAGTTTGCGATTTCTTTATTGCCTACATGTCCTGCGCCTTCAATGGCTTCTTCAAAATCACCATTGCCCCAGTCGTAACGACAAAAAAGCAGGTTGGGAAATTCTTCCAGCAACTCTTTTACTTTATCCAGCTTGCCGTGGCCAGCAATTACAAATTCTTTTACCACTTCTAACTTGTACGGATTTTCACCTTCGCGGATTTTTGCTATTGATTGCAAAGGATTCGGTAAAACAGCCCCACCGGCTGCTGCCGATTGAAGCAGAAAATATTTACGGTTCATAGCAAGTGTTGTTCTTGTAATTTACGCCAACCTAAAACGGGAATTTGTTGAATTATATGAACGGCCGTGGGGTATGCTTAATAGAATTAATGGAAGTGCAAGAGTGCGACGCAAGCGAAGCTAAATGGATAGACGAACCTCGGGCTAATAAAAACAATTCTCAATAATTGAAAGCTTTAAGAAACCACAAACGCTCTTCAACCTAAACACCCTCGAACCTCAAATCGGACCCTCAAAATAAATATCTAAATGTCCTAAATCATATTTCGCCAACCCATCAACGGTTACCTTTGCAACCCTGAATTTGAACCATGACGCAATTTGAACACGATAAGATCAAGCCGTTTTCCGAAGAAGGCTCAAAAAAAGAACAGGTGAGCGAAATGTTTGACCGCATTGCTGGCCGTTACGATTTTATGAACCGGTTTTTGAGTGCCGGAACAGACATTAGCTGGCGCAGAAAAGCCATTCGCCAGTTTAAAAAGGACCAGCCCAAATCCATACTGGACGTAGCTACCGGCACTGGCGATATGGCCATTATGGCTGCGAAAATGTTGCATCCGGATAAAATCGTGGGCATCGATATTTCGGAAAAAATGCTGGAGATCGGGAGAAAAAAGGTTGAAAAAGAACGGCTTGGAACGAAAATTGAATTGCTGGGCGGCGATGGCGAGACAATAAATTTTCCTGATAATTCGTTTGATGGCGTGATGGTGGCCTTTGGTGTGAGAAATTTTGAGCACCTGGAGAAAGGCCTGGAAGAGATTCTGAGAGTTTTGAAGCCCGGGGCACAATTGATAGTGCTCGAGTTTAGCAAACCCGTTCTTCCTGGTGTAAAAACCCTTTACAATCTGTACATGGGCATAGTGGCACCGCAAATGGCAAAATGGTTTAAGCAAAACAAACAGGCTTATAAATATTTGAACGAATCAGCAAAAGCTTTCCCCGACCGTCAGCGATTTGAAACAATTTTTAAACAAACTGGCTATTCCGAAACCGCATGGAAACCGTTAAGCTTAGGAATATGTTGCATTTACAGTGGACGAAAGCCCAAAGAACAAGGAACTGTTTCCTAGCATTCACCCTGCTGCTCATTTTTTCCCATTCTTCCTTTGCCCAACAAGAACTTTACCGCGAAGAGCAGGACAATAAAGCCTACTATTTTGGCCTTTCGCTTGGTGGCGTTTATTCAAGATTTCAACTGGAACATCACCCGAGCTTTTTACAGCAGGACAGTATTTTGGTAGCCGAACCGGGAAACACTGCCGGCATTTCTTTGCGTTTGGTAGCTGCCTTAAATCTTACCAACCGGTTTGAACTTCGTTTCAATCCAGGGCTCATTTTTAGTGATCGACCGATCTTATTCAAGTTAAATGATGAATATCCTCCTGATCTCGACCAGGGTTATAATGTCAAAAAAAGTGTTGAGTCCATAATTACCACTTTTCCTCTTGATCTAAAATTCAAATCGGACCGCATTGGAAACTTCAGGGTTTATGCTTTGGGTGGAGGCAAAATTGATATTGATCTTGCATCGAACGCCAAAAAAAGAAAAGCCGACGATCAGATCAAAATCGGCAAGTACAGTTATGGGGTGGAATATGGTGTTGGCTTCAATTTTTATCGAAAAAGCGTAACTGTTTCTCCCGAAGTCAAGATTAGTAACGGTTTAAACAATCTTCACGACCGTAATCCCAATTTAAACTATTCAAAGGTGATCGATCGCATTCAATCAAGGATGATCGTGTTTACTATTCATTTGGAGGGATAACAATTTCTGTTTTAGACTTATTTGTCATCCTGAGCCTGCCGAAAGATGGTTTAATGTGAAGAATTTTTATCTACCGAACTTCACTACTACTATAAATCGTCTGCTGCGTCGCACTCTTCTACGTTCCCGTAACTCTTATCATCAAAACCACAAACCGCACTACAGGTCTCGCAAACCTTCAAACCTTTATCTTTGCTCACCTACAAAAGTTTAGAATAAATGACGATTTCCTACAAATGGTTAAGTGAATATTTACCTGTTACAATTGAACCTGAGCGTCTTTCCAAAATCCTTACCTCTATTGGATTGGAAGTAGAAAAAATGGAAACTTTCGAAGAAGTGAAAGGTGGGTTGAAAGGCCTTGTGATTGGTGAAGTGTTACAAGCAGAACAACATCCAAATGCTGATAAATTAAAACTCACCAAAGTAAATGTTGGTAACGGTGAGCCTTTGCAAATTGTTTGCGGTGCACCAAACGTTGCCGCCGGCCAAAAAGTAATTGTTGCGACTGTTGGAACAACTATTTATCCAACATCCGGCGATCCGGTGACAATGAAAGTTGCTAAGATTCGTGGCGTTGAAAGCTATGGAATGATCTGCGCCGAAGACGAAATTGGACTCGGTACTTCCCATGCAGGCATCACGGTTTTACCTAACGATGTAAAAGTGGGAATGAGAGCTGAAGAATATTTCAATCCTTTCAGCGATATTATTTATGAAATTGGTTTGACACCAAACCGCATGGATGCTATGAGCCATTGGGGTGTGGCTAGAGATGTCTGTGCCTACCTGACGCATCACGATAAAAAAGATCTGAAACCTGTTCTTCCGCAAATAGCCTTCAAAGTTGACAAAGCAACGCTTCCTGTTTCTGTTTCTATCGAAAACAAAAAAGCCTGCAGACGCTACTCGGGAGTTTGCATTGCTGGTGTAAAAGTTCAGGAATCGCCAAAATGGTTGCAGGAAAGATTGAAGTCAATCGGGCTTCGTCCCATCAATAATATTGTTGACATCACCAACTTTATTCAGCACGAAACAGGACAACCACTACATGCTTTTGATTATGATGAAATAAAAGATCATACAGTCATCGTAAAAACGATGAACGATGGAACGCCGTTCGTTACGCTTGATGAAAAAGAAAGAAAATTAAACAATGAAGACCTAATGATCTGTGATAGCAAAGAACCCATGTGCATTGCAGGTGTGTTTGGCGGATTACATAGCGGCGTTACTGAAAAAACAACCAACATTTTTTTAGAAAGCGCCTATTTCGACCCCATCTTCATTCGTAAAACCTCTTTCCGCCATGGATTGAGAACAGATGCAGCCACACGTTTTGAAAAAGGAATTGATATTTCTAACACAGTGAATGTGGCAAAAAGAGCAGCCATGCTGATGAAAGAAATTGCCGCCGGAACAATTGCTTCAGAAATTGTTGATGTGTATCCTGATCCTGAACCAAAGAAAGAAGTTTCAATAAAATATCACTATCTTAAAAAACTTAGCGGCAAAAATTATCACCCGGATGCCGTAAAGAAAATTTTAGAATCGCTCGGATTTTCTGTAGCGAGAGAAAGTGTTGATGCTATTGCATGGCAGGTTCCTTATCACAAACCTGATATTTCTTTACCTGCAGATCTCGTTGAAGAGATTTTGCGCATTGACGGATTGGATAGCATCGAAATTCCAACCACCATCAGCATCTCGCCTTCCATCGAGGAAAATTACAAAGCAGAAATACTGAAAGAGAAAACTTCAAACGTTCTTACAGGACTTGGCTTTACAGAAATCCTGACAAACTCCATTACCAACTCCGCGTATTTTACTGACGAAGAATTGAAAACAGTGGTTCGCCTGCTCAATAACTTAAGCAATGAGTTGAATATTATGCGTCCATCGATGTTGCATACAGCACTGGAAGTCGTTGCTTTCAACATCAACCGCAAAAACAACAATCTTAAATTTTTTGAATTTGGTAAAACCTATTCAACATCCGGTGTCGGACAATATAATGAGCTTAATCATTTGTGTCTTTATTTAACAGGTAATGCTACCGAAAATCACTGGAAAGAAAAATCAAAAGCGTCTGATATCTATTACATCAAAGGCGTTGCGGAGGCCATACTTTCCAATTTTGGTCTGAAACATGATGGGTTTGAGACGATCAGCACAAATGAATTGCAGTCCGGCTTATCCGTTAACCTCAATGGGGAAAAGATTTTAGAACTCGGAAGAGTAAATACAGGATTAGCTTCTAAATTTGATATTAAGCAACCTGTTTTCTTCGCCGATTTTTACTGGGATGCGATTTTGAAATACGCAGGCAAACAGGTTCAGTTCAAAGAAATTTCCAAATATCCTTCTGTTGAAAGAGACCTTGCGATGGTGGTTCCAAAATCCATGAAGTATAAAGAGATCAGTGAAAGGATTGACAAGCTACGTTTGAACAAATTGAAAGATGTGAAGTTGTTCGATGTTTTTGAAAGTGAAAAATTGGGTAAGGATAAAAAATCAATGGCAGTTAATTTCACTTTCCTTGACGAAGAAAAAACGCTGACCGACAAAGAAATTGATTCGTGGATGAACAAGATCATGACGACCTTAGAGAAAGAACTTAATGCTGAAATCAGGAAATAATGACTGTAGACCAACAGTTCACTACATTAAATGAAAAGTTGCAGCAATTGCTGAAGCAATACAATCGTTTGCAAAAAGAAAACGAACGACTAAGGGAAGACTTGGTGCAATCAAAAAGTAGAGAAGTTGAAATACAGAATAGAATTGATGAATTGCAGCAACAGATCAGCATTTTGAAATTAGGTTCAGGCGAAATGAGTGAAAAGGATAAAAAAGAATTTGAAAAGAAAATCAATTCTTACATACGCGAAATTGATAAATGCATTTCTTTCCTAAGCCAATAAATAATCATGGCAGATAACGATCTCATACCTCTTAATCTTGTCATCGGCGATAGAACTTATCGTGTTCGCATCAACCCAAAAGATGAAGAAGTCGTTCGCAAAACAGTGAAGACGATCAATGACAAGATGCTTGAGTTTAAAACGCATTTTGCTGGTAAGGACATGCAGGATTACATTGCCATGGTTTTGGTTTGGTTTGCAACAGAGCAAAATGCATCTATTTCCAACCAGGTGAACTTAGATAATGTCAGCAGCCGTTTGCAAACTTTGGAGCGAATGATTGATAGCGTTTTGGAAAGTTGATTATTCAATCTTCGGCAATTTTTCCCTATAAATTTTTGCCTTATCCTCAATCGACAACTTAAAATATCTAGGAGAAGGTGATGGCAGAATATCTGTGTTCTTATAGCCAGAAAACAATTTTTTAAATTCCTTCTCAACAAACCTGCTTGTAAATAAAACTTTGGGTTGATGTTGTTTTAGTATGTTTTCAATCACTTCTTTGTTGTATTCTTTGATCTCTAAGTTTTCATCAAGGTTAGTTCCTTGTTTTCTAACGCAGGATTTAATTACATCAGTCATTCCAATTCCAGCCTCTTCAAATAATTGTTGCTTTTGTTTTCGATTCTTTAATTCTCTTTTATAAACAAGCTCTAAAATTTTCCATAGTTGATTTCTTGGCGCACCATAAAACCATGCTGTTTCATCCAATTCACATTGTGTTTGTTCTTTACCCGGAAAGCTCCCAACAATCAGGCATTTGATATTCTTTGGAATAAACGCTTCAAAAGGGTGTGTTTCAACAATTGCTTTTGCCATGACGAATCCAATACAATTCTTTCACCAACAAAAATCCCGCATAAAGCGGGATTAATTTTTATTGAAGACCTGCTGTGTTGGAGGATTTACCAAACACCTCCGTCAACTTTACATCGAGATCTTCTCCTCTTAAATTTCTTGC
This sequence comes from Flavisolibacter sp., assembly GCA_035554655.1. Classification (GTDB taxonomy): domain Bacteria; phylum Bacteroidota; class Bacteroidia; order Chitinophagales; family Chitinophagaceae; genus Flavisolibacter. Next base: position 86,019 of record DATMIF010000029.1, read on the forward strand.
AATAATTTTTCCCTTTGGATCAAGTAATAAATTTTGAGGAATAGCCCTGATACCATATTGCTTTGCTACAGCATTATCCCAATATTTTAAGTCACTTACATGGGTCCATGTCAACCCGTCTTTATGAATAGCTGCTAACCATTTGTCCTTTGCATCAGGCCTGTCTAATGAAACACTAAGAATAGTGAAGTTTTTATCCCTGAATTTATTGAACACTTTTACCACATTTGGATTTTCTCTGCGGCATGGTCCACACCAACTTGCCCAAAAGTCAACTAAAACATATTTACCGCGGAAAGAAGAAAGAGACACGGGTTTACCCAAGGTATCATTCTGAATGAAATCCATGGCATAACTTCCAATGGCAGTTTTTTTCGCAATGTCAATTCTTTCCTTTAACGATTTGGCGGAAGGCAAAGTTTTTAGTGAGGCAGATAACGTATTATATACAGGTTCTACTTTAGCAGGATCTATATCCCAACCAACATATTGCTTCATTGCATATAAGGCAACTCCTGAATTTGGATGTGTTTTGATAAAATCACCATACACCGTCTCCTTCATTTCGTTGCCTAGTTGTTCAATGGCATCTTCAATTTTTTTCTGACCTGCCTTATCGCCAGCTCTTTCAAGGCTATCGTACTCGTTATATAATGTTTCAAACTTTGGATTATAAGACTTGGTTTTCCCTAACATTGCCTGGAATTCATCATTTCCTTTAGAGCCTTTTACAATGTTATTATCCAATGAGTCCTTTGCACTGAATTCAATCTTTGTAGGCTCTAAAAATATTTGAACATATTCCCTTGTCGGCTTTACGTCGCCTTGTTGAACAAATTTTGTTATAAGGCTTGCATCCTGCGGTTCCGAAATATTTCCCTTGAATTTAAACTCGCCATTTTTTGGTTGAACGCTATCTGTAACATATTGGCCACCGAAGGAATAACGCAGATAAACCCAATCAATCGGTTTACTTAAATTGAGTTTGCCCTTTAACTCAAATTCTTTCGTACCATTTTGAGCAAATGATAATGCAGGTATAAGGAGCAATAAAAAAGATATTTTCATCTCTATAAAAAATTTGAAATGCAAGTTTAGCCAAATTGCATAAGAAAAATGCTTCCGTTCATCAGATTCACGTTAGACCTTTATTAAAATAGTTTCCGTTTTGTATCTTCGCCAACTACCTATAAATTCATTAACAGGCATTTATAGTTTTTATAAACCCAAATTTTAAAAAATTGAATAATGGACCCCTACATAATTACCCTCATTGCAGCTATTGCAGCCCTTGTGGTTGGCATTATAGCGGGTAAGTTCATCTTTGCAAAAGATACCCGCAAGCGAATAGAAGAAGCAGAACTCCAGGCCCAAACCATCCTTAAAGAAGCAGAATTAAGAGGTGAAACCATCCGGAAGGAAAAAGAGTTGGCAGCCAAAGAACGCTTTGTTCAGCTCCAGGCGCAACATGAAAAAGAGGTTTTAGAAAGAAATCGTAAGGTGGGTGAAGGCGAGAACCGCATCAAACAAAAAGAACTTGCCATCAATCAAAAAACAGAGAATCTTGAAAGGCAGATCAAAGAAAATGATGCGATCAAACAAAACCTCAATCGCCAGATTGAAGTAGTGAATTTGAAGCAGGCAGAATTGGAAAAGCACCAGGAAGAACATACCCGTCGTTTGGAAAAAATTTCTGGTCTGACTGCCGAAGAAGCAAAAGCTCAGCTCGTAGAAAGCCTTAAACAGGAAGCCCAATCGAGAGCCATAGGATTACAACAGGAAATTATTGATGAGGCCAAGCAAAAAGCCAACAAAGAAGCGAGAAAAATTATCATTCAAAGCATTCAAAGAACAGCGGCCGAACAGGCAATTGAAAATGCCATTACTGTTTTCAACCTGGAAAGCGATGAGATTAAAGGACAGATCATTGGTCGCGAAGGAAGAAACATCCGTGCAATTGAAGCTGCAACTGGCGTTGATTTAATTGTTGACGATACTCCTGAAGCAATCATCCTTTCTTGTTTTGATCCGCTTCGTCGTGAGATCGCTCGGTTAAGCTTACAAAGACTTGTTGCAGATGGCCGTATTCACCCTGCCAGAATTGAAGAAGTGGTTGACAAGACTCGCAAGCAGTTAGAAGAACAAATCATGGAAATTGGTGAAAGAACAGTGATCGAATTAGGTATTCACGGTTTGCACAAAGAGTTGGTGAGATTGGTAGGTAAGATGCGTTTCCGTTCTTCTTATGGACAAAATCTTTTGATGCACAGCCGCGAGGTGGCAAACCTTTGTGGCGTAATGGCTTCTGAATTAGGATTGAATCCAAAATTGGCCAAACGTGCAGGCCTTCTTCATGATATTGGAAAAGTACCTGATGAAGAAACAGAATTGAGCCACGCTTTGCTTGGTGCCAAACTGGCTGAAAAATATGGTGAAAATCCAGCTATTGTCAATGCCATTGGCGCCCACCACGATGAAATGGAAATGCAGTACGTTATTTCTCCAATTGTTCAGGCATGTGATGCTATTAGCGGTGCAAGACCAGGTGCAAGGAGAGAGATTATGCAGCAATACCTGCAGCGTATTAAGGAACTGGAAAACCTTGCGCAGGCATACAATGGTGTTGAAAAAGCCTATGCTATCCAGGCCGGCCGTGAGCTGCGTGTAATTGTGGAAGCCGATAAAGTAACAGATCAGGAAAGCGATAAGCTTTCCTTTGAAATAGCTCAAAAGATCCAGACAGAAATGACGTATCCGGGTCAAATCAAAGTGACGGTTATTCGCGAAAAGAGAGCCGTAAACATAGCGAGATAAAAGTTAAAGGTTTCAAATATTCAAGCCCAAAATCCACTTCTGTTGGTTTTTGGGATTTTTCTTTTTGGATTTTCTGCTGTGCAAGCTTACCTTTGCCGTCCTTAAATTTTGAGTTATGAACGCTGCCGTTGCCTACGTACACGAACAATTAACCAGTAAGAAAGAGTTCCCGAAGTTCAAAGCCGGTGATAATATTACCGTTAATTATAAAATCATTGAAGGTAACAAGGAAAGAATCCAGTCTTTCCGTGGAGATGTTATCAAAACACAGGGTGAAGGCGCAACTGCTACTTTCACTGTTCGTAAAATTTCTGATGGTGTGGGTGTTGAAAGATTATTTCCTTTCTTTTCACCAAACATCGATTCAATCGTATTGAACAAAGCTGGTCGTGTTCGTCGTGCAAAACTCTACTACCAACGTGAACGTTCTGGTAAGAGCGCAAGGATCCAGGAAAAGAAAAGAGCTCTGGAAACAGCTTAATACAAATAAAGTTTTTATCAAGCGTCCCGCCGTTGGCGGGACGCTTTTTTATTTGGAAATAAAACTTTGTTAAGCATAGCGGTCATTACCTATTTCCAATACCTTTGTATCCTATTCAATTATTAATAAAATCCATTTTATGGGTCCTTTAGGTTTTAATGAAATCCTTATCATCCTGATCATTGTTCTGTTGTTGTTCGGTGGTAAAAAGATTCCTGAATTGATGCGTGGCCTCGGTCGTGGTATGCGTGAATTCAACGATGCGAAGAACAATGTTCGTAGAGAAATTGAGGACGGGATCAACGAAAAAGATCAGAAATCAACTTCTTCTACATCTACTCCATCTTAATTTTTGAACTCATTCGGCCGTTTAGAAAAGTTTGTTTTCTTTTTCTTCCATTGAACAGTATCAAGCCCTATTAAAAAAGGGTGATCTCACGTGTGTACAGGCTGTACAACACTATCTTTCTGCTATTGAGCAAAATAAACATCTCAACTGCTATCTCGAAGTTTTTTCCGAAGAAGCTTTACAAATAGCTTCAGCATTAGATGGGCAGACCAATTATGGAAAACTTCATGGAGTTGTAATTGGCATCAAGGATAATATTTGCTACAACGGGCATAAAGCCTCGGCCTCTTCAAAAATTTTACAGGGCTATTTTTCACCTTATTCAGCAACTGCAGTTGAACGATTAGTGCAGGAAGGTGCTATCATAATTGGCAGGTTAAATTGTGACGAATTTGGAATGGGCTCTTCAAATGAGAATTCTGCTTTCGGCCCGGTACTTAATCCCAATGATAATGCCCGCGTAGCCGGCGGATCATCTGGTGGAAGCGCAGCAGCAGTTAAGGCAGGACTTTGCATGGCTGCTTTAGGAAGCGACACAGGAGGCTCTGTTCGACTGCCGGCAGATTTCTGCGGAGTGGTCGGATACAAACCGGGATATGGCAGAGTGTCCCGTCATGGTTTAATGGCTTATGGTTCTTCTTTCGACCAGATTGGCGTTCTTGCAAATACAGTTGAAGACACTGCAAAAATTTTAGAAATTATATCTGGACAGGATCATTTTGATAGCACGGCTTTGCAATCTCCATTAGAAGAAATCAATCTTACATCAGAAAAAAAATATCGCATTGCTTATTTTCCTGAATGGATTGAACATTCTTCAATCGATCCTGAAATATCTAACCAATTAAAACATTATTTAGAAGCACTGAAGGAAAAGGGTCACGAAGTGAAACCAGTCTCGTTCACTCTTAGCGATTATATCGTTCCCACCTATTATATTCTAACTACAGCTGAAGCCTCCTCTAATCTTGCCCGTTATGATGGTGCCAGATTTGGTTATCGTTCTGCAAAAGCTGCCGAAAACCTTTATTCTTTTTATCAACACAACCGTACAGAAGGGTTCGGTAAAGAAGTGAAGCGCCGTATTATGCTTGGGACCTTTGTTTTAAGTACTGGCTACTATGATGCTTATTTTACAAAAGCACAGCAGGTTCGTCAACAATTGAAAAAGCAAACTGAACTGATTTTCGAAGATTTTGATTTTATTCTTGCTCCAAATTCTCCCACAGTTGCATATAAGCTCGGTAAAAAGGATAAGGACCCGGTTGCTATGTATATGGGCGATATTTTCACTGTTTTTGCCAATCTAACTGGTGTGCCCGCTATTTCTTTACCAGTATTTAAACATTCCTCTAACCTTCCTTTTGGATTACAACTCCTCTCGTCACCTCAGAATGAGGTATCTTTGCTACGCTTTTCGCATCAGTTGATGCAACAATAAAAGAGAGTTAGATCCCCGTGTGATTTTGGCTTAACCCTTTAAAAAGTTTTTCGTGATGAACAAACTTTTATTGTTAGCTACCAGCCTCTTCTGCCTGACCTGCCTCGAGGGGTATTCTTCAGGCGTTTTTCAAGGAGGTGGTATGTATGCTAACCAACATTCCAAGGATTCTTCCATTAAAGACCAAAAAAGTTCGGACCCTAAGGACGCATTTAAAGATTTGTTCGAGTCAGAATCTTCCAATAATGCAACCGCTTTCAAATTAAATCCCAGAGCTGTAAGCTTTGTTCAGGATTATATGGAAGAAGAGGGCGATCGTTTGACGAGAATGAAAGATTGGGCAAAACCTTTCTTCGACAGAATTGATCAGATTTTTTCTCAAAGAAATCTTCCGGTTGAATTAAAGTATTTAGCCGTAATCGAATCTGACCTAAGATCCTCAGCCACTTCCAGAGTTGGCGCTGCTGGCCCATGGCAATTTATGGCGCAAACTGGAAGAGATTTCGGTTTGAAAGTAAGCCGCAAGATTGATGAAAGAAGAGATTTTGTTAAGAGCACTGTGGCCGCCGCAAAATATCTGAAAGATTTGTACAACACGTACAGTGATTGGTTATTGGTAATAGCGGCATATAATTGTGGCAATGGTCCTGTAAATTCAGCTATTCGTAAGAGTGGAAGTTCGAATTTTTGGGATTTGCAATATTACCTTCCTACTGAGTCAAGAAATCATGTAAAGAAATTCATTGCTACTCATTACATAATGGAAGGTGATGGTGGTCTAACTACAATGACAAAGAAAGAAACCGAAGCATTGTCACTTGCGAGCAATGGTGTGACTGATGTTGCCAATACAACTGTATTAAATATTAGTGGCAAATATCATTCTCTTGCTATCTCTCAAAACATTCAAATGAATATTGGCGACTTCAGCAAATTGAATCCCGATTTTGATAAACAATTGTCAGCTAATGGAAGTTATAATCTCCGCTTGCCAAATGATAAGATGTTAGTTTTCCAGGCAAACAAATTTCAAATTCTCGATCAATCTATCCAAATACTGTTAAGTAGCACAAGATAATTGTTGAAGATATTTTAGAGTGCTGGCCTAAGAAGTCAGCACTTTTTTTATGGCCTCCCCTTTGAGCAAACATTCTTCCCATTCCTTTTCAGGATCGCTGTAAAAAGTAATTCCTGAACCAAGCTGGTAAGAAAGATATTTTTTCGAAGCGTTGTACATAATACTCCTGATCACAACATTGAAATCGAAATCACCACCGGGAGAAATGTAGCCAACTGAACCCGAAAAGATTCCCCTTGCAGAAAGTTCATATTCATCAATCAATTCCATCACACGATATTTTGGCGCACCTGTCATTGAACCCATGGGAAATGTTGCACCAATGATCTCTGAGAATTTTATTTCAGGTTTTATTTCTCCGCTAATGGTTGAAATCATTTGATGGACCTGGGGATACGTGTACACTCCAAAAAGTTCATCAACTTTTACAGAGCTTTCAGTACAAATTTTCGAAAGATCATTTCTTACCATATCAACGACCATCACGTTTTCAGATCTTTCCTTTGCGCTTTGCTGAAGTTCTTTTTTTAAGCGGTCATCTTCTTCTTTGTTTTGCAGGTTCCTTTTGGAAGTGCCTTTCATTGGCTGAGAAAATATTTTGCTCCCTTTTTTTGCAATGAACCGCTCCGGACTGGCACAAATAAGATAACGATCATTCAACTTGTACAATGCAGAAAATGGATTGGGTGAAACACCAATGAGTTTCTGGAAAATATCAACAGCATCGATAGAAGCATCTTCCGCAAAAAACTCCTGGCAAAAATTGATTTCATAACAATCGCCTTTAACTATGTGTTGTTGTAATCGCTTTATTTTTTCGATATAAAGCTCTTTGCTTAATTTTTGTTGAAGCGTTAATGTTGATAGAAGGGGAAGTTTATTGTCCTGTTGCACTATTTCATTGTAGATTTTCTCGCAGTTCTCCCCTTCAATCAACAGCTGATCTCCATTTATCTGCAATAAAAACTCAGGAACAAAAAAGAAAAACGAAGGGAATCCAATTTTATCTTGCTTTTCAGAAGACAATTTGTGAATTGCATTCTTCAAACCATATGATAAATGACCAAAAGTCCATTGCTTGTTATTTGAAAGAAATCGGTCTATGTCTTTCAAATTATCTGATGAAATAGTTTGCAGAGAACCTGCAGCAAGTAGACATTCATATCGGTGTGGGTGGATAGAATAATCCTGATTATCCAGCAAACAAAAAATGTTGAACCGGTCAGCCCAATTCAACATTTTTTTCTTTAACGCTGCAACATCGTTTACATGATAGATGCAGTTAGTCAGGGTTTATTTGTATTGAAGGTTATCAATTAAAAATCATCTTCCTCTTCATCATCGAAGCCGCCGCCGTCATTAAAGAGATCTTTGAACTCATCGTCCTCTTCAATCTTAAAATCATCATCATCGTCTTTACCTTTCTTACCACCACCTTTCTTTGACTTAGGCAAGTCGAATTCTTCAAAATCAGGATCCCACTCTTCTTCTTCATCTGCCTTATCCCAATCGTCATCAGCAACATCATCGTCGTCTTCATCATCTTCGTCAGCATCTTTCGATTTCTTTGTTGATTTTTTTGGGGTTACATCTTCATCATCCAAATCATCCTCATCATCTTCCTCCTTAGATTTTTTGGGACTAGAAGTTTTCTTTGCCTGTGCAATTATCTCTGTGATTGATTTTTCAGAGGTTATCTCCTCCACTGTTAGTACTGCCATTTTGATTTTGGATTAGCGCTGTAAAATTTATTCTAAGATTTTAATTCGCCAAATTTTAAAAAAAATTTTTTTTAGTCCCTTTTCCTAATCAATTTTCACGATTTGATCCCTTCCCGGTCCATTAGAAATGAATCTTACCCTCGCAGTAAGGTTTTTGTTGATAAAATCAACGTACGATTTCATCGCATCAGGAAGATTTTTCTCTTCTTTTATCTGCGAAGTTTCTGTCTTCCAACCCTTAAACGTTTTATACTGTGGTTCAATGGAAGCATTATTCATTTGGAACGGAATTTCAGAAGTTTCCTTCCCATTTATTTTGTACGAGGTGCAAATGCTCAATTCTTCAAAAGCATCCAACACATCTGCCTTGGTAATTACCAGTTGAGTAACACCATTTAACATGCAAGCATATTGCAGCGCTACCAAATCCATCCAACCGCAACGACGCGGACGACCTGTAGTTGCTCCGAACTCATTACCAATTTTTCTCAGTTTCTCACCTACTTCATCTTCTAGCTCAGTCGGGAAAGGACCGCCGCCAACTCTTGTACAGTAAGCTTTAGAAACACCAATCACTTCTCCTATTTTTTGCGGAGCCACTCCTAAACCATTACAAACGCCGGCTGAAATGGTATTGCTTGATGTAACAAAGGGAAATGTTCCAAAATCAATATCCAGCATGCTTCCCTGCGCACCTTCGGCTAAAACTTTTTGACCTTTATTGATTCGATCATTGATGAAATATTCACCGTTGACAATATTCAATGTTTTCAAAAACTCAATGGCTTCGAAAAACTCTTCTTCCCATGAAGAAATATCTTCTGTGAAATTGTAATTATCTAAAAGCTTTTGATGCTTCAAACGAAGTTTGATATAAGCAGTAGTAAAGTTTTTATGAAGAAGATCGCCAACACGCAAAGCATTTCTGCCTGTTTTATCCATGTAGGCAGGGCCAATGCCTTTCAATGTTGAACCAATCTTTTCATTGCCTTTCGCAATTTCGGCCGCTTTGTCCAACGCCCTGTGTGTAGGAATGATGAGGTTTGTTCTTTCAGAAATAAAAAGATTCTTTTTCAGATCAACGCCAAATGCAGCAACTGCATCAGCCTCTCTTTTTAAAGTAACCGGGTCAAGCACGACACCGTTTCCAATTAAATTAACCGTGCCCTGGTGAAAAACGCCTGAAGGAATCTGATGGAGAACTAATTTCTTGTTTTCGGGACCTACGTAAAGGGTATGACCTGCATTGGGACCGCCCTGGAACCGGGCAATAACATCATATTGAGAAGCGAAATAATCTACAATTTTTCCTTTCCCTTCATCGCCCCACTGTAAACCTAAAATAACATCAACCATAATTTTTTTATTGCGGGGCAAATGTACGTTACCGAGCTATTAATGGGAAGGAATAATTATGCACTAGCTTGCTTCTGTTTCAAACCTTTCTACAGACTGAATTCCTTGGAGATTTTTGAGCCTTCTGACCAATTCATCCAGTTCTTCTTTGTCATGAACGAAAAGTTTAATAGTTCCTTCAAACACCCCTTCTTTTGATTCAATTGTAATTGCAGATATGTTGATCCGCATATCACCGCTGATAACATTGGTGATTTTGTTCACAATGCCCACATCATCCATTCCCAATATTTTCAAACCGGTGAGGAATGAAATTTCTTTATTCTTCGCCCATTTTGTTTTTACAATACGATGGCTGTAGTTGGCAAGAAGCTTTGCTGCATTGGGGCAATTAGTTCGATGAATAGTCAACCCTTTTCCAGTAGTTACAAAGCCAAATACATCATCACCTGGAATGGGCTTACAACAGTTGGCAAGATTATACATGATCTTGTCACTGCTTTCTCCGAAGATGATTAATTCAGTTTCCTTTTTCGGAACCAATGGGTGATACTCAGGCTTTGGTTCCAATTGCCTTACTGGCTTCGGCGGTTCAAGCCTGTCACCAATAACTTTAAACTCTTTTAATTCCTTAAGATCGATAGCTTTCACCGCAACCTGATAATACAATTCAAGCGGAGCAGAAAGTTTGTAGAAAGCGACTAATTCATCAATGTTATGAATATTAAATGACGCTCCCATCCCTTCCACTTTTCTTTGAACGGTGTATTTACCTTCCTCTGCGACAGCTCTTTTTGCTTCTTTCAAAGCATCTTTAATTCTGCTTCTCGCCTTGGCGGTTACAACAAAATTTAACCAGTCTTCAGAAGGTTTTTGTTTATTAGATGTAATGATCTCGACCTGGTCACCACTTTTTAATTTGTGAGAAATAGGAACCAATTTGTGATTGACTTTAGCACCAATACATTTTGATCCCACTTCAGTGTGAACCCCAAACGCAAAGTCAAGTGCCGTTGCACCCACAGGCAACATTTTCACATCACCTTTTGGTGTGTAGATATAAATTTCCTCAGCAAGAAAACTTCTTTTGAAATCATGAAGGAAGTCTATCGAGTCAACATCATTTGTTGATATCACTTCACGAATTTGGCTGAACCATTTATCAAAGCGGCTTTCATCGTTCGTGTCTTCTTTATACTTCCAATGCGCTGCTAAACCTTTTTCTGCAATTTCATTCATTCGCTTGCTGCGAATCTGAACTTCCACCCATTTACCTTGTGGCCCCATCACAGTTGTATGTAAAGCCTCGTAACCATTACTCTTAGGGTTACTCAGCCAGTCACGCAGGCGTTCAGGTGAAGGGGTGTATTCATCGGTGATCATTGAATACACCTTCCAGCAATCTTCTTTTTCTTTTTCGGGAGACGAGTTAACGATGATGCGAATAGCAAATAAGTCGTAAACTTCCTCAAAGCTTACACCTTTCTTTTTTATTTTATTCCAGATGGAGTGAATGCTTTTCGGACGTCCATAAATTTCAAAATCAAATCCACCCTTATCCAGCTTTTCGTTTAATGGTTTTACAAATTCATTGATGTATCGTGTACGCTCCCTTCTCGTCTCGGCAAGTTTTCTTGCAATTTCTTTGTACGCTTCCGGCTCCAGGTATTTCATCGAAAGATCTTCCATCTCCGTTTTGATGGTATATAAACCCATTCGATGTGCCAGCGGCGCATACACGTAAACTGTTTCAGAAGCAATCTTTAATTGTTTTTCCGGCTTCATGCTGTCGAGCGTACGCATATTGTGAAGCCTGTCGGAAAGTTTGATTAAAATAACCCTCGGATCATCCGTCAGTGTCAATAAAATCTTCCTGAAATTTTCCGCCTGTTGCGAGGCATTGACATCAATGACATTAGAAATTTTAGTCAAGCCATCAACAATCTTGGCGATCTCGCTACCAAATTCTCTTTGAACATCTTCAAGCGTAATGTCGGTATCTTCCACTGTATCATGCAACAAGGCACAAATCGTGGAACGGACACCAAGCCCAATCTCTTCAACGCAAATTCTTGCCACGGCTAAAGGGTGAAGAATATAAGGCTCGCCACTCTTGCGACGCATGGTTTTGTGGGCATCTGCCGCCATTTCAAAAGCATTGCGGATGAGTTTGCGGTCGCCAGGTTTTATCCTTGATTTGATGGAACGCAAAAGTGAGCGGTATTCCCGTAGGATCAGCTTCTTTTCCTGCTCTTCATTTAAATTATATTTAGGTGTCTGCGCTACGGTTTCCATAGACGACGAATTTACTCCTTTTACGTCTGGTTTTATATTAATGCAATGAAAAGCAAATAGCTGTCCAACAAAATTTACTGCTGTTTTGACCGCAGTTTAACGATTCCTTTGCTGCAATAACTGACAGAAGTTTTTTAAAAAAGCAATTTTTAAATCTTCATTGCCTTACATTTGCAGCCCTAAAAGTTCGAGGTTCGAAGTTTGAGGTTCAAGGTTGGTCAACATCGAACTTTAAACAAAATAACTTCGAACAGTTTGAAAAGCGGGTGTGGCGAAATTGGTAGACGTATCAGACTTAGGATCTGACGCCGCGAGGCATGGGGGTTCGAGTCCCTCCACCCGCACAAAAGAACACAGAGCAAGGAACAAGGAATAATGAATTTCGAAGGAACGTTCAGGTTCATAATTCGACATTCCTTGTTCCTTGTTCGTTATTAAAACATCAATTATGGCTACAGTTACGCAGCAGGATGTGGCGCCTCTTCACAAACATCTGAATGTTACGATTAACAAAGAGGACTATCTTCCAACGTTTGAAAAATCTTTAAAAGAATATAGCAAGAAGGCCAATATTCCCGGTTTCCGTAAAGGAATGGTGCCTGCGGGCTTGATCAAAAAAATGTACGGCAACTCTCTTTTTGTCGACGAGGTTTTGAAAACTGTTGACAAAGAAGTGTTTCAGTATTTGGAAACTGAGAAGCTCGACATTTTTGCGCAGCCGCTCCCTGTCGACATGAATCTTGGTCAATTAGATGTAAACAATCCTAACAATTACACTTTCACTTTTGAAGTGGGCATGAAACCTGATTTTCAAATGCCTGATCTTTCAAAAGAAAAAGTAAAACGTTATAAAGTACAGGTTACTGACGAAATGGTGAATGAAGAAGTGGAGCGTCTTCGTACTCGTTATGGCAACATGACAGAGCCCGAAACTGTTTCTAACGACGAGAATGTTTTGAACCTAACTTTCGTTGAAACCGATGCTGCCGGAAATGAAATTGAAGGCGGTATTAAAAAAGATAATTCTTTACTGGTAAAATATTTCAAAGAAAACTTCAGACCCAGCCTGATTGGTTTAAAGAAAGATGACAGCTTTCAATTGAAGTTAGATGATGCTTTAGAAGGCCAGGAAAAAGAATGGGTATTGAATGATCTGGGAATTGATTCTGCTACAGATAAAAATTTCAAAGTAACCATTACTAAAGTTGGATTAATTGAACCAAGAGAATTGAACGAAGAATTCTTTGCTCAATTATTTCCAAACGAAGAATTGAAAACAGAAGAAGCTTTTCGCGAAAAGATCAAAAGCGAATTGCAAAAGCAGTGGGATTCTGAAAGCAAAAATCAACTGCAACACAATTTGTATCACGTGTTGTTAGATCATAGTTCTATTGATTTCCCAACCGAATTCCTGAAACGTTGGCTAAAAACACAGGGCCAGAACAACCAGGCAAAATCTGATGAAGAAGTTGAGCAGGAGTTTCCGCAATTTGTGAATCAACTGAAATGGTCTTTGATCAGCGAAAAACTGATTCAGCAAAGTGGATTACAGGTAGACCCGGATGAAATCCGCCAGTTTGCGAAACAGCAACTACTTGGTTACATGGGCATGCAGGCTTTGGATGAAGAACAACAATGGGTTCGTGATTATATTGATCGTATGATGAAGGACCGCAAGTATGTTGAAGATGCTTACAACCGCCTTCAGACTCAAAAATTATTTGACTGGGCTGAAACACAGGTAAATGCTGAAGAAACTCCAATTACAAAAGAAGAGTTTCTTAAAATGAATGAAGAACATCAGCACCATCATCATTAATAGATTAAAGATTTAGAATTGAAATGGAGAATCAGATATGGTTCTCCATTTTTATTTAGTGCTGTCAATTCTTTGGCAGCTATTCTTCCTTAGTGGCATTTTGTCCGTTTTTTTGGCAAGCATGGTATTTGATACAGCACATTCACTTAAATTGCTTAAAATCTAATCAAAGACGATATGAGTTTTAATTCAGAATTTGAAAAATATGCCGTAAAGCACCGGGGTTTATCGAGCAACACATTAGATAGCTATAACAAATATCTTGTTACTGCCCTTACTCCGAATATCATCGAGGAGCGTCCCATGAATGTAGCTGTAATGGATGTTTACAGCCGTTTGATGATGGACCGTATTATATTTCTCGGCTATCCCATCAACGATGAGGTGGCAAATATTGTAACTGCACAATTACTTTTCCTCGATTCCACCGACCGAACTAGAGACATCAACATGTATGTGAACTCTCCCGGTGGTAGTGTTTACGCCGGCCTTGGTGTTTATGATACCATGCAATATGTTTCGCCTGATGTTGCTACCATCTGTATTGGTATGGCGGCTTCAATGGGTTGTGTATTGTTAGCTGCCGGGACAAAAGGTAAAAGGGCTGCATTGAAACATGCTCGCATTATGATGCACCAGCCAAGCGGCGCTATTGGCGGACAGGCAACCGATATTGAAGTAACTGTGAAAGAGATCAGGAAACTGAAAAGAGAATTGTATGATATCGTTTGCTATCACTCAGGACAAATTCCTGAAAAGATTGAAGCCGATTTCGATCGTGATTACTGGATGACCGCTCCTGAAGCAAAAGAATATGGATTGGTGGATGAAGTTCTTTTGATCAATCCAAGAAAAGATAAAAAACAAGAAACCAAATAAAAGGAATGAAGATGAGCTTACAAGATCAATTATACAGACGCCAGAATGTAATGCAACCACAACCGGATCCAAATACCCCCGGAGCACCGGAAGAACCTGAAGAAGAAAAAGAAGAAAGAGCCGAGTTAGATACCCGGATGCTTTATAAAAAACTCGAAAAATATTTTTATGATACCCGCAGCATTCACCTCTGGGGAATTGTAGATGATAAATCAGCGAAGGATGTAGTAACAAAATTGTTGCTGCTCGAAGCCGACAAACCCGGGGAAGAAATTAAATTCTTCATCAGCAGCCCTGGTGGTTCTGTAACAAGCGGAATGGTTATTTATGATACCATGCATCTGATCAAATCGCCGGTAAGCACCATTTGTATGGGATTAGCAGCTTCCATGGGAAGTATTTTATTGAGTGCCGGTGCAAAGGGTAGACGTTTCATTTATCCTCACGGCGAAGTAATGATTCACCAGCCTTCTTTGGGTGGACATATTCAAGGTGTGAGTGCCGATATGGAAATTCATGCTGAGCAAATTTTGCGCACTAAAGAAATGGGTGCAAGAATTTTAGCAGAGAATACCGGTCAAACAATCGAACGCATCCGTAAAGATTTTGAAAGAGATTATTGGATGGATGCTGAGAAATCAGTTGAGTACGGAATTGTAGATAAGATCATCAACAAGTTGTACTGATTGTGAGTGGTCAGTGGTGAATGGTGAGTATTGGCTCGAAAAGTTATAAATAATCAAAACCTCGCTTTTATAGTGGGGTTTGTTTTTAAACACGATGACACGGATAGATTACTTTCTATGTCGGTCACTTCTCTTTTCAAGAAATAAACGTCCGGTGAGTTGATTACGCTAGCACCCTAGCCCCCGATAGAAGCGGAAAGCCCGGTGAAGGTTTTTGCGTGGTGGGCTCTGTGCCGGACTTGCAGCGGATAGCGGGCTACGCAGAAACGCAAAGAAATAGAGTGGCTGTTGCTCCTAATCAATCGATACTACCTTATTACCTTCATCTCGCCTCTTCCTCATTCATCACAACACAAAAAGCCCTCATCTATCCGCCTTCCCCGACAGGTTATTAAGGGTTTTTACCCAGTCGATTTACGTATTGGTCTAATAAAATCTTATAATCTTCCCAAATAAACCGTTGCGCCGAAAGTAATTTTCTATTTTTGTATGTTCAAAATGCAGCTTTTAGCTGAAATAAACGTTCTAACTTAAGTATCAGAAACAACGAAATGGCAAAAAACATTCTACACTGTTCGTTTTGTGGCCGCAGCCGGGATGAAGTGAAAATCCTGATTGCCGGGCAAGAAGGGCATATTTGTGAAAATTGCGTGGAGCATGCTAGGGAGATCATTGACCAGGAGTTAATGGTTCGTGATGATAAGTCTTCAGGCCCTTCTTCTTTTAAACTGACAGTGAAAAAGCCTGTCGAGATCAAAAAGTTTTTGGACGAATATGTAATTGGCCAGGACGAAGCAAAAAAGGTTTTGGCTGTTGCTGTTTATAATCACTACAAACGTCTTCAATACAAATCGGCTGAAGCCAAGGATGATATTGAAATTGAAAAAAGCAATATCATCATGGTTGGCGAAACCGGTACCGGTAAAACTCTACTGGCAAAGACCATTGCAAAACTGCTGAACGTTCCTTTTACCATTGTTGATGCAACGGTATTTACTGAAGCAGGCTATGTTGGTGAAGATGTTGAAAGCATTTTGACTCGGTTGTTGCAAGTTTGTAATTATGATGTAGCTGCTGCGGAGCGTGGCATTGTGTACATCGATGAAATTGATAAGATCGCAAGAAAGAGCGACAATCCTTCCATTACTCGTGATGTTAGCGGTGAAGGTGTTCAGCAAGGTATGTTGAAGTTATTGGAAGGAACAGATGTTTTAGTTCCACCACAAGGCGGAAGAAAACATCCGGAACAAAAGCTTATTAAGATTAATACGCAGAACGTTCTTTTCATTTGCGGCGGAGCGTTTGATGGCATTGATCGCATCATTGCCCGTCGTGTTCAAACCAATACCATTGGTTTTAATGTGGATAAGGAACAGCAGGAGATGATGAAAAAGAATCTTTTGAAGTATGTGAATGCACAGGATTTGAAAACATTTGGTTTGATTCCCGAATTGTTAGGGCGTTTGCCTGTTGCTACGCACTTAGATCCTTTGGATGCTGAAACTTTGAGAGCTATTCTTACCGAGCCAAAGAATGCATTGATCAAACAATACATTCGTCTGTTTGAGCTGGAAGGTATCAAGCTAACTATAGAGAATGATGTTTTTGATTTCATGGTTGAAAAAGCTGTAGAATACAAATTGGGAGCAAGAGGCTTGCGCAGCATTTGCGAAGGAATTTTAACCGATGCGATGTTTGAATTGCCTTCTTCAAAAGAGAAATTCTTCAACCTCGATATTGAATATGCTAAACGCAAATTCGACAAGAGCAAATTGAGCTTGCTGAAAGTTGCGTAAGATTCATGAACCTTACTTTGATAAATTAACTATAGAACGGGATGATCAATCCTGTTCATTTTTTAAATCTTATAAATCTGCAGTTATGTTTGGATTAAACAAAGACAATGCACAAGGACAAGTAACAGAGCTTATTGATAGGTTGAAATCGCAAGCGGGGCTTAATGACGAGCAGGCAGCTAAAGTAATTGAAACCATTAAAGACTTTGTGGTCGATAAATACCCGATGCTTTCAGGAGCAGTGAATAATATTTTCGGCAGCAAATAAGTTTTCCGAATTTATTTTAAAGCGTTCCAAACCGGGACGCTTTTTTATTTGTTAGTAACTTCAATAAAACAATTAACCATGAACGAACTCATTAACCAAATAGTAGAAAAGACAGGCATACCTGCCGACAAAGCACAACAAGTTTTAGGAGTAGTAGCAGGATTTGTAAAACAAAAATTCCCGGCATTCGGTGGACAAATTGATTCTGTATTAGGAACAAGCGGCGGGCAATCAACAAGTGCTGGCTCGAGTGGAAATCCTTTAGGTGATATTGGAGGTAAACTTGGTTTTTAAAAAAATAATCCCGCAGATCAGCGGGATTTCTTTTGGTCGGGACATAGGTTTTTGGTTTTCCGTCCTAAGTATTTTGAATAAGGTTAGTAAGTAAGAGCTATTAAAAAGTTGCACAAAGTTTAGGCTCAACTCTTATCAACAAACGAAAAGTTTTAAACAAGATGTGGAAAACAAAGAAGCCATTCAAATAAATGAATGGCTTCTTTGTTTATCGTTTGTTGTTAGCTGCATCCCATTGAGTTGCCGCAATTCAAACACTTGTAGCAAGTACCACTGCGAATGGTAATATGACCACAAGTATTGCAAGCAGGCGCATCACTTTGCATACTCTTCGCTGCTACATTTACTGCATCCAGGCTTGAACCATTTTTATGTACATGATTGTGCGCCTTTGTTACAGCAGGCTGAGAAGAAGCTACAACTCTCACACTTGATAATTCAGGTTGCTTCACCGGCTTTCCATTTGAATGCTCAGAAGGCTCATCCTCATCTTCATCTCCCAAATTCATTACTTCAGGCTTGTCAAGAACATGAACCAAATCTGTTCTACCTAAATATTCATAACCAAGAACACGGAAAATAAAATCAACAATAGATGTAGACGATTTAATGTTCGGATGCTCTACAAATCCTGCAGGATCAAATTTGGTGAACACAAATTTCTCAACATATTCTTCCAGCGGAACACCATATTGCAAACCGATGGAAACCGCAATAGCAAAGCAGTTCAACATGCTGCGCATGGTAGCTCCTTCTTTCGCCATATCAATAAATATCTCACCTACAGTTTGATCAGAATATTCACCGGTGCGTAAGAAAATGGTTTGTCCATTGATCTTTGCTTTTTGGGTGAAGCCCCTGCGTTTTGCAGGTAAGGCACGGCGTTCAACAATGCTCGCCAGTTTTCGTTTCAATTTGGTATCAGGAGAAGCCTGCACACGTTTGGTCACTTCATCCAACAATTCTTCAATGGTCAATTTGCCCATGTCGACAATGTTAGACTCAACGATGCTTTCTTCCTCTTGTTGTTCGTTTGTTTCTTCTTTCTTTTTCTTATCAGATTTGTTTGATAGAGGTTGAGATAATTTAGAACCATCACGATACAAGGCACAAGCCTTCAAACCTAATTGCCAGCTTAGCAAATAAGAATCTGCAATTTCTTCAACGTTTGCTTCGTGAGGAAGATTGATTGTCTTAGAAATAGCTCCGCTGATAAATGGTTGTGCCGCACCCATCATGCGAATGTGGCCATGTGCATGAATGTAACGTTCGCCTTTCTTACCACACTTATTAGCGCAATCAAAAACAGGAAGATGTTCTTCTTTCAAATAAGGAGCGCCTTCAACAGTCATCGTTCCGCACACATAATCGTTGGCTGCTTCAATTTGATCATCAGTAAATCCTAATGCTTCAAGCAAGCTCCATTCAAAATTGAAATATTGTTCTGGTTTGAAACCGAGGCGTTGCAAACACTCTTCGCCGAGGTTATAAACGTTAAATACGAACCCTATTTCAAATGCTGATGCAACAGAAGCATCCAGCTTCTTAATTTCTTCTGCAATGAAACCTTTTTCAGAAAGTGTTTGATGATTGATATGCGGAGCACCTGAAAATGTTCCTGCACCGACAGCGTATTTGATGATAGCATCAACTTCCTTTTCGCTATATCCTAACCTGTGTAAGGCAACGGGCACTGACTGGTTGATGATTTTGAAATAACCACCACCAGAAAGCTTTTTGAATTTCACCAATGCAAAATCAGGTTCAACACCGGTAGTATCACAATCCATTACTAAACCAATTGTTCCTGTAGGAGCAATTACAGTTGCTTGTGCATTTCTGTAACCAAATTGCTCTCCCAATTCCACTGCTTCGTCCCAAACTTTGCAGGCAGCACTCAATAAATAGTCAGGACAATATTGTGCTTTCAAACCTTGTGGTTTTACGCTCAATCCTTCATAGCTGTCTGCATCGTAAGCTGCAAGGCGGTGATTTCTCATCACACGCAACATATGCTCTTTGTTCTCTTCGTATTTTGGAAATGCGCCCAACACTTCAGCTATTTCCGCTGATGTTTTGTAAGCAACACCCGTCATGATTGCAGTGATAGCACCAGCAATGGCTCTTGCTTTTTCGCTATCGTAAGGAATACCGCTAACCATCAGCAAGGTTCCAAGGTTAGCATATCCTAAACCAAGTGTTCTGTATTCATAGCTTAATTGAGCAACTTCTTTTGATGGAAACTGTGCCATCAATACCGACACTTCCAAAACAGTTGTCCATAAGCGGCAGGTATATTCAAAGCCTTCAACATCCAATGTCCCTGTTTCGAAATCATAGAACTTCATCAGGTTTGCTGAAGCGAGATTACATGCTGTATTGTCTAAGAACATGTATTCACTGCAAGGATTGGAAGCTCTTATCTCTCCACCCTCAGGACAAGTATGCCATTCATTGATAGTAGTGTTGTATTGAGTTCCGGGATCAGCACATCTCCATGCAGCATATGAAATCTGGTTCCATAATTCTCTTGACGGAACTTTCTTCATAACACGGCCATCGCTGCGTGCAGTCAATTCCCAATCTTCACCCTTCTCTAATCTTTCAAAGAAAGAATTTGGAATACGAACAGAATTGTTTGAGTTCTGCCCGCTAACAGTTTTGTAGGCTTCCCCTTCGTAATCGCTTGGATAACCTGCAGAAATTAGCGCAGCAACTTTTTTCTCCTCTTCCACCTTCCAGTTTACAAATTCAACGATCTCCGGATGATCCAAGTCCAAACAAACCATCTTAGCAGCACGACGCGTTGTTCCACCACTTTTAATGGCACCTGCAGCCCTGTCGCCAATTTTTAAAAATGACATCAAACCGCTTGATGTACCACCACCACTTAACTTTTCACCTTCTCCACGAATGTTTGAATAGTTTGTACCCACACCAGAACCATACTTGAAAATCCTTGCCTCACGAACCCATAGATCCATGATACCACCTTCGTTCACTAAATCATCGTCAACGCTCAAAATAAAACAAGCATGAGGTTGGGGACGTTCGTAAGCAGACGTTGATTTTTTCAACTGGCCATCAACTGCATCAACATAATAATGGCCTTGTGGCTTTCCCTTGATACCATAACTTTCATACAATCCTGTATTGAACCATTGCGGCGAATTAGGGACGCAAGCCTGGTTCAATATCGAATACACCAATTCCTCGTAAAAAATTTGCGCATCATCAAAGGCGGCAAAATAACCATAACGTTCTCCCCATACTCTCCAGCAGTTAGCCATGCGGTGAGCTACCTGCTTCACCGAAGTCTCGCGACCAAGCGAGCCATCTTGCTGCGGCACACCAGCTTTACGAAAATATTTCTGGGCAAGGATGTCAGTGGCAATTTGGCT
The DNA here is from genome assembly GCA_035554655.1 of Flavisolibacter sp. GTDB lineage: Bacteria > Bacteroidota > Bacteroidia > Chitinophagales > Chitinophagaceae > Flavisolibacter. Next base: position 106,697 of record DATMIF010000029.1, read on the forward strand.
CCACTGCTTAGGCACTTCCACGTTGTTCATTTCAAATACGACTTCTCCAGTAGGGTTGCGGATCACAGAGGTTCGATAATCATACTCAAATTGATCGAACACATTTACATCTTCTCTGGTGAACTTGCGCTCGAAGCGAAGTCCTTTAACGGGTTGTCTATTTTCACTTGCCATAGTTCTGCTTTTTTAAATGGGTTAGGTGGTATTTAGTTTGGAGGCAGGCGACGAAAATATCTTTGTGATGCGAAAAAATGAAGCCATAGATATGCACAGGTGTGGATAAACGGAAGTGTAAAAATTGATAGTTCACGTCCATGCTGCAATGCATCGCATGAGGCTGAAAAAAAGATTTTTTTCAGCAAAATTTTTTTGGTGGTAAAATGATTTTTTGATAAAGAAGAAGGAGAAAAAATAATCTCAGTTTGTAGACGATGATTTGCATAGAAAAAGACGATGCAAACAATGCCGTAGGAAGGCAGGATAAAATTTTTATGAACCAAGCTGCATTACTATTTAGTTCTCTTGCACAGTTTGCACTGAGCGAAGCGAATGTACACTCTTGTACATTTAGCAATTCTTATCATCACTCCCGAAGTTGGCAACTGATTATAACCAGCAGCGAATGTTGCGGTATGCCCGACAGAATTACAAAGCGCTGAAGTGAGTGAACCTTCGTTACATCAGGGTAAACTCCACAGGCGTTGATAGTAGTAATTTAGTCTGTTAAAACGTTATCGCTCCATTTTAAATCCTTTCAACCGTTAACACGTAATTTCCCCTCCCTTTTTTACCATCTCAACTGCTGTCTATCTAAATTCCTTTCCATTAATATCCGCCATTGGCAAAAGTTTTGCATTTTTGCAAATAATGGTTCCAATGAAGATGCCTGTTTATCAATCGCTGTTGGAGAAGAAACAGAATGGGAAAAAGTCCTTTGCTGTACTCATTGATCCTGATAAAGTATCCCGTTCATCATTGAATGATTTGATTGCTTTAGCGGTTGATGCTAAGGTAGATTACTTTCTCGTTGGCGGAAGTCTTGTTGTAACAGATCATTTAGACGAATGCATTCAGCAAATCAAAGCCTCGTGCACTATTCCTGTACTTCTTTTCCCGGGCAGTCCTTCACAAATCAGCAGGCATGCAGATGCGCTTCTTTATTTATCATTGATCTCGGGCCGCAATGCCGATATGCTCATTGGGCAACATGTAATTTCTGCACCTTTTGTAAAAAAGAGCGGCTTAGAAATTATTTCCACCGGCTATATGGTAATTGATGGCGGCGCTTCCACAACGGTTTCTTACATCAGTAATGCCACGCCAATCCCCTCGGACAAACCGGACATTGCTTTATGCACTGCACTTGCCGGCGAAATGCTTGGCATGAAGATCATTTACATGGATTCGGGCAGTGGTGCTAAAAAAGCCATCAGTGAAGAAATGATCGCTACCGTAGCAAAAAATATTGAAGTTCCTATTATTGTTGGCGGGGGCATTCGCGATGCAGAAAAAGCATATCTCAATTGCAAAGCAGGCGCCGACGTAATTGTTGTTGGAAATGCCATCGAAAAAGATGCTTCACTCATTTCTGAAATGGCATCTGCTATTCACCAAGCACATCTAGTTCTCTAATTCAAAGTTTCTGGCTTTACTCTTGACGGAGTATCTTTCCCACTTACTATTGTTGATGAACTGATAGCTATCGCTTTTATTATTTCAGTCATGTTATTCATATCAAGCGAAGAAACTTCATCACTCACTCTATGATAGTTCGGCTCGCCATCCATTTTTGCTGTAGAAATAGTATGAGCAGGAACGCCTAACCTTGCAAGCGTAGCATTGTCAGAACGATAAAACAAATTTTCTGTTGGATAAGGATCAGGATAAAATGTAAATGCGGAACCTTTCAAATTATTTTGCAAAATCTCACCCATGCTTGTCTTATCATAACCGGTGATATAGGCTGAGTTCTTTCCCCATTTGCTTTCTGTTCCTATCATTTCAATGTTAAACATGGCAACGACTTGCGCAGCATCAAATTGTCTTGAAAAATACTGGGAGCCAAAACCTCCAACTTCTTCCGCAGTAAAAGCAGCAAAGACCAATGTTCTTTCGTTGTTGTTCAGTTTTTTAAAATAGCTGGCAAGCATGATAACTGCTGTGGTTCCAGAAGCATCATCGTTTGCGCCATTATAAATGCTGTCACCATTCATAGGTTGCCTTGCAATTCCTAAATGATCATAGTGCCCTGAAAAAATCACAAACTCGTTCTTTTTGCTTTTGCCGGGAATGATTCCAACGACGTTTGAATATTTCGTTTCATCGAAACTATGTTCAGCTTTAATGGTGAATGATTTTGGCTGGCTACCCAAAATAAAAATTGTGTTTGTTGCTGACTTGAACATTTGTCGCTTGAAATTCATTAGCCTTGAAAAATTTGTAGCAAAACTGCTGTCAACAAGTGCAATTATATTCTTTTTGGAACGAACAATAGTCTGCGCTTTCTGAATCAAATTTTCTCCTGCAGCAATGCTTTGAGTTTCGTAACCTGATTTTTCATTCACTTTTAAATCAGCTTCGCTTGTTATTACAATTACATTTTTTGTATCGGCGTCCGCTCCATTCACCTCATATTTCAGCGAAGTCATTTTCGGGCGAAGCATCGAAAACTGTTGAAGAAAACTATTTCCCCGCAACGGTTCCAATCCTGCTTTTTTAAATTCATCGGAAATGAAATTTGAAGCACGATCAATATCAGGTGTGCCGGATCTTCGTCCACGCATATCGTCCGAAGCCAATACTGATTCTATCCGCTGCACTTTCTTTGCATTGATAATATCATCCTGTTTTTGAGCACAAGCGATAAGATTAGCCGCAATAAATAGCAGCAAAAAAAATTTCTTCAACATAGTAAAGGGAAATATTTTCAATGTTAGTCGTAAACCGTAAATCAAAAAATCTAAAGGCTCATCATCTCCTTAAACTTCACCGTTTGCCTACGGCTTACTTCTATTTTTTCACCGCCCTTTAATTCGAGTAATAAACCGCCGTTGAAGTAAGGTTCAATTTTTTCAATCATTCGAAGGTTGACGATATGCTTACGGTTGGCACGGAAGAAAACTTTATCATCCAATCTTTCTTCAAGTGCATTAAGCGATTTTAAAATAAGGGGCTTATTACTACCGAAGAAAACTTTTGCATAGTTACCTACACTTTCAAATAATCTTACTTCTGAAAGTTTCACAAACCAACAGCGTTCTCCATCTTTTACAAACACCTGGTCGTTCTCACCTAAAATACTTGTCGGTTCCGTATGGTGCCCATTTGTTTTTTCAGACGAGCCATTATGTGTTGACTTTCTTAACTTCTCAACTGCATCAGCTAGTCTTCTGGGCTCAACAGGTTTTAATAAATAATCCAAAGCATTTACTTCAAAGGCTTTCAGCGCATATTCATCATACGCAGTAGTAAAAATCACCTGGGGAGCATGATCGAGCTCCGACAACATATCAAAACCTGTTTTACCCGGCATTTGAATGTCAAGAAAAATTAAATCGGGATTGTGGTTCTCGATTTTCTGAATGCCTTCTTCAGCATTTGATGCTTCGTCCACAATTTCTATTTCGGGAAAGTCCTGTAATAATTTGCGAAGTTCGGTGCGGGCCAAACGTTCGTCGTCGATGATAATTGCTTTCATGTGTATAATGCTATTGTCCTTGAAAATATTTTATTTCAGTTTTCAGGGTCGAAATCCTTCTGCCTTTGCCGTTGACGTAAAAGGGGTTGGTATTAAAACTTTTGCCTCGACAAGGTCGGGATTGATCTGTTTGATTTCAAACTTAGCTTTTTCCCCATACAATAAGCTCAAACGGTCCTGCGTACTTGACAAACCAAATCCCTGGTGTGATAAACCTCCATTCAAACGTCCCGTATTTTGTACAGCAAGTTCATGAAAATTACCAGTGAAATCAGAAATTATTCTCACCATTCCGCCCCTCACGTTTTTACTGATGCCGTGCTTGATGGCATTTTCAACCAGTGTTTGTAACATCATGGGAGGCACTTGCTGATCAAGTGTATCATCATCAATTTCGTACTCAATTTTGAGACGGTCTTCGAAACGCATGTTTTCAAGGGCGAGGTAATCTTTAACAATTTTCAATTCGTCTTCAAGGCTTACGGTTTCACCCTTTTCTGCATTCAAACTGCTTCTCAAAATATTACTCAGCTCTGTTATAGCCCTTCTTGCCCTTGCAGGATCTTCATCAATCAAAGCCCTAATCCCGTTCAATGCATTGAAAATAAAATGAGGGTTAATGTTTGCTTTGATTGTTTTCAGTTCCAGCGATTTCACTAAGGCTTCCAACTTTATTGTATCCATTTCCTGCTTTCTTGTTTTTGCCATGAAATGATACATGAAGTAGATAAAACACCAAATAGTGATAACGGAAATATAGGAGCCAAAATCAACGTAAAATATTTCTTTATAGCTTCCGCCTTTCAATCCATAAAAAAATTCGAAGGGTGCGTTGGAGCCGCCAGCCATCAGGGAAAAAACAATAATGAGGCTAATTAAAATAACAATCTGTTGCCTTATTGGTTTTAATAACAAATCGGTACTGCGAATGACCTCACGCATAATATGTGTAAATAATATGCCCACTTCAACAAAAAATATCAGACGCAAAACACCTTTTTCGTTTAAGGTGTTCATGACAAACACAGCGAGGAACACATTGATGGCTGCAAAAAGGCCCCACCCTGCAAGTTGAAATATCCAGTATCGTGAAATAAACGGCCGGCGCATTATACAAATCTAAAAGTATGGCTTGTTAATGATTCCCGTAAATATACCAGTGGAAGATACATTTTACAAATGGAACAAGGCCTCAGAATTTGAAGTGATATAGGTTAAAATATTTGCTTATGATGCAGCCCCAAGGAATTTAATTAGCATCAAGACAGGCTCAATAGCAAACTATCGCAAAAACTTTATGCAGCTTTTTTTACAAAAACCAATTTACCCCTGTCAGCTTTGTTGATGTCCTCATAGAACTTTGCCAATTCAGCCTGGTCTTTCGCAGGAAATCTGCCAGAGTATTGTTCTCTTACGCGATGATAAATAATCTTTTTACCGTCAAGTTTTACCCCGCTACTATAAGTCCCAAATTTTGTCTTAAGAGAAACATCCTGTGGTTGGGCCTCAAGCTCATATCCTTCCGGGACTTCAATTTCGTAATTGTCTTCATCTCTCCATTCAGAGTTAAAAACGAAGTCAACACTACGTTTTTCATCCACATCTATTTTCCTTCCGCTTCTGTTTAAAATATTAGGTGTTATGAACATTCGTTTACCGCTTATTGTGGCATAGGCGTTAACCGTAATATCTAATTTCTCATTTAATTCAGGTAAAGAAGATTTGGTTTCCTCATACTTAAAATCATTCACTTTATAAGTAGACAGTTGTAATTCCTCCTGAAGAATTTTCTCCACCTTATCTTTCGAAAGGCTATTCACCATCATACTCAAATCATCCTGTTGCGTTCCCCCATAACGGGTTTGCACTTTCATATTTAATGTACCATCGGTTTCAATAGCTGCTGCAATTGATCTTAAAAGCAAGTTCTCCTTTATTCCATAATGAGGAGTTGAAACCACCACTCCTCCATTTTCAGTTATTAATAACGCCTTCCTGTTACCGGTAAATTCTCCCATATAGCCCGGTGGTGTATCCTGGCTTGTACATTCCAACCAGATGGTATCTTTTGGAAACGGTACACATAAAATGGCATGATTAAATTGCCTCGATGGAAAATCTTCAATAAAATTATTTTCGCCTCCTTCACCGGCGTAAACTAAAGTATAATTTGCCTTTATACCTGCTGCCTTCAAAAGACTATACATGTAATTGGTGAGCGCCTTACAATCCCCATAACCTTTGTCTGCAACAAAAGCTGCTTCAAAAGGTTGCCATCCTCCCACTCCCAGTTGTATGCTTATATAACGTGTATTCTTTTGAAGGAAGTTGTATAATAACTTCACCTTCTCTCTGTCATCTGTAATGCCGGCAGTAAGAGCACTAACTTTTTGAACAATCTTCTCAGGCAATTCGTCTCTTTTCGTATTTAATGCATACTGAAATTTTCCAAGCTCCTGCCAACTGCTCATGTTGCCTTTGTAACCTTGTATTTCAAAATCAGTTGGTGCAAAGTAAACCATAGTGGTGAGTTCACGTAATGGTGGCGAAGCATATGCTCTTACAATACCTTTTAAGTTCTTCACCTCCCATTTCAAAGTTTTTTGGCCTTTATCTTCAGTAATAACAGGTTCTCCTGGATAATTGAAAGCACGGTATCGCACTGTGTAATTGGAAGGGCTGCTTATTGTATATGAACTTTGTTCAACTGCAAAATGCTCACCTTCCTGTGGTAGCCATGTGGGGAAGAACAAAGTGTAGCTGAATTTTGTTTCTACTTCGTATTCTATGGTGTATGGATACGACTTGTAAAAGAATTGGTGCACCTTCCTCCTGTTGTCGTCCATAAGATTGTTATCATCTACTGCCGTCACGTCCATCGCGTCCTTTGTTTTCATCTTTTTCAATTGCATGCCCGATGCGTCGTATAAAGCGCCTTCGATTGAAACAATCTTTTCAAGTTTATCATAGTATTCCATCAATACAGCATAACGATCGCCATTTTCATTTAAAACAGTAAGTGCATATTTATGACGCAGTACTGCTTCACCAGTACTAACGAAACGAAATTCAAATTCTTCCATTCGCTTTACAACGTTTGCATCCTTCTTCAGTTCCTGAGGAATGGCACTTGCCGGATATTTGACATCGCCGGCATTTGCAAAAAAACCTGTTAGTAAAATGCAGCCAAGGAGAAACTTTCGCATACTATTTTTTCTTTTTAAAAACGATCTGTTCACTTTGTTTGTTCACGATGAGGTTAAAAAATTCACGCAGGTTTTCATATTCTTCATTTGTAAACATCGTACGGTTAAACTTAACTCTTGAACGCAATGAAATGGTTGAACCGGAAGCTGAAATGCGGTATTCGAAATAGCCGCTTTCTTTTTCGTCAAGCTTTACCACCATTTGCTTTGGCAATTCATCTACAACGTATCCTTGCGGCACTTCCATTGTAAGAATGTAAGTTTCATCCAGCGTGTATGGCATTTCTACAGGATAATACCGCTCTTCAGATTTAAAAGGATTCTTTTTCCATGCCTCACCAAACATAGGGTTGACATAAATAATTTCGTCAGTTTCCTGCTTCAGGTCTACCTCGTATTTAATAGCAGCAGGCAAGTCGTAGTTATTCAGAGAATCTACACGTGGAGATTTGATGGTTACATCCTCACCATATACTTTTTGAATTTCTTTGAAAAACTCTTCCTGTCCTTTTTCTTTTATTGTATTACGCAGAGTATATGATTCATAACTCCCTAATGTTTGATTCATAGCACCAATCAACTTTCCTTTATCATTGTTAGTGATAAAAAGTGCGGTAAGCTTTCTTTCCTGCAGCGAATCAGCAACAAAATAAACAGGCATGGCTTCACTATTGATAACCCTTGCATGACCATTATAGCACTCAGGTAATAATTTACCAAAGCCTAAACGTGGATGGCTGGCATCGAGATAATAGGTTTTTCCGTCGGCAGTGCATTGAGATAATACATAGTTGAAGGCGGTAGTGATTGGGTAATACTCAAGCGCATATCCATGAGATGTTGTACTTAAGATAACCGGATCAGATTTCAGTCCTGCATAACGCAGCATGGCGGTAAGCAATAAGTTAAGTTCTGAAACACTTCCCTTCTTTGCCTTCATTACATTCTTCAGCGATTGATCTATCCATAATGCGCTATGGTCAGTACAAGTGAAATTATCTCTTACAAATGCATAAATTTTTGCGGCTTTTTCTTTTTCAGACGACGCGCCAGCCAATACTGGTTTTAAGTCATCTGAAAGCCAGTTGTTATTGTTATCAAGTGCATTTCCAAAATAAGAAGATTCCAAAAGTTCTCTCACTAATGCCGGCCATGTGTTCCTGTAATCCTGGGGCGTTAGCGGATAATTTTTTGAAGACAATTGGAACTCAATACGGGCAAGGTGGTTTCTTACAGACGAAGTATAGCTTTCTTCCTTCAATGCCGGCACATCTTTCATCACCCAACGATAATCAGTTACAGAGGATGAAAAATTATATCGCTCGGTTGCACTTGCTGTTGTTGCATCGCTTACACTAAAGTTAGCGTTGCGGCTTTCTCTATCGTTTATAAAAAATCCATGATAGCCATGACTTAAAAAAGCATAAGTGAAAAATTGGGGTACGGTGAAGTTAAATTCGCTCCACAAAACAGGCGCATCTCCCTGAAAATTCCATGGATCAAGATTCGACAAAAAATCTGAAGTGACCTTGTATTCGTATTCAATAATGCATCCTTCTTTTACATTGGGAAATGTAAATTTCCTGACTATATAATTCCTATTCAGTTTCTCTTTGAAAATAGCTGACTTGTCAAGCTTTGATTCCATTATTTTTCCATTTTCCAAATTATAGGTGACGGCTTTTACGTTTTCCAGCTTTTCTTCTGCAGAACCATTTGTATAAAGAGGAATTGAAACATTGGCTTCATCATAACCATTTTTGTTAAGGATGTGAACAACACGGTGACGGGTTAAAGCAATTGAAAACCACCCCTTGTTATTGCCTTCAACAGCAGCTTCACCAATATCGCTTAAAACAACAGCATTGGCATTGCTATCAATCGAATAAATTTTCTTTTGTAGCTCTTCTGTGGTGATCTTACCAAATTTTGTGTAAGGGCTTTTGTCCTGCGCATGGACAGTGTAAACAAGCACGGTTAGCAACGCGGCAAATAGAAATCTCATGACAGTTAGTTTGAGTTCCTAATATCATCCATTTTTTTTAAATATCATATGACTCCGATAGTTTTTTAAGTAGTTTTCCTTATTCATTCAAACCTAATTCCTGAAAAATGTATGAACGTAAGTCACAGCGCCTTCTTTCAAGAAAGCTGTTTTATCAAAGAGTTCTGAAAAACATACTGCTGGCTTTATTTATTTTCTTCCTTTGCATGATCATTGGCGTTGCAGGCTTTTGTTTAACTGCCAAAGCAAGTTGGATAGATGCCTTTCATAACTCTGCCATGTTGTTAAGTGGTATGGGGCCTGTCCTGCAGAATTATCCTACAATAGGTGCAAAGCTGTTTTCTTCATTTTATGCATTATTTGGCGGCATTGTATTCATTACAAATATTGGGGTTATACTTGCACCCATAATGCATCGAATTTTTCATCGCCTGCATTTGGAAGAAGATGCAACCTCCTGAAATTATTTTCATCTCTGTTAAGTGAGTGCTGTTGATAAACATACGCAACTGGTAAAGCAACTGGCTTTGCAATATGGTTTTGATTACTGTGGTATTGCTCAGGCACAACCACTGAATGAGGACGCCAGGCGTTTAGAAAAATGGCTGAACCAGGGTATGCATGGGACGATGAAGTACATGGAAAACTATTTTGACTTACGTGTGGATCCAACAAAACTTGTTCCCGACGCCAAATCAGTTATTACTCTATTGAAGAATTACTTTCCTTCTCAAATTTCTTCCGGAAATAAAATTTCCAAATATGCCTACGGAAAAGATTATCACGATGTGATCAAATCATCGCTAAAAACAATGATGTTCGATTTGCACGAAAAAGTTGGGCAATTCCAGGGAAGAGGTTTTGTAGATTCAGCGCCGGTGTTGGAAAGAATCTGGGCTCAAAAAAGCGGTTTGGGTTGGATAGGCAGAAATGGAAACTTAATTACAAAACATGGCGGTTCTTTCTTTTTTATTGCAACGTTGATTATTGATGTTGAATTAAATTATGACGATCCGTTTGCAAAAGATTTTTGCGGGAGTTGCAGAAAATGTATTGATAGTTGTCCTACGGAAGCCATTCTTCCCGACAAAACCATCAATGGAAGTAAATGCATTTCTTATTTCACCATTGAATTGAAAGATGAAATCATCCCCGAAGAAATGAAGGGAAAGTTTCAGAACTGGATGTTTGGCTGTGATGTCTGCCAGGATGTTTGTCCCTGGAACCGGTTTGCAAAACCACACAGTGAAGAAGCGTTTCAACCGCTTACGGAAATTTTAAACTTCACCACCAAAGATTGGGAAGAGCTAAGCGAAGAAGCGTTTAAAAAAATTTTCAAACACTCCCCCCTTAGCCGTTCGAAATACAAAGGGATTCAGAGAAATATCAAATTCCTAAAAGCTGAATCCGATTTTTAAGGAAATCCTTCTGAGTGTGTACTTATAGTTGTCAGGCTCGGGGTAAGGTAAGATGTCAATGCCAGGATACAAGTATTTTTCTTCGTTAAGCTGCTTTTGCGAATATCCTAAACTTAAAAGCAAAGATGTCCAATTGAAAATTTTAATTGAGTACCCTAAGCCTGCATCAAAATAAAGTCCTTTGCTAAATTCGCCTTTCTTCCACCAATCTCCCTCCCAGTTATCCTTTTCCCATGGATAGTTAGCACCAATATCTGCGTATATGAAAGGACTGATCTTTCCACTTCCAAAACTTTTTCTTAAATTCAGGAATACAGGAATTGTTTTCTTATAGTAATCTTCGATACCCGCTCCAACTCCTATAAAAATTGTTTTGTAAAGTATACCATTAATAGTTTGAACCTGATACGATGCATCACTAGCTCCTTTCAATACACCAGCATTATCAATACACTGAAATTTGACCTTACTTTTTTGCTGGGCCCACACATTCATCATTAAAAGCAGGCTTGCCGCTAAAAAAAGTTTCTGCTTCATACATTTAATTTTGGATCGTCATCTTACTTAACAAACGGATGTCATTAAGATTAGAATAGTCGTATTGGTACAATCCATCTTTAGCAACCAGGATAGCTAGCCCGCCTAACGTGACAATATCATAAGTTTCGGGGCCACTAACCAGTTTTTTAAGTTGCAGATTTGTTACATCATGTGCATCGTAAATTTTCAAACCGGCTTTACCATCACAAATAAACAAAGTTGAACCTTCCTTCGATAACCCGAACGGGTTTGTCATTGGATAAGTTTTTATTGAAACAGGATTTATTAGATTGGTAAGCTTTAAGACTTCGAGCTGGTTTGCATTGCGTGCACAAGTAGTGCCCGTGCGCAAGGTTACATAAGCAAACTGTCCATCGGTGATAACCGGGTCACAACTCTCTACATGTGAGAATTGTCCGACCATTACCGGGTTATCAACAGAACTGATATCATAAATAAACATACCTGTTTGCGAACCAATAAAAAGTTTGTCGGCAAATGGGTAAATAGTTTCGATACTTGCTCCCATGTTTTTCTTTGCCACGAAGGATGGACTTTCCGTATCGGAGATATTAAATACAGACAGGTCAGCATCTCCTACGGTATACAGCCTTTGATTGATGATTGTAAATCTTGCCATGGAACCTCCAACGCCGTACGGCGAAACCGATGCGGAAGATTTATTTTGAGACTCTGCTCCGGAAAATGCTGCATAATCCATATAGATTCGTCCACTACCCACTAATTCATCAAGAGAATATTTCTCCGTCACCGTGGTATCTCTTTTTTCCCAGCTTGCAATAACTTTTGATGAATCAGGACGGAAAATGCTGTTATAATAGCGATAAGGGAAAACATTAGAGACCACTTTTTTCAGGACCACGTTGCGGGGATTCGAAATATCGATAGCAACAAGATCGGTGTAAAGGTCAGCGTACAAAGTATTTCCTTTTACTGCAAGATCCATGTTACCCGGAATATTGATGAAGGCGACCTGTTGTGGTAATGATGGATTGGAATTATCGATGACATGAATGCCTTTATCAATGTCGTTGAGGAAAATATAGTTTCCCTTTATGTAAATTTTCCCGGCTTTTTCGATTGGCTGTGAAGGATTGCTTTTAATATTATCTCTTACGTCCTGGCTGGTTTTGTAAACAGGTACATAATAAGTGTAGTGATATGTCTTCGTGTAGGTATCTTTTAAACAGCCTGAAAGAACTGACATAACAAAAAGCGTGGCTGTGCAGCCCAAAGCAGCCAGTAACAACTTTTTCATAAAATAAGTTTTGATTTTTTAAATGCTCTTGCACTATCCTGACAACAGCTTTTAACAAAGCGTTGCGCAGAGAATTATTTTTTCCCAAATTGAAGTTGTGCCTTCAAACCGTAAGAAGTCAAATGATAAGTTGAATTATTTTTTTCCAGTCTTGTTAACCCGTATTGCAATTGCGGACCAAATGTCAATGTCTTTTGCTTAAATGAAACAGCGTATGTCAATGCGGGTTCAAAAAATATTTGCACACGGTTAAACGCATCCTTACTATTGAAATAGGATTGTGTAGTATTATCGAACACCAAACCGTTTGTCTTAACCAGATATTGCATTGACAATCCTGTATAAAAATTCAATGGAATCTTTTTCAGTAATTGCCAATCCATCGCTAGAGGAACAGAAACAAAATGATATCGATTGTGATAGGGTCGCAACGAAGTGCCCGTATTAGAATAATACTGCGACACATTAAAATCCATTAAAACTCTGCTCTGGTTGATTTTGTTACCAACCTGGATAGTATTGCTGTAATAATTGTATCGCAATCCTGCAGAAAAGAAAGCTCTTTTTGCCAGTTGTTTTCTAGCAACCGCACCAGCCGCAAATGAGAATCCTTTTTTGATATCGGATGGGCCATAATACAAGGGCAAACCGCCGGATTGCGAACCACCACTATAATTTGGCGCTGCATAAGCCTTATCACTGCTACCAAACAAGCCTTCAAATAGATTCACATCTGAAATCGTTGAAGTTCCCGCCGCGACAATGAAGTTTAGCTTCCATTTTGAGGCTGCATATTTTTTTTGGTTAGCCTTTTTTATAGCAGCAGTATCCTGCTTTTGTACCTCATTTTTTGACGAAGCGCTGTCTTGTTGTACAGAATCGATAATCGAACTATTTGTTTCAATTTTTTTCTTTAGGAAATTAATATTCGTTGTATCTGTGCTAATCTGGATAGCTAAGTTTGGAGCAGCTTCCTTCAATACTTTTTCAATTGAGGGCTGACTAACAATTACCTCATTCTTTGGCGTTTTAGTAAACTCTGGCTCTGAATGTTTTACCAGATTTGGATTTTTGCGTGCTGTTATTTGAGTTGAAATGTTTGTATTTTCAGAAAAACTCTTTTGAACACCGGGCTCAATGTTTCCAACATAGTTGTTCTTTGTTCCAGGCTCTCCTCCGTGTTTTTCGTTCTGTGTTTTATTGCCAGATATTATTACAGTGGTATGCCGCGGCGTTTCTTGATCAGTAGGTTTTACAGTGGTAATTACTGGTAAATTATCGTCAACCGCTTTTTTGACTTTCCTTTCTGTTCCACTATCCTTTTTGTAAGAAATTTTGTTTGAATATTCACGCACTCCCAACCATAATCCTCCGCCTAATAGCAAGACCATAAAACTTATCCAAAAGATCACCCTTCTGCGATCCTTCTTTTCCCGAATCTGCAGTTCCACCTTTTGCCAAACAGGCTCAGATGGAACCAATTTCAGTTCGTCCATCATTTGCCGCACCTGCTTTTCAAATTCATTTGGCATATACGTTTCTTTTTACAGCATTGTTTTTTTGTTCTATCCATTGAATCAACAAAGCCCTCGCTCTTGCATATTGCGATCGTGAAGTGCTTTCCTGTATTCCTAATATTTTTCCTATCTCCACATGATTAAATCCTTCTACTGCATATAAATTAAAGATCGTTTGATAGCCCGGCGGCAATTGCCTGATGAGATCCGCTAGTTCCTTTGCTTCCATCTTCATTTCCGGATCTGACTGGTTATCCACAGCATGCAAATGCTCATCCGGAAAAACCAACTCACTTTGATAACGGGCATTTCGTTTTAAATAATTAATAGCCGTGGTAACCATGATTCTTCGAATCCATGCCCCTAATTCGCCCTGGAACTTGTACTGGTGAAGATTGAAAAATACTTTTACAAATGCCTCTTGCAACACATCTTCCGCATCTGCCGTGGACTTTGTGTAACGATAGCAAACACTGAGCATGGTACCGGCAAAAAGATCATATAACTGCTTTTGGGCAGAAATTTTCCCTTTTAAACAATCCTTCACCAATGTGTATTGATCCATGAGCAATAGTCCGCAGCAGGTTGACAAATAGAATGGTCAAAGCGTTGCAGCAGTTTGATATTTTTTTAAACCTAATAAAAATCGAAACGGAAATGAATGATTTTAACTATTTCTGGACTCTTTCTTTAATGTTTTCGAGGCCTTGTTGCATCATAACTCCATAGGTATTTTCGTAAAACAGGCTTGCAAATTTTTTCCATGGATACCATTTTAAATGAAAATCCATATACCATTGAAGCGTTAGCGAATCAAAAGGGTTCGTCTGATAAATTTTCCATCCATTAATTACTTCGGGCTTGCCTTTTTGTTGCAGGTGCATCACTATTTCAGAATCGCTCTGATCCTTTTGCACGATATGAACTGTTGGAAATTTAGGAGTTGAATCGTTTGGAATAAATGCAGGATGCCATTCCTTCCACTTAGTAGTATCATCGATCAAAGCAAAAACTGAATCCTTCTGCGAATAAATGTTGATGGCTTTTGATATCCGGATATGAGATGGGATGAGCAACGAAATTGCCGTGACTACAATAAAAAGAAAAATAATGCTTATTAAAGCGAGTTTGATTAATCGCACTTTTAAAAATTTATTCCCACTTGAAAACTCTGGCCGTTATAGCGTAAATAATAATTCCCCAAACCAACAAGATGACTATTTGTTCCCAGCAACTTGCCAGTGAAGCACCTTCAAAAGCCACATTGCGCATGGCATCATTTACCGCAGTTAGTGGCAAAAATTTCAACATGGGCTGAAGAAATGATGGTAAGGCAGACCTTGGAAAAAATGTTCCCGATAAAAAGTATTGCGGGAACATAAACAGGTTTGCATAAATCGGAATTACGTTCTGATTTTTTGAAACACCGCTGATAAAAAAACCAAACCCCATAAATACCAATAAGGCAATAAAGCTGATCACCAGCATATCAATAAAGGTTATCCATCCATTTGCCAGGTAAAACCCGTACACGTAATGCCCAAAACCAATCAACACAACTACTGTAAGTAAATTGAAAATCACTTTTGAAATACTTTCTCCAAGAATGATGTACTCTCTTTTGATTGGAGTTGAATACATTCTTTTTAAAACGAGTGTGTCTCTTAAGGAATAAAAAGTAAATGCAATTCCAAATACTGCGGACCCTATCAATGCAAAACCAATCATCCCTGGAAGAAAGAAATCGATCATCTTATAAGGTCTTTCGTTATAGCTTATCTCCGGCTTAACGGTTACAAATTCTTTCTGGTTTGGATGAAGCTTTCTATCAATTTCGCCCGAAACCGTTTTTACTATCGATTGAACCAAGTCTAGGTTTTGACTTGCTGTTGAAGTTCTTAATTTGACAACAAAAGTCGTGTCTCTTAAAGGAATAATATTTATGATGGCTGCAATTCTTCCCTTTTTCAATTCGTCTTCAATGTCCTTCTTCTTATCATTTACAAAGTGCAGAACCGGACTCCGTTTAAGAGCATTGTAAAGAATTGAAGTAGTATCAATGTTCTTTTCGAAAGCCACATCTACTGAAGGTGCGCCTGATCTGCCCCCCAATGAACCAAAAATCCAAATCAAAACAATTGGAAAAAACAAACTAAAAAAGACTGATTGCGGACTTCTGAAGGTTGCTTTTAAACTGGCTTTCGTTACAGCCCACATGGCCTTGAGCTGATTGTATTTCTGCTGCATTTTTTTGAAAATTGCGAAGCAAATGTAACCGTTAATGAACAAAGAATTGGTAAGGTAACCGGGTCTGCGTCGATTTGGTCATCTCTTTCACCCGCAATAATTCATTATAAACTTTGAATTGCTCTTCTCCTAATTGTTCACGTATCATTGCTGAAGGCTCGTTCTTTTGCCTGTGAAGTAAATTTTGCAGCCAGTTTCCTGATTCAGGATATTCTTTCAGCCCGTATTTATCCACCTTAGCCATTCTTGCCGCACAGTTAATAGCATCCTGCAAACTACCTGCACGATCGACAAGACCCAATTGCAAAGCATCTTCTCCGCTCCAAACACGGCCCTGTGCAATACTATCAATGTAATTGATATCTTTTTTTCTTCCTTCAGCCACTCGCTGTTTAAACTGTAGATAAATCCTGTCGACACCACTCTGCGCTAATTTCTTCTCAGCATCGTTCATTGGGCGATAAATGTTTGGACCATCGGCATAGGGTGCAGTTTTTACACCATCGAAAGTGATACCTAATTTGTTTTTGAAAAAACTTCCCATGTTGGGAATCACACCAAATACACCAATAGAACCGGTAATAGTGTTGGGACTTGAAAATATACTATCAGCGCCGCATGAAATATAATAACCGCCGGAAGCTGCAACGTCGCCGAAGCTTACAATCACAGGCTTTTTATCTTCTCTAGCCATCTGCAATTCACGCCAGATGATTTCACTTGCCAATGCACTGCCACCACCCGAGTTCACACGCATCACAATTGCTTTTACTGAATTATCCAATCTTGCTTTTCTTATCAGCGCTCTGAAACGTTCTCCACCGATGTTATCATTTGTTCCCTGGCCATCAACAATATCACCTTCTGCATAAATAACAGCAATCCTGTCCTTTGCATATTTTCTTGTATTGATGGCTTCGTTGTATTTGGCGATGTCAATTAAATTTAACCTGTCGGTTTTTCCAATTCCCAGCCTTTGCTTCAATTCCGCTTTAATTTGATCATCGTATTTAGCAGCATCAATCAATTTATTGTTCACTGCATCCTGTGGGGTTTGAATAGACGCATTGTTCGCCAACTGGTGAAGGGTTGCCGTATCAACTCCCCTTGCTTTAGAAGTTTGCACCAGAAAGTAATTGTACATATCGCCCAGCCACTCTGTCGTCTGTAACTTGTTTTCAGGCGTCATTTGGTTTGTGCGAAATATTTCGGTTGCACTCTTATATTTTCCTGCATAAAAAATCTGTGGCTGAATATTTAGTTTGTCAAGCAAGTCCTTTATAAAAACCAAACTGACAGCAAAACCTTTCCATTCTAAATCACCCGCTGGGTTCACATAAATTTTATCGGCAACATTGGCAATAAAATATGCTCCCTGTGTCATCATATCGCCATGGGCAATAATGAACTTTTTAGAAGTTTTGAAATCAATCAGAGCATTTCTTATTTCATTACTTGATGCAAAACCACTAGCATTTGCATCCGCTTCAATGTAAATTCCTGAAATATTATTATCGGTTTTTGCATAGTCAATCAAACGAATCACATCATATAAGCCTGGCACATCGCTTTCACCCGAAACTGCAGACAGTGGATTGTCCTGTTTTCTTTCATGAAAATTTTGGGAAAGATTAATTACCAAAACAGATTTGGCAGGAATTTCAGGTTTATCTTTTGAAGCCAGCGCTGTTACAAAGGCAATAAAAAGGAAAAGGCAAATCAGTGAAAAAATTACCAGCGATAAAAAAGAGGCGAAAAAAATTTTAAAAAAACTTCTCATGGCGTTACAATAATGTTTCAAAAGTAAAAGAATTATACTCCAGTCTTTTATGATTTATACCAACCGCCTTTTTATCAATCCAAATTTGAATTGAGCGTTTCCATTGCGTGAAATCAATAGGTATTCCGTGGCGCTGAAGTACATTCGTGCTCTCTTATGAATGAAGTTTTTTTATTGACAGGCGGCAATATTGGGAACCGGTTTGACTTTTTATCAAGGGCAAAAAAAGCAATCAATAATAACTGCGGCACTGTTTTGCAGGAATCTTCGATTTACGAAACCGCGGCGTGGGGCCTGCAAAACCAGGGAGCTTTTCTTAACCAGGTCTTAAAAATTGAAACTTCGCTCAACGCCGACAAGTTGCTTAAGACAATTCTTCAGATTGAGGAAGAACTTGGGAGAAAAAGAGAATTAAAAAATGGGCCCAGAACAATTGATATTGACATTCTTTTTTTCAACGATGAAATAATTGATCGGCCAGGTTTAAACATACCGCACCCGCAAATGCAAGAACGCCGGTTTGTTTTGACTCCGTTAAATGAAATCGCCCCCACCAAAATTCATCCGGTTTTTCTAAAAAACATTTCCCAGCTTTTGGCAGAATGCCCTGACCCTTTGGAGGTGAATAAATTTAATTGATGACTTCTTCTAACAATCTTTATTTTGCCGACCTGTTGACAAGCCACTACTGCAGATGAAGTATACTTTCATAACTATCGAGGGGAATATTGGTGCCGGAAAGACAACATTATCACATTTGTTGTCGAAGCATTACAATGCAAGACTTGTTTTGGAGCAATTTGCCGACAATCCTTTTCTTCCAAAGTTTTATGAAAATCCTCAGCAGTATGCATTTCCACTGGAGCTTTTCTTCATGGCTGAACGCTTCAAGCAATTAAAGGACCTTATTCAACAAAAAGATCTTTTTCAAAATATTACGATATCGGATTATCTCTTCACTAAATGTTTGCTCTTTGCAAAAATCAATTTAACAGAAGATGAATTCAGGTTGTACCAGCGATTGTTTGACATCATGTACCAGCAATTGATCCAACCTGACATTTTAATTTACTTGCATGCACCTGTAAACAAGTTGCAGCAAAATATCAAGAAACGCAACAGGTCCTACGAACAAAAAATTCCTAACGAATATCTCTTCAGCATACAGGAAACTTATACGCATTACATCAAGCAACACAATATGAAAACGCTTTTTGTTGATGCATCCAATGCGGATTTTTTAGGGAATGAAAAGCATTTGAAAATCATCACTGACGCATTGGAAAAAGATTATCCCGACGGGCAACATTATATCAGCCTACCTTGATTTGACTTTTGCTTTTGCAAATGTTTGGTTGTATTCGTTTACAATTCCGAAATATTCCTTACGAAGCTCGTAACACCATTTCAAATACGAATCGCTGTCAGGTGTTCCGTTCAATTGGCATCTTTTAGAAATAAAAACAGGATTGTCATTCATGTAGTAAATAGAAAAATCATAACGCACTGTGCTACCCTCCCACTGTTTGTTTGAAAACATTATTGGCTGATTGCCCAGGAAATAAATAATGAGTTCGGTAGACGTTCTCTTATAGAGGCTTCTTTCAATAATTTTATCCAAAAGCATGCTTTGAGGATCCGTATAAAATTCCGTGTGAACTGATAAAAAAGCGCCTTTTTGCAAACTATCGCTCTCATCAAAAATGGACGTATCTTTTTTCTCCATGATATCGGCTAAAAGTCTCCCTTCAATTTTTTGAACCGCGTCATTAATGTATACAGCCGTGGTAGAGTCCTGCCCACAGCAAATTTTTGCCGTTAGTATAACCAGTATCAGTAAGAAAACTCTCATTGTATGCATTTTTTAAGTCAATGAGATTTTCAAAGGACGTTGTTGGCTTTGTTCCGCTCCTATCTTTGCTCACTTATAGGGTTTTTACAATGGAATTCAAGAGGATAAGCCTTTCACCGTTAAATCATAGGGAATACCGGTTGTATATTTTCGTCCGTTTTTTTTACATTATGGCTTTGAGGATGGTGGCTACTGTGGTCGCGTATCAACTATTTCACCTGACCAAAAGTTCTTTTTCAATTGGGATTGTTGGATTGTCGGAGTTTATACCCGTGTTTTCTTTGGCGTTATATGCCGGGCATGTTATTGATCGGTCTGATAAAAGAACACTGCTTTTGCGATGTATTCTTTTATACTCTGTTTGTGTACTGGCCCTAATCATTGTTACGTTGCCAGATATTGAAAACAAGATAAGCATTACAATGCTTTCTTTTCTATTTTACCTCATCATTTTTTGTACCGGCGCTATACGCTCCTTTGCAGGGCCTGCTTCTAATGCCATCATTGCCCAATTGGTACCTAAGCCTATTCTGCAATATGCAGCTAATATTAGTTCTACTTCCTGGCTGGCAGCTTCCATCATTGGACATGCGTCAGCAGGTTTTTTGATTGCGTTAGCCGGGGTGCATTTTACATTTTATGTCATTATAGTATATGTTCTGTTAGCAGCTTATGCATTATCTAAAATTGAAAAGAAACCCATTGCGCATAATAAGTTGAACGCAAAAACCTGGGAGAGTGTGAAGGAAGGATTGAGTTATGTTTTCAAACATAAAATTCTGTTAGCAGCCATTTCATTGGACCTTTTTGCTGTTTTATTTGGAGGCGCCACGGCACTAATACCCGAAATCGCTGATCGTATTTTGAAGGTAGGGCCAATAGGCTTTGGATGGTTGAATGCTGCCATTGATATTGGTTCAGTAATCATGATCATTATGATCACATTGAACCCGTTGCGAAAGAACCAAGGCTTAATATTATTGTTTGTGGTTGGCGGATTCGGACTTTGCATTATCACTTTCGGGCTTTCTAATTTTTATGCCCTGTCCTTCTTTGCGTTGATCATTGCCGGAATGTTAGATGGAATAAGTGTAGTTATCAGGGGAACTATTTTACAATTAACCACTCCGGACGAAATGCGTGGAAGAGTAAGCTCTGTCAATTCTATGTTCATCAACTCATCAAATGAGTTAGGGCAGTTTGAAAGCGGAATGACTGCAAAGATTTTTGGAGGAGCACAACCGGCTATTATTTTCGGTGGAATTATGACTGTTGTTGTTGTTATTATTTCGTGGATTAAAGCACCGAGATTACGTAAATTCGAATACTAAGATGGTGAATCGTCAGTAGTGAATTGTAAATTAAAAGTTCACCTGTTTCGAACAGGCGTTTGCTAAATCACAATTGATGGCAAGGCAACCGTAAAATTCAAATCCTCGTTATTAACTCATTCGTTTCTTCAATTATAAACTTAACTACATGAACCGCCGAATCTTTCTCCGTAGCACAGGCATAATTTCTGGTGCCACCTTGTTGTTTCACAAAAAAGCATTGGCAAGCATGTTCAACAGCTTTGATTATAACATTAAAATGCTTCGCAATGATGTGGGCATTTTTACAGAAAGAGGTGGTACAATTGGCTTTCTACTTAGTAAAGATGGAATTGTTGTTATTGATGCACAGTTTCCTGACACAGCCCAGCACCTAATTGATGATCTAAAGAAAAGAAACACAAATCCGTTTCGTTATTTGTTGAATACACATCATCACGGAGATCATACTGCCGGCAATATTGCGTTTAAAGGAGTAGTTGAACACGTGGTTGCACACGAGAATTCTTTAGCCAATCAAAAGGCGGTTGCAGAAAAAGGTAATTCCATAGCTAAACAATTGTTTCCGGATATGACATTTAAAGATGACTGGAAATTAAAGATTGGCGACGAAACCATTAAGGCAGATTATTATGGTGCCGGACATACAAATGGTGATGCGATCTATCATTTTGAGAAGGCGAATATTTTCCATGCAGGTGATTTGATGTTCAATAAGCGTCATCCATTTGTGGACAGAAGTGCAGGAGCAAACATGACGCAATGGATTAAAGACCTTGATAAAATCACAAAAAAGGCAAACAAAAATTCTATCATCATTTTTGGTCACTCACTAAATGCCGGCGAAGAAACAGGTACTATTGAAGACGTAAAAAAATTCCAGGATTATTTGGGCAAAGTGCTGGCATTTGCCGAACAGGAAATAAAAAAAGGTGTAAGCAAAGCAGAATTTATCAAAAACATTTCTATCCCCGGGGTAACCGAATGGACAGGAGATGGAATTCAAAGACCATTAGCAGCCGCTTACGAGGAACTTACTTCAAAGAGTTAGACAATTTTTCAAGCACATAAAATGTAATAGGGCAAAAGCTTGCATTCTTCAATGTGAGCTTTTGTCTTTTTATGATCACGTCTTCATCCGTGTACGGGAATCTTTCACAGTCCGAAGGACGCACATCATAAATTGAACAAAAATTATCAGTACCTAAAAAAGGACAGGGAGAAGATTTTACCACAAAGTCTCCGTCTTCATCAACACGCAAATAAGTTTCAATAAAAACACTTTCCTTCATCCCCAAATGCTTGCTGATGCGTTTTACATCAGGTGTTTTAAAACGCGGCGAATAATTTTTACAACAGGCAGCGCATTGCAGGCAATCCACTTTTTCAAAAGCTTCTTCGTGCAACTCCGGCAGTTCCTTCAACACTTTGTTTTTATCCGCTCTTTCCAAAAAGCTTTTGAAATGCTTTTGCTTGTCTTTATACTTTTTCTGCCAGTTATGTAAAACGTCCTCAGACATTTTGCAAAGAACCGAAAACAAAAGTTAAGCGGAGGTAAAGATTAGTTGGGAGTTTGTGGTTGAACATTAAAAATTGATCATTGCTATTGAACATTCAACATTTGCGTTTAGCAACCTTCATTGCTACTATTTGACTTTGATTGCGACTCTCCGTTCAAGGTTCGGCAATTCTTATCATCAAAACTCTGACAGTCTTTACAAGTTCAAGATTCCTCAAATCGCAAGCATTGATTGAAATCAATGAGAGACCTCGAAAAAGCAGAAGTGCTTGCCGAACGTACAAGAGAGTGACACAACCGAAGCCCAATAGTAGTTTTTGGCGGGCCTCATAATCCCCTACCAATTGTTAATGCTTTTAACCCGTTTTCAACACTGCGCCAACTCATTGGAAAAAAAGACTTCTGTACGTTACCTTTGCGTGCCGCAAGTTTTGCTGCGCAAAAGAAGTATAACACATGAGTTTATTTGAAGCCCAATCCAAAGAATTTCAGCATCGCCATAACGGTCCCAATGAAAGCCAAACGGAGGAAATGCTGAAAACCATTGGCGTTAACAGCCTTGATGAGTTAATTGACAGAACTGTGCCTTCAGGAATCAGGATGAAAGGAGAACTGAACCTGCCTGGTGCCATGAGTGAAGCGGAGTATTTGTCTCACATCAAAGAAGTCTCTTTAAGAAATAAAATTTTTAAAAACTATATCGGGCAAGGTTATTACGATACCATTACTCCGAGTGTGATCCTTCGCAATATTTTTGAAAACCCGGCATGGTACACTCAGTACACACCTTACCAGGCAGAAATTTCGCAAGGCCGACTTGAAAGTTTGCTGAACTATCAAACCGTTGTTAGTGATTTAACAGGTTTGCCCATTGCAAATGCTTCTTTGCTTGATGAAGCAACTGCAGCAGCAGAAGCCATGACCATGTTCTTTGGCTTATTGAATAAAGATCATGATAACCCCAGCCGTCCGAAGTTTTTTGTTGATGTTGAAACCTTCCCTCAAACGAAAGATGTTGTTTCAACTAGAGCCATTCCCATTGGAATTGAAGTGGTGTTTGGTGATTATAAGAGAGTACAAATCGACGAAACTTATTTCGGAGCATTGGTTCAGTATCCAAATGATAAAGGTTCGGTTGAAGATTACAGGAGTTTTATTCAACGAGTTCATGATGCAGGAGCGTATGTTGCTATGGCAACGGATTTACTTGCCTTGACCTTGTTAACTTCTCCGGGTGAATTAGGTGCTGATGTGGCTTGTGGTTCTTCTCAGCGTTTTGGTGTTCCTCTTGGTTTTGGTGGTCCCCATGCTGCTTTCTTTGCCACCAAAGATGAATTTAAACGCAGCATGCCCGGACGTATCATTGGCGTGAGTGTGGATGCGCAAGGCAATCGTGCATTGCGTATGGCTCTGCAAACAAGAGAGCAACACATCAAAAGAGAAAAAGCAACTTCGAATATTTGTACAGCACAGGCATTGCTCGCAAACATGGCTGCCATGTATGCCGTGTATCATGGTCCGGATGGATTGAGAAATATTGCAAAGAGAATTGCATTGCTAACACAAACATTGGCGAATGCATTGGAAGAAAGAGGTTATCATTTGTTGAATGAATACTTTTTTGACACCATTGTTGTAAAAGTTGACGACATAAAGGCTTTCCGTGAAAAAGCAGAAAGGCAAGGATTGAATTTCCGCTATTACGACAACCGGCACATTGGTATTTCAATAGATGAAACCACAACCACTTCCGATCTGTTTGACGTGATCAACTCGTTTGTAAATGATGTTGATCCTGTTGATTATGCAATTGAGCACGAAGGAAGTTTGGATATTATTCCAACAGCATTGACAAGAACATCAGAATTTTTAACGCATCCTGTTTTCAATACTTATCATAGTGAGACCTTGATGATGCGTTACATCCACTCGTTGGAAAGCAAAGATTTTTCGTTAGTGCATGGAATGATTCCTTTGGGAAGCTGTACGATGAAACTCAATGCTGCTTCTGAAATGATTCCATTAAGCTGGCAGCACTGGAGCAAGATCCACCCATTCGCACCAAAAGATCAAACAGAAGGTTATCAATTTATTGTTCGTGAGTTAAGTAAATATTTATGCGAAATCACTGCGTTTGATGCCTGCAGTTTGCAACCTAACAGTGGTGCACAGGGAGAGTATGCTGGTTTGCTTACCATCAAGTCTTATCACGAAAGTCGTGGCGAAGGTCATCGCAATGTAATGCTGATCCCAATTTCAGCTCACGGAACAAATCCCGCATCGGCAGTGATGGCAGGCATGCATGTGGTAGTGGTAAAAGCATTGGAGAATGGATATGTTGATGTAGAAGATCTGAAATTAAAAGCTTCTCAAAACGCCGATAAGCTTGCGGGCATCATGATCACTTATCCTTCGACTTACGGTGTGTATGAAGAAACGATAAAAGAAATTACAGAGATCGTTCACCAACACGGCGGACAGGTTTACATGGATGGTGCTAACATGAATGCGCAGGTTGGATTAACAGCTCCGGGATTAATTGGCGCCGATGTTTGTCACCTGAACCTCCATAAAACATTTGCGATTCCTCACGGTGGTGGTGGACCTGGTATGGGGCCCATCTGTTCAAAGAAACATTTAGCTCCTTTCTTGCCGGGACATGTTGAAGCCCATCCAGACCTTACCGGTAGGAAGGCCACCAATACGCAGCCCTTGCCAAATCAAGATGCTGATAAAAATGGCAACTCGTTGACAAGCGAGGTTAGTGGGCAGATGACTTCCCCTACTGGGGGAAGTCGGAAGGGGGCTGTTTCTGCAGCGCCTTATGGTTCTGCTTCAATTCTTTTGATCTCTTATGCTTACATAAGAATGTTAGGAAGAGATGGTGTTCTCAGTGCAACTGAATATGCAATTTTAAATGCCAATTACATGTTGGCAAGATTGAAAAACCAGTTTGATATCTTATACACAAACGATCATGGAGCGTGTGCTCACGAGTTTATTGTTGATTTAAGACCATTCAAAAAATCTGCCGAAGTAGAAGCAGTTGATGTTGCAAAGCGATTGATGGATTATGGCTTTCATGCACCAACGATGTCCTTCCCTGTTGCAGGAACAATCATGATCGAGCCCACAGAAAGTGAAGACAAAGGTGAGTTAGATAAATTCTGCGATGCATTATTAAGCATTCGTCGCGAGATTGCTTTAGTTGAAGAAAACAAAATTGACAAAAAAGACAATCCCTTAAAGAATGCACCGCACTCACAGTTTGTTGTTTGCAGCGATGACTGGAAGAAACCTTATAGCAGGGAAATGGCAGCCTTCCCATTAGATTATGTAAAGCAAAATAAATTCTGGCCTTCTGTATCGAGAGTAAACGATACTTATGGGGATCGAAACCTCATTTGTATCTGTCCGCCAACAGAGTTGTATGCTGCAGAAGCATAAAGATTTGTCTTAAAACACAGCAGTTGAACTTGTCCAACATAACAACTGCAGAAAACGAATCTGTCGATAAAATCAATGTGACAGATTCGTTTTTTAATGCCCTTTATTTCAGTTCAAAACCAAGCCCGAGTCCTCCCCAAATATGTCTGATGCCGGTTTTGACTTCTTTTGATAAAAAGCTTTCGGAAAGCTCTAAAGAAAATTTCTTGTAATGAAACATTAAACCAATTTGGTTTTGGAAAACCAACCGGTTGATCTTGTGGCCGGAAAGTGTGTATGGACTTTTTTTATTGAAAACTCCCCCCTGCAAAGAAGCATCATAACCAACAGCATTAATAAGAGATTGACCGAAGAAATAAAGCTCCCTCTTTTTCCTTTCAACTGTTACCTCACACTTAAACGGGTTATTCAATTTGCCTATCATAATGCTCAAACCAGTGCTTAACCTGTCATTCATGGTTCCGGCAATTGCTTCAATATTTCCGTTAAGCAGAAAAGAATTCGACTGAATAAAACTCTTTTCGACATTCACTTTATAACTGAGGATAAGATCATTTTTTATCTGGTTATCCCAACCTTTTGGTTGGGGGGCCGGAATTAATCTTTTATGAAGAAATGTTTGCACCGGTTTCCAAAAACTAGCAGGACCAATTAAACCAAGTGTTAACGAGGTATTAATCTGGCGTTTTTTAATTTCATCTATTGCCATTCGAAATGAACTTACGGAAATGCAACCGGCATATGGCCTGTCGCTATGTAAAATATCACTGTAATAAATATGTCTCGGAGTAAATGCAAAATGGTCCAGGGCGATACCGTATTTCATTTTGGCCCCGGGCAAACGAAAGAAAACTTTATTTATCGGATTTTTTTTGAAAGAAGGTTTAACCAACTCAATGTTCATTCCAGATGTATAGTAATAATCCGTAAGTGCTACAAAATCGTTTTCATAATAGAAGCGGAAATAATGATCCGCATGCATGCTTCGTATCACACTTTCATTATTTATTCTTTGCGAAAAACCACAGTAAAAAAAACTGAAAGAGATGATGCTACAGCAGAGCTTTGTCGTCGTATTTTTGAGAGAAACCGACATAATTCAGCAAAACTAATAAGCCTGCGATTATAAATTAGTTTAATAAGGGTAAATCCCTTTTCAAACTGTTTGAATTTACAAGGGAAAATTTCTATTTTGTCGCGACCTAACAACCAATCTACCTTATGGAAATCCTGTTTGAAAAACTGTCTTCAGTTCAACAGAAAATACGATCGCTTGACGTTTCTGAATTCTTTCCATCCGTTACAAAAGTTTACAAAGATTTTTTAAACATAGTACGAAGCATTGGCATTGCGGAAAAAATGTCCTATTACGAAAAACGTAAACTCGGCATTTTTAACCAGCTTAATTTTTTTCAGCTTCTTGCGGGATTGCTAATCCCAATTTTAGGGCTGGTACACAAGGACGATGTACCCTTTAGCGCATGGCTACTGGCTTGTCTTCCATCCACAATAAGTATTTGCTCTTTGCTTTTCAACTACCAAAGAAAACACCAGGCGGCATTGCTTTGTTACTTCATACTTTATCCTTTCTTCACAGGCTTTGTTTACCTGCAGGGACTGAATGCGGGAATAGAACTTAATTTTATCCTTTATGGTGTGCTGGCTGTTTTCTTTTTGCAGGACATAGGATACATGTTATTTGCGGTGGCTCTTTCCATGATTAATTATTTTGTACTTGCCATCATGCTCAGCTATTTCAGGTATGATGTAAGGCATGAATTCGAATCGCTCTTCTTCCTGAATCATATCGTTTCCTTATGCTTTATTATTTATGGTTTATACCTCATTAAAAAAGAAAATTCCATCTACCAATTGCGTTTAAAGCACAAACAACATGAATTAGAACAAAAAAATTCGGAGATCAATGAACAGAAACAGGTCATTGATGATAAAGTGACCTTGCTTGAAAAACAAACTGCGGAATTAGCAGAACTGAATACACTTAAAACAAAATTATTCTCTGTTGTATCGCATGACCTGCGTTCTCCGATGTATGCACTTAGAAATCTTTTTAAAAACATGCACCAAAAGAATACACCGGCACAGGAAATAAAAAATGTCATGCCTGATGTATTGATGGATCTGAATTATACGATTGGTCTTATGGAAAACTTGCTGCAATGGTCAAAAACGCAAATGCAATCAAGTGCAGCGAAACCCCAGGAAATTGAAGTATCAAAAATGATCAATGAAGTTTTACAGCTTTTGCATTTGCAAGCCGAGGCAAAACAGATCTACATCGAGAATAAAAACAATGCACCTGTCTTTGTTTATGCGGATAAGGATATGGTCAATCTCATTCTTCGTAATATTTTATCCAACGCAATTAAATTCACACCTAACCAGGGATATATCGAAGTAGGTGTAAATGAGGTTTCTTCATTCGTTGAAATTTACGTGCAGGACACAGGCGTTGGCATCAGCAAGGACGCCATTCAAAAGATCAATGAAAGTAATTTTTACACAACAAAAGGTACTTCTAGCGAGTCAGGAACAGGTTTGGGACTGATGTTGTGTAAAGAGTTTCTTCACAAAAATGGCGGGCAAATGCATATTGAAAGTGAGCCGGGCAGAGGTAGCATGTTTTCATTCACATTGCCACGTGTTGAAGCCGAAGACGATGAATAAGTTATTTCATGTCCAGAACAGCCATTGTTAACCTGCTGATGCAAACGAGCCTGTTTTCTACATCAGTAATTTCAATACTCCACACCTGTGTTGAAAAACCAAGATGCAAGGGCTTTGCAACGCCTGTTACCAATCTTTTTTTTGCAGCCCTGATATGATTGGCATTGATATCTAATCCGACACAGTATTTTTTTTCGCTGTCAACAACAAGATTAGCAGCAATGCTTCCTAAAGTTTCTGCGAAGGCAACGGATGCGCCGCCGTGTAAAATCTGCATGGGTTGTACATTGCGATGATCAACAGGCATTGTGCCCTTTAAAAAATCCGGCCCCACTTCGGTTATGATAATCCCAATGTGTTCAACCATTGTTCCTGCGCCACGTTGCTGAACTTCTTCCAACGTATAATTTCTGAACCAAATAGCCATAAAGCGGTTTTAATTTTAGGTTACATCCAGATCTTTAATTTCCTTTTTGTAAGCCGCCGGAAGAAGAATTGCCTTCACTGCTTCATCCAGGTTTAACTTGCGGATCAGTTTATAAACAGGAACAGCAGGTTTCAGCAATGAGAATTTTCTGACCCCCAGTAACTGTTTCACTTTGTCCGGAACCACAAGCATTTGAACTTCCACTAAAATTTTATAACGAACGGGATCAAGGTGTTTTTTATACTGTTTGAAAAGATCAAGTGTGTACTTGCCGCAATGCAGGTCAGTGTTTAAATGTTCATCTCTGGAAATGAGCCAGCTTGCATAATTTGACGGAAGATCTTTCAATTGCATTCTTGAACCGGTTCTGTAAAACACGTTATACACTTCTTCTTTTTCTTCATCACTCAATTTTCTTTCAAGTAATTCAAACGATGCAATGGAATAGTAAATCAACATGAACAAAACATCACGATAGGACCAATCAGGAATGGAATAGCCTCTCTCCTTTTCAATAGCTTTGTGAATGAAGTTTATTTTATCGATGGTTTGAAGCGCATCTTCTCTAGTAGCGAAGATGATTCCCTTTGCATAGTTTACGGTAGAAAATAATCTTCCAATTGGGTCAGCAGGGAGTTTCCCTGTAAAATAAAGCCAGTCGACAGCTTTATTCAATGCAAATTCTCCAGCAGAGCCGGCAAAAATGAAAAGCACCGTATCGCTTTTACCCCAGATCTTTCTTACGATTGAATTTTCCTTTACAAAAAACTCCATAACAATGATCAGCAAAGATGATACAAATTTGATGTCCGCAGGAAGTTGTAACTTTTAATTACTAAACCTTTTGTTATGAAAAAGATTCTTTTGCTTGCGTTTGTTTTATCTTCTTCATTTTTTGCAATTGCCCAGAAAGATTATAAAGTGGTGTTCGATCTCACGAGCAAAGACAGTAATGACCAACGTGCCGCTATCCGCTGGCTCAACGAGGTTTCAAAAGCAGAACCTACAGCTCAAATGGAAGTAGTTATGTACGGACAGGGATTGGACCTGGTTACAAAAGGAAAATCTGCTGTGGCTGATGACGTAGTCCGCCTGGCTCAAAACAAGAACATTGCATTTAAGGTTTGCCAGGTGGCTATGAAAGCACACAACCTGACTACGAACGATTTATTACCGGGTGTACAAACTGTACCGGACGGTATTTATGAGGTCATCTCAAAACAAAGACAAGGCTGGGGTTATATCAAAGTAAAGATTTAGACCCTTGTTTTTCGCAAAGTTGGAGCATGGTTTGAGCAACATGCAGCAAATCCCTATATAAAGTAGGCTTCCTGAAAAAGGTGCAGCCATAGTTCTGGCAAAGCTTTACATCTTCTTCTCTTGATGAAGTAGTAAAGATCATAACTGGAATATCCTTGTACCGATCTCTTTGCTTTAACCAACGCAAAACTTCTTTGCCATCCATTACGGGCATGTTTAAGTCAAGAACGACCAATGAAGGGAGACTATCTGCTTTTTCGATGAAGTTAACTGCCTCTTCGCCGTTCTTTGCATGTAACAGGGTTTGATGATCGGTCAATTGATCCAATGCTTCTTTTAAGGATTCAAAATCATCAAAATCATCTTCGGCATATAAAATGACCGGTTTGGTTGAAGGAGATCCCATATCTGTTTAAATTCCAAAAAGATTATGCCATTAGCTGTTGGTGAGGTACAGAAGTACTTGAAGACTTTATTATAAACGAGATGAATTTATAAATAAGAAAACCTGTGCATGCGCCTATCGCATTTAAAAAGATGTCATCCACATCGGCACTTCGGAAACTGGTAACGAGTTGCAGCAATTCAATTGTGGTGGATGCCAAAAGACTTATGAGGACGACTCCAAAGAAGCCTGAAACTTTTTTATACAACAAGGGCAAAAAAATTCCCAATGGCAGCAACATCACAAAATTTCCTAAGATCTGCCTGCTCGTAATTTTATAAATCTTAAACATTTTGAACAATTGCAAATTCACGTGATCCTTCCGGTCGATGCGAACCATCATTTTATGCCACCAGTCATGAGCCGAAACTTCCCTGAACAGAATAAAATACCCCGTAAGTGTTAGCACCATAAAAATGAAAACATAAAAGCTTGCCTGTGTGGCAACCTGGAAAAAACCTTTCTGCTTCCGGATAATGACTTCAATAAATATCCATCCGTAAAGCATCACCAGAGTTAGCGCAAGAAAGACAAGCCGCTTGTTTCGAACATGCCGGTAAGTATCGTAATGGTCGTACAAATAAAAAAAGCCCAGTACCATAACCGGTAACAAGACTAAAATTTTTTTACCCCATTTCCCCATTTCTGAAAATTAAAATTTAATCATCACAAATCAGGACAATATTTCATTTAAACACGCTAGCCCAATTTGGCTTTTGTATATTTAAGATACAATCACCACCAATGCAACCAAAACCATCGAATCTTTTTACTACTATTTTGCTGGTAGGATTTCTAGTTGGAATGCTTGATATCAGCGCCGCTTTCATTCAAATGAAAATTATTTTCCCTGAAAGAAATCCATTTGGAGTGCTTCGCTATATTGCCAGTGCCGTATTTGGAAAAGAAAGAGCCAACTCCGAAAGTTCGATGTATTTCATTGGAGCAATATTTCATTTCATCATTGCTTATTGCTTTACTGTTACTTTCTTTTTGATCTATCCTCACGTCCGTTTTCTTTCAAAGAGCAGGTTATTGACAGGAATATTTTATGGATTGATCATTTGGACAGTGATGAATATTTTAGTAGTACCTCAAACAAAAATTGGCCAACGTCCATTTGTATTAAAGAATGCAGCGATTGCAACGGGTATTTTAATTGTTGCAATAGGAATTCCACTTTCTTATTTTGCCTACAGCTTTTATTACGGGAAAAGAACTGAGACAAAACAACAAGCAGCTTTAATAGATTAGCAGCTTTAAACCTCAAGTTGAACCAACAAAAAAATCCCACCTTTAAAAGATGGGATTCAATTTTATGTGGCAAAGAATTTTTACTTGTTACTTACAAACTCCTTTGGCTGCTTTGACCATTCCTCAGACGGAAGTGATTTGAAATATTCGTATGTTTTTTTCAAACCTTCACTGCGATGAACTTTTGGTTCCCAGTCTAAAATTGCTTTTGCTTTAGTAATATCAGGCTTACGTTGTTTCGGATCATCAGCAGGTAAAGGTTTGTACGTGATCTTAACCTTATTACCTGTAAGTTTCAACACTTCCTCCGCAAAATCTTTCAATGAGATTTCATCAGGGTTTCCAATGTTTACCGGCATATGATAATCGCTTAAAAGCAAACGGTAAATACCTTCAATCAAATCATCAACAAAGCAGAAGGAACGTGTTTGTGAACCATCACCGAATACAGTTAAGTCTTCACCACGTAATGCTTGACCAATAAACGCCGGTAATGCACGGCCATCATTGAGTCGCATGCGTGGACCGTAAGTATTGAAGATGCGAACAATCCTCGTTTCCACTCCATGAAAATTATGATAAGCCATGGTGATAGACTCCAGATAACGCTTTGCTTCATCGTACACACCACGGGGACCAACCGGATTTACGTTGCCCCAGTATTCTTCTGTTTGCGGATGCACGAGCGGATCCCCATACACTTCACTTGTTGATGCCACTAACATTCTTGCACCTTTTGCTTTTGCAAGACCCAAACAATTATGTGTTCCCATAGCTCCTACTTTCAGAGTCTGAATGGGAATTTTCAAATAATCGATGGGGCTCGCTGGAGAAGCAAAATGCATGATGTAATCGAGCTTACCTGGGATATGAATGAACTTTGTCACATCATGATGATAGAACTCGAACTCTTTCAACTTAAAAAGATGTTCAATGTTCCTGAGATCACCAGTAATAAGATTGTCCATTGCAATTACCTGGTACCCTTCTTTAATAAACCTGTCGCACAAATGCGATCCTAAAAAACCGGCACCTCCTGTTATCAAAACTCTTTTACTCATTTACACCAGTTTTGGTTGATTAACTAATGGGCGACCAATGCTTTCATAATGGAAACCCTTTTTCTCCATAGCCGCAACATCAAACACATTGCGGCCATCGAAAATTACGGGTTCTTTCAAACCGCTAAGAATCTTATCAAAATCAGGCGTTCTGAATTCATTCCATTCAGTGGCAATGATCAAAGCATCGGCATTCTGTAAGCAATCATAAGGGGTCTCACAGAAAGTTATTTTATCTCCGAAAATAGTCTTCACATTGTTCATTGCTTCAGGATCGAAGGTAGCAACGCTTGCACCAGCATTTAAAAGCTCCTCGATGATCTCCAAAGCCGGTGCCTCACGAATATCGTCTGTATTTGGTTTGAAGGCCAGTCCCCATAAAGCAAACTTCTTACCTGTAATATCGCCAAAGTACCTTTGGATCTTAACCACCAGGTGAGACTTTTGTTTCTCGTTTACTTCGGTAACGGCATCAAGTATTTTAAACTCGTAGCGAACTTCCTTCGCCGAATGCATCAATGCTTTTACATCCTTGGGGAAACAACTTCCCCCGTAACCAATACCCGGGAATAAGAAACGCTTACCAATTCTTTCATCACTTCCGATTCCTCTACGCACCATATCCACATCTGCACCTAAACGTTCACACATTTGTGCAATCTCGTTCATGAAAGATATCTTGGTAGCAAGAAAAGCATTAGCTGCGTATTTCGTTAATTCAGCAGAGCGTTCGTCCATGAAAATAATTGGGTTACCCTGGCGAACATAAGGAGCATACAACTCTGTAAGTTTTTCCTTTGCTCTTTCCGAAGTTGTGCCAATCACAATGCGATCGGGTTTGAGAAAATCATCAACCGCAACGCCTTCACGCAAAAATTCCGGATTCGACACTACGTCAAATTCACCCTTGTAATTTTTTGCGATAGCGTCTCTAACCTTTTTGGCAGTACCCACAGGCACTGTGCTTTTATCAATAATGATCTTATAATCTGCGAGCAGTTTACCAATTTCATTTGCTACGCCTAGTACGTATTGCAGGTCGGCAGAGCCATCTTCTCCGGGCGGAGTTGGTAAAGCAAGAAAAACAATTTCTGCTTCTTCCAGTCCTTCCTTTAATGAAGTAGTAAACGATAAACGGTCTTCTTTTAAGTTGCGTTCGAATAATTTTTCAAGGCCGGGCTCATAAATTGTGATCTGGCCGTTCTTTAATTTGTTGACTTTTCTTTCATCAATGTCAACACAACAAACATGGTTTCCGGTTTCGGCTAAGCAGGTGCCAGTAACTAACCCTACATACCCTGTTCCTACTACTGTAATTTTCATACTGTACGCTTTATTTGTTTACAAAATTTAAAATTGACGATGTAATGAACTGGATTTGTTCCTGATCCATTTCGGTGTGCATAGGTAGGGAGATTACACGTTCAGTAAGCGAGTCAGTTATTGGTAGTTCCGTTAATTGAGAATTAAACTGTGCAAACATTTTTTGACGATGCGCCGGCACAGGATAATAGATCATTGACGGGATTTTGAGGTCTGCAAGATAAGCATGCAATTTGTTTCTATCAACACCTTCTAAAATTAATGTGTACTGGTGGAAAACATGCTTGCAGTAAGGTGCCCTGAAAGGAACTTTTATTTGTGGATGAGCCCGGAAGGCGGCGTCATATGCATCAGCCAGCTTCCTTCTTGCGTTAATGTATTTATCAAGGTATTTTAATTTCACATCTAACACAGCAGCTTGGATGGCATCCAGACGGCTGTTGCAACCAACTATATCATGATAATAACGCTGACTCTGGCCATGATTGGCAACCATTTTTAATTTATTTGCAAGAACATCGTCGTTGGTCATGATGGCACCGCCATCTCCATAACAACCCAAATTTTTGGAGGGGAAAAACGATGTCGTATTGATAGTTCCAATCGAACCAGTTTTTTTGGCTCTTCCATCTGAAAAATAAAAATCACCACCAATTGCCTGGGCATTATCTTCAATAACGTAAATGTTATGCGACTCCGCAATTTTCATAATTTCTTCCATGTTTGCCGCCTGGCCGTACAGATGCACGGGTATAATTGCCCTGGTTTTTGGTGTTATAGCTTTTTCAATAGCTGCCGGATCAATGCAAAAAGTTTTTGGATCAACATCTACAAAAACCGGTTTCAATTTTAATAATGCCACCACCTCTGTGGTAGCAATGAAAGTGAAGGAAGGTGTGATTACTTCATCACCCGGCTGAAGATCGAGTGCCATCAATGCAATTTGTAAAGCATCAGTACCATTGGCACATGGAATAACATGTTTAACCTGGCAATATTTTTCAAGAGCAGTTGCAAAACTTTGAACTTGTGGGCCATTAATAAAAAAAGCACTTTCAACAACCTGTGATATTGCAGCATCAATTTCCGACTTGATATTTTGATACTGCTGCTTCAGGTCAACCATTTGTATGGGACGCATTCTATAGTAATTAATTGTGAGAAATGTTTTAAGCGCCGCAAAAATAGGCCAAATAGCAGCAGCAAGAAAGAATGCCGTTACTTTGCGGCGACTAAGTTTTAATGTTGTGCTTTTGATTTACAGCCTTTTTATTCGTCTTTATGCATTAGGAATACGCATTGCTTCATTATGGAATCCAAAAGCAAAGGAATGGATCCTTGGAAGGAGAAACTTGTTTGAAGATCTACAAACGAAAATTAGTCCCTATGATAAAATAGTTTGGCTGCATTGTGCCTCTGCCGGAGAATTTGAGCAGGGCAAACCAATTATTGAAGAACTGAAAAAAATTTACCCGTCGCACAAAATTCTTGTCAGCTTTTTTTCCCCATCGGGTTATGGCGCAGCAAAAAAATACCAACATGCCGATGCGATTACCTATTTACCGTTAGATACAAAAAAGAACGCAAAGCGATTTGTTGAATTAATAAAACCGGATTTGGTTGTTTTTGTAAAGTATGAATACTGGCATCATCATTTATCTGCCGTTGCATTTCATCACATTCCATTGATGATGGTTTCGGCTATTTTCAGAAAGGACCAATTATTTTTTAAATGGTATGGAAAGCTTTATAAGCAGATGCTATTTTTATTCAGGCAAATATTTGTCCAGGATGAAGCTTCTCTTGATCTTCTGAAACAACACAATATTCAACATTGCAGCTTAAGTGGTGATACAAGATTTGACAGGGTAAAAAAGATTGCGGATAATTTTTCCGAAGTTCCATTACTCAATGAATTTGTTGGGGAAAAGCAGGTAGTTGTTGCGGGAAGCTCTTGGGAAGGAGACGAAGAAATCTTAGCGTCGTACATGAAAGATCATTCTGTAAAAATCGTGATCGCTCCTCATGAAATAACGAAAGACCACATTCTTCGTTTACAAAAAATATTTCCCGACTGCGTTCGATATTCTGAACTAAAAGAACTTTTTTCCCGTGCCGAAGTGCAAACAACTTCAATCTGGAATTCGATCAACGAACAACAGGAAAAAGACCTTCAAAAAAAATTATCCGATGCAAAAACATTGATCGTTGATGGAATGGGAATGCTTTCGAAACTTTATTATTATGCAACGATTACTTATGTTGGCGGAGGCTTTAAAACAGGAATCCATAACACACTGGAAGCAGTTGTTTATGGCAAACCTGTTTTGTTTGGACCGAAGTATCAGAAGTTCAAAGAAGCAAGAGATTTGATTGCACAGGGAGCAGCATTTAGTGTTACCAATGCCGAAGAACTAAAAACAAAAATGGATCATCTTTTAAATGATCCGGAACAATTATCAAAAGCAGGCGATGCTGCAAAAAACTATGTTGACGATAATGTCGGCGCTACTCAAAAAATTCTTCAATACATTCAGGAAAACCGCCTTCTTACCAACTGATAAAAATGTTTCACTACTTCGGTATCTTCATCCCAACCTATTTTGTATTTCAATTCGCGATTGATCCAATATTCAGCTTCTGAAAAAATATGAAAGCCGTTGATCGTCTTAATGCTTCTTTCATAAAATGCTTCATCCCCACGGAATAACTCTCTTACAAATGTGAAGCGGTCATTGATGCCGATTCCTTTTTTCAGATCTTTTATCGGTGCATCTTTCAGTACATGTGCTACCTCAGTCTTATCCTGTTTCAAACGATCATTGAGCGATTCTCTTTTTTCTGCGATCGCCTCATGAACTTCTTTTTTTGGCTGGTATTGGGCTAATGTGGGTGTTTCAACTGTTGAAGAAAATGCAGGATTTAAAACCTGTTGGGGCTTTGGAGCATAACGTGATACAGGCTCTTCAGCAACTTCTTCGGTTACAACCGGCCTGCGAATGCTATATTCCTTTTGTTGATACACGGGTTGCGGAACAGGTTCCTCTACTTCAACTTTAGAAACAACAGGCTGCGCAACAGGTTCTTTTATTTCTTCTACGATCTTTTCTTCCACAACCGGCATCCGGACTTCTTCTTCAGCAAAATTCATATTCACCGGAAGTGTAACCGCAACTTTAGCAGTTCCGAGTGTTCCGTTTTTTTGCTGGAGTTTCAAAAGTTCCGACTGGAGCAATTGAACAGTAAAAAGCAATTGTGCGGGATTACAATTTTGCTGTTTCTGTTGGTACAACTTGTCAATAAGTGCCTGGATTCTTTCCATGGTAATTGGTACTTTCGCTGTTTGAAATAGGATATACTTGATTCTAACGAAAAGATATGCCTAAAATTACTAACAGTTTGTAAATAGTACCAAACAAGCCCTAATTTTCTCAAATGTTTATCGAACCGATTTTAAAAGGAGAACGCCGTGGATGGATTGAGGTGATTTGCGGATCCATGTTCTCAGGCAAAACAGAAGAACTGATACGAAGATTGAAAAGAGTCAAAATCGCTAACCTTAAAGTTGAAATTTTCAAACCTGCCATTGACGTTCGTTATGATGAAATAAAGATTGTTTCTCATGATGAGAACTATATTCAATCAACACCGATCGATAATTCCCAAACTATTTTGTTGATGGCACAGGATGTTGATGTGGTTGGATTGGATGAAGCCCAATTTTTCGACGACCAGATTGCGACTGTTTGTGATGAGTTAGCAAAACGTGGCGTTCGTGTGATTGTTGCGGGATTGGATATGGATTACACGGGAAAACCTTTCGGTCAGATGCCTTTCCTGATGGCAAAAGCAGATTATGTTACGAAGCTTCACGCCATTTGCATGAAGTGCGGAAATATTGCTAACTATTCCTATCGCATTATCCCAAACGAAGAACAAATTATGCTTGGTGCCAAGAATGCATATGAGCCGAGATGTCGCGTTTGCTTTGAACTTGATGGAGCACTGGATTAAATTTCCTTGCCGGTGATCCTGCTTTTAGTACTCATTTGGCCATCGTCATTTTTTTGTTCAAAAACACCATCGATCATTAGTCCTGTTTTTGCATCGAGAATGAGCCTGCTTGTTTGGGTTCCAGAGCTTTTTCCATCGCTTGACTTCGATTTACCTTCACCATTGACAAATACACGGTTGCCTTTGATATTTTTAACAGTATACATAGTGGCAACATCCTGCTTTAAAGCCGCAATAGTGCTGTTTGATTTCCAGCTATCGCCAATTTTCACAGGCTTGTTTGGATAAATTTCAAATGCCTGGGAGAATATTTGTTTTGCTGCGTCATCGTTAAATTGCTTTTGAAAATTCTGGCGCATCATAGGTTTCATATCTTCAGGAACATTCATCTCATTAACTACGGCCTCTCCTATTTTGTCAAAGCCGGTTACAGAAACGACTTCGCCTTTCCCATTCACCTGCATGGTAAAACTTTTCCCCTTTATGATACCGAACATTTTGGAAGGCAATTGCATGAAGTCCATTGCATCCACCTGCTTTTCTGAACTGAATTCCATCTTTTGACCATTTGGCATGTTCATGGTCATGTCAATTCTTTTATAGGTAGTTTTTATTGTTTTCAAATCATTCTTTTCGTCCACAACCTGCATATTGTAATTCCATTTCATGGTGCTTCCTCTCAATTGGTCACCTTTCGTTTGATTCATATCAAAAGTCATTGCATAATTGTAAGTTCTTCCTTTCTGAAAATTAAATTTCAGTAATACAGCCTCCTCAACAGGCTTTACGTTTAATGTATCAGCAAATTCCTTTTCAAGTGATGGCAATTTTTCTTCTGCAACAACCGAATCCTTAGTTACCGGTGTTTCATTTTTCTTTTCCTCCTTGTTACTTCCGCATGCGTTTATCAATACAAAAACCGTCGCAACAAGGAGGACATGCTTTGCTTTCATAAAATGGTTTGTGCAACAAATTACGTTCTTCGCTGTGTCCTAAAAAATGATTCAATTATTTTCGCAAAAACTTTAGTATTTCCTCATCCAAACAAATATGGACCTTATTTAAAAAAGATCTTCTGCTGGAAATCCGCCAGCAATATTCTTTTTACGGCGTACTGCTTTATGTGGGTGCCACCATTTTTGTTTTGTTTATGGCTATTGAAAATCCAGATAGCGGAACATGGAATGGTTTATTCTGGATCATTCAATTGTTTATCAGTATTAACGCAGTAGCCAAAAGTTTCTTGCAGGAAAGCAGGAACAGAATGCTTTATTACCAATCGATCACAAGCCCAATCAATTTCATTATTGCAAAACTGTTGTTCAATTCTGTTTTGATGCTGGTGATGAGTGCTATCAGTTTTATTTTGTTTGCACTGTTCATGAACTACCCTGTTGAACGCTCTGCAATTTTTATTGGTCTCGTGTTTTTAGGTGGCTGGAGTTTGAGCCTGGTATTTACATTTTTAGCGGCTATTGCAGCCAAAGCACAGCAAAACGCAGCCATAATGGCGATTCTTGGTTTCCCTATCATTATTCCGCAACTAATGATGCTGATGAAGGTTTCAAATACTGTGTTTGATGCAACAGCCACAATTCCGCTGTTAAACATCATATTACTTTTCACCTCGAATATTTTGGTAATCTTACTTGCTGTTATATTATTTCCTTTTCTCTGGAAAGATTAATGAGCAGACCATGTTTGCTGATTATTATCATTACCTTAAATTATTTTGGCTATTAGAGAATCCCGACTTTCCTCTTAATTTTGCGCCAATCAAAAGGCAATAGCCGTATGAAAAAATTGTGGTGGAAAATTTTGTGCGTTGTTCTCATCCTCTACGCAATCATTGGTGGTTTTTTAATGGATGTTCCTGCACGGCCTGTAATTCAAGAATCCATACGCAATCTTTACTTCCATGTTTGCATGTGGTTTTGCATGATGATACTTTTCACCGTATCGGTGGTAAATGCAGTAAAATATCTAAGAACCAATGATCTCCGGTTTGATAACCTTTCAAGACAATATGCCGTAGTTGGAATCGTATTCGGCGTTTTAGGCTACAGCACAGGAATGATCTGGGCCTCGTTTACATGGGCCGATCCGAACAATCCTGCCTCTTCATCATTCGCTTCGATTGCAAAAGATCCAAAACTCATCGGCGCAGCCATTGCCTTGCTAG
Organism: Flavisolibacter sp.; assembly: GCA_035554655.1. Lineage (GTDB taxonomy): Bacteria > Bacteroidota > Bacteroidia > Chitinophagales > Chitinophagaceae > Flavisolibacter. The sequence goes on from DATMIF010000029.1 coordinate 147,189, forward strand.
TTTACTTTGCTTATCTCGTATTAAGAGATTCTATCGAAGACTTAGATAAAAAAGCAAGACTCAGTTCTGTTTACAATGTTTTTGCTTTTGCCTTGCTATTCCCTTCCATATGGATCATTCCAAGATTATTGGAAAGTTTACACCCCGGTGGTAGCGGCAATCCTGCATTGAACCCACAGGACGTTGACCCAAGAATGCGCCTGGTATTTTATCCTGCAGTCATCGGCTGGACTTTATTGGGTGTTTGGATCGTGAGCTTAAAAGTGCGGATGAAGAACTTAAAAGAAAAAACGTTTTATAAATGATCAAACGAATTCTACTTTCCTGCTTTCTGCTTATTTGCAATTATATTTTGTTCGCTCAAAGCATGGCTAATGAAATGAGGAGTAATGGAAAAATTTACGTTGTTGTTGCGGTATTAGTTACCATCTTTATCGGCATCATCATATACCTTATTCGCCTCGACAGAAAATTAACGAGACTGGAAAAAGAGACTAAGATTAATCACTAAATAGTATAACACATGTCAACGATTGCAGACTATAGTTTTTTTGGAGCTGTTGAAAAGAGCTTCGATAAAGCTGCTAAGTACACAAAATGGGATCCCGGAATTCTGGAACAGATCAAAGCTTGTAATGCCGTATACCGTATGAAATTCCCGGTTCGCATGGATGACGGACGCATTGAAGTAATTGAAGCGTACCGTGTTCAACACTCACATCACAAAACACCATGTAAAGGTGGTATTCGTTTCGCAGGAGAAGTAAACCAGGACGAAGTAATGGCCCTTGCCGCATTAATGACCTTCAAATGCGCCATTGTGAACGTTCCTTTCGGCGGAGCAAAAGGTGGTATTAAAATCAACCCGAGAAAATACTCCGTGTATGAGTTGGAAAAAATCACCCGGCGCTATACTGCAGAATTAATAAAGAAAAATTTTATCGGCCCCGGTACTGATGTTCCGGCACCTGATTATGGAACTGGCGAAAGAGAAATGGCCTGGATTGTAGATACTTATCAAGGATTGCGTCCTGGTGAGATTGATTCGGCAGGCTGTGTAACAGGTAAGCCCGTAACACAAGGTGGTGTTCGAGGACGAAGAGAAGCCACAGGCCTTGGAATTTTTTATGGCGTTCGCGAAGTGTGTAACATGCCTGATATTATGCAAAAGGTTGGCTTAAGTACAGGCATCGAAGGAAAAACAGTAATTGTACAGGGTTTAGGCAACGTCGGTTACCATGCCGCCAAATTCTTCCATAATGCCGGAGCAAAAATTATAGCTCTTGCAGAATATGAAGGAGCAATTCTTAATGAGAATGGTTTAGATATCGAGGCGGTCTTCGAGCATCGCAAATCAACAGGTTCAATTTTGAACTTCCCTGGTTCGAAAAACTTTGCAAAGAATACTGATGCACTGGAATACGAATGCGATATTTTAGTTCCCGCTGCACTTGAAAATGTTATCAATGGTGAAAATGCACCGAGAATAAAAGCAAAGATTATTGGTGAAGGTGCTAATGGCCCACTCACGCCTGAAGCAGATGAAGTATTTGCACAAAAAGGAACACTGGTTGTTCCGGATATGTACCTGAATGCGGGTGGTGTAACGGTTTCATATTTTGAGTGGTTGAAAAATCTTAGTCACGTTCGTTATGGCCGCATGGAAAAACGTTTTACTGAAAATATGAACACACATATTTTGGGGCAGATAGAAGACCTGACCGGTAAAACAGTGAACGAAAGAGAAAGAAAGTTCATTATGCATGGTGCTGAGGAAGTTGATCTTGTGTACAGTGGTTTGGAAGAAACGATGATCACTGCTACAAGGGAGATCATTGAAGAGTGGAGAAGCAATCCCCAAATACCGGACATGCGTACAGCAGCTTATGTTGTTGCCATTAATAAAGTTGGTACCAGCTATGCTGAACTTGGAATATTCCCATAAATAATACATGAGAGACAAATACAAACTCCGTTCAATTTGGGCGGAGTTTTTTTTATGTACTTAACCGCATTACTACTATCATCGCCTGTTGTGTCACTCGCTTGTACGTTCTGAAATATTATTGAACACAACTCAATAATCCAACTCCAATCGGAGTTTGTCTCTTAGCTCTTTCACCAACGGATATTGCTCGATAATTTTTTGGTATTGCTCTCTTGAAGAAAGTGGAAGATCAGTCACAATAGTTTGCTGTTCCCCTTCAATCAAGCTAATCGTAAACAATATCTGACGATTACACAATTCCTTTTGTAAAAATTCCGAAACCTTGTTTCTTTCAAACTCCAAAAACTTCTGGTGAATATTATTATTGACAACTGCCTCAAAACTGTTATTGTCTTTGATGTTTAGTTCAGCTAATTCAAAACTTGTCCATGCCGGGTTTTTATTTTCTTTTAGCTGTGCGATGTATATACCCCACGCATTTTTTAGCTTGCCCACCTCCAGGGGATGATCAACAATTTCGGCATCGTTGCAATTCTCTTCTTTAATCTTTTTACGCAGTGCTTCCAGCGATCCTAATTTTGGCTTACCATTTCCATTGTTGTTGCCGCCGTAATTCGTTACCGGTTCCTGAACAGTTTCAACAACTTTCTTTTGTATCGGTTCAGCAACTTTCTTTGCAGGTTTGGTTTCAATGATCAGCTTTGCTGCGCTCGCTTCCGGAATTGGAGCAACAGCTGTTTTTATTTCTGTTTTTGCAGCCGTCTTTACCGGCGATGCAATTGGTTGGATAGTTTTAAAAGCAACAGCCTTTGAAGAATCAACTACTTTTTTTTTATCAATTGCAGAACCGCTGGAAGTTATTTCCAATGCTTGCTTCAAATAACAAAGTTTGATGAGGGCAAGTTCAACATGCAAACGTTTATTTCTTGCTGATCGATAATTGATCTCAGCCTCGTTTAAAATATTAAGTGCAGAAATCAAATAACCGGCTTCCGTTCTTTTTGCTGTTTCTGTAAATCGTTGTTTAAAAGATTCCACTACTTCCAGCAATCCGGCAACACGTTCATCTTTACAGATTAAAAGATTGCGAATGAATTCCTGGAAACCATTCAAAACCATATCTCCCTCAAAACCCTTTTTGTCAATATCATCATATAACAACATGGCACCTGCGAGGTCCTGGTTTAACATGCAATCGATCAGCTTGAAATAATAGTCTGCATCAAGAATATTCAAATGCTCCAGTGTATTCTCGTATGTTACTTCTCCATTGGTAAAGCTTACGATCTTATCCAAAATACTTAGTGCATCTCTCATGCAACCTTCGCTCTTTTGAGCAATCAGTTGCAATCCTGTCTCCTCTGTTTTGATGTGCTCTTTGTTTGCAATTCCCTGCAAATGATCAACCGTATCTTGTAAAGTAATTCTTTTGAAATCGAAGATCTGGCAACGGCTTAAAATGGTCGGAAGAATTTTATGTTTCTCCGTTGTTGCCAAAATAAAAATAGCATAAGGCGGTGGCTCTTCCAGTGTTTTCAAAAAAGCATTGAATGCCGACTGCGAAAGCATGTGCACCTCGTCAATAATGTATACTTTGTACTTTCCTGCCTGTGGCGCAAACCGAACCTGTTCTACCAAACTCCTGATGTCATCAACAGAGTTGTTGGATGCAGCATCGAGTTCGTGAATATTTAGTGAAGTTCCTTCGTTAAAAGATTTACACGAGTTACATTGATTACAAGCTTCCCCATCCGGAGTTGGGCTCTCACAATTGATGGTCTTTGCTAAAATTCTTGCACAGGTAGTTTTTCCAACACCACGAGGACCACAAAACAGAAATGCATGAGCCAACTGGTGGTTCTTAATCGCATTTTTTAATGTGGTAGTAATGTGCTGCTGGCCGACAACTGTATCAAAAGTTTGCGGCCTGTATTTTCTTGCTGAAACAATGAATTTTTCCATAAATCCGGCTTGCAAGATAGGGGAATTCGAACGGGAAGAAATACTAAATTATTCACTACTTTTGAATTATTCCGCAGGTAAAATTATTACTCATTCCATCCTATTCTGACCATTTAGTTTAATCTGTGCAGGAAACAATTTTCAAAATTTTAAAATCGAATTTATGAAAGTGTACACCCTGTATTTTATTGCTATGTTCTTTTTGCTTTTTCAATCAGCCTTCTCACAGGTTACAAAAACAAGTTCTACTCAAAGTAACCAGGCAAAAGGAGCCTCTCAACCATCTCAAACCACTCAAACCACAAATCACCAGAATCAAAAGCCTGTCACCTTAAGTCAGGCAACCGATAGTTTGAAATTTGCTGTGAATGATTTTAAAAAATCAATGAGTTCGATTTTTGGCAACAAAAGAGATACCATACAAATTTTTGTTGCAGATGTAGAATACGATGACGCCAATCTTTCTCTTTTAAAAGAGTGCTTGAAAAAAGTCAAAGGTGGCAAGTTTGTGAACATGCAATACAAATCTTCCAACGCCGTTCTAGAGGTTTCTTACAAAGGAAGTTCTACTGAACTTTGGGATCAAATTCCTGCCGACTCAAAGAAAGGGTTCAAAATTGTTGAAGTGAATGATAACAATATGACGCTGGCAGTAAGAAAATAATCTACGATAGAATTGGGTGCCGTTTAAACTCCTTTGTTCTGTCAAATAAATAACGATAGGTTGTAAGCTTTCTGCTTTGGTAAACGTCGCCTAAGCCTTGGGCAACATTGAGCATTTTAGGATTGAAATCGCCGATCCACTGCATTTCGTACTCGGTATATTGAAAGGAATCCAGCTTAACTACCTTATCCGCTTCACCAATCATATAAGCATCAACGCCCTTTCCCTGCCATTCAGGAACAACACCGAAAACCAAACCTGTAAATTTTTTACAAGGCTTCGTTTTCTTGATCCATAAAAACTTGAGTTTGTGGAGCAGATCAAATTTCCCGTTCAGATATTTGAACCACTGATTAAGATCAGGCAGGTTGGTGAAAATAGCAATTGGCTTCTGGCTATGATAAGCAAACCAAACCAAACGTTCATCCATTACAGGTTTCATCTTCCTGAACATCTGGATTACTTGCTCCTTTCTTAATTCCTTTAATCCCCCATGGCCAGCCCATGCAGCATTATACACTTCCATAAAATCCACCGCATATTTTTCCAACTCGCTTTTATTGATGTAGGCAGAAGAAAACGCAGGATCTTTTGCATACATATTGTGCCGCTCATGAATTTTCTCACTCAATCTTTGCTTCGGATTCATTCCCAAACAAATCTGATGGAAGAAGGATTGGAAGCCGTAGCTTTCGAACAATGCATGATAGTAAGGAGGGTTGTAATTCATGCAATACAAAGGCTCCTGGAATCCGTTAACTACCAGTCCCCACCAGCGGTCACGTTCGCCAAAATTGATCGGTCCGTCCATTGCCTCCATGCCTTGTTGAATTAACCAATGCTTTGCCACATCAAATAACATATCGGCTGCATTTTGGTCATAAATGCAATCGAAAAAACCAATGCCTCCAATGGGAACGTCATCTCCCCTGTTTTTATATTTTTTATTGGTGAATGCTGCAATACGGCCAATTAATTCTCCGTCATCATTCTTAAGTATCCAGCGTATCACTTTTCCAGATCGAAAAGTTTTATTCTTTCCAGGATCAAAAACATCATGCACATCTTTATCCAGGGGCCGTATGTAATTTGGATTACCCTTGTTTACCAAAACATTTACACGGATAAAATCTTCTGCAAGCGATTTATTGGTGACTTCTATTAATTGCATTGTCAATTACTAACCCTGCAAAGTAAATTGAAATTAATAACCACCAACAAACATTTTGCTTCCGAGTGTTTGATCATGCGAATAGATATCATCTCTAAAGTTGACCTGCCCATTTTCATCAACCCATGCCGTGTAATAAGTAATGATCACGGGGACGGGGTCTTTCAACTTCACGTATTTTTCATTTCCGCTGTTCATCGCCTCCTCAATTTTTTCAGGCGTCCATTCGGGCTGATCGCGTAAAAGATACTGAGCCATTTTCTCGGGTTCTGCCAATCGAATACAACCGTGGCTGAATGCTCTTTTGTCTTTTTCAAATAATCCTTTGGCGTTTGTATCATGAAAATAGATGTTGAAACTATTCGGGAACAAAAACTTCACCCTGCCTAATGAATTATTGGCGCCCGGTAACTGGCGAATTTTAGGTACACCATTTTCATCCGTTCCTGTTTGTTCCATATTCTGACTGGCGAGATAATCAGGGTTGGAAGCAAGTTTTGGAAGAATTTCTTTTTGAACAATGCTTGGCGGTACGTTCCAGTAAGGACTGAAAACGACTTGGTTTAGATCACCTGTAAACATGGTTGTGTTGTGACCTTCTTTTCCAACGACTACATTCATATCCCATGCTCTCTTTTTATTTTCATAAACATGCAAAACAAACTCGGGAATGTTTACTATGATCAATCGCCCGTTAGGTTCTGTTGGCATCCACCGCATGCGTCCCATGTTCAACAAAATCTGCTTTAATCTTTCAATGGCAGGAACATTCATGTCCTTGATCAATTGAGCAGTGATAACACCGTCAGGCTTGTAACCCATTGTAGTTTGAAATGTTCTGACTGCATTTTCCAAAGTATCGTTGAACACCTGGGAAGAGTCTTTTCCAACCATTTCACCTGTGATCTCCAATCGCCTTTTTATGATAGGAATAGAAGGATCGCTAACGCCTTTCTTCAATGATTTTTTTGCAGCAGTAATTTGCGGCCATCCGCCTGCTTTTGCAATGTTGTAATATTTTCCAAGTTGATCTTTTAATGCTTTATACGGAGCGTTGACATCTTCGAAATATTTGTCGTCCTTATGTTTCTTATTAAGGAGCGAATCGGCAAGTGCTAAAGGGTCCTCTTTCTTCAGCGGAATAAAGCGTTCCATTTCCTTTCGCTTCACATACCCTTTTTCATAATTGTTTAAAATGTATTTAATGAAATGTTCGGTTAGCGTAAGTTCCGTGTTGATATAGTCAGCGCTAGCTGTGGGTGAAAGACTCTCTTCTGCCACTAAGGCATCCATTTTCTTTTGAAGTTTTTTGTCTTTCAAAGAAGTGTCATTATCGTAAGTTGTTACATAATCATGAAGATTCCAGAAAGCATAGGTCGGTTCGTTCATACCATCGCTGCTGAACCATGCAAACTGGTAATTGCGTGTATTATAAAAGCTCCTGATTCTGCGAGCAAGTGAATCAGGAATTTTCTTAGAAGCAATGAATTTCTCCATTGCCATGCTGTCCAAAAAAAGATCGGAATAGGAATTTGATTTATTAATACTGTAATCACGTTTGCTGATATTCTTTTTCTCCTCACTTTCTTTTTGAGAAGTTTCCCTGTTCTGGCATGCAGCAAACAAGCTTGAAATAAGGACGGTGTATAAAAAGAAATTTTTCATAAATGTTGAGTTTACAAATCACATGCCCTGAATTTTTGGTTTGAAAAACCATGCGAAACCTAACGCGTATAGAAAGCGTTAAGAAAAATTGGGGAATTTTTGGGCGGTGCAGTTCAAATTCTATAGTCGACGGGACATGGTCACTCGCAAAAAAGCAAAGTTTTGCGACGAACTATGAACCATCAACTATGAACTAAATTGCATGAGATTTGATTGAACTCAATAAAAAACCATTATGTCGAAATGTAATTTCAGTATTCCCTTTTCAGGATCGGCACAGGATGTTTTTGGCAAGGCAAAAGCAGCAGTGGAAAAACAGGGCGGAAGCTTTAATGGTGATGCCAGCAGCGGAAGTTTCAGCATCAATGTTTTTGGAACCATTACTGGTCGTTACACGGTTAGTGGCAGCCAGCTGAATATTGTGATTGAAGACAAGCCGATGATGATCCCCTGCGGAGCTATTGAAAATGTTTTAAAGAGCCAAATCAGTTAGAGAAGTCGAAAATGGTGAATAGATTGTTGCAATACAAGAGTGCGACGCAACAGAAGTCACATGGCAGCAATGGCGTTTGGTTCATAAAAAATCATTTTCATATTGCCACATTGTCTAATTGGTTTCATTTGCCTGTTTTACGTTAATTTCACGCCGCAATTTTAAAATACAGAACATGGCCGAAGTGATATTGATGCCCCGCCTGAGCGATACGATGACCGAAGGAGTAATTGCTGCATGGCATAAAAAGGTTGGCGACAAAGTAAAAAAAGGCGATCTGCTTGCCGAAATCGAGACAGATAAAGCAACAATGGAGTTGGAGAGCTATAAAGATGGTACCCTGCTGCATATTGGTGGCGATAAAGGCGCCAAAATACAGGTAGACGATCTGCTGGCCATTTTAGGAAATCCCGGCGAGGATATATCTGGTTTAACAAAAGGAGGCAATGCTTTGGGAGCGGCAGCAAAACCTGACATGCAAAAACCTGTAACAAAGGAAACGGATACTGCCGATAAAGCAGAAGGTGATATACCAACCGGCGGACAAACTTCTTCTTCATCAATGGATTTGAGCAAGATGGAAGAAGTGGTTTTGATGCCAAGATTAAGCGATACCATGACGGAAGGCGTGATAGCAGCATGGCACAAAAAAGTTGGCGATCCTGTGAAGAAAGGTGAAGTGTTAGCTGATATTGAAACCGATAAAGCTACCATGGAACTTGAAAGCTATAAGAACGGAACGCTTTTATATCAGGGCGCAAAGGAAGGACAAAAAATTGCCGTGAATGATTTGCTTTGCGTAATTGGTGAACAAGGCAAGGTGAATGTAGATGCTATTGTAGCTGCTGCCAAAGGTGGTGGAGGACAAAAGTCAGAAGCCGGAAGTCAGAAGCCGGAAGTTGCCACACAACAAACACAAACTGCACAACCTGCGCCGCAAGCACAGGCTATTGCTCAACCAGCCAGCCAGTCAACTGCTGACGGAAGAATTAAAGCTTCTCCACTTGCCAAAAAATTAGCAAAGGAAAAAGGCATCGATCTTTCACAAGTCCATGGCAGTGGTGATAATGGAAGAATTACCAAAATCGACATTGATAACTTCAAACCAACGCAACAAGCAGCGACAAGTGCTCAACCATCAGATAAACCTGTTGCACAACCTATTGTTTCCGGGCAGGAAGGTTACAAGGATCTTGACAATTCGCAAATGCGTAAAGTAATCGCGAAGCGGTTGGGCGAAAGCAAATTCAGTGCTCCGCATTTCTATCTCACGATGGAAATTAACATGGACAATGCCATGACTGCAAGAGCTGCGATGAATGAAGTGAGTGATGTAAAAATCTCTTTCAATGACATGGTGGTGAAGGCTGCTGCTATGGCTTTGCGCAAGCATCCTGCAGTGAACAGTTCATGGATGGGAGATTTTATTCGCCAGTACCAACACATTCATTTAGGCGTTGCAGTAGCCATTGAGGAAGGTTTGATTGTTCCAGTGATTCGCTTTGCTGATCAGAAAACTTTAAGCCAGATAGCTGCCGAAACAAAAGAACTGGCGGGCAAGGCTAGAAATAAAAAGCTACAACCGAATGAGTTTACAGGCAACACATTCACCATTTCTAACTTGGGAATGATGGATATTGAGGAATTCACTGCAATAATTAATCCTCCGGATAGTGCAATTATGGCTGTTGGAAGAATTAAAGAAGTTGTAGTAAGAAAAGGTGATGGATTTGGTGTGACCAACGTAATGAAGATCACTTTGAGCTGCGATCATAGGAGTGTGGACGGTGCTGTTGGTGCAACTTTCTTACAAACATTTAAAAAGTACATGGAAAACCCAGTTACCATGTTGGTATAGTGAGAACGAGCCTGTTGAAGATATAAGAGTCCCGCCTGATGGCGGGATTTTTATTTTAAGGAAAGCTTTGTGCTTATTTTATTTCTGTGTAAAGAAGCTTGGTATCAGGGTCAATGATCACAGATTTTACATCCGGGACTTTTATTTTGAATTCAATCATTTGATCATTAACCGGGATGGTTTGCTTCAATGTAGAACCATCTGCTCTTACAAATAAAACTTCCAGGGGGAAATCAAACTTTACGCCTTGCTGTGTAATTCTTAATTTGACATCATCGTTATCGATCTTTTTCTCAATGCGCAATTGAGGAATTCCTGGGCGATAAAGCCACTGATCAAAGAACCATTTCAAATTTTTACCTGAAACTTTTTCTGCCACTGCTTCAAAATCTCTTGTATCTGCATTACTTCCTTTGTATTGCTGGTAATAAGTTTGAATAATTTTATGAAAGGCAGAATCTCCAACTTCATTCCGAAGCATGTGCAATACCCAGGCACCTTTTTGATAGCTGTTAGCATTGAGCAGATCCATGTAAGATGAAAGACTATCCACAACAGGATTATGATTGTCTTTTACAAAATCAATCACTTCATCTCGTTCCTTTCGCAATCTTTTTGTGAAAGCCTCATTGCCATATTTGTGTTGCCAATAGATGTCAGTGAAGTAAGTTGCAAAGCCTTCGCTTAGCCACAAATGTGTAAATGATTTTTCCGAAGCCATATCGCCAAACCACTGGTGCGCTATTTCATGAGCAAGCAAATCTTCAACGCCACCCTTGCCTGTTACAGAGCCCTCGAAATAAAAAATAGCAGAAGCATTTTCCATCCCACCGAAGATGGTTTTTGATTGCACGTTCGCTAATTTTTCATAAGGATATGGAGCAATGTAGTTAGAAAAGAATTTTAGAATTCCAGGAGCAGGTGCATAATCATTAAACCCTTTTGCGCTGTCCTGTTCATAAACCCATGCAGAGACAGGAATATTTGGCGGACTATCATCAAAAGTTTTTACAGCAAATCGTGCGACGCCGATGACCATTATTTTGGTGGGAAGCGGAGTATCTTCTTTCCAGTGCGTAAAAGCTTTGCCATTACCTAAATTCTTTTCTTCGGCCTTAACACCATTTGAAATGACCTTATATTGGGAAGGTGCTGTTACTGTAAATTCGAAACTTGCTTTGTCATTTGGAAGATCGTAACAAGGAATCCAGAAATGTGCACGATTAGGCCAGTTGTCTGAAAAAAAGGTTTTATCGCCATACCTATTTTTAGAAATGATCAAACCATCAGAAGGAATTCCGCTGTAATAAATTGTGTATTCCCGTTCCTCTCCTTTTTCTAAGGGATTTAGGCATGTTATTGAAAGCTTATCGTTGTTAAAACTGAAACTGATTTTGTCTGCATCTTTGCTTTTTTGACTTACGCTCTCTACACTCATTCCCTTTCCATTCTTTTCGCTTGAAAGATTAAGGTCGAAAGAAGAAAGCGGTTCAACGGCTTTTATTCGAATGACAGCCTTCCCTTTTATCGTATCAGATTTATCGGAAAGTTCAAGACTGAAATTGTAATGAAGCACATCATAATTCTTCTGCGCAAAAGAAAAAAAAGAACAACCACTAAGGATAGCAATTAATACGATTCTCATAGGTTTAAAATAACAATTTTATTTTCTGGCGATTCTCAAAAATCTCCTAAATCACAGTTCAGACTACAATTTCTCCAACATCTCCACCACCTTCTCTCTTCTCAAAATCACATAGCCAATTCTATCGTTACTAATACCATCTTTTAGCTGGTAGGAAAACACGAGTTGATCATCCAGAACATTTGTTTCAAAATATTTGAAACAAATGTTGGGATATTTTTTCAACTCATCTCCTATTTCATACAAATGTGTTGAAAGAATAAAGAGTGAGTTTCTGATTTTCAGCAAGCCTTTAATTACAGTTAAAGAACACTTCATTGCATCCTGAACGTTTGTTCCTTTAAATAATTCATCAATTAGCACCATCCATTTCTTTCCATCGTTGATTTTGTAAATCGTAGTCTTGATGCGCTGAACCTCATTGAAGAAATAACTTTCACCCTTGACAATGTTATCCGCTACATTGATGTTTGTAAGCAACCCGTCAAACAAACTCAAACGCATAGATTTTGCCGGTACTCCCATTCCTATGTGCGCCAGGAAAACAGAAGAACCTACTGCTTTGATCAGGGTGCTTTTTCCTGCCATGTTTGCACCGGTCAGAAATAAAAAGTTATTACCCGGAGCCAGTGAAAAATCGTAAGCCACTGGTGTAGGCAAAAGAACATGATACAAGCCTTGCGCTTCAAAGAAAGGTTCGTCCTGTTCAACAAATTCCGGGAACTTAAGATTGTAGGTTTTTACCGCCATGGCCATTGAATACCACGCTTCAAAACGGCTGTAGATCTCAATCAATTCCAGTGTGGCATTCTTGAAACGGTTTCGTATATGAAAGGCGAAGTAAAGATTATCCTCAGGTGTAAATTCTAAATCCAGTGGCGCATTTGCTAACCGTTGTAAAGGTTCTTCCTTTAAACTATCTACAATTCTTTCCAGGTAAAAACTGAGGTTAACAGATAATTCAGTACCCGAGAATAAATAGAGCAATTTTTTTAACCCACGGTAAAAATCAGCTAAATGTTTTACTGAAAACTTTACCATGGAATAATCTTCCTTATGAACAATTTTGTAAGTAACGCTATTGAAAATGTTGGGATGTTGAGGAACAGGGTCAAGATTATAATCTAAAAACTTATCAATCATTAACACAGTTCCATTGGTAATATCGGTTGGCCAATCATCTAGATGGTCTAATAAAATTTTAATGATATTCTGCGTCCCTAAAATGTGCTTCAGGTCATTATGAGGCTCAGAAAAAAATCTTCGCAGCCATTCTTTTCCGCCGAACGTTTTGGTGAAATTTAGCTTGTTAAAGACTGAAAATTCTTCCTCCGGATGAAAAATGGAAATATCGTTGAAAGTGATCTTATCTATTTGCATGAACCGCGGATTATCAGGATTACCTTTCGAAAGTTAAACGTTTTCCCTTTATAGATTCATTCCATGTATTATTTCCATAAACTAAATTTCCACTGACGAACGTATGTGTAATTTCCGCGGGGAAAGTTTCGCCTTCAAATGGACTCCAGCCGCATTTGTATAAAATATTTTCCTTGTTTACAGTTGTGTTTTTATTTAAGTCGACAGTGACAAGATCGCCGAAATATCCTTCACGTATGTAGCCCCTGTCTTTTATTTGAAAACAGTCGGCAACGGCATGGCTCATCTTCTGAACAATCTTTTCTAAAGAAATTTTTCCCTGCTTATAATAATGTAGCATGAGCAATAATGAATGTTGCACCAATGGAACGCCAGCGTGTGCTTTTTCATAAGGCTCATTTTTTTCTTCCCATGTATGTGGCGCATGATCGGTTGCAATTACATCCAAACGATCATCTAACAAAGCTTTCCAAAGTGCTTCACGATTATGCGGCGCCTTTATCGCTGGGTTGCATTTAATGAGATTGCCGAGTCTTGAATAATCGTCGGAGGTAAAATAAAGATGATGTACACAAACTTCAGCTGTAATCCTTTTTTCTTTCAAAGGAATCATGTTCGTAAACAACTGCAATTCCTTTTCAGTACTTATATGCAGAATATGCAAACGGCTGTTATGCTTTTTTGCCAGTTGAATGGCTTTGAAAGAAGATTCAAAACATTCTTCAGCATCACGAATAATGGGATGATCAGAAGGCTCCAGCACCTGTTTTTGAGATTTTATTTTTTGGAGATTATCCTTGATCATTTGCTCATCTTCGCAATGCGTGGCAATGAGCAATTCGGTGCCGCCGAAGATTTTTTCAAGCGTCAGGTAATTATCAACTAAAAGGTTCCCGGTTGACGATCCCATAAAAATCTTCACTCCGCATACTTCATTCTTCTTTTCATTTATTTTGAGTATTTCCTCAATGTTATCATTGGAAGTACCCATGAAGAAAGAATAATTTGCCAATGAGGTTTGGGAAGCAATTCGATACTTATCTTCCAACAACTCCTGTGTAAATGCAGGCGGTTGCGTGTTTGGCATTTCCATGAAAGAAGTAACGCCACCTGCAACAGCAGCTTTTGATTCGGTGTAAATCGTTGCTTTGTGTGTTAATCCCGGTTCACGAAAATGCACCTGGTCATCGATACACCCTGGCAAAAGATATTTTCCTTCACCATTTATTTCCTTATAGTCCGATTTAATTCCACTGATCTGCGGTTGTATCTTTTCTATTCTTTCGTTAGAGATTAAAACATCTGCAGTTTGAATCCTTCCTTCGTTTACAACGTTGATATTCTTTATCAGGTATTTTTGCATAATTTGAAAAACTAAAGCCGGTCTGCATGCAATTTAAACAAACCCTTGTAAGACTATTTTTTTTACTGACTCCTTTTACTGTTTTTTCCCAGGCAACAACTTATTTACCACAAGATGCGAGAGAGAGTATTTTATTGGAAAGACTGGAAATAAAGGCGCAAACGGATTCTGTTTTGAACTTCTCGAAAATAAAACCGTTTAGCAGAAGAAATATAGTTTATGATTTGAAATCAAACTGGAATCGTTACAAGTACGGCGAGGCAGCCCATCACTATTATATGGACCAAATGAAACAGGTATTTACCCCTGTTGATAATTTCAACTTTTTTAGGGCTTTGGAAAATAATTCCGAATATTTTTCGGACAGCATTTCTTTCAAAAGCAAAAAAACCTTCCTCAAGAATTTTTATAAATCACCCGCCAATTTTTACGAAGTCCACAACAAAGATTTTTTTCTTGCCCTTAACCCTGTCTTACAATTTTACCTGGGCAAGGAGAACAATAATGACGAACGAATTTTCCTGAACTCAAGAGGCGTTACACTTCGTGGAAGCATCGCTAACAAAATTGGTTTTGCAGCATATGTTGCCGACAACCAGGAAAGAGATCCTTTGTATGTGCAGCAAATGGTAACAGCTCATAAAGCCGTTCCGGGCGCAGGTTTTTACAAACCATTTAAAACAACAGGCTACGATTATTTCGATGCAAGAGGTTACATTACGCTCAATGCAATAAAAGCCATCGATATTCAATTTGGCTACGATAAAAATTTTATTGGCAATGGATTTCGCAGTTTGTTTCTGAGCGATTTTTCTGCTCCCTACCTGTTTTTAAAATTGAACACAAGGATATGGAAGTTCAATTACCAGAATTTATTCATGGAGTTACAAACAACAGGGCGTTTACCCGGCGACCAATTAATCCCAAAGAAATATGCGGCCATGCATCATCTCGATGTTGGCATTACAAAATGGCTGAATGTAGGTTTCTTCGAAGCCATTCTTTTCGGCAGAAAAGATCATTTTGAATTTGGATACCTGAATCCTGTTATCTTCTATCGCTCACTTGAACAGCAAAACGGAAGCTTTGACAATGCACTGGTTGGGTTAGATGCAAAAGCAAACGTTGCACACAAGTTCCAGTTTTATGGACAACTTTTACTGGATGAATTTAATCTCTCAGAGCTACGCAAACATCCCGACTGGTGGGGAAATAAGTTCGGATACCAGTTAGGCGCTAAATACATCGATGCTTTCAACATTAAAAATTTAGATCTTCAAGTTGAAAGCAATCGTGTGCGACCATTCACTTATTCGCATGGCGATTCAGTTTCTAATTATACCCATTACAATCAACCGTTGGCTCATCCTCTTGGTGCCAACTTCCAGGAGTTGATCGGAATTGCAAGGTTTCAGCCGGCACCGAAATGGTTCTTGCAGGCAAAAGCGATCTATTTCATGCAGGGAAAAGATACGGGCAACACAAGTTTTGGCAGCAATATTTTTCTGCCTTATTTGCCTCCGTATCGCACCCAGGAGTATGGTTTTAATGTTGGAGGGCCAATTAAGGGGAAAACAACAATGGCGTCAATGTTGGTTTCGTATGAATGGAAACCCAACTTCTTTTTTGAGTTAAGTGCCGTATTGCGCAAAGAAAGCCCAACCACAATCGGTGCTGCAAAAAATACTTCAATAATTTATGCTGGGTTTCGATGGAATATGCAAAGAAGAGAATTTGATTTTTAGCAGACAATAATTATTTACCAACCTGCATTGCTACTGTCAATTTTGAGTTGCGTCGCACAGCACTCTTGTACGTTCGGAAATACTTATCATCACATTCGAAATTGTCTTATTGCCTTCAACGTTCATCAAACGAAAGAGTTACCAAACTACTTGGGCCATGCTCAATAAAATACAGAACAATGCAATGATTGACACAACAAATGATGATAGTGGCAATGCAGCTCAGTACATAATCATTAGCGGCAAACACAGGGCAAATAAGCGTTTCAGTAAAAACACTTACCTGAAACCGATTGCACAACCCAGTTAAAAACCGCTTCCATTCAGCATTTTGAAAAAAAACCAACCTGGCACCATTTGATCAAAAGCCTGATTTTAGTGAGTTATAGCGCATTTTTATGATTCAATTTTTAGCGCAAATCCGCTGAAGTGCCATATTGGTGGTGAGCGCAACTAGCCAAAAAATTGTAGCCCTTTTTTTTTGAACCCTAAATGTGATTTTAGCCTTGCACATTGGGAAAATAATTTGAATTTTGTGAATAGGACTATCATTGCTGTGGATAACTATACGGAACTGGTGAACTTGAAGAGAATAACACGTGAATTAAAATATTCTATCGAAAATTGGTTTTGCAAATTTTATCCTCGCATATATTCGCCAACTGACTTACTGGGATAACAATCAGGAAACATTTCCTTAATCATAAATTAATAAACCGACTAACTGAAGGCCCCATAGGTCATTGATCGAAAAAATCAATGTATAACCTTATTTGTTGAACTTTTTATGGATCTTACTAACCTGAATAGAGACAAAAAAAACCGAAGAAAGACCTCTCCCGATCTCAGTACCATGATATATGGCAAGGTGCCACCACAGGCAAAGGATTTGGAAGAAGCCGTGCTTGGTGCCGTGATGCTGGAAAAGGGAGCTTTTGATACCGTTATTGAAATTTTAAAGCCCGAGTGTTTTTACGTTGATGCACATCAACGCATTTTTAAGGCAATGCAGAGCCTGGCCAACAAAAGCCAGCCGATTGATATTTTAACTGTTGTAGAAGAACTACGAAGCCGGGAAGAACTGGATTTGGTTGGCGGACCTTATTACGTAACCAAATTAACTAACGCTGTTGTTTCATCTGCAAATATTGAAGCTCATTCGAGAATCATTCTGCAAAAATTTATTCAACGTGAATTGATACGTATTAGCGGAGAAATTATTTCAGATGCTTACGAAGACAGCACTGATGTTTTTGATTTACTTGACCAGGCTGAAAGCAAAATTTATGAAGTAACATCAACACACTTGCGCAATGCGTATGAAACGATTGATTCGGTATTGGTGAAAACGATTCAGCGCATTGAAGATTTGCGTCACAAGAATGAAGATATTAGTGGTGTACCAAGTGGCTTTGTTTCATTGGATAGAGTTACTTATGGTTTCCAGAGTACGGATTTAATTATTTTGGCTGCACGTCCATCAGTTGGTAAAACGGCTTTTGCATTGAACCTTGCACGGAATGCCGCCTTACATCCAACAAAACCAACCCCTGTCGCTTTCTTCTCGCTTGAGATGAGTGCAGGGCAACTGGTACAACGTATTCTTTCTGCTGAAAGTGAAATTTGGCTGGAGAAAATCTCCCGTGGTAAAATGGAAGAACACGAGATGAAGCAATTGTATGCAAGAGGTATTCAAAAATTATCGCAGGCTCCTTTGTTTATTGATGATACTCCGGCATTGAACATTTTTGAATTGCGTGCAAAGTGCCGTCGCCTGAAAAATGCAAATAATATAGGAATGATCATCATTGACTATTTGCAGTTAATGAGCGGAACCGGTGAAAACAGGAATGGTAACCGTGAGCAGGAAATTTCAAACATTTCAAGATCGTTGAAAGGGTTGGCAAAAGAATTACAGGTGCCGATTATTGCGCTTTCACAGTTAAGCCGTGAGGTGGAGAAACGTAAAGAAGGAAACAAAATGCCGCAGTTGAGTGACCTTCGTGAATCGGGTGCCATTGAGCAGGATGCCGACATGGTTATGTTCCTTTATCGTCCTGAATACTATGACATCACTCAAGATGAAATGGGCGATAACAATCGAGGTGAAACGCATGTTAGGATTGCAAAACACCGTAACGGTTCTCTGGAAACTATTAAACTCAGAGCGTTGTTGCACATTCAGAAGTTTATTGAAGATACAGGTGGCGGAGATTTTGGTTCAGGCTTGCCCTCTAACTTCAAACCAGTATCTGGCTTAGACACAGGAGGCGGAGCAAGAATGTTCATCCAGACCGGCAGCAAGATGAATGATTTACCTGATGACGAAGATCCATTCTAATGCTTACTAATTTTTCTTATACACTAAAGCTCTGTCGCAAGTCAGGGCTTTTTTATTTCTTCGCATTATGAATCTGCCTTTTTTCTTTGTTGAGAATTTAAGTGATAAAAGAATTGTGTTGGATGAAGACACATCAAAGCATATGATCAACGTTCTTCGCATGCAAAATGGTGAAGAAGTTTTATTGACCGATGGCAAAGGCAAAAGAACAAAAGCATCGATTGTTGATGATAACAGAAAAAAGTGCGTGGTTGAAATTTCTTTAATTACAATTGAAGAGAAAAGAAGAAACAATGTAGCGATTGGAATTTCACTTATTAAAAATTCATCCCGTTTCGAATGGTTTTTAGAAAAAGCAACTGAGATTGGAGTTGGTGAAGTCATTCCCCTAATCTGCGACAGAACAGAAAAAGAAAAATTCCGTTTCGATCGAATGCAAAACATTTTGATCAGTGCTATGCTTCAATCACAACAATGTTGGTTGCCCGTTTTGCATGAGCCCACGGAATTTGAAAGAGCAATTCATCTTTCGTTCGAGCAAAAATTTATTGCGCATTGTGAAGAATCGAATAAACAGTCGCTATCTTCTCAACAACTGAACAACTCAACATCTCGAATCATTTTAATCGGCCCTGAAGGAGATTTCACTCCAGAAGAAATCGAATCTGCAATTAAAAACAATTTTGTTCCTGTTTCGTTAGGAAATACCAGGCTAAGAACAGAAACAGCCGGAATGGTTGCTACAACTTTGTTGTGTATTCATTAATGTGCAGAATCCGTGTCGGCGACTTCGTGTCTGATCTGAGGCTCGCGAAGTTCAACAGGCTTTCTTTTTTGACGTTTGCGCATTGTCATATTCAGCAGTTCAACGCCAAATGAAAAAGCCATTCCGAAGTAGATGTAATTTTTCAAATGAAGCTCTTCTGCCTTTTCCGAATCCCATCCTTCAATAACCAGGCTTAAACCAATCATCACTAAAAATGAAAGTGCCAGCATTTTAAGTGTGGGATGTTTATGGATGAATGCAGAAATTTTCGGGCTGAATAAAAACATAATGATCATAGCAATTACAACAGCAGCAATCATTATTTCTACATGCTTTGCTGTTCCGCCGGCGGTAATTACACTGTCAAAAGAAAATACAGCATCAATCAGCATAATTTGAAAAATTGCCTGACCGATGGACAGAAATGCAGATTGACCTGTTATTACATTTGGATCTTCTCCTTCAAGTTTTCCGTGAATTTCCTTCACCGATTTATAAATCAGGAACAAACCACCAACAAGCATTACAAGGCTGGCCAGGTCAAACCCTTTTTCAAAAACCGTGAATACCGGCTTGCCTTTTTGCGCCAGCAACCAGCTTAAACCCAGCAGCAAACAACTCCTGGTGATAATGCCCGTAATCATCCATGCCCGCCTAGCCTTCTTTTTATTCTTCTCATGAAGCCTGTTAATAATAAGGCTCACGAAAATAACATTGTCGATACCAAGAACAACTTCAAGGATAACAAGTATGATAAAGCTGATTAAACTTTCAGTAGTAAATAACTGCTCCATAATTCCGCAAATAAAAATGCTTTATGTCAATTCGCTGCAAATTCTTGTTACAATAAACGGGCCTTCGTAAATAAAACCAGTCCATACTTCAACAAGCGACGCACCCGATTGTTGTTTTTCTTTTGCATCGGCTCCGGTAAAAATGCCACCACTGGCAATGATTGGAATGGCCCCGTTTGTTTTTTGATGAATGTATTGAACAACTTCAGTAGAATGTTTTTGAAGCGGCTTTCCGCTTAATCCTCCTGCGCCGATGGTTTGGAGTTTGGAGTTTGGAGTTTGGAGTTGCTCGCGGCCGATGGTTGTGTTAGTTGCCACAAAGCCATCAAGATTTATTTCTTTAGCAAGCTCAATCACATCATCAATTTGTTCCCATTCCAGATCAGGAGCAATTTTTAAGAGGATTGGTTTTTGAATTTCAAATGTTTTATTCAGCGTTTGCAAATGAGTGAGTATTTTTTGAAGTGCTGATTTCTCCTGCAAAGCACGAAGTCCGGGCGTGTTTGGTGAGCTTACATTCACAACAAAAAAATCAACATGGGGATGTAATGCTCTGAAACAAATTTCATAATCCTGCCATGCATCTTCATTCGGTGTTACTTTATTCTTACCAATATTGCCACCAATGAGCATCTTCGACCGACGGTTGATACCTGAAGTTTGCTTTCTCCATTTCTTTATCCTTTCAGCAGCAGCATTTACGCCTTCATTATTAAAACCCATCCGGTTGATTAATGCTTTGTCTTCAATCAAGCGAAATACTCTTGGTTTATCATTACCTGGTTGAGGTCTTGGAGTGACTGTCCCAATTTCAACAAACCCAAAACCAAGTGCATCCAACTCTCTTAAACACTCTGCATTTTTATCGAAGCCAGCACCTAAACCAACAGGGTTTCTGAACATCAATCCAAATAATTGAGTTGGAATTGAACGAGCTTTAAAAAATCCGGAAAATATTTTTCTTGAAAGTCCGGTTGAGCAAACCAGCTTTAATAAAGTCATCGAAATTTTATGGGCCGCTTCAGGAGAGAAGAGAAAAAGAATACTGCGTAGAACTTTATACATCTTGGTTTGCGAAGATAGCGGCTATTTCACATTTCACTAATTAGTTGTTCATGCAACTAAAATTAAAAATGCTTAATTTAGAGCTCAATCTCTTTTTATGCAGGAAGCTTATATTATTGCCGGATACAGAACAGCAGTGGCTAAAGCAAAACGCGGAGGATTTCGTTTTTACCGCCCCGATGATTTAGCCATCAACCTCATTAAAGGTTTGTTGAATTCAGTTCCTCAATTGGATAAAATGTTGGTTGATGATGTGATTGTTGGTAATGCTGTCCCCGAAGCAGAACAGGGTTTACAGGTAGGTAGACTCATTGCAGCAAATGCCATTGGCTTTGATACACCAGGCATGACGGTAAATCGTTATTGTGCTTCCGGGCTGGAAACGATTTCAATTGCCACTGCAAAAATCAGGATGGGAATGGCGGATTGCATTATTGCAGGTGGGACGGAAAGTATGAGTCTTGTCCCTACATCCGGTTGGAAAACGGTGCCCGCATATTCCATTGCAAAGGAAGAACCCGATTACTACTTAAGTATGGGTCTAACTGCGGAAGCAGTTGCAAAAGAGTACAATGTTAGCCGCGAAGAACAAGATCAATTCTCTTACAACTCACATAAAAAAGCATTGACTTCCATTTCGAATGGCTATTTCAAAAAAGGCATTCTTCCAATAAATGTTGAAGAAGTTTACCTGGATGAAAAAGGGAAAAAGCAAAAAAGAAATTTTGTTGTAGATACAGATGAGGGACCTCGTGCAGATACATCGATTGAAGCATTAGCCAAACTAAAACCTGCATTTGCAGCAAATGGTTGTGTTACTGCAGGCAATTCTTCTCAAACCAGTGATGGAGCCGCTTTTGTAATTGTGATGAGCGAACGGTTGGTAAATCAATTAGGATTGAAACCGATTGGAAGACTGGTTGCATGCGCATCTGCAGGCGTGCATCCAAGAATTATGGGTATTGGCCCGGTTGCTGCGATACCAAAAGTGTTGAAACAAGCGAACATGAATTTGAATCAAATTGATTTGATTGAATTGAATGAAGCCTTCGCATCGCAATCAATAGCAGTTATAAGAGAAGCAGGATTGAACCCCGATATTGTAAACATAAATGGAGGTGCAATAGCATTAGGCCATCCTTTAGGTTGCACAGGAGCAAAACTCACCATCCAAACTTTGAATGATGCCAAGCGACTGAATAAAAAATATTCAATGGTTACTGCTTGTGTTGGCGGCGGACAAGGTATTGCAGGAATTATTGAGAATATCCAGTAAAGAAAGATAATAGTCTGTCGAATATATAAAACCGCTGCGGACATAGTGTTTGCAGCAGTTTTTATTATGCAGTAACTTTTGTCGAAGTGGTTAGCTGAACAGGATTTTTTCTTTCTCCTATTTGTTGACGCCACATGGCATAGTACAGACCCTTTTCTTCAAGAAGCGATTCATGCGTACCCGTTTCTATTACTAGGCCTTTTTCAAGCACGTAAATTCTATCTGCATGCATAATGGTAGATAATCTATGCGCAATAAGAATTGTGATTTGATTTCCCTGGCTAGAGATATCGCGAATAGTATCTGTAATTTCTTCCTCAGTTATTGAATCCAATGCTGATGTTGCTTCATCAAACAACAATAACTTAGGCTGACGCAACAAGGCTCTTGCAATTGAAATTCTTTGCTTCTCTCCTCCGGATAGTTTTAATCCACCTTCGCCGATCATCGTTTCCAATCCTTTATCTGCCCGGGCTAGTAAGTTTTGGCAGGACGCCTTTTTTAATGCATCCATAATTTCTTCTTCAGATGCACCAGGATTAACGAATATGAGATTCTCTCTTATTGTTCCGCTAAACAAATTTGTGTCTTGTGTTACAAATCCAATTTGATTGCGCAGATCATCAAAGCGGAGTTTTGTTTCATCCAAACCATTATACAAAATTGTTCCTTCTTTCGGACGGTACAACCCAACTAACAATTTCATCAATGTTGATTTGCCACTACCACTTGGTCCAACAAATGCAATGGTTTCGCCTGTATTTACATCGAAGCTGATATTATTAATGGCAGGTTGTTGAGCTGTCTGATGTTTGAAAACAACATTTTGAAATGAAAGCGTCTGAATATTGCCTAGTGGTTTTGGATTAACAGGATCTTTTTCCGGCTCTTTCTTCATCAGGTTGTCAAAGTTGTTCAAAGATGCCTCTGCTTCACGGTAAGAAAGCAGAATATTCCCGATTTCCTGTAAAGGGCCAAATACAAAGAAAGAAAAAATTTGCATAGTTACTAGTTGGCCTGCATCCATTCTCTCTCCAAAAATTAACCACATCAATATAAATAAAATGACCTGCCGCAGCGTATTTACAAATGTACCTTGTATAAAACTGATACTACGAACACGTTTTACTTTCGTCAACTCCAGACCTAATATTTTGTAAGTGTTCTTGTTCAGTCGAGCAACTTCCTGTTGTGTAAGACCGAGGCTTTTTACCAGTTCAATATTTCTTAACGATTCAGTAGTAGAGCCGGCCAGTGCAGTTGTTTCGCCAACGATCTTTTTTTGAATTGCTTTGATTTTTTTACTGAGCGCATTGGTAATTACTGTAAGCAATAAGATTCCAGTAAGGTAAGCTACAGGAACGCTCCAATGAATAAAAATGGCAGCATAAATGAACACGAACAAAATCCCCACCAGCACCTGGAAAAGAATGTTGATGAAGTTGATCATGAACTTTTCGACATCAGCCCTCACCTTTGTCAAAATAGAAAGTGTTTCACCGCTTCTTTGATCTTCAAATTCCTGGTAAGGAAGTTTCATGGCATGTTGCAGACCATCTGTAAAAACTTTGGCTCCAAACTTCTGTATTACCACGTTCATAAAATAGTCCTGGAAGTTCTTTGCAATCCGGCTGATCATGGCAACCGTAATGGAAAAAATCAAGATATAGAACACGCCTAATCTCAAATATGGCTTACCATCCTTTGTTAAATGGTCATATGCCCAATAAAAACTATGGTCATTCATTTTAGGAGGATGCTTGACAGTCTCATTAAGATCAGCGGCAAGATTCACCAGTTTACCAAGTAAGATGGGATCGATCAGTGAAAACCCCATGTTCAAGGCAGCGAGTATCAGTACCAGCGCCACCAAAACTCTATGTGGTCTTAAATATTTGAACAGAATTTTCATTGCACTCAAAATAAGAGTACAAGTTACTAACTAAAATAATTTTAAATGTTAAGTGAAATTGAAGTGGAGTTGCAGAATCAGATGCGCACCATGTAATTGGAAATATCCCACCCTTTACCAACTAATTTCCTGAACCATTTTGAGGCAAGCGGCAATTTCTCAAAATTGTTTTTTTGCTTTTCAATTTCTTTCGGATCAATATTATGGATCAATTTAACCTGGTTGGGAACACTTTCTTCCTGATACCGACCGAAGAAATCTTTCAATAATATTTTAAACTCCTTCAGGTTTTTGTAGCACTCAATACTCCTGTCATCATCCACTTCTTTTACAGGATAAGTATTTGAATCGAGGTACAGGGCATTCCCATCTACTTCGTTGTTAAAGTCGGATATGATTTGGGGCTTGTCAGCATTTGATGGAATTGATCTTAATTCGAAATGATGAAAGAAGCTTCCATATGTTTCAAGCAGTTCCGGGTACTGTGTGTAAATAGTTAAAGAATGGTCGACGGGAGGTTTTAGATTATAAACCTCAAGGTATTTGAGAATTGAATACGCAGATTCATAAACTTCGTCCAAAGAAACCGCAATGTATAAGATGGATTTTTGCATGTTGTTGAGATATGCTAACTCAATAAATTTTGATGCCAAGCTCACCCGGCCCATCCTTCCCTGTCAAGGCTCCGGTATTGAATGGCTTCTGCAAGGTGCTCCACTTTGATGTCATCACTTTGCGAAAGATCAGCAACAGTTCTCGACACTTTTAAAATCCGGTCATATGCTCTTGCCGACAAATTCAGTCTCTCCATGGCCACCTTCAGCAAGTTCTGTCCCGCTGTATTAACCACACAGATTTCCTTGAGCATTTTACTGCTCATTTGTGCATTCGAGTAAACGCCATGATGATTTTTATACCGTTCCGTCTGGATTTCTCTCGCCCTAATTACTCTTTCGCGAATGGAAGATGAATGCTCCTGTGGTTTGATTGCAGAAAGCTCACTGAATGCAACTGGGGTTACTTCAACATGCAGATCAATTCTATCGAGTAAAGGGCCGGAGATTTTGTTCAGATATTTTTGAACTGCTCCCGGCGGACAAGTACATTCTCTTTCCGGGTGATTATAATAACCACATGGGCAAGGATTCATAGACGCGATCAACATGAAACTAGCAGGAAAGTCTACCGCAACTTTTGCTCTCGAAATTGTTACTCTTCTCTCTTCCATGGGCTGCCGCATTACTTCCAGTACAGTTCTTTTGAATTCAGGCAGTTCATCTAAAAACAAAACACCGTTATGCGCTAATGAAATTTCCCCCGGTTGAGGAACACCGCCTCCTCCAACTAATGCCACGTCACTAATCGTGTGATGAGGACTTCGAAAAGGACGTTTGGAAATTAGCGTCGAATTTTCAGGAAGCTTGCCTGCAACGGAATGAATCTTTGTTGTTTCCAATGCTTCTTGCAAGCTCAATGGTGGAAGAATCGTTGGCAAACGTTTCGCCAACATTGTTTTTCCGGCACCCGGTGGGCCAATAAGAATTGCATTATGTCCGCCAGCCGCAGCAATTTCCAATGCTCTCTTAATATTTTCCTGTCCCTTTACATCAGCAAAATCAATTTCAAATTCGTATTGCGAATGAAAAAATTCTTCTCTTGTATTTACAAAGACAGGTTGCAAACTTTGCTCGTCGCTTTCAAAAAATTCAATCACTTCTTTAATATGATCAACGCCATACACGTTGAGATTGCTCACCATCCCGGCTTCTTTTGCATTTACTTTCGGGACAATCAAACCTTTGAATCCTTCTTTTCTTGCCTGGATAGCGATGGGCAAAGCACCCTTAATAGCACGAATCTCTCCATCAAGACTTAGCTCGCCCATGATCACATATTTCTCGATAGCTTCTGCTTTTTTGATTTGCTTTGTTGCAGCAAGTATTCCAATAGCAATCGGAAGATCGAAAGGCGTCCCACTTTTCTTGATGTCCGCCGGAGCAAGATTGACAACAATTCTCGTCCGCTTCATTTCCAATCCAATTGCTTTAATGGTGCTTTCAATTCGTTGAAGACTTTCTTTTACGGCATTATCAGGAAGGCCGACAATTAAATATCCGGTGCTGGTTTCCATCCAGTTCACCTCAACAGTAATGGTGATGGCTTCAACCCCATAAACAGCACTTCCAAAAGTTTTAACCAGCATGTTAGTTTGATTGAAAACACTAAAGTGAAGGAATTTTTTAAAATGAAAAAAGAGTATTTCTACGGAACAGGTCTCTGATTCAAGGAAGATTCTTCTACAAGCTTCCAAACGCAATAACGGAAAAAAGAGTGGCCTTCGGCAAAGGTTTTGCACTATTCCCCAAAACGACGAACTCATGAAACAGTATTCTTTATTAGGACTTTTGGCTTTGGCAACAGTAATGGCTTTGGAATCCTGCCGCGTAGTGGGCGGCATCTTTAAAGCCGGCGTATGGGTAGGAATTTTATTGGTGGTGTTGGTTGTTGGGATCATCCTTTGGCTGGTTGGCAGAGGACGCAGTTAGAATATTCCTATCAGTTACATATTTCATTCCATGATGATGCACAAACTCGGTGATCATCATGGAATTTTATTTTAGTCTTGCGCCAACCAATTTGCTTATCTTAAACTGTGTTACTAAAATCAACAATACAGTTACTCCGTTTCCATTTTTCTTTTTTTCTTCTACCGGTTTACTTATTTGCGCTCAGCCAATTGCATGAACTGAATTGGAGCAGAGCTGCCCTTATTTTTATCATACTGCATTTATTGGTTTATCCGTCGAGTAACGGTTACAACTCTTATATGGACCATGATGAAACGCCTATTGGTGGAATAAGAAATCCGATGCAGCCGACAAAAGAACTGTTTTACGTTACCGTAGCAATGGATATTATTGCATTGGTTCTGTCACTATATATCAACTTTGCTTTTTTCCTGTGTATTTCGCTCTACATTCTGGCATCAAGAGCTTACAGTTACAGAAGAATTCGCTTAAAAAAATATCCCATCCTTGGTTTTTTGACTGTTTTTACTTTCCAGGGAGCTCTTATTTTCTTTGCCACCTTTTTTACATTGCAAACGACGCAGGAAATAAATGTTCCAATCTTGCCATGTGTTATATCAAGTTTATTGATCGGTGCACTATATCCGCTTACTCAAATTTACCAGCACGAAGAAGATAAAAAAGATGGCGTGATTTCAATCAGCTATTTGCTCGGAAAGAGATTAACATTTGTTTTCAGCATGCTGCTCTTTTTAGCAGCAACCTTTTTATTCTACCTGCGTTTTCATCAGCAGGACGAGTTGAAATATTTTTATTGGTACCTGGCGATCATGCTGCCCGTGGTACTGTTTTTTCTGTATTGGATGATGCAAGTATGGAAGAATGAAGAAGCTGCCAGTTTCAGGAATAGTTTGCTGATGAATGTACTTTCAACGCTCTGCACAACAGTCTTTTTTATAATTCTTATCGTAGCAAAACATTGAGTAAAATTATTTCCATTGGCACAGCAGTTCCGGCTTATTGCCACCAACAGATGGACATTCTGCAATTCATGCAGACAATTTATGCTACCAATGAAACAGATAAGCGAAAACTTCGCTTTTTGTATCAGCATAGTGGCATCAAACAACGTTATTCAGTGATTGCAGATTATAGCAGAACGATAGAAGATTGGAAGTTTTATCCTCAAACAGAAAACCTCGAGCCTTTTCCATCGCTTGAACAAAGAATGACAGTTTATAACAAACAAGCACCGTTGCTGTCTGTTGATGCTGTCCGTGATTGTTTGAATCACCTTCATAATCCAAAAGCAATTACACATTTAATTACAGTTAGCTGTACGGGCATGAGTGCGCCGGGATTGGACTTGCAGGTTTTAGAATTGATGGATCTTGAAAAAAACATTTCAAGGACATCTGTAAATTTTATGGGTTGCTACGCCGCAATTCATGCTTTAAAAATTGCTGATGCAATTTGTAAAACAGATCATGAAGCGCAGGTATTAATTGTTTGCACTGAGCTGTGCACACTTCATTTCCAAAGAGAAGCAACACCTGATAATATAACCTCTTCGCTATTGTTTGGAGATGGTTCCGCCGCAATCCTGCTTTCAGGCAATGACAACAAATATGAAGGCTTACACATTGACAATTTTTACAGTGAAGTCATCCCGAAAGGAAAAAGGGACATGGCCTGGGAGCTTTCTTCCAATGGTTTTTTAATGACGCTAAGTGGATATGTTCCCGATTTGATTGAAGAAGACTTTGATAAGATTGTCGACCGTGCATTACAAAAAGAATCACTTTCAAAACAAGAGATTTCGCACTGGTGCATCCATCCTGGCGGGAAAAGAATTTTAGAGGCCATTCATAAAGGCTTAGAGTTTAGCAATGGTCAGCTAGCAACTTCTTACAAAGTGCTGAATGAATTTGGTAATTTGTCTTCCGCAAGCATTGTATTTGTGTTGAAGGAAATGCTTAAAGAAAGAAGACAAATCAAAAAATTATTTGGTGCCGCCTTTGGACCGGGATTAACCGTTGAAACATTTACCGCTCATTAATGCCATCATTCCGACAACGTTCATACCATAAAGAATTACTGGACAGAAGTGACATTCCGTTTGAGGATATTAAACAGAATATGCTGGAGTTAGATTTCATCAACACAAAACTTGGCGGACACGATATTACTTTGGATGGTATTGTTGCTTTAATGAAAGACCAAATGATGTTCAATTCAAAAATAAGCGTTATCGAAATTGGTTGTGGTGGCGGAGACAATTTAAGAGTCGTCAGGAATTGGGCAGAAAAAATTCATCTACCGGTTCAACTAAAAGGTATTGATATCAATCCGGAGTGCATTAGTTATGCAAAACAGCAGAAAAGAAACCGGGGAATTGAATTCATAGTATCCGACTATAAAAATGTCTTCTTTGAGAAAAAGCCAGATGTAATTTTCTCTTCCCTATTTTGTCATCATTTTTCAGAAGACGAATTGGTTTATATGCTCCGATGGATGCGTGAGAATAGCCAGCTAGGTTTTTTCATCAACGATCTTCATCGCCATTGGCTGGCATATTATTCAATAAAATTTCTCACGAAGCTTTTCTCAAAAAGTTACCTTGTAAAAAATGATGCACCGCTTTCTGTACAAAGAGGATTTAAGAGAATGGAGTTGAATGCAATTTTTGAGCAAGCTGGTATTGCTAATTTTAATTGTAAATGGCGGTGGGCTTTTCGCTGGCTTATAACTTCTGCAAATGGATAAAGCATATGACGTAGCTATTATTGGCGGTGGATTAGCCGGGTTAGCTGCTTCTATCCAATTAGCCAAGTCAGGACGTTCTGTTATTTTGTTTGAAAAAGAAAAATATCCGTTTCATAAAGTCTGCGGAGAATATATCAGCTTAGAAAGTTGGAATTTTCTAACTGGTTTAGGAGTACCCTTGAAAGAAATGAATCTTCCGCTTATCGACACTTTGTTCCTTACTGCCGCCGGTGGAAAATCATTTAGAGCAAAACTGCCTTTGGGTGGCTTTGGAGTCAGTCGTTATAAGTTGGACGACCTTTTAGCAAATCTTGCAAAAAAGCATGACGTTCACCTGGTAGAAGAAGCTAAAGTTGATGATGTTCTGTTCAATAAAAACTTTCACATTCATTTTAATTCAAAAGAAATTGTTGCAAAAATCTGTTGTGCAGCCTACGGCAAACGTGCTAATCTGGATATCAAGTGGAAGCGAACTTTTTTAAAGGCAACGAACAAACGTCTCGATAATTATGTCGCTATAAAATATCACATTAAAACAGACTGGCAACAAAACATAATTGGACTTCACAATTTTGAAAATGGATATTGCGGTATTTCTAAAATTGAGGATGATGAATATTGCTTGTGCTACATGACCAGCGCTGACAACTTCAAAAAGTGTAATAACAATATTCAACAATTAGAGGAAAAGATCTTATACAAAAACCCGCATCTCAAAAAAATATTTTTAAGTAGCGAAAAATGTAAATTATTCCCCGTAGCAATTTCTCAAATCAACTTCAACAAAAAAACACAGGTAGAAAACCATGTGCTTATGATTGGCGATGCAGCAGGAATGATAACACCGCTTTGTGGAAACGGAATGAGCATTGCCTTTCATACATCAAAAATTGCTGCTGAATTAATCAATGCTTTCCTTGCAGAGAAAATTTCAAGAAGAGACATGGAGCATCTGTACACAAAACAGTGGCAGATATTTTTTTCGAGAAGACTGAAAACAGGAAGGACGCTCCAACGCTTTTTTGGAAACAACAACTTGAGCAATTTATTCGTTGCAACATTGAAACTCTTTCCTTTCCTATCAAAGCCCATCATCAAAATGACGCATGGAAAACCATTTTAAGGCACAGGCTTTGTAATTTCACAATTAAAGAAGCCGTGATGCCTGATAAAAAGAAAACAGTTGTGTTAGGTGCCTCAAGTAATCCCGCTCGGTATAGTTACCTGGCAGTTCAAAGGCTTCGTGCACACAATCACCCTGTAGTAGCTATCGGAAGAAGAGTTGGGCATGTTGCTGATGTAGATATCACGAAGGAACATTTACCTGAAAGTGATGTTGATACCATCACTCTTTATTTGAATCCCAAAAACCAGGTTGAGTATTACGATTATATCTTAAATCTTCATCCCAGGCGCATCATTTTTAACCCGGGTACAGAAAACGATGAGTTGATACAAAAGGCAAAAGAAAACAACATTAAACCTGTTATTGCGTGCACTTTAGTAATGCTGAGTACAGGACAGTATTAATCCCAATTCAAAAGATAGAAAACTTACGATGAAAATTGAGAGTTATCACTTAGCAACTCAAAAAGATTACTGAGTAATTTTGAATTGACCTTGTTTTTTTCAAAAATTGCTAGTCCAATATCATGCAGCCATCCACTGCAAAAACCGTCGTCCATGAAAACGCTAAAAATCATCGCTGCCTGCGCACTATTCAGCCTGGGTTATTTGTACTCGGCAGCGCAAGAAGAATTGCCCATCAACGGCGAACCTAATTACAACAAGCCCAAAATTTTCGCAGACTTGCCTCAAAAAATGAACATCACGATCTCAGATATTGAGTCATTGTTCGACCTTTCCGTAGGCATACCGGTTATGGCAAAACTTACCAAGAGCTTTCCATTTAAAGGCACAATTGTTTCCAAATCCGGTGATGCAACAACGCCTGTAAGATCTGTAGTAATCAAATCAACCACTAATACAAGACTTGGCGCCGTTCTCACTCTAACTAAGATTCGCAAAGACGACGGAAGTTATGTTTACAGAGGAAGAATATTGAGTAGGGAAAGCAGTGATGCTTACGAAATTGCAAATGAAAATGGTGGTTATGTTTTACAGAAAAAAAATTATTACGAAATGGTAAGAGAATAATCAAATCTTTTTTATCCGATCCTATCCAAACCGACAGACGATGAAAACCGTATCCAAATCCAAAATTTTACTTTCCGTTGTGGGATTGCTTTTCTCAGTTTGCATCTACTCACAAGTACCAATTTATAATAGTTATCCTTCTGCAGCAGCAACAGTTTTTTTAGATTTTGACGGACAGTATGTAGATGGTACAAGCTGGAACTTTTCTGGCCCTTTAACGCTCGGCCCATCTAATCTCACCGACGACCAAATCACTGAAATTTTCAACCGTGTTGCTGAAGATTACCGTCCTTTCACCATTAACATCACAACTGATTCCACAAAATACTGGTCAGCTCCTGCCGACAGGAGAATGCGTGTGATCTTCACCATCAGTTCCAGTTGGTATGGAGCTGCAGGCGGTGTTTCTTACATCAATTCTTTTAATTGGGGAGATAACACGCCCTGTTTTGTATTTGACGCGTTGCTTGGGTATAGAACAAAATGGGTAGCGGAAGCGGCATCTCACGAAATAGGACATACGTTGGGATTGAATCACCAATCGTCGTACGATCTTAGTTGCAATAAAACAACTGAATACAACGCCGGCATAGGCTCAGGTGAAATTGCATGGGCTCCAATAATGGGTGTTGGCTATTACAGAAATTTTACGTTATGGCATAATGGCTCCAACCCGTGGGGATGTACCAACTTCCAGGACGATCTTTCCATACTAACAACTAACAATAACGGCGTTACTTACCGGAACGATGACTTTTCAAATAATGCAAATGGTGGCGCTACCCAAATGAATTTTGCAAATAATCGTTTCTCTACAAATGGAGTTATAGAAACAATTACCGATAAAGATGTGTTTAAGTTCACTATGCCGATTCGGGGAGTATTTCACCTCGATGCTAACCCTTACAGTGTAGCAAGCGGCGATAACGGTTCAAACCTCGATGTGCAGATACAATTATTAAGCAATGGCCAAAATGTTTTGGGCACTTATAACCCCGACATGTTGTTGAACGCAACAATAGATACTACACTAAATTCAGGCACTTATTTTTTGCGAATTGAAAGCAGTGGAAATGTTTATGCTCCTGACTATGCAAGTCTTGGGTCATACACTTTATCAGCATCGTATGCACCTTTAACGACATTACCTTTGCATCGTTTTGAATTGCACGGAACAAATGACAATAACAAGCATAAACTGAACTGGACCATAGAAGCGGATGAAACACTTGTACAACAATCATTGGAACTGTCTTACGACGGAAAAACCTTCCATCCTCTCGCCGAATTCAATCCAACAATAAGGGCTTATGTGAACATGTCAAATAGCAATGATATTCTTTATTATAGGTTGAATGTTAAGTTTGATAACAACCAACAATATCTTTCGAACATTGTTGCTTTGCCTAGTGCAAATGAAAAACCAACTCTAAAAAGCAGCCTAGTTCGTAATTCAGTTCAAATAAATAGCCCGTCAGCATTTACTTATACTTTAGTTGATTTTAGCGGAAGGTCCGTTGGGAAAGGAAATCTTGTGCAGGGAATGAATAGTATCAGCACTTCCGGTTTAGGCAATGGTATGTACATTATTAAGTACAGTAACGGGATGGAACAATATGCTGAAAAATTTATGAAGCAATAATAGAAGGATTTATTAATCGTAACAATTAATTGACGATTAACCATTCCGCGGTAACAATATTAAACTTACCATAATCCGTGCCCTTTTGGTAACTCAGGGTTTTTCCGTAACTTGGAAAAACCCTTTTTCTATGATCAAATGGCGAAAATTCAATGGTGAGCCTCTCAGTCTTCCCGTTTATGATGCAGTAGAAAATGCAATCAAAAGGGAAACTGAATCTGGCTACAAATTAAAAGTTTGCATCGGTACCGACTCCCAGGTAAAAGGCCAGGAAACAGAATTTGCTACAGTTATAGTTTTTCTTCGTGAAGGTCACGGTGGTTTTATGTTCATTCACAATGAGAAGACCCACCAACAGTATTCTATAAAAGAACGAATGCTGGTAGAAGTAGCAAAGAGTATAGAGATTGCATATGAGTTGTGCAATCTTTTTACTTTATATAATGTGGATATGGAAGTACATGCAGACATTAACACGAATCCGCATTTCAAAAGCAATGATGCACTCAAGGAAGCAATGGGGTACATTCTTGGGATGGGCTTCGCATTTAAAGCAAAGCCGGAAGCATTTGCAAGCAGCAGTTGTGCTAATAAAGTAGTGAACTAAGGTTTTGTTTTTCGTATTCGCATCAATGCTATAATCACTATTACAAAAACTAGTACGCCCAATGCAATGCGTACAAAGGTTTCTTGTCTTTTTTCTTGTTCGCTTCTTTTTTGTTTTACTGAATCGTTTTCCCGGTCAGCCGAGCTTTGTTGAATTGCTTTATTTACTTCGGATTTGTTGGCGCTATCCTGGTATTTGACCACACTATCTTGCTGCACTTTGTATGCATGTGCAGAAGAATCAATCAACCGCGAAAGTGAGTCGACTTTCTTTGGATCGATTTGTCCGTAACTACTAATTTGAGAAAACAATACGGTTAGGATGGTAAGTGCCAGGTGCTGAAATACTATTTTAGTTGCGGGTAGCTTTATTGTAGGTATCTTTTTTTTCAGAAGTTTCTGCGGTATAGTTATCGATTTGGCGAGGTGTAGCCACAGTGCTTTTTGTATTATATTTTTCAAAAGCCTTTTGAGTATCCCTTTCTGCAAATGAGAAGATAACAATCACCAAAATAAACAATATAGAAACAAAGCCTTTCTCCAGTGCATTTCTTTTCATAAGCCTTTAAGTAAAAGTATTGCAAGATAAAACATAAAAATTTATGCCATTTGCTTTTTATGATTGTAAAATAAAGTATTTAATTCCTCTATAAAACTTAGCACCTGTTTTGCACCCAGGTGCTTAACCGCTGAGGTTACAAAATGTGGTGGTGGTTCCTCCCATGTCGCTAATAACTCTTTCAAAAACAAGTTGACATTATTGGCGGTTTCTTTTTGTGTGCTTTTGTCGGCTTTTGTAAAAATGAGCGCAAATGGAATTTGCCATTCACCCAAACGATTAATAAACTGAAGATCGATCTTTTGAGGTTCGTGGCGGCTGTCGACCAACACAAAAAGGTTGACAAGGTTCTCTCTTTTTTTTATGTACTCGTCTATCATTTTTTGCCAGGTTTTTCTCTGGCTTTGCGATCGCTTTGCATAACCATAGCCTGGAAGATCAACTAAATACCATTCTTTTTTGTCGCTTGATTGTATAGTAAAATGGTTAATTAATTGTGTTTTCCCGGGAGACGAAGAAACTTTTGCCAACTCTTTTTTATTGGTAAGCATATTAATCACCGATGATTTACCAACATTGCTTCTTCCAATAAATGCATATTCCGGTTTATCCGGTTTTGGACATTTATCAACCGAAGGACTACTGATCAGATATGAAGCCTGTATAATCTCCATAGGTGCAAAATAAGAATAAAGCTTTCAGTAACAGCCTTACAGAAGTAATTAGCTGAAAGAGGCTTAATAACTGATAAGTTTAAGTTATTGCGCTAAAGAAACTCTAACCTGCACTCCTGCCCTTGTAGTTGTGATCGGTGCACTGGTGGCAATCTTTGGAATGATCTTATTTTGCTCGTAGTAGAATTTCAACTGCACACGATTATTTACAACATAATCAATTGACGGTGCAAGGCGAATTACTTTTTGTCCTGACGTTCCGAAGGCTGTATTCTGGTCAAGTTTTGTGTTGGCGGTCGCATCGTCGCGGAAACTATAATCAAAACGGAAGGTGATATCATTATCCAGTTTCTTTCCATTCTTACCAATCTTCAGGTTTTTGAAAAGCGGTACACCTTTTCTTCTCCAGTCAGCGCCAATGGTATATTCTGTAGAATGTGTTTCCGCCAATTGGTAATCTATCAAACTCAAACTAAGTGTGCGGCTCTTTTTGTATTCAAACCTAGTTGAAAGTTGGTTAGTAAACGTAGCATCAAAACCCACCAACGGATTGAAGTTTTCGTTGATTGAAATATTAGGAACAAGGAAATAAGGAATGTATGAACCGGTCGCCGTATCAATGAACGAAGGATATCCATAATGGAAAGGATCCTGAAACAATAACGCAGTAGTAAAGCTGTTCATACTTAAAGTACTGCTATAACCATGACGCAATGTGAAATTGGTAAATAGTTTTTCCAGGGCTTTTATTCTTGTTAAACCGTTGTAAGTGATATTCCAATTTGGTTTTGGGATTAAGCTTGAGAAAGGATTAGAACGAAGATTTGGATTTGAGTTCTTAATAAGTTGAATGCTGTTTGGATCTTTATTGGTATAAGCTGCAAGGAAAGATGGTATTAAAACATCTTGTGCGTATCGTCCATAACCCTGATAGTAACCTGTTGAGGTTTGTCCGGGCTTATATTTGTTCAATCCCCCTAAACGATTTGATAGAATCAAACGATTAGCCTCAAATCTTCTGAAGGTTTCAGATATTTCATTCGGATCAAACTTATTAAACATTGTTTGATAAGAAATATAGCTCATGCTGAAACTACCGGTTGCATATGGGTTAAGACGGCTGATCCCTGAAGTACCGGTGGTGTCTTTTTCCAACTCAGAATAATTTTTATCAAAAACTCTGTCTAACGTAATATCAATATTAAAGTCGCGAATGGGTGAGATTTGGGCTGTTACATTAATGTGTTGGTTATATCGTTGCTGGATCAGTTGGTTGAACACTTCACTTCGGGTTAATAGACCTTTCGACGCAAAACTGTTTATCGCATTTGTATCAGGTTGGTAACCGAATATGTATTTCCAACCCGGATTCATGCTGCGCAAATTCATTCCTAATACTCTTGTGCTATCCAAATAACCCGGCAACAATGTTCCGAGGTCTTCTGTATATTGAACACCGACACGTTTCAAAGAGGTGGCGAGTTTGGCAAATGCTTTCGGAATGGTTCCAACATAATACAACTTGTTCGGGTTCTTGATTTTTATTTTCTTTCCCGTACTATCTCTTTGTGGCTTTTGTCTTGCCTCTTTTTTATCCTGTGGTGTCTCGCTATAAACCGAACGAAGGAATTTCCATTTTTGATAAAGTCGGTCAAAATCCAGGTCACCTGTCAAATTTCTTGTTTGACCGTTAAGCAAAGTATTACCCAATTCACGATCGATCAACGAGCCGGCAACCCAATCGTATTTTGCCGTATAACTTGCACGAATCGTGGTCCAATCTAACAATGGCAATTTTGATGTAGGAAGGTTATATGATAAAGTTGCTTCCTGGTGATAGTGTGTATTACGTCCGCCTGACCAGAAATTATTCTTTACAGAATCTTTCTTCTCTTTTGTATCGATACGACCGATTGGCTCATCCACTCTCGCATTATTTACAGCACTAAAATCGAGACTGATGGATCTTGTAAAATCCCAACGGAGATTATAGTAGCGATCGAAATAGAAGTACTTATTATAAGTTTCCGGAAGTTTGAATGATGTTCCAATATTTCTTGAGCGTGTTGCACCAAATTGCCTAAATACATCGGCTTTGAAAGAAAGCAATGAAGGTTTATAGTTGAAATTAAAATCCCTGATTAGCGACAACCACGGCGATTTCGACTTGACCCATTTTTTGAATGGTTCAACAAATGTTGGCTGCGGTGCATAATTGTATCCAACAGCAGCCCTGGTTTTTTTGATATCTTCTAACTCAATAATTGGGTTTGTTCTTTCCTGGTGTGTGAAATTGTAATTGAGATCAATATTCGATATATCCCACAATTGTGGTTTCTTTCCATTTGTCTTGTTCTTCTTTACATTGGTGAAATTGACCGTTTTGATTGTTGTTTGATCGATGGCCTGGTTACGGATAGAATCCTGAGCACGAGAATCACCTTTGAAACCGTTGAGCTTTTCTTTCAAAGTCAAATCGAGATCCAATGGATCGAATTGTGGCTTGCTGATCGTTTTACTTACGCCGGCATAAACGGGTATTTGCACTGCAGCTTGCTTTGGAACTAATTTTCCAAGATCAAGATTGGTTGCTGCATCCCATGTAAGGTAATCTTCCTTGCTTCTTTCATTTACCCTTTGCTCAAGTGTACCAAAACCGACACTGCGATAGCTTGCACTCACTGTAGCTGTCCCTAAATCTGCTAACCTGATATCAACCCTTCCCAAAGCAGCCCACCCGCCTTTTTCATTCATTTTCGTAAGGCGCAATTCGTCAAACCAAATTTCTGCATCAAGTACTTCTTTCTTTGCATTTTCTATCCCCATAAACATGCCTCTCACTTCGCCCAGATTCGGGTTACCATAAATTGCGTATCTTCTTCCGTCCGACATGGTTTCCGAATAATAATTGAATACTGAGACTCCCGCACTGTTTCGGCGAACCTTCAAATTAGTCAGCTCATCCAGATCGAAATCCAAATTATTTTTTGACGGCCAAATACGTGTTGTATCTCTTTCGTGCCATGCAGTAATTGTTAAAGGGATTCTTATTTCGTAGTAGTTATTAGTAAAATCATTTCCAATACGGATGACTGCATTTGCCTGTCCATCAGTTATATCATTGCCGGGAGTGTTTAATGATTCGGCATGAACGAACATGGAAAGTCTTCCGTAAGAACGCAGGTCGAGATTCATGGTTTTGAATACGCCCCGTGCCTGTGTTTTTGGAAGACCTTTCACCCTTACGCTTAATGATTGCTCATTCAATAATAATTGTACATTATTGTTGCTTAATTGCTCCTGGCGTTCTACTCCTGGTGGCTGGCGATAAACTATTGGCTCACGTTGATCATTCTCTTCAATGTTTACAGCAAGTATGTCAACTTTTACCGGATCGAGTTGAGGCAAAGGTGCACCTAAACCGGTAGTGTCAATTTCATTTGTGAACTTTCTCCACTGATTTCTGACCAATTCCAATTTACCAAAACGCAAAACAGCCGTGTCTTCAAAATTGGTCATGAACATGCGGATGAAGCGTATGGATTTGAAGTCTGGAATGTTCCCGATTTTTTGCTGAAAATCTTTTATGGGAATCCGGAACAAGTACCATTTTTCATATCGCTGAATACCATTAACAGGCTTGACCAACGCATTACGAACATCGGTGATGTACGGATTGTTTGTTATGTCCATCCCCGGATATAGATCCACCTTGTATTGGAAATATTCTTCCACTTCATTCATTGTGTTATCACGGTTCAGTTCTTCCTGGTCAGGATATAATGTGAAGGCATTGAACTGATCACTTTGAGTTGCAACAGGCGAATTACCTTGCGGATTATTGAAGTTTTTATATCGTGCAAGTATACCATCGCTAGCTGTAAATGAAGGATCACGGTAACCCTTAAAATTATCCTGAGAAGGATCGCCACTTATTTTTTGATATGCTGCCTGGTTGGTAACTACAGTTTGGAGTTGCGAAAGATAATTTTGAAAATGACGCTGTTCAGCAGTATCGGTTAATCCATCAAAACCCACATCCTGGAAAGGCCTGTCAGTAGCATCATTACTAAAGGCATTGGTTACCTGCAGTGGATTTCTTGGTACCTGCCCCCAAACCGATGTATCAACGGGCACTCTGTTGTTAGGTGTTGGCAAACCGTTTTCGTACAAACGTTTACCGTCACGCAATACATCCTCAGAAATATTTCCCAGGTCAAAATACAATTGTCCACCTTGTGGATTACGGCCACTTATAAAAGGATCCTGCACCCAGAATTCTATGAACTCAATATTGCTTGATTCGAAATCTGTTTGATCGATATTGCGCATAAGGCCGCCCCAGGACTCCCTTGGATTTTTTAGACTTCCATTTACATCCAGTTTGCCGGAGTTCGCAACAAAATTGTAAGGACCTTTTTCTTTTGGATAATAAGCAAGGTCAAACGTAGTTAAGATAGACTGGCCAATATCATTGGTACGTTTCGGGAAAATTTCCGATTGATAGACTTTGCGTGTTTCAGGCTTACTTAGTTCTGCAAGATTACCTTTTAGCGGATTATCATTATCCGTTCGCTCCTGCAGCCTTTGCTCAATATTATACCAGGCCAATCTTGCACGACGGTAGCCACTTGCAATATTATTAGATAGACTTCCTTCGGGGAACAATGTATTTTGCCCTTGCGGAACAGAAGCTAGTGTCCAGCTAATCAAAGGGAAGCGAAGATCGATACTGCTGCGGGTGCCTTCAAAATCATCAACATAACTGGCTCCGCTGCTTCCCTTACCGATTTGCTTTGCGTGACCAGGATCTAAGAAGGCAGCCTCACCATAGGCCGTAATTGAAGAAACAGTTTTAGTAGAATAGAATGGCAACTTATCTAACCACTTAGTAAGTCTTGGAATATCGTTGCGATAATCGAAATCCGCTCCGTACATGCGGTTGCGAATAGGATCTTCACCATAGCTCTGCTTCGTAAAGAATGGTCGTTCGCCCAATTGAACCATGGTAGCACCCATGGAAAGATGTTGGTTTGCCAAGTAATCCAATCTCAAACCAATAAAATTCTTCGACTGCAAACCGTAAGTGGCGTTATTCTCATATTGAATCTGGACCGGAATTCCCGAGCTGATAATAGCAGGATTGATCACATGCAGTGTTCCCAAATCATAGTTGATTTCGTAGTCAATATTTTCCTGCAATACCTGCCCGCCTGCTGTAACAGTAACGGAATTACGAGGAATATTAAAACCAAGTTGATAGTCCTGGTTTGAACCTGATGATTTCGATCTTCCAATTAACCTGAAACGATCCAGCTTAGTATAATTCTGTGCAATGGCTTTGATGGTATCATATAAGGGATAGAAAAGAACATTTGGTCTTTCAGATGGAATAACCGCAGTATCCAAATCATGACCGAACGGCTCCAACACCGGGAAAATAACGCGGCTTTGAGACGAGATCACTGTAAATCCTTCCACATAGTCGTATTCGCCATCGGGTTGAGGATCGTTTTGATTGTTTAACTTATCGAGTCCCACTATTTGCAGTATCGGCGTGCCTTGTGCAAATGGTGTAGAAGTCGCGATAGACGGAGGTAAATATTTCTTTGTGCCCGTACTTGGCTCTTCGTAATAAACATCCAACTTAAAATCTTGTCTTTCCAACTGACCAAAACCAACACTATACACATTCTTCATCATTAAATCCCAGATCGGCAGATTGGGACGTTGAGAAGTTGCCTTCAACAATTTCAGGAAAAGAACCTTGGTTGTGTTGCCGCTGCTGTCCGGCGGAACATCCTGCGAAAATTCACCAACCTGGTAAACCTTTCCATTATAGGTATATTGATAGGCTACTGCTAAAACTTCATCCGGTTGCAATGGCTGATTAAGAGAAATAAAACCAATTTGCGGATTGAAATAAAAATCAGTAGGCTGCAGTTTTCTTGCGAAGGTTTTTTCAAACTCCTGAACAGGTTGCATACCGTTCAAACCGTTGAGATAAGTTTGAACCTGGGTAGAATTTCTTGCTATTGTAGCATTACTAATTAATGTTTGATAGAGCGTATTAGACTTGTTGCTTGGTAAAGTATCTCCGTTCGGGTTGGCCCATGCAGAATTATAAGGGTTATACTCGCCCAAATCCATGAAGCCAACTACGTCTCTTGTTTCTGTTGTAGCCCCGGTGCGGTTTGTTACCCATGCTTCAACTCTTAGTATCTGGAAATTGGAACGAACCACGGGCAGTTGGCTCATTGCTTTTTTATAATCCCTTCTAAACCTTTGTGCCATTAAAAAGTGGCGATTCTCTTCATATTCATCTGCTCTGATATCAAAAGCTTGCGAAGCGCTGCCGCCCTGTATACCCAGCGACTGCCTTTGAGACTTTTGATTTGCCAGTGTTGCGGTGAGGAACAATTTTCCAAACTGTAGCTGGGTTTTTATTCCAAACAGCGATTGTGCCCCCGGAATTAGAGTCCCTTTCGATGCAAAATTCACGGTACCCATCTGGAACTGCTTCAATATTTCATCATCCTTACCGTGATAATCCAGTTTCAACTGATTTTCGTAATCGAAAGTAGCTAGTGTATTATAATTGATCGGAAGTTTTATCTTATCACCAATATTGGCATCTACCTGGAACTGGGCATTCATATCAAAATCCAATCCGCCAGTGTTTCTTGCACGTTCGGGTAATACAGGATTTTTGATCTTTTGTCCCTGGTAACCGGTGGTAATGTCTACATAGCCCGTTGGTTTGATTTCAACTTTGCCATTTCCTGTAACACGATTCATCCAATCCTTATTAAAACCAAACTTCGGTTTATAGTTTCTTCGATTAAGGTTGGAAAGCAGGTCGGCTCTTTGACGGAAATAATCCACTTCATCTTTACGTCCCTGCAGCCTCAAAAATTCTTCTTTAGAAAAATACGTTGGTGTACGATAATACTTATCACCGATCTTTTCGATAATGTAGTATTGTTTGGTGACGGGGTCGTACTCAATGTTTCTTTTAATGAAACCAGTATCTTTTAAATCGAAAGTACTGCGGTTTGGATAAGTATAAGGATCGCTATAACGGTCTTGCAATGGTCGAACGGTAGTATCCTTATTTTGAAATGGGGAAGCTGTTGCCTTCATCCATAAGGCAGAAAGGACGCAAGCAGTTAATAGCGCAAAGAGTTTATAGGTAAATTTCGCAGCCAATTCTAATTTTTCACATCGGTTTTAGTCACGGATTTAGAGGATCTGTAAAGCTTTCTTTATCAACAACTCAACTCCTATCCCAGGTTCCTGCTCCAACACTTTCTGAATGGCTTTGTCGGCAGCTTGCCTGTTGATGCCTAATGCAATCAGAGCATTTAACGCATCAGATTGTAAAGTATTGCCTTCCCATGTCGAAATATTTACACTGGAATCTACTGGCTGCTTGGCTAGCTTATCGCGAAGTTCTACTATTATGCGTTCAGCGGTTTTGCGTCCGATGCCTTTAATGCTTTCCAGAGCTTTGACATTTCCCTGGATAATAGCCCTGCTCAACTCTTCGGGTTTCATGTAAGAAAGCATGACCCGGGCTGTATTGGCTCCAATTCCGGAGATGCCGATTAACTGGAGAAAGATCTCTTTTTCTGCAAGATCAAAAAAGCCAAAAAGAACATGGGCATCCTCGCGGACAATCAGGTGCGTTTGGAGCGTACCTTCTTTAAGGTCTTGGATTTTAGAGTAAGTGTTGAGACTGATTTGAACTTCGTATCCAACACCATTGACATCAACAAAAACATAAGAAGGCGTTTTGTGAACGAACTGGCCTTTTACAAATGCGATCATGGTCGCAAAGTAAGTAGTTTGTTTATAAATTTCTAATGATCCGAAATTCAGCTTCTTGTTATCAATATTCAACTTCCCACCCTTCCCTATCTTTGCGAACAAATTTTTCAAACATGCCTCATACACAGAAGATAAATGCAGCTATCACAGCAGTTGGAGGATATGTACCCGAAACAAAGCTGACCAATTTTGATTTGGAAAAAATGGTAGATACAAACGATGAATGGATACGTACTAGAACAGGAATTGAAGAAAGAAGAATTTTAAAAGAACCGGGGAAAGCATCTTCTGATCTTGCTGTGCCTGTGGTGCAGCAGATTTGCGAAAAGCGTGGCATTCATCCTGAAGAAATTGACTGCATCATTTGTGCAACCGTCACTCCTGATATGGTTTTCCCCGCAACTGCAAACATCATAGCCGACAAAGCAGGAGCAAAAAATGCATGGGGATTTGATCTTGAAGCTGCATGTTCCGGTTTTTTATATAGCCTCACAGTTGGCGCCTCTCTAATTGAGAGCCGCCGTTATAAAAAAGTGGTGGTAATAGGAGTTGATAAAATGAGCGCCATTGTAGATTACAGCGATCGCCAAACCTGTATCATTTTTGGTGATGGCGCCGGAGGGGTTTTGTTGGAACCCAATCATGAAGGTATGGGTGTACTCGACAGCATTTTGAGAAGCGATGGAAGCGGAAGAGAATACCTGCACATGAAAGCCGGTGGCTCATTAAAACCGCCGTCTGCAGAAACAGTTGCTAACAAAGAACATTACATCTATCAGGAAGGACAAGCCGTCTTCAAATTTGCTGTAAAAGGAATGGCAGATGTAAGTGCTGAGCTTTTGGAAAGAAACGGATTGACTGGTGATGATATTGCGTGGCTGGTTCCTCACCAGGCCAATAAAAGAATTATAGATGCTACAGCAAACCGTATGGGGCTATCTCATGATAAAGTAATGCTGAACATTCAACGTTACGGAAATACTACTGCTGCAACTATTCCTCTTTGTCTTTGGGAATGGCGCCAGCAATTGAATAAAGGTGAAAATATTGTATTAGCTGCATTTGGTGGCGGATTTACCTGGGGAGCAACTTTGGTGAAGTGGGCGTATTAATTTGGTTATGAAATTTATTAGGTTTTAAAGCAGCAATTATTTGTTTAATTGAACGTTGATAAGCCGTGAGAAGATTCTCAATACTTATAGTGGTCTACTTCTGTTTTACGAGTTGCTTTAGCCAATCTGGCTCATTTCAATCTTGTTTTGAAGTGATCAACCGATTATCTTCAGAATGGAAACTTGATTCGACAGGCAATAGTGGCTTTCGTCTGAATAATTGCAAATACATTCTGTTCTGTAATCAAGGAAATTTCACAAAAGAGTTTCTTCTCGAAAAATTTGGAAAGCCGAACGAGACGAGAAAAACTTCTGGTGGAACAGAATGCCTTTATTACTATTACGACTTTAAAACACTTCCTAAAAACAAAACGGGGCCAAGAGCCCGTGCTTATGTGAATTTTACTTTTAGAGATGCCGACAATTTTATTTACTCAATCAGCGATGGTGATGCAGATCTTTGATTACTTCCTTCTACTCCAAACTATAAAATCTGTCGCTGGCACCTTCTCCACACCCAACTGCCGCAACATATTTACCAACTGCCCGCGATGATACGTTCCATGATTGAGCATGTGCAACAGCATCTGGTAAATGGGTTGTTTAAATTGTTCCTTCTTGGTGTTCTGATAATGAAACACATGATTTAACTGGTGTTCATTTGCACTGTTTATCCATTCATTCCATTGCCTGTTTTGATTCAGAAGAGAATT
The DNA here is from genome assembly GCA_035554655.1 of Flavisolibacter sp. Lineage (GTDB taxonomy): Bacteria > Bacteroidota > Bacteroidia > Chitinophagales > Chitinophagaceae > Flavisolibacter. Next base: position 191,824 of record DATMIF010000029.1, read on the forward strand.
TGCAGCCTCTTTCATATCACCGGTGAAATTTTCGCTCGGCCTTGTGATGCGTTCCTGCAATTTCATGCGCTGCCACCAAATGTTTTCCGCATCCAGCATGTGAAGAACTGTTGCATATAAACTTTTGAAACTACTGGGCAATTCCTGCTTTTGTTCTTCTTCTGAAAGCCGGATAATTGTATCAAGCAACGCTTGATTCGCCCATATATTATAAGCAGAAAGTTGGGCTAAAATCTCTTTCATCTTGATTCAAATTTATTTCGTCAGTGGAGCATCGCTTTTCTAAATATTTTTGACACCGCTATTTCAAAGCGAATTAACAAAAATGGTTTCATCAAATGGATAAAAATTTTCCACTAAAAGGTTTTGGTTCTGCTGCCATCCACGCAGGGCATGTGCAGGATCCACTTTATTCTCATCAAACACCCATATACGCCTCCAGTACTTTTGTTTTTGATACTGCAGAGCAGGGAATGAAACGCTTCAGCGGCCAGGAAGAAGGATATCTGTATTCCCGCTGGGGAAATCCAACGTTTACAGAAGCAGAACAAAAAATTGCTGCACTCGAAACATTCCAATTGAATATTGAAGCCAAAGGAATTTTACATGCATCTGGCATGGCAGCCATCTCCACTTTATTTCTTTCGAATTTGAAAAAAGGCGATAAGGTACTCACACATTTTTCATTGTACGGCGGCTCTGATGAAATTCTTTACAAACTCTTTCCCGATTTTGGAATCGAAGCCGTGATTGTTGATCTGAGGCAATTGGACAAAGTTGAGGACATCATTAAAAACGACAAAAGCATTAAGATGATGTATCTCGAAACACCGGCCAATCCCACGATCAATTGTGTAGACATCGAAGAGTTGACAAAGATTGCGAAGAGACACAGTTTGATTGTTGCTTGTGACAACACATTTGCTACTCCATATTTGCAGCAGCCATTTAAATACGGGGTTGATTTCATAGTTCATTCCACAACAAAATTTTTGAATGGGCATGGAACAGCCATCGGTGGAGTTTTACTAGGAAGAGAAACTGAATTCATGAAAACAAAAGCAACAAAGGTGCATCGTTTGCTTGGTGGCAACTCCAATCCTTTTGATGCTTTTTTGTTGATACAGGGAATTAAAACGTTGGAAGTTCGTATGCAGCGCCATTGCGAGAATGCTATGCAGGTCTCGAAATTTTTAGAACAACATACAGCAGTAAGTAAGGTCAATTATGTTGGATTGTCATCGCATCCCGACTACTCAATTGCACAAAAGCAGATGAAGCATGCAGGAGGTATGTTAAGCTTCGAATTGAAAAGAGGATTTCAAGGTGGAGTTGATTTCATGAATAAATTGAAAATGTGTGTCCGTGCAGTTTCACTTGGAACAGTTGATACCTTGCTTTCGCATCCGGCATCCATGTCGCACTTCAGTGTTCCAAAAGAACAAAGAGAAAAATATGGAATCAGTGATGGATTGATCAGGATGAATGTTGGTATTGAAAACAGTGAAGACATCATCGCAGATTTGAACCAAGCTTTAAATGATTAAACAATTCGTAAATGGAAATAAAAATTCGTAAAGCAGTTAAAGAAGATTGTGCAAGGATAATCGAACTTGTAAAAGAGCTCGCAGCTTATGAAAGAGCACCAAAAGAGGTTACTGTTACATTGGAGCATTTTGAAAAGAGTGGCTTTGGAAGCCGGCCTGTTTGGTGGGCATTGGTTGCAGAAGTTGATGGCAAAGTACAGGGGTTTGCATTATGGTATATTCGATTTAGTACGTGGAAAGGCCAACGTATGTACCTCGAAGATTTTTATGTAACTGAAGAAATGAGAGGCAAAGGTTTGGGGAAATTATTGTTCGATGCTTTGATTAAGGAAGCGCAGCGTAAAAAATTTCATGGCATCATGTGGCAAGTGCTGGAATGGAATGAACCTGCTTTCAATTTCTATAAAAAATACAAGGCTGCTTTTGATCCTGAATGGGTGAATTGTGGAATTACATTTTAAACAAATAAAAAAGCTGTTCATGAAGAACAGCTTTTTTATCTCAAAACTTGTTGATCTTATAATTACATAGTGCCCGACAGGCTGAGTAACCAAAGTATAAAGAATATCAAAGCTCCTAATCCCGCTAAACCTGAAAGTACCCAGAAGAATGGAACTGCCCAACCTATAATTCCAAGTACAATAGAAAGACCAAGAAGAATAAGCCAAAGTTTTAAATATTTGTGCGTTTTTTCATCAGCCTTTTTGGCCTTTAGCGCAACCTTCCCAAGTAGTTTTGTTTTTATGTCGCCATTGGAGTTAATGCTGTTTCTTAATTTTTTTTGAATGATCGTGAAAGCCAGTTTGTCTTTCAGATTCATTGTTTTGCCTGTAAGCGCTTCGTAGTCTTTAGCTTTCATTACAGAAAGATCCATCAATGAAACCTTTTCACCATTTTTACCTACAGGAAGAAGAATTTGATTAGCGTTGGGAGATGGAGATTTTTTGGGGGTTACGATGATAGAAGTTCCTGCAGCGAAAGAAGTGATTAATAGAGATAACGCAAGTGAGAGTGTAAGAATTTTTTTCATGATTAATTGATTTTGGTTAAAGATGTCTAAATATAAAAAAAAATCTTACGCAAGATTTTTTATCATGGCAAGATTTAAAAAAATTGAACTCGTTTATATAAAAGCAGAGATTGAATCTTTATCAACCTACAGATTCCGCACTCACTTCTTTACTGATCTTTAGAATTAATCCTTGCAACACTTTGCCAGGACCACACTCTGTAAATTTTGTTGCACCGTCAGCAATCATTGCCTGTACACATTGTGTCCATTTTACCGCGCCTGTCAACTGATCAATTAAATTTTGCTTGATTTCATCTTTGTCTAAAACTCCCTTTGCAGCTACGTTTTGATAAACGGGACATGATGGTGTATGAAAATTTGTTGATTCAATGGCCTGCTTTAATTCCTGGCGGGCGGGTTCCATCAAAGGTGAGTGAAAAGCGCCACCTACAGGAAGCATCAATGCTCTTTTTGCTCCTGCTGCTTTTAATTTCTCGCAGGCTATTTCAACACCTTTAACGCTGCCGGAAATCACAAGCTGCCCCGGGCAATTGAAGTTTGCGGGAACAACTACTTCTCCTGTTTCTTTAAAAACTTCACTACAAATTTCTCCAACCTTTTCATCAGTCAGTCCTAATACAGCGGCCATTGTTGACGGAGTTAACTCGCAGGCCTTTTGCATGGCTTGTGCACGAAGGCTTACCAATTCAAGACCTTTATCAAAACTCAATGTGCCATTGGCAACCAGCGCAGAAAATTCGCCAAGAGAATGACCAGCTACCATATCTGGTTTTGCACTCTCTATGGTTCTATAAGCAATAATTGAATGAAGAAAAATTGCAGGCTGAGTGATTTTTGTTTGCTTCAGATCTTCTTCTGTACCATTGAACATCACATCCGAAATCCGGAAACCTAAAATTTCATTGGCCTGTTCAAAAATTTTTTTCGCAAAAGAACTGTTGTCATAATGATTTTTACCCATTCCCGGAAACTGGGCACCTTGTCCGGGAAATACAAATGCATGTTTCATCTGTTCAAATTTATTGTTTTTGGTCAGATGGAACTTACCATAATAAAATTTTCATTGTATTTAGAACTTAAGGAAAATTTTATTATGGACGTTTCATAATTCCAATTGAACGTCAAATGTAAGGCACTTGAAGATTTTAAATCTGACGAACATCAGTTAAACCGCCAGCATTTGATTATCAGCTCAATCTTGCAGAAATCAATTTTAAAAATTCATTCCTTGTAACGTGGTTATTTAAAAATTCGCCATCAAAGGCAGATGTCGTTGTAACTGAATTTTGCTTTTGAACACCTCTCATCATCATACACAAATGTTTGGCTTCAATTACAACCGCAACACCAAGTGGATTCAAACTTTCCTTGATAGCTTGAAGAATTTGTGTAGTCAATCTTTCCTGTACCTGCAACCTTCTTGCATAAACATCAACTACTCTTGCAAGCTTACTTAAACCTGTTATGTAACCATTAGGTATGTAAGCAATGTGTGCCTTACCAAAAAAGGGAAGCATATGGTGTTCACACATGGAATACAACTCAATATCTTTTACAATTACCATTTCACTAATCTCTTCTTTAAACCTTGCACTATTCAAAATGGCAACTGCATCTTGTTTGTATCCGTGAGTCATGAACTGCATTGCTTTGGCTACACGGTGGGGTGTTTTTAAAAGACCTTCTCTTTCGGCATCTTCGCCAATAAGATCAATTACTCCATGGTAATGTTTTATTAGCTCTTCCGTAGTTTGTTTATCAAAATCTTCTTTTTTACTATAAGCCATTTGTTATTTACGATTTTAGCCCCGATAGCGATCAGGATGATTTATAATTACGCAGGGTATTCCACATAGTTGCGTGGCGTTTCAAACAAACGAACAAACAATTCCAGCGATGGCTTAATATGCGGACGCAAAAGATCATGAATAACTACCGCGATATTTTCAGCAGTTGGATTTAAGTTTCGGAATTCGTCTGTATCAACATTTAAATTTTTGTGATCAAATTTCTCAATCACTTTTTCATTTACAAGATCAGAAAGTTGCTTTAAGTCCATCACAAAACCTGTATCCGGATCAATTTCACCCGTCACTTTTATCTCAAGTTCATAGTTGTGGCCATGATAATGTGGCAGACTGCACTTGCCAAACGTAGCCATATTTTTATCATCGCTCCAGTCATTACGATACAGGCGATGTGCTGCGTTGAAATGTTCACGGCGAATGACAGCTACTTTTTTGTTCATAATAAAGTTGAATTTACAAAACTAATTGTTGTGGTTTGAATGAGAGTAAAGATTTGAAATATTGAGTCGCTGAATGACAATAAGGTTACATTTTAACCATATTGTTTCCATCAGCTAATTTTGAAGAATGCAATTACTTCTTTGTGCATCAACAGAATTCGAGATCAAGCCGACAGTTGAACTAATTCGGCAAGAAAACATGAAGAACGTCGACATTTTGATCACCGGTGTTGGTATGATGGCCACTACTTATTCATTAATTAAAGCCGTATCCCAAAAACGACCTGATTTTATTTTGCAGGCTGGCGTTGCCGGATGTTTAGATGAAAGACTTGCTTTAACGAAAATTGTATTGGTCGAAAATGAAAACATTGGCGATTTAGGTGTTGAAGAAAATACCGGTTTCAAAACGTTATTTGATTTAAAACTTCTTGATAAAAATTCTCTTCCCTGGTCAAATGGAAAACTTTCAAACAATGTTGAAGCCTTGAAGTCAACTGGCCTGACAATTGTTGATGGAGTAACTGTAAATGAAATCAGCACTAATAAAAATCGAATCGATTATTACAGAACTCAACTAAAGGCTTCGGTAGAATCCATGGAAGGTGCTGCTTTGCATTTTGTAGCTCTGCAAGAAAAGATTCCTTTTTTACAAATGCGATCCTTATCGAACTTTGTTGGCGAAAGAGATAAAAGCAAGTGGGTGATGAACATAGCCATTGCCAATTTGAATATTGAATTAAAAAGAATACTTACAAAAATTTTGAGCAGATGAAATTGAGCCTAGGTTTTTCACCCTGTCCGAATGATACTTTTATTTTTGATGCACTTGTCAATAAAAAAATCGATACTGAAGGCCTGGAGTTTGAGGCTGTATTGGAAGATATTCAAACATTGAACGAATGGAGCAACAGTGGCAAATTGGACATTACCAAATTGAGCTGCCCTGCTTTTTTTGCGAATGCTGATAAGTATGCGATGCTGAATTCCGGAGCTGCACTAGGCAAAGGAGTAGGGCCATTATTGATCGCAAAAAGAATGGTCAATGTGCCAGACGTGAATAGCTGCACAATTGCTATTCCAGGTGAACTTACCACTGCAAATTTTTTATTGAGCTTTGCCTTCCCAATGGCAAAAAATAAAACGCCTCTTTTGTTTTCATCAATTGAGGATGCTGTGCTAATGGAGAAGTTTGACCTGGGAGTGATCATACATGAAAATCGTTTCACTTACCATCAAAAAGGATTGATTAAAATTTGTGACCTTGGGGAAATATGGGAAGAAAAACAAAAAGCACCAATACCGTTAGCTTGCATTTCAGCCAGGAATAATTTAGATATTGAACTCCAGAATAAAACAAGTAACCTGATTAAGAAAAGTGTTGAATACGCATTCGCTCATTATCCCGAAATCACTTCTTATACTAAAGAACATGCACAAGCCATGGATGAAAATGTAATGAGGCAGCACATTGAGTTATATGTAAACAACTATTCTATTGATCTGGGCGAAGATGGCAAAAAAGCAATTAATCAATTACGTCAGGTTTACAACAACCTGCTCTCAAAAAATTAATAGAGCGGAGCAATGATCTTTTTATAAATCGAAAAACTTTGTTCATAGGAATAAGTTTTATCCCGATATCGTTGAACCCATCTAATATCATAAATTGAGTTTGTAAGGAAAACTTCATCTGCTTCAAATAGTTGCTGCTCTGAAACTTCCTGTTGGTGTGTGCGATAACCATTTTTCTTTAGCTCATCCAATAAAAATCTTCTCATAACTCCGCTAACGCATCCCTGGTGCATGGCTGGAGTAAGAATTTCTTTCTTTTTGATCAGGAAAATATTTGCCTTCGAGCTATCTGCAATATTGTTGAATGCATTTAAAACAACAGCATCGTCAATTCCTCTTTCTTTAGCAAATAATTCGGCAAGCACATAGGTGAGAAAACTAGCTGTTTTCAAATTTGAAAACGCATCTGCATTTTTTCTCGCGTACGGATAAAGGTCAATATTTAATCCTTTTTCGTTCCATTTATTTATGTTGTTGGAAAGCGGCAATGCTTCGATAACGAATTCGGCTTTGCCTTTAGCATTTCTATAAACAGCCAGTCGCACCCTTGCAGATTCACTACAATTATTTCTTTTGCATAACTGTAAAATATGCGACGATAGATCAGGGCTAGTTAGGTCGTGATCAATTTGCAATATTTTCAATCCGAGAAGTAATCTGTCATAATGAAATTGATGTAAAAGAATTTTCTCGTTATAAATTTTTATAGTTTCAAAAACTCCATCGCCGTACCGGAAGCTTCGATTGGCCACAGTAAACAAGGGTTGTTCTGCAGGCAAAAAATCTCCATTGAAACAAATAAAATCCATGACTCAAAAATACAGGTTGGTCAACGGAAGTGCCGAAAAGAAATTTCTACTATAAGGCTGATGACAAATCTGTTTCAAAAAAAAAATCCCATCACGAAGATGGGATTTCTAATTATTTATTTCCTTATGAATCAGGCCTGTTCAACAATGCCGGCTTTCACTGCATACATAACTAAACCAGCCATTGATTTTACGCCTGTTTTTGTTTTGAGTTTATCGCGGATAGCTTCCACGGTACGGGGGCTCAGATCAACGATATCAGCAATTTCTTTTGTGCTTTTTTCCTCGCACATTAATTTAAGTATAGTTACTTCCTTATCATTAAGATTAACTTCCGGCGTTGCGGCTTCGGCTGGTTTCTTCATGCGCAATCCGTTCAGCAAAGCCTTGTTTGTAAGATCGTTGAAGAAAAACTCCTGCTCGAAACAAGTGCGGATTGCATGGTAAATGGTCTCTGAATCTGACTCTTTCGTCAAATACGAATTTGCACCGATCTCCATCATTCTTGTAATGATAGATGGGTCATTATTCATTGAAAGCATGATCACCTTCATGTCAGGATATAGCTTTTTTATTTCGGGCAATGCGGTATAGCCGTCCATAATTGGCATATGAATATCCAGGAGAATTACATCGGGCTTCAAATGTTTAAGCAGATTAAGTAGTTGCATTCCGTTTTCGGCTTCAGCAACCATTTGGATATCCTTGTGACCGGAGAGTGATGTTTTTACGCCGGTACGGAACAGTGCGTGATCATCAGCAATAGCAACTTTAATTGGAGCGTCAAGATTTTTCATAAGGAAATTTTAAAAATAAAGTTTCGATGGTTCTCAATTCGAATGCAATATGGTAAAAACTCACGGCATTTTGAATAGTATTACTACGTAATTTTTTGCTGTGGAAAGTACGATTACTTAGAAAAAAAATCGCGACCTCATTTTGCTCATCGGAAACTTACGGAATGGCTAAACAGTAACCTTACGAACGACCAAGTAAAAACCGAAACTTAAAAATCGGGCAGTAATGCTCTTGTGCCCGGTTAGTTTACAAATTAGTTTTGTATCAGAAAGTTGATTGAAAAGGACCGTCGCCCAAAATGTCCAATGTCCTAGTAACCGTCCAGTAAGTTTTTGTAAATCCAATACTTTTGAAAACCCCAGGCGACCCTCCACAAAGCAGTCAACTTTTTTTATTTTGTACAGTTGATATCTCTATATAGCTTCTCAAATTTTGATTTACCGACCACATTGCTATTAGCAATCACCTCTTGTGTCACTCACTTGTACATTCAGTAATTCTATTCTGCAATTTTCGCCGCTACAATATATACACGGCCATCGCCTATAACAAACTTCTTTTTTCTTGGAGTACTGAAAACATTTGTGGTTTTAAATCCAGCGTCATTAAACATTGCTTCCATTTCGTCAAGTGTAAAAATATAGTCAACACCTTTTACAATTTCTATCGAACGGTCAGGTGCAACAATTGTTTGTTCTGATTCTATTCTCGAGGGATGGAAGCTGTATTTGTATTCAAGCATGCATTTATACTCGCCTGCATAATGCCAATCTTTCTCTTTAAAATGTTTGATTGCCACTTCAGCCACCATCCAGGAATTGATAATTAATACCCCACCTGGTTTTATGTGGTTGGAAATATTCTGAAGGATTGTTATTGCATCATTCCGGTCAAAAAAAGCAAAGCTATTGCCCATGCAAATGGCAGCATCATAAACTTCGTCGAGCTTTGCATATAAAATGTCTTCTTGTATTGCACTTATGGGAAGGCTTTTCTCTTTCGCTTTTTCTTTTATTTCATCAATATAATCCCTCAAGTTATCTATTGCTGTTACTTGTACCCCTCTTCTACCCAACTCAAGAGCATGACGGCCATAACCACACATGATATCTAAAACTTTACCACCGTTTTTCAATGAGGCAATTTCCTGGATAAAGTCTGCTTCTGCTTCAGTAAGCCCCGGTGGAATTGTTCCTTTCCACGCATGCTTATAGACACCTTCAAAAAAAGTATTGTTGATGTTTATGGAAGAAGATGACATTTGAAAAAATTAATCCAATAATTTATTACGCATGGCGTACATAACCAAACCAGCAATCGTTTTGGCGCCAACTTTCTGCTTCATATTCTGACGAATAGTTTCAATGGTACGCGGACTTAAAAAGACTTCCTTGGAGATTTCCTCGGTGGTTTTGTCCTCAGCAATGCATTTCAATATTTTAAGCTCTTTTTCAGAAAACTTAACTGGGTTTGGATAAAATTGCTTTACCGCTTTTTTATGCTGAAGTTTTAATAAAACTGCTTTGTTCACAAGGTCATTGAAGTAAAAATCATCATTCATACATGTTAAAATGGCCTGGTAAATTTCTTCCGGATCTGTGGTCTTGGTCAAATATGCATTTGCCCCCATTTCCATCATTTTCGTGATCATTTCCTGGTCATCATACATGGTAAGTACTATGATCTTAATGTCGTCGTACTCCTTTCGGATCATGCCAATCGCATTTACACCGTCAACTTCAGGCATGCGAATATCCATTAGCAAAACGTCGGGTTGTTTCAGTTTTAGTTTATGCATGAGGTCTCTGCCATCCTCAGCTTCCCATAATATTTTGAGGTATTCTCTGTCTCTCAGGGCCATCTTAATCCCATCGCGAAAGATCTTGTGGTCGTCAGCAATCGAAACCTTTATTTGCTGGGCAGTCATGGAAATTGGTTTTAAATAATTGAATTTTAAAGAGGAACGTAAAACTAAACGTTTTTTGCTACGCCTAATAAGGTCGATGCAAGTTTATTTATTAATATTCTGCATGTCCAGATCCATGCGTAGTTCCACGCCTAGAATGCGTAAATCTACGAATCATTTTTTGTGTTTAAAAGACAGCTAAATAAAATTTTGAGTCTGACTAATCATGGTAGTGTTTAATTCGCTCAACTAATTCCTATACAAAACTTCATTTGAGAACTCACCGATAACGCAACTGCAGGTAAAACTTAATGTTATAAGTTTTGCGAAATAGTAACGAGGCCAAACGGTTTTGCGCCATTAACTTAAGCGGCAGCTTTTGAAATAGTTAACCATCCTTTGCCATCGTAAATTTACGAAGCGTTCTTGACTTTGTAATTCACTTTCCTAACTCCTAATAGACCTATTCCCTTAAAACAACCGCCACTTTAAATTTGGCATAAATAAACCTTAGAATCCAGTAGGGATAAGCGATTTCCCCTATTTTCCAATATGTTGAAAATCTGACCGTAAAACCGCCCACTTCATCTTATTGTTCAAAATTTTTAAGAAAACATCCTTAGTAATTTTACTAATTTAGTAGCGTAATTTCACCCCTTTTTAAATAGTATGGATACGGTTAAAGAGGCTTGAAATGCTTGTAAGGACTGAGTTATTACAGAAAACATCAATCCGTGCATTGATAATACCTGTGGAAAAGGCACTCTTAATAGCCAATTTTTACAGCGTTAACAACAAAAACTTACTGTCATGACAAAGAAAGTATTCAGAGCTTTTCCCCCAGTTGAAGATGTAATAGGTGCTTGGTGGGAAGAGTAATCAAAAGTTTAAATTTTAGAGAAAGGTTTTCTATATTTGGCAAAAACCAAAACTATAGAAAACCTTTTTAATTATCTGGCCTTTTTCTCCGATCTGCTTCCCATCCTTTTTTACATTATTTACTTCAAAAAAATCAAAAAGGATAAGGCTACCAGAGTAATTGTTTCTTATTTGTTATTTGACTTTGCCATTAACATTGCTCTTATTTATATTGATGTTAGAATTCATAACAAAATCTATCCGATTGCAACTTTTTTCGAGTCATTGTTTTTTGCATACTTCTTCTACTTAATCATCAAGAAGAGAAGTCTAAAAACTGCTATTATTATTTGTTCAATTATAGTGGCATTAACGTCACTGTCTTATTATGTATACACCTATCATTATGTTTACGGAGTTTTAAAACGCACTGTACATTTAGATTCGGTCCCGATTGCTATTGAGACATTCAGCATTTTTTTATTTTCCTTTTTTTATTTTTTTGAACAAATAAATGACACCGAAAACCTGTTTGTATACAACAAGCCGTCGTTTTGGGGTGTACTTGGGATTCTCATTTACTTAGCAGGGTCGTTCTTTGTATACATCTCTGCAAATTCAATAAGCCGACAACAATTGTTGCAGTATTGGGTCATAACAAACATTGCATCCATTATCAAAAACATTTTCTTTGTTATAGCCATATTACTGATGGTAAACCAAACGTTAAAGAAAAAACCTTTAAGAAAAAATCCATCATACACATTGAATTAATCAGTACCAATGTTTCTACTACAAGCCACCAATCAACCCGGAATCTCCTTTGTACTTTTTTTAGGTACGCTGGGTATGCTTGTACTGACCTTAGGTCTTATTCTTTTCATCATTTTCCACCAACGAAAAGTTATACGCTACCAACTTAGGCTTCAGCAAATGGAACAGGAGCAACAAAAAATTCTGCTCAACGCTTCTATTCGGTTACAGGAAGAAGAGCGGCAGCGGCTTGCCGCAGATTTACATGACGATGCTGGTCCGCTCCTTGCCACTGCCCGTCTTTATTTAAATGAAAATCTTGTAAACCAGGACAAGACCACCCAATTACAATCTATCTACCAGGCCCGTCAAATACTAGATGACACCATTCAACTTATACGTAACATCAGTCACAGTCTGATGCCCCCGACTTTGAAAAATTTTGGATTGGAATCTGCGGTCAATGACATGTTCCAAAAGATCAGCGGATCAGGGCAAATTAACGCCAGCAGTCGCTTTCATGAATACAAAGACCGCTTGAAACCCGAAAAAGAATTAATTGTTTATCGCGTTGTGCAGGAACTTGTCAACAACATTCTTAAACACAGTAACTCAAGTTTTATTCATTTAACCCAGAACATGCAAAATGGTTCCTGTCTTTTAAGATTACATCATGATGGCAGGGGAATTGTTCAAACCGATTTTGAGAAACTTAATAAAAGTAATATAGGTTTAGGACTGAAAAACATTAGCAGCCGGTTGAAAGTTGCTCAAGGAAATATTTTATTCGAGAAAGACGCCTCACAAACCTATTACAAGGTAACTATCGAAATACCGAGAGATGATCCGTACGAATCGTTAGCTGTTTAATACTAATTTTACGTTACTTGAAATCTTATGGAAGTTATCAAAGTTGCTATCGCCGACGATCACAAAATTTTTCGCAAAGGGGTAATTCTCTCTCTTCGTCCATTTACTAATATCAAGTTTGTTTTAGAAGCCGATAACGGTGATCAACTTTTAGAAGGAATCGCTGTAAATGAACCGGATGTAGTTCTCATGGATCTTCGCATGCCTGGTAAAGATGGAATTGAAGCAACAAAAATTCTTAGCAAACAATATCCAAACATTCATGTTATTGTCTTAAGCATGTACGAAGACGACCGCTTCGTTTCACACATGATGGAGAATGGAGCTAGTGGCTACTTATTGAAGAATGCTGAGCCGCAGGAGATCCGTCGTGCTATTATGGACGTTCATGAGAAAGGTTACTATCTCAACAATTTTGTAAATCGCATCCTCTTAAAAAAATCCCACGCTAAACAAAAAGCAGTTCCTTCGTTAAACAGTGAAATTACTTTAACTGACCGTGAAAGAGATGTGCTCAAGTTTATTTGTATGGAATTTACAGCACAGGAAATTGCTCAAAAAATGGAGATCAGCCCTAGAACTGTAGAAGCGATTAAAGATCGTTTAATGGAGCGTTTTGGAAGTAAGAACACAGCGGGATTGGTCTTCTTTGCTGTGAAAAACAACTTGGTAGATTGATTACAAACGCCTTAAATACTCATCTCTTTTATTTCGCCTTCCACGATTAAATTACCTGCTGTTTTAACCATAATCTCTTCAACGCTGACACCTGGTGCTCTTTCTAAAAGTCTGAAGCCACCTTGAGTTACATCGAGCACAGCTAAATCGGTAACAATTTTTTTCACGCATCCAACGCCTGTCAGGGGCAAGGTACATCTCGGCAATAATTTGGATTCGCCTTTCGGATTGGTATGCATCATTGCTACAATAATATTTCTTGCAGAGGCAACAAGATCCATCGCTCCCCCCATCCCTTTTACCATTTTACCAGGAATTTTCCAGTTAGCAATATCGCCGGTTTCGCTAACTTCCATAGCTCCTAAAACAGTAAGATCGATCTTGCCTGCTCTTATCATTCCAAAACTTTCAGCACTGTCAAAAAAAGCCCCACCTGGCAATACGGTTACTGTTTCTTTTCCTGCATTAATGAGATCAGCGTCAATTTCGTCTTCCGTAGGATAAGGACCCATTCCCAGAATTCCATTCTCGCTTTGAAGCATTATAGAAACACCAGCAGGAATATAATTTGAAACAAGTGTTGGAATTCCAATCCCGAGGTTAACATACATACCATCTCTCAACTCTTGTGCAATTCTTTTAGCAATTCCGTATTTATCTAAAGCCATCAGTGTTGATTATTTGTTGTGTTGCAATTGAACTGTTTTTCTTTCAATTCGCTTTTCATAATTATTTCCTTCAAAAATGCGATGAACATAGACACTTGCTACCTGAATGTGATCAGGGTCTAATTCCCCGGGTTCAACCAAATGTTCAACTTCCGCAATTGTAATTTTCCCTGCCTTAGCCATAGAGGTGGAGAAATTTCTTGTTGTTTTTCTGAAAACGAGGTTTCCATATTTATCGCCCTTCCATGCCTTCACAATGGCAAAATCTGCATGCAAAGCATATTCCATCAAATATTTTTTCCCGTTAAATTCACGAACTTCTTTTCCTTCGCCAATTTCAGTTCCATAGCCTGCTGGAGTAAAAAACGCAGGAATGCCCATTCCGGCCATTTGGATTCTTGTCGCCAACGTTCCTTGGGGCGTAAGATCAACTTCCAACTCGCCGCTTAATAGTTGTCGTTCAAATTCGGCATTCTCTCCTACATAAGAACTGATCATTTTTTTGATCTGTCTCGTTTTTAATAACAGGCCCAGACCAAAATCGTCTACGCCGGCATTGTTAGAAATGCAAGTAAGATTTTTTACCTCTCTTTCAACTAAAGCATTAATGGAATTTTCAGGAATGCCGCAAAGGCCGAAACCGCCCAGCATAATTGTGGCACCATCATGAATATCGTGCAAGGCCTCAGAAGCATTTTTGAATACTTTGTTCATAGCAAGCAATTACTTCGTCAAAAGTAACAATCGTATTTCAATCGGGTCAATGATGTTTTATTGGAAGAAGTGGCTTCTTTTTAAAACTATCTATCCGCTTTGTAGCACTGTCAATAACAGGAGATTTGGACGTTTTTAAACTATCTGCTCGTTGTATTTTTTCTCCAAAACTTTTCAGCGAATCAAGAACGGCTTTGAAAACAACAGGATGACTTTCATAATATGCAAGGCTCTTCTTAAAGTCTTCCTTGGTTATTTTATGCATTGAAAAAACTTTCTGATAGTACTCTGCATGTTTGGGCAAACTATGGAAGGTTGAATCTTTTACAGAATAATATTCCGCTATTTCATCAGCTTGCATTACATCCCATAATACAGCCTGCATCTTCTTTGGAGGCAAGACATCCTTTGGCACAGATAACTTGCAGGAAAAAATAAGAATAACAATAACTAAAATTCCCAGGGTTCTCATCGCAATTCTTTATAAGCACTTGCATTCGTTAGATCAAGTTTCACCAAAAAATCTCTGGCTCTCGTTTTTAAATCTGTTTCTGCTTTACTGAAAATCTTTACGAGTTCATTACTCTTACCCTGGAAGAAAAATTGAAGGACCATTGAGCCAGGATTCTCTGTATTAACTGTATTCAGATAGCTCAAAGCATTTAAAATGCCTGATCGTCCTTCTGTTTCGTTTTCATAAAACTTATCGAAGCCATTACGATAATAGGCGTACACAGCATCATGAACAAGATTAAAACGGCTGTCAGTAAATCCCTGCACCAGTTTAAAACGATTACGCAATCCTTCAAATGCTTTCCATCCACTTATATCGCCACCCTCAGGTGCATTGTTTACAATGTATTGTGCCTTTTGAAAGTAAGGATCGCCACCGCGGGGTGAAAATGAATCATAATCCATTCCCAAAATAATATTGACATAATAAGCCAAAATCGCCGGCAAATTAGCCGCCAATGGATCATTACCCTGGATGCGACTTTCGTTGAATTCTATCGGTTGGAACTCCACATATTTAAACTGCACCAATGGGTCTTGAAAGTTAATAATCGGTGATTCGTAACTTGTATTATAAACCGGCCTGGCTGCCTGCACCGTCAATGTGCCTTTAAAGGAATTGTTGCCGGAATATTCATCGATGGTAAGTAAGAAGTTGCATTTTATCTTTTCCTGCGGCTGATAACTATCATTTGTCCATTTGCGGTTATTCAAAAAATTAGTGAGTGCTGTTTGCAAGGTCTGAAAGATCTTCTTATCAACCTGTGTACTTACTTTGTTTGAAACAATTGAAATTTTAGCCTGTAATTCCTGTGCTGACACAAATTGAAACAAGAGAATAACTGTAATAAAGCTGAAAATGGCTTTCATGATTTGATTTCAATTATAGCATCAACAATGTCTTTTGCTAATGCTGATTTGGATTTTAATTCGATTTGCTTTTCTTTCCCATTCTTAAAGAACAAGGTCACCTTATTTGTATCATGTCCAAAACCAGCACCATCATCTTTCAAAGAATTCAAAACAATAAGGTCGGCATTTTTATCTACGAGCTTTTTTTGCGCATTAGCATTTTCATTTTCTGTTTCCAGCGCAAATCCAACCAAAATTTGATCACCTGACTTTGCCTTGCCTAAACTGCCAAGAATATCTTTTGTCTTTTTCAAAATGATAGTTAGTTCGCCTTCTGATTTTTTTATCTTATGGTCAGCAACTGCAACAGGCGTATAATCTGCAACCGCAGCTGCCATCACTGCAATATCGTAAGCAGAATTAGAATTGCAGGTCGTATACATTTCATCTGCACTTGTAACAGACACTATTTTTATCTTTTTATTTTTTGTTTGGATGAAAACGGGGCCACTAACTAACGTTACATCTGCCCCCCTGCTTGCCAATTCATCTGCAATGGCATATCCCATTTTCCCGGATGAATGATTGCCAATAAAACGAACAGGATCTATAGCTTCGTATGTGGGGCCTGCTGTCACTAACGCTTTTTTATTTTTTAATTGACCAGCAGTTTGAAAAAAAGATTTAATAGCTGTTACAATTTCTGCCGGTTCTATCATTCTTCCCTGCCCAACGAGCCCACTGGCCAATTCACCATGCGCTACATCCAAAACCATATTCCCGTTTTCGCGAAGTGTTTCGAGGTTCTTTTTGGTATTTGGATGATGCCACATGTCTTCATCCATGGCAGGAGCTATCATTACCGGGCAAACAGTAGAAAGATAGGTAGCAAGCAACAAGTTATCGCATTGGCCAGTTGCCATTTTGCTTAATGTGTTGCAGCTAAGCGGAGCAATCAACATCAGGTCGGCCCATCTGCCCAACTCCACATGATTAGCCCAACTTTGTTCGTCAAATAAATTGACAAGCACAGGGTTCTTTGATAAAGTGGAAAGTGTAAGTTTTGAAACAAAGTCAGTGCCGGCAGGTGTCATAATAACCTTCACCACTGCACCTGCTTTTACCAATTGGCGAACAATTAAGGGTACTTTGTAAGCCGCAATGCTTCCTGTTATACCAATGATTATTTTTTTACCGGCGAGCATTAGCACTAAAATACTATTTTAAAAAAGAAAAGCGACCCAATAAAATGGATCGCTTTATATAAAAAGTAAAACCTGATTATTTAAAAAGATCCTGGTCTTCGTTTTTGCGATAGTAGACTTTCCCTTCCATAAATTCCTGTGTTGCTAATAGAGAAGGATTCGGCATGCGTTCATATGCTCTTGAAATTTCAATTTGTTCCTTGTTCTCATGAATTTCTTCTAAAGAATCCGTATGGCTGGCAAATTCTTCCAGTTTATTATGCAATTCTTCTTTCAAAGAAATATTGATCTGATTGGCACGTTTTGCCACAATAGCTATGGATTCATACAAATTGCCCGTTTTATTTTTGAACTCGTTTACATCACGGGTTTCAATGTTGTTGGATGTGCTAATACTAAGTTGTCTTCTTAACAGGCTCATTTGAGTATATTTTTAAATTGTTTTGAGATTGACTTAAGTAATCCTGAACTTCCTTGGCATATGGACTTTGAGGAAAACGATCTTTAAAATCATTACATTCATTAATTACTTGTTGAAAACGCTCCGCCTTCTTTTCTTCAACACTTAATTCGGCATAACGGAAATAAGATTTAATGACCATGATCTTGTACTCATCTGACTTATTTGATTCAGGATAAGTATTTAAAACAGAAGTATAGGTTACTGCGGCTGCCCTGTATTGTCCAAGATCGTAATATAATTTTGCAGAGCCAGCATCTTTCACTTCCAGCTTTTGGCGGCAAATATCAATGATAGCGGTAGCATCTTTATTCCTAGCGGAACCAGGATGAGTGTTGATAAATGTCTGCATCATTCCAATGGCCTTAATTGTATTTGATTGATCCAGTTGAGGCTTTGGCGATTGTCTATAAAAACTATAAGCCCTCATATAATCGACTTCTTCGGCCCTAGAACTATTGGGATAAATTTCCAGGAAAGTTTTGAACAAATTCTCTGCGTTCATGTAATCCTTCTGATAATAAGCACAATAGGCATATTTGTAGTAAATGTCCTCGAACTGAGGCAATCCCCTGTAATAAGGCATTACGTCTTCGTAAAGCTGCTGTGCGTAATTATATTTCTTCTTCACATAGTATTGCTCTGCAACCTTGAGCTTATACTCAGGGTCCTTACTTTTCAAAACTTTATTGATGCCGTTACAGCTAACCAATAAAAAACAAAGAAGTACTGCTGCAGAAAATTTCATAAAGGCTGGCAAAGTTAAACAGTTTGGGCAAATATTCTCTAATTAATAGCAAACCTCGTAAGCCTTGCCGTTAAGATTTCACTAAATGATAAAAAAATCCCGTCTCTACAACCGAGAGACGGGATTAAGAATATTATTGGGAAAAAATACTTATTTACCTCTGCCCAAATTCGGATTAGGAACTGTAGTTGGTAATCCGGCATCCTGATCTGTAGCTGAGCGGAAATCAACAGTATTGCAATCGCCACCTTCCTGGCCAATTTGCCAGTAGAAGCGGTCGCCGCTAATTCCTTCTTTCTCAACCATGTATTTGATGATCACATTCACTCTGTCCCAAGCTCTTTGTTGCTGTGCTTTTGTTGAAGAGCAATAGCTGGTAACAACTACTTTACATTCTGGGCTATTGCGCAAACGTGCAGCAATTGAAGCCAACAGGCTTTGTGCGTCAGAAGTTAATGTAGTCGATCTGTCGCTTGTAAAGCTTACACTTGGTAATGCACCTAAAGCTTGATCACACTGGCTCTTACCAACCCATCCAGGGCAAGTTGAATCCGGACATTGTACTGGGCACTTACCAACACCATCTGCATCAACAGGCTGACACATTGTTGGAGTGATCTTTTCTTTATCACGGCAATCAGGAACGCCATCACCGTCAGTATCAAGGCTTACACCATGAGAATCAACAGGGCAACCTTGAGGAGTTTGCTCTTGGTCAAATTGGTCAGTTACTCCATCACCATCTGCGTCAGGCAAAACTGGTTTTGGAAGAATCATATATTTTGGCTTGCGGATTTCCTGGTAAGCGTAATCCAATGGGTTTTGCCACCACAAAGGCTCAACAGCTTTTGAACCAAGATTGAAGTTCAAACCGACTGAAGCAAAGTTGTAAGTATCCCAGTTTGAGGTAAGTACTGCCGTACCAGGTCCGGGCTGTTCAGCCCAACGCTGACCATCTAACAAATCATCGTTAGTGATAGTATAACGGTCTTCAATAGCGAGGTTGATTCTGTTGCTTAACTTAAAGGCAACTCCTGCACCCACATGCATTACAGGCCTTAAAGTTTGACCAAACAATTTTGGACGACGGTCACCGAAATTTTCAGCAGAGGTTTCGTAGCTGTCATCTAACACATTTTTTATTGCGTCTTTTGTATCCTTTCTCGTTTTCCAACTTCCATTCTGTATTCCAGCAAAAGCTGTCTGGTAATTTCCTGAAGTACCATTTAACGCATTCACTTTTGCATCATAAATAGCTGCGCCGCCACCGATCAAAGCATAGAAATTTACTCCAGTCTTTGATTTATGAAAACGGATGTTGTTCAAAGAAAAAATACCCTCTAATGAAAGGTCATTTACCTGTGTTTTGTAGTTGTAAAATACAGGTTGAGTATATCCCGCATTCGCCCAAGGATTAGCATCAGGACCACCGCCCTTGCCAACATATCCCTGAGATTTTTCCCAATTCAGTCCTTTTGCAGTACCGTGCACATATTCCAAACGTGCCGAGAAAATGTATCCGAAAGCTTTTCTAAGGTGTATACCTACGTTAGGAACAGTGAAAAACTGTGAGTGTACATCACCATTAATATTAAACAGACCGGTCTTAATTCCAAGCTCCCACTGGTTACGTGGTTTTGCAGGATAATTTTCAATGCCTTGTTTGAACTTGGTATACTGCTCCATGTCCTTCGAACGAACAATGGAAGAATCCATAGGATCGTAGGTTACCTGAGAGAAGCCGTACGATGCCAACAGGCACAATACACCTGTGAGTAAAGAGTACTTTTTGCTTGCCATAACTATTGATTAAATTTTAAAAACAATGTCCTAATCGAGGGCAAAAATATAAATTGAGATACAATTACCAAACTTTAAATTTATTTCACAGCAATTGTTCCGTTTAATTGTACATTTTTGCCTGCACCAATTGTGCAATTCTTGTACCATAACGTCCGAAATGGAATTGCAATTGTAACTTTCCAACCGTTTACGAATGAAGCTACCCGTTAACTTAATTGAATATGAGCTTAAGCTTTTCGAAGAAAAGTTTAAAGACGCAGTGAAGAGCAATGTTTCCATGCTGGACAGGATCATGCGTTATGTAGTAAAGCGCAAAGGAAAACAACTACGCCCCATGTTTGTTTTCCTTGCCGCCAGGCTTTTTGGACAGGCCAATGAGTCTACTTACAGAGCAGCCTCATTGGTAGAGCTTTTGCATACAGCAACGCTTGTTCACGATGACGTGGTAGATGACTCCATAGAACGTAGAGGTTTTTTCTCAGTTTATGCTTTATGGAAAAACAAAGCTTCGGTGTTGGTAGGAGACTATCTTTTAGCAAAAGGACTGCTGCTTTCTTTGGAACATGATGACTTCAGGATTCTGAAGTATTTATCCGACGCCGTTCGGCAAATGAGTGAAGGAGAGCTATTGCAGATGGAAAAATCACGTTCTTTAAACCTTGACGAGGGCGTTTATTTTGAAATTATTAAGAGTAAAACAGCTTCTTTACTTGCCTCGGCGTGTGCCGCAGGCGCTTGGTCTACTTCCGGGGATGCAGCAACTTCCGAAAGAATGAAAACCTTTGGAGAAAAAGTCGGAATTGCTTTCCAGATTAAGGATGACCTTTTTGATTATGCTTCACAGGACGTTGGGAAACCTACAGGCAATGATATTAAGGAAAAGAAGCTTACCTTACCATTGATCTATACACTTAATAATGTAGACAAAGAAACCAAACGCAAATTGATCTATATTATTAAGAACGAAAACACACGC
The DNA here is from genome assembly GCA_035554655.1 of Flavisolibacter sp. Classification (GTDB taxonomy): domain Bacteria; phylum Bacteroidota; class Bacteroidia; order Chitinophagales; family Chitinophagaceae; genus Flavisolibacter. The sequence continues at coordinate 212,838 of DATMIF010000029.1, forward strand.
AAAGCAAAGGTTCAGTATGTTATTGATGTGGTTGAAAAAAATGGAGGAATAGAATACACGAATCAAAAAATGGCAGGCTATAAAAAAGAAGCGATTGACCTGCTTCATTCCTTTCCGGCATCAGATATACGTGATGGATTTGAAGACCTTGTAAATTTTGTTACAGATAGAAAATACTAACTGATTTTTGATGGAGAAGCGTTGGAGAATATTGAGTTCGAACCAAGACAAAACAGACACTCTTTTCCGTGAGCTAAAAATTCATCCTGCCCTTTGCAAAATTCTTGTTCAGCGGGACATCGATAGTTTCGATAAAGCCAAACAATTTTTCCGACCGATGCTATCCCATTTGCATGATCCTTTTTTAATGAAGGATATGGATAAAGCAGTGCAACGGATTACAAAAGCAATTTCGAACGGAGAAAAAATTTTGGTATTTGGCGACTATGATGTGGACGGCACCACTTCTGTGGCCTGCATGTACCAATTTTTAAAATCACGTCACACTCAAACTGAATTTTATATTCCCCACCGTTATCGCGAAGGTTATGGAATAAGCAAAACAGGGATTGATTTTGCTTTTGAAAATAAGTATACCCTTATCATCTCATTGGATTGTGGTATCAAATCAATTGAGCTTATTCAATATGCAAAAGAACTTGGAATAGATTTTATTGTTTGCGACCATCACCTTCCCGATGATCAGCTACCGTCGGCGGTGGCTATTCTTAATCCTAAACAGAAAGACTGCAATTATCCATTCAAAGAACTGTGCGGTTGTGGGGTTGGTTTCAAACTGATCACTGCTCTTTGTCAACAAATGCATTTGCCTGTTGAAACCCCTTACGAGTATTTGGATCTTGTAGCAACTGCAATTGCTGCGGATATAGTTTCTATCACGGGAGAAAATCGCGTGCTTGCATTTTATGGTTTAAAAAAGGCAAACACAAATCCAAACTTCGGAATTAAAGCTCTTGGATTTTTAAGCAAGCACACAAAAGAATTTCACATCAATAACCTGGTTTTTATTATTGCACCAAGGGTAAATGCAGCAGGAAGAATGGATGATGCAAGAAAAGCTGTGTTGATGTTTGTTTCCGAAACCTATGAAGAAGCTTTGCATTGGGCTGAACAGTTGCATGCAGATAATGATAGCCGTAAGGAAGCCGACATGAACATTACTGAAGAAGCGCTTGCCATTATCGAGGGCGATGAAATGATGATTAACAGCAGGAGCACAGTGTTATTTCAACCGCACTGGCACAAAGGCGTTGTTGGTATTGTTGCTTCACGATTGATTGACCATTATTATAGACCAACAATCATATTAACCCAAAGCGGTGAATATGTTGCCGGTTCTGCAAGAAGTGTTTCCGGATTCAATGTTTACGAAGCTATTCACCAATGCAGGGACTTGTTACTTGGTTATGGTGGTCATTTTTATGCAGCGGGAATGACACTTCAAAATGACAAGGTAGATGCCTTCCGTCAAAGATTTGAAGAAGTGGTGGAAGCTTCTATTCATCCTGAATTACTGATACCTGAAATTGTGATTGATGCAGAGATTTCACTAATGGATGTTAAACAATCTTTTTACGATATACTTTGCCAGATGGAGCCCTTTGGCCCCGATAATCTTCGACCCGTTTTCGTTGCAAAAAAGGTGTACAATACGGGATGGAGCAAAGTAGTTAAGGAAAATCACATTCGCTTTGTATTGCAACAAGGCACTGCAAAAATCACAGGCATTGGGTTTAACATGGCAGAAAAAATGCCTTTACTTGAAGCCGGCAAATCTGTAGATGTAGTTTTTAAATTGGATGAAAACGAATGGAATGGAGAGAAAAGCCTGCAGCTAAAAGTAATTGATGTAAGGATACACAGCGACCAACAATAATTCTTTTAAATAATGATCCTCTAAAAGAAAAAAGGCCTAAGCAGGCCTTTTTTCTTTCTATGGTCAAAACTTTTATTATTGCTTAAGAACTTTCAATGTCTCACTTTCGCCACTACCACTGTTATAGCGTACAAGATATAATCCTGCTTTTGCACCAGAGAGATCAATTTCTGTTTGCTGCATGCCTGCTGCGGGTATAATTGTTTTCATAACGCGGCCATCGGCAGAACTAACAGAGATAGAAGTACCCGCAGTAGCAGTTGGGTGCTGAATGGAAACACTCTTTATTACAGGTGAAGGGAATGCCTTCAACACGATGGTTGATTTACCTGATTTCACCAGAGCTACGGTGCTGTACCCAATTCTTCCGTTGAGATCAACTGATTTAATGCGATAGTATGCAGTAGCCGTTGGCTTGCCATCAACAAATGAATAATCGCTTTGCCCGCTCGCGCCAACAAAAGCGATTTGTGAAAAACTGCGGCCATCGGTGCTTCTTTCAATACTGTATCCACTTAAATTCTCTTCTGTAGCAACATTCCATTTCAAAGAAACAGTACTGTTTACAGGCCGTGCGTCCAGCGATTGGAATTTAACGGGAAGGGCAATTGCAGATTGTGTTCCATTTGTTCCAAAATTATCATAGGAAATGTAACCATTTGACGAGCTGCCATTGCCGCTGATTACTGTGTATATGGCTACTACCTGGTAGTTATTACCACTAAAATCTACCGGCTTTGTAACCGAAGTACAAGCGCTATTAGTATAAGTTTGTAGAGGTGTTTGAGTAATAGTATTTGTAGTAGTGCTCACATATCTGATGGCATACTGCACTCCTGAAATAGTAGCTTGAGGACCGCTGCCATACGTAAAGGTGAAACTGATACTTGTTGCACTATTGGGAATACTATATGTAGCCGAAGTAATTGCGTAAGTATTCGTACTACTAGCCGTTACAGTCGTACGCAATTGATTGTTACTTACAGCTAACGGTGAAAAGCTGCCTGTTCCTGAAGTTTGGGCACCAGTGAAATTTTGAGTGGATGTACCTGTATTAAAGTCCACAGTTGTTTGAGTGCATGTCTGGGCATTTGAACTAAATGAAGCCACTGCTAAAGCAGCAATAAAGATTGTTGAAGTAAAGATCCTTCTCATTACGATAAAGTTTAAGTTTAAAAGATTCGGTTAGACGGCAATCAGTAGGAGAAATTGGGAAGGATTCTCAAAAGGTATTCAGATCAGAAATTGTGTTGGTAATTGCGAAGGATAATAGAAACTGCCTACAAACATAAATCGCTTTTTCTAAAAAAGCAATAACTTTTCAGCAATATTTTAACCAATAATTCCTTTGTGAATCAGAGGAATTTACCGGTTCGGCTTTCTGCATTAGCTTTCAGGTCACCGGGCTTTCCTGCAAACACAAGATAGCCACCATTTTCACCTGCTTCAGGCCCAAGGTCAATCACCCAGTCTGCACTTTTTATTACATCTGTATTGTGTTCGATTACAATAATAGAGTGGCCATGGTCTATCAAAGCGTTAAAAGATGCAAGCAGCTTTTTTATATCGTGAAAGTGAAGTCCTGTAGTGGGTTCATCAAATATGAATAAAATTTTTTCTGAATTTTTGCCTTTGCCTAAAAAGGATGCAAGCTTAACTCTCTGTGCTTCGCCGCCTGAAAGCGTATCTGAAGATTGTCCCAATTTTACATACCCTAACCCTACATCGCTTAAAGGCTTTAAACAATTGGATAATCCCTTTTCGTCTTTAAAAAATTCAATCGCCTCATCAACACTCATCTCTAAGACCTCGTAAACATTTTTGCCTTTGTATTGCACTTCCAAAACTTCTTCCTTAAATCTTCTTCCATGGCAAACTTCGCAGGTAAGATGTACGTCGGCAAGAAATTGCATCTCTACAATTTTTTCTCCTTCGCCTTTGCAGGCATCACACCTTCCGCCATCAACATTGAAAGAAAAATGTTTGGGCTGAAAGCCACGCATCTTACTTAGTGGTTGTGATGCATAGAGATCACGGATATTGTCCCACGCCTTTATGTAAGTAACCGGATTACTTCTTGAAGATTTACCAATAGGGTTTTGATCCACCATTTCTATTTGAGCAATGGCGTCGGTGTCGCCTTTAATCGCCCGGTGAAATCCAACCTTATCTGCAGCTTCACCCTGCAATTTTTTTAGAGCCGGATATAGAATGTGTTTAATTAAAGTGGTTTTACCGCTTCCGCTAACACCACTTACAACACAAAGAACATTCAACGGAAATTCAACCGTGATGTCTTTCAGGTTATGTTGCCGTGCGCCTTCAATAATGATTGATCCTTTGCCTTTGCGAAGTTTCTTTGGAGGCTCAATTGTAAGTTCTCCTTTCAAATATTTCCCTGTGAGACTTTCAGGGTTGGCAACAATAGCATCATAATTCCCTTCAGCAATGACCTCGCCACCCAAATGCGAAGCCAGTGGCCCCATATCGACAATATGATCGGCTTCACGCATCATCATTTCATCGTGTTCAACCACAACAACGGTATTGCCAAGATCACGAAGTTCTTTCAACACTTTGATCAGATTGAAAGTATCACGAGGATGCAAGCCAATGGAGGGCTCATCTAAAATATAAAGCGAGTTGGTAAGATTGCTTCCCAAGCTTCTTGTGAGTTGAATGCGTTGGCTTTCACCGCCACTCAAGGTATTTGCTAAGCGATTTAAAGTAAGATATCCCAAGCCAACACTCAGCATCGTGTCAATGCGGTGATTGATTTCAATTAAAATTCTTTTGGTGACCTGCTTTTCATAATCAGTAAAATTTTTCTCAGCCGCATTGAACCATTGCTTTAAATCTTTAATTGGCATTTCACTTAATTCACCAATATGCTTCCCGTGAACCTTTACATATAACGCTTCCTTACGCAAGCGATAACCCTGGCAATCGGGACAAAGTGTTCTTCCGCGATATCTACTTAAAATAACCCGGTACTGAACTTTGTATAAATTCTGTTCCACTTCTTTAAAGAAATCATTGATGCCATAAACATGCTGATTACCTTCCCAAAGAATCCGGTATTGTTCTTTGGTCAGATCGGCAATTGGTTTATGAACCGGAAAATCAAATTTTCTTGCTGATTTTACGAAACTTTCCTTCCACTTGCCCAACTTCTCTCCTTTCCACGGCGCAACTGCTCCCTCGTAAACGCTTAATAATTTATTTGGGACCACTAAATCTTCGTCGATACCAAGTACTAAAGAGAAACCTTCGCAGGTTGGGCAAGCTCCGAAAGGATTGTTGAAAGAAAATAAATTCGGAGTTGGCTCTTCAAAAGTCATTCCATCCAGCTCAAAACGATTATTGAAGTGCAGGATCTTGTCTCCATTAACTTCAACATATACATCGCCTTCACCTTCATAAAAAGCGGTTCCGATTGAATCAGACAATCGATGCCGGTCATCTTCATCAAAGTCCTTTACCACAACACGATCGATAAGTATGTAAACATTCTCCGGGTAGTTAAATGCCAGGATAAAATCTTCAGATGATGAAATCAAATCCTCAATACGATAAATTGTTCCCTCATTAATTGGGTTTTCTTTTTGGGAATGAGAGAAAGGCGAAACATACAATCTGGAAAAACCTTTTTGCATCAGGATGTTTAACTCCTCCTTCGCGTCACGGTTTCTGTGTTGTTTGAAAGCAGAGAGAATATAAACCTTACTGGCTTCTTTCAAAACACAGACGGATTCCAACACATCTTTTACATCATCCTTCTTAACCAAACGCCCTGAAACCGGAGAAGTGGTTTTGCCAGCCCTTGCAAAAAGTAATCGCAAATAATCATAGATCTCGGTCATACTTCCAACAGTGCTTCTGGGCGTACGGGTAATTACTTTTTGTTCAATAGCAATAGCCGGAGATAAACCTTTGATGTAATCTACATCCGGTTTATCCATGCGATTTAAGAACTGCCGAACGTATGCGCTTAAACTTTCCGCATATCTTCTTTGGCCCTCAGCGAACAGTGTATCGATTGTAAGCGAAGATTTGCCGGAACCAGAAACACCGGTAACTACCACTAGTTTATTTCGTGGGATACTGACGTCAATATTCTTAAGATTGTGAACCCTTGCACCTTTAATAAAAATGGCGTCATTGTGATCTACCAGCTTCACCTGCTTCTTTTGTTTCACTGCCTGCGCTTTCATTGTAAAAATTAGTGAGCAAAAATAAGGTTAGTTTGCTAAAAGCTTTAGCTTAATAACGTTAACAGTTTCTTCAAAAAAAAGTTCTGCTGCAGAGCAATAAATATTGTGTGAATTAAAAAAGAATTCTATTTTTAGGTCACAAATCCAAAATTCTTGTAACCACATAAACTACACTCAGCCTATAGTTAAAATTTCTACACTAGTTATTTAATTACTGATTTTTTACTGAAAGTCCATATCCCTAACCGCCTAAAACTGTAGGAATCTATGAATCTATTGTCCAAACTGTCCGACCAGGAGTTAATTAACTCGTTTAACTCCGGCAATGTAAACGCATTGGAGGTACTTGTATTGCGCCACAAGGATAAGCTTTACACTTCCATTTTCTTTCTGGTCAAAGATAAATATCTAGCCGAAGACATTTTCCAGGATGTTTTCATTAGAATCATTGATACAATCCGCACCGGACGGTATACCGATGAAGGCAAGTTCCTTCCGTGGGCGATGCGTATTGCACACAATCTTTGTGTGGACCACTTCCGGAAAGTGAAAAGAACACCTACCATCAAAAACAGTGAAGACCAGGACATTTTTGAAGTACTCAACTTTACTGAAGATTGTGCCGAAACAAAAATGATCAAAAGACAAAGCTATAATAGGGTAAAAGATATGCTGGATCTTCTGCCTGAAGATCAAAGAGAGGTAATCATCCTTCGCCATTATGCCGACATGAGCTTTAAAGAAATTGCGACGGTAACAAATTGCAGCATCAATACTGCATTAGGCAGAATGAGATATGGCCTCATTAACCTGCGCAAGATGATGATGCAAAAACAAATTGCTTTATAAATTTTGAAAATTAGATGCGAGAGTCTTAATTTTAATTATGAACGTGCCGCAGAGCTTCATCCACCCATTGCTACCAAAATTTGTAATAAATCATTGTCATTCTTATTCTCCCACTACCCGCTTGCCGTAGGAGGTTGATTAAGAATGACGCCTAATTGAAAGCCCTCGTTTGAGGGCTTTGTTTTTTGCTTGAATATTTTTAGTTCTATTTTGATCAAAATTGGAAAGTTTAAGAGAATCGGATCAGGAAAAAGAACAAAAAGATTAGGAGTGTTTAATGAATCTTATGAGCAAGATGTTTTCTATCAATTAGCTTCTGTTGCGTCGCACTCTTGTACGTTCAGTAATTGTATTCAGCAATGCTCAAACATTTATCGCCGACTACAAACAGTTTTTATAATCACTATTTGAGAGAAACCTTGTTGCACGAAAATTCAATTATTCAAAAACCGAGTTGGCACCAGCTTATGGCCGGGATATCTCCGTGATATGCATATGAAGGACATGATTTATTCAGCGGACCAATCACAATCATATCCGCTGCACACCGTCTGAAGCACGGTTAGTTTACTCAAGTTTGTACTTACCCATGTCTGCAGGATTGGTAATATTGATGAACCCTAACTTTCCCGCGTTTTCCCCCTGGGCAATTTTAAGAAATATATCCAGTGATTTCCAGTAATTATGATCCCTGTTTGCATCCAACACTAACAAATGCGCCATGATGATGTTGCCAGCCATTTCCACTAAACGGCGTGCATGGAAGTCAATGTATTCATTGTTCTCCAGCTCCATCACTTTTTCTACAGCAGTTTCATAGTCGTTAGTCATTTCAATAATGTGGTCACGATAACCAAGTAGTTCGGGCTTGATTTCCACCTTTTCATATTCTCTCATTTTTGCTAAATAACCGCCGGTAGTCACACCACGGATAGCAGCCACCACTTGCAACTGGGTAGTACCTTCATAAATACTGGTAATGCGGGCATCGCGGTAAATTCTTTCAATGGGATAATCTTTCATGAATCCTGAACCACCATGAATTTGCAATGCATCATAAGCCACCTGGTTACATATCTCAGATGACAGTCCTTTTGCCATCGGCGTAAATATGTCGGCTACTTTTTGATAAGCTTTCATTTCATTGCGTTCATCAGCAGTGAGTGTTCTTTCTTTTGAAATATGTTCATAGGCTTTGTACACATCTACAAACCTGCCTGTTTCATAAAGCAAAGAACGAATAGCATCTACTCTTGCTTTCATTCTCGATATCATCTCGTACACTGCGGGAAACTTACTGATCGTACTTCCAAATTGCTTTCTTTCTCTTGCATAAGACAATGCTTCACGATAGGCCGCGTCCGCTATACCTACTGATTGTGCAGCGATTCCCAACCTGGCTCCATTCATCAAGGCCATCACATATTTTATCAAACCAAACTTGCGCTGGCCTACCAATTCTGCAGGGGCATTTTTAAATACCAATTCACATGTTGGTGAACCAATGATTCCCAATTTATGTTCAATACGTCTGACTGTAACAGCGTTACTATTCTTATCATAAATAAACATGGATAAACCACGACCATCGCTTGTGCCTTCTTCGGACCTTGCGAGCACTAATGAAATATGGCCATCACCATTAGTGATAAATCGTTTCACTCCATTCAGATACCATTTGCCATCAATTAAACTTGCTTTCAGTTGCACGGCCTGCAAATCACTACCGGCATCGGGTTCTGTTAAGTCCATCGCTGCAGTTTCGCCGGACGATATACGTGGAAGATATTTTGCCTGTTGTTCTTCATCGGCAAATTCATGAATGGTTTCAGCACAATCCTGCAAACCCCAGATATTTACAAAACCTGCATCAGCTCTCGATACCATATCCGCGGCCATGATATAAGGCACAATTGGAAAATTTAGTCCGTCATATTTTCTTGGAAGTGTAATACCCATCAGGCCTGCTTTTACAATTGCATCCAGATTCTTTTGTGTGCCCGGAGCATATTGAACATGTCCATTAATCAATTTAGGGCCTTCTGCGTCTACCGCTTCCGCATTGGGAGCAACTGTGTTTGCGCAGATGTCGCCAACAATTTCAAGTACTTTGTCGTAGCTGTCCATGGCATCTTCAAAATCTACAGGAGCATAATCAAACTTTTCATGCTCAGTAAAATTTCTTTCTTTCAACGAAACAATCTTTTGCATCAATGGATGCGTAAGATGAAATTTCAGTTCGGCGGTGTCGTGATAAAAATTGCCCACGGTGGAATGTTTTAAATGTTTTTCATTTTTCGGGTTGAAAATCCAGGTTTATTTGATGTTCTTTTTGTAATACTGAATCATCTTTGGAACGATGCTTTCAACCTTGCCATTGATCACATAATCAGCCAGTTTGTTAATGGGTGCATCCGGATCATTATTGATCGAAATAACCATGGCTGATTCCTGCATGCCGGCGATATGTTGTATTTGTCCTGAAATACCACAGGCGATATACAACTTAGGTCTTACAGTAATTCCTGTTTGCCCGATTTGTCTCTCCTTTTCTGCATATCCTGCATCAACGGCAGCTCTCGATGCTCCCACTTCTGCACCGATTGTGTGTGCCAGTTCATGAAGAAGATTGAAATTTTCTTTTGAACCAACTCCATATCCGCCTGCAATTACTATCGAAGAATTCTTCAGGTTGATCTTTGATGATTCAATTTGTCTTTCGATGATTTTTACTGCGAAGGCTGCATCATCCAAATATTTGCTTACGTCAATGTTGACAACTTCTGCCTGGTTAGTAGCAGCAACAATTTCTTTTTTCATCACACCTTCACGCACTGTTGCCATCTGCGGACGGTTGTCAGGATTTACAATTGTTGCGACAATATTTCCACCAAATGCAGGACGGATTTGATAGAGCAGATTCTCATATTTCTTACCCGCTTTTTTGTCTTCATAATCACCAATTTGCAAATCAGTGCAATCTGCAGTTAAACCACTTTTGAGCGAAGAAGAAATACGAGGGCCAAGGTCTCTTCCAATAGAAGTGGCTCCCATCAAAACAATCTGAGGTTGCGTTTCTTTAAACAATTCCACAGCAATTGTTGTATGAGGTAAAGTGGTGTAAGGATAGAGACGTTTATCATTGGCTATGTAGGCGATATCCACTCCGTATTGACTTACTTCTTTTTCAATACCTGTGAGGTTTGCTCCAATGATTAAAGCTTCCAGTTTTACATTCAACTGGTTGGCAAGCGAACGTCCCTTGGTGAGCAGTTCAAAACTCACTTCCTGTATTCTTCCTTCTTCTATCTCGCAGTAAACACAAACATTCTTCATTGTTCTGTTTTTATAGTTTGGTATCCATCAGCTTTAGCCAATAGTGTGATTCGTGATTAGTTCCTGCATCAGCCAGTCAACGTCATCATCTGCAGTTGTAAGCACCTTCGATTCTTTAGCCTGGAAAACAATATTCTCTACCTGTCTCACTTTAGTTGGAGAACCTCCCAATCCCAATTGCAAAAGATCGCTATCAACATCTTTGGCGCACCACTCAGTGATGTTTAGATAAGGTTTGTCATTGTAGTTAGTCAGATAATCGTCTGATGCATTATGCCTTTCGGAAAGTGTAGTCGTTCTCTTGTACTTCATCAATCTTTTTGCATTTCTGGGCCTACATTCTGGTGCAGTACTATTGGCTGTAATCAACAAAGGCAGTTGGCCTTCTACTATTTCAAAACCTCTTTCCAGTCTTCTTTTAATGCGAATTGTTTTTCCATCAAGAGAAATAATTTCTTCTGCGTAAGTGACTTGGGGTATTCCCAATTTATCCGCAACTTGCGGTCCTACTTGGGCAGTGTCTCCATCAATTGCCTGGCGGCCACCAATAATGATATCAAACTCACCGATCTTACGAATAGCACGAGACAATGCATAGGAAGTTGCGAGTGTATCGGAACCCGCAAAAGCTTTATCAGTAAGCAACACTCCTGTATCAGCACCACGGTACATTCCCTCGCGAAGAATTTCCGCTGCACGAATTGGTCCCATTGTCAATACAGTAATAACAGTATCAGGAAAATTGTCTTTTATGCGTAACGCAAGTTCAAGAGCATTTAAATCTTCCGGATTGAAAATGGCTGGCAGCGCTCCGCGGTTTACAGTACCATCAGCTTTCATTGCGTCCTTGCCAACATTGCGGGTATCCGGAACCTGCTTGGCCAATACAACGATTTTGTACATATCACCAGGTTTGATGAAAAGAATGTACAAACCTTAGCAAAGTATTACGTACAAATGCTGACTAAAATCAACCCCGCAAATGTTTTACAGCAATTTGCGGGGTTGAAGAATAATAATAAAATCCGGAAGAAGTATTTTTATTGTGAAGCCATTTTTTCAACAACACCCTGGGTTACGCCGGTGAAGCTGAAGCCACCATCGTGGAAGAGGTTTTGCATGGTAACATAGCGTGTAAGATCACTGAAAAGCGTAACACAATAATCAGCACAGGCTTCTGCAGGCGCATTGCCTAAAGGACTCATCTCCTCGGCAAAATTAATAAAGCCATCAAAGCCTTTTACGCCACTTCCTGCTGTAGTACGTGTAGGGGATTGGGAGACCGTATTAATTCTTACTTTATTCCTGATTGCATAATGATAGCCGAAATTTCTCGATATGCCTTCAAGCAATGCCTTAGCATCGGCCATTTCGTTGTAGTCAGGAAAGATGCGTTGAGCGGCTATGTAAGTAAGCGCCACTACACTACCCCAGTCGTTGATGGCATCAAGATGCCATGCAGTATGTAAAACTTTATGAAGACTGATGGCCGAAATATCAAGTGTTTTTTGATTCCAGCTATAGCTGATATCAGTATAGGAAAGACCTTTCCGCATGTTCATGCTCATTCCTACTGAATGAAGAATGAAATCAATTTTACCACCGAAGTGTTTCATTGACTCTTCGAAAAGATTTTTCAACTCATCGAGGTTGGTAACATCCGCGCCGATTACAGGAGCATTGCCGCATTGCTCAGCCAATTTGTTGATCTCTCCCATACGCAATGCCACGGGGGCATTGGTTAATACAATTTGTGCTCCCTGCTCATGACATTTCAATGCAGTTTTCCAGGCAATTGACTTCTCGTCCAACGCGCCGAAAATAATTCCTTTCTTACCCTGTAACAGATTATTTGACATAGATGTTGAATTTGGGTGTCGGCAAAAATAAACGTTTATCCTTTTTGGAGTGGAAACAAGTTTGCAACTAATATCACAACCGCATAGGTAAATAACTATCAACTCGAGTACTATAAGAAAATACAAATAAGTCCTGCGATAGATTTCCGGGGAATGTTGAGGCTTTGCAGCCATTTGTTAAAATAAAAAACGGAATGAGTGAAATCAAAGATTGAAAAAGAAGGAACGAAAATATTTTCATAAACAGTTATTAATTCATCACCATCTCTCTTGCATTTTCGATGGCAGCAGCGGTTGGCTTTTCTCCACTTAGCATTTTGGCGATAGCAACAATTCTTTCATCGGTATCTAACAATCGAACGCCGGTTGTTACTGCATCATTCTTTACTGCCTTATAAACGAGGAAATGAGCGTCAGCTTTGCCAGCAATTTGAGGTTGATGTGTAATGCAAATTACTTGTCGTGCCAGTGCCAATTCTTTCATAATAACGCCAACCTGTTTGGCTGCTTCACCGGAAATACCTGTATCAATTTCATCAAAGATCAACGTTGGTAAATCCATCGATTTTGCTACAAGAGATTTTATACAAAGCATCAAGCGGCTTAATTCGCCACCACTTGCTACTTTCCGCAAAGGTTGAAATTGATTGCTTTTATTAGTATCAAACAAAAATTCAATCTCATCAAAACCAGTTGAAGAGATATTTCCTTTATCTATTTCAACTTTCAGTTTTGCATTGGGCATTCCAACCTGTGCAAGCATTTTATTCACCTGCGTCTCGAGTGGTTTTATTTGTTTCTTTCTTGCATCAGAAATTTTTGAAGCCTGATCTTCTGCCCTTGATATCAATTGAGCAAATTCTTTTTCGGCATTGGCAATAGCATCGTCAATATTTAAAACCGCTTGTAGTTTTTCGCTGAGTTGATCTTTTATTTCAAGCAGTTCGTTGGTTGATTTTACTCCATGCTTTTTAAGCAAACGGTATCCGAGTGATAAGCGTTCATTGATTCTTTCTATTGTCTCCGGATCAGAATTTACATGATTGTTGATGCGGTCTGTTTCATCGGCAATATCCTGCAGTTCGATATAAACAGACTGCATGCGTTGAACAAGATTGGGGATATCGTGCTGCATCTCGTTATACTGCTGCAAGCCATTGATCATTGATTTCAATTGGCGAATGATGGGTTCATCACCTTCCTCCAACTCGTAATAAGTTTTGTTCAATGCATTTTTTATTCCTTCTGCATTGGTTTGCATCTTTAATTCCTGGTCGAGATCTTCTAATTCGTTTTCTTTGAAGCTAGCCTCTTCCAATTCATTAAACTGAAACTGATGATAATCGAATTCTTTATTGAATTGCGTTTTTTGTTGCTTTAACTGTTCAAGACTTTTTCTTGCAGATTGTGCTGCATCGAATGTTAAACGGTACTTTTTCAGGGATTCAAAGTTTCCGGCTAATGCGTCCAACACTTCCCTTTGAAAACCGCTTTCGCCTAATTCCAATGTGTCAAACTGTTGATGAAGGTCAACCAACAAAGTGCTTAACTGGTTCAATTGAGAAAGATTAACGGGGGTATCATTAATAAACGCTCTTGATTTTCCGTTTGGAGAAATCTCTCTTCTTACCACCAGCTCATCGTGAACATCCAATTCATTTTCTTTCAAAAAGCCAATTACATAATCGTCGGACGATTCTCCCTTGAAACATCCTTCTACAATACATTTTCTTTCTCTATTAAGCAATACATTGCTTTCCGCCCTTTGTCCGAGTATCAGCCCTAATGCACCTACAATTATGGATTTACCAGCGCCTGTTTCGCCGGTTATTATATTCAATTGCGAAGAAAAATCAACATCAAGCTTATCGATGATAGCGTAATTCTGTATAGACAACCTGCTCAACATATGGGCCGACAAATTACTTCTTTTCCAATTTCAATAAATAAAAAAACCGCTAGTTCAGCAAGGCCCTAACTCTCCCAATTAGCCAACTGCTTCAAAAAAGAAAGGCACCGTGAAGGTGCCTTTACTATTAAGTTGCTTTTCGCTTTCTACTTTACTTCAATAGAATCAACAAGATCAGAATCCACCAAAATTCTTCCGCAGTTCTCGCAAACCATCACTTTCTTACGTTGCTTAATCTCACTTTGTTTTTGAGGAGGAATATAATAGAAACAACCGCCACAGGCATCACGTTCAACCGGCACAACGGCTAATCCATTCCTGTAATTCTTACGAATTTTTTCATAGCTGGTCAACAAGCGTGGGTCAACATGCGACCGTGCGTCGTCAGCCATTTTGTTGAAATGTTTTTCTTCTTTTTCGGTAGCTGCAATAATTTTTTCCAGCTCTCCTTTTTTCGTATTTAACACGCCTTCTTTAGACGACAATGCTTTTTTTGCTTTTTCAAGAGCTACAGCTTTTTCAGCTATTTCTTCATTTGCATCTTTAATGTGCTTTTCGCAAAGTTTCACCTCGAGTTGCTGCATTTCAATTTCTTTATTGATAGCTTCAAACTCACGGTTGTTCTTTACATTCTCGCTGTCCTTCTCATATTTTTTAATCAAAGCCTGCGCTTCTTTGATTGCATTTTTCTTTTGCTCGATAAACTCGGTGATACCATTGATCTCCTCTTCAATGCGAAGCTGGCGGGAATGCAAACCCTGAATTTCATCTTCAAGGTCGGCAACTTCCATAGGAAGTTCACCTTTTAAAATGTGGATTTCATCCAGTTTGGATTCAACTTTTTGAAGCTGCACCAATGAGGTAAGCTTCTCTTCCACTGAAAACTCTTGTTTAACGTTTGCCATTATAATGTACGATTTACGATTTTATATTTACAATTGGTAACCATCTGCATTGCTAGTTTCACCTGCTGTTGTGTCACTCCCTTGTACGTTCAATAATTCTGGTCGGCAATCAGGCGAAATACTTTACAGGATTTGTGTTTACCTTGGTTTTAAGGACGGCAAAAGTAGGGAATTTTTCTGCTAAAAGGTCATGGAGGAGGTCGATGGTAAACTGCTCACTTTCGTAATGACCAATGTCTACAAGTACTAATTTACCTTCTGCATCAAAAAACTCATGATACTTCACATCAGCAGTAATGTACATATCTGCTCCTTTTTGAGCGGCTGCCCTGACCAAAAAGCTACCTGCGCCTCCACAAACCGCGATTTTTTTTACCGGCTTCCCGACCAGTTCCGTATGTTTTATTCCTTCCGCCTTAAACTCGTTTTTGATAAATTTTAAGAAATCTTTTTCGGCTTTTGGCTGCTCCAACTCTCCTATAATCCCGGCCCCGATGCCAAAATGAACATTGTCCATCGTGAAAATATCATAAGCCACTTCCTCGTAAGGATGATTATCTACCAAGGCCTTTACAACCTGCCTTTCCAGGTAAAACGGATAAACAATTTCAATTTTTGTTTCCTTTTCGTGGTGGCGCTCGCCGATCTCCCCAACATATGGATCAGCGCCTTCTCCAGCCTTAAAAGTGCCAATACCATTGCTATTGAAGCTGCATTCAGAATATTTCCCGATATATCCGGCTCCCGCTTCAAAAACGGCATTTCTTACTTCTTCAGCTTTTTCAACAGGAGCAAAAGTGATTAACCTTCGAAGCATTTTATTTTTGGGTTGGAGGATCGTGATGTTTTTCAGCCCCAGCTTTTTTGCAATTATTCCATTTACACCCAAAACAATATTATCCAAATTGGTATGTGCAGCATAAATGGCAATGTCATTTTTGAGGGCTTCAATAATCACCCGTTCAACATAAGTTTTACCGTTGATTCTTTTTAGTCCGCGGAAGATGATAGGGTGATGCGCAACAATCAAATTGCAACTTTTTTCTTTAGCTTCTTTAACCACCTCAACCGTAACATCCAAAGTACAAATCACTCCACTACAATCCCATGCTGCATTACCGGTAATTAGTCCGGCATTATCATAATCTTCCTGAAGTTCGGGCGCAGCGTACTTTTCAATGACGGCAACCAGGTCCTGAATTTTCATGAGCGAAAGTTAATGCATTGTACCTTTGCGGCGAGTTTGTATCTTTCCAGCTTCATCCTATGAATAATACAATTACCGGATCTATTAACTGCTAAATTGTTTGCCATGTTCAAGAGAACCAAAGGTTATTTTCTTTTAACGATGTTGGTGCTTACCGGGCTTGCAGGCAGAATGCATACAAACATTCTAACAACAAAAGAAAGGCGTACACTGGTAACCGAGCTTAAGTCTTCAAGGAATGATTTTCTGAAAAGTATTGAAGGGTTATCACCGAAGCAATGCAACTTCAGGCCGGGTAAAAAGGAGCTATCCGTCAAGGAGTGTGTTTATAAGCTTGCATCAATTGAAAACTATCTATGGACAACTGCAAAAGCTTCATTAAAGGAGGAACCCATATTTATTCCGAAGAGTATTTCAAATGATGAAGCCCTGGTTTCGTTTGTACAACAAAAAAACTTTCAATGCAATGAACTAAAATTTAAGGATACCAAAGAAGCATTGAAGTTCTATAAAAATGAAAGAGCGGAAATATTGAAATACGTACATACATCAACTGAAAATGTGAGAGCTCACGGAGCCAGAACCTGCGCCGGCAGTTTTGATGCTTACCAGTTAATGCTGCTGAATGCAATTTTTGCCAATTACTACACGCAACAAATTGAAAACATAAAAATGCACGCCAACTTTCCAAAATAAATCACACTTTTTGTTTATAGCAGTCCCGCCAATGGCGGGATTTTTATTTACTTAGTTTTGAAATATGAGTATAACACCTGAACTGTACGCAAAATATCACAACAAAATGCGTTTAATAGCAGATGTAAAAAATGCAAACGCATTATTGCAATGGGACCAGGAAACTTATTTACCAGCAAAAGGTGCTGGTTTTCGGGGGCAGCAAATCAGTACATTGTCAGAGATCAGCCACCGGTTATTTAGTGAGGAAGAATTGGGCAACATTTTACAGGAATTATTAATTAAAGATGATTTGTCTCCCGAACAGAAGAGGAATGTGGAAAGAACAAATGAGGATTATCTCAAAAACAAAAAATACACTTCTGAATTTGTAAGAAAACTTTCTGAACAGATCAATAAAACATTTCACGCCTGGATTGGCTCAAGAAAGCAAAATTCATTTGCTGTTTATGAAAAAGACCTGGAGGCACTCATTCAACTAAAAAGAGAAGAAGCCGAAATGCTAGGTTATGAGCGACATCCATATAATGCCTTGCTTGACGAATTTGAAAAAGGAGCAACCGTTGAATTGTTGGATAAAACTTTCAATAATCTGCTTCCTACTTTAAAAGATCTTCTTGATAAAATTTTAAGACAACTACAGGTTGATAATTCATTTCTTAAACAGCACTTTCCAAAACAACAGCAATGGATTTGGGGCATGCAACTAATCAAACATTTGAATTTTGATTTTGATGCAGGAAGACAGGATATCAGCGAACATCCGTTCAGTACCAGCTTTAACAGAAACGATGTTCGCATTACCACAAGAATTGATGAAAATGATTTTGGCAATATGACCTGGAGCTGTATTCATGAAACCGGCCATGGTTTATACGAACAAGGGTTGCCGGAAGAACAGTATGGGCTGCCGCTGGGAGAAGCCTGTTCGTACAGCATTCATGAATCGCAATCGAGACTATGGGAAAATAATGTGGGAAGAAGTAAAAAGTTCTGGCAGTATTATTTCCCGGCTTTGCGAAAGCAATTTCCAGGTCAGTTCGAGAAAGTTTTGCTTGAAGACTTTTATAAGGGAATCAACCAGGTTCAACCTTCCTTCATAAGAACGGAAGCGGATGAACTTACTTATCATTTTCATGTTTATATCCGCTATGAATTAGAGAAATTGCTGCTTGACAAAACGCTTTCTGCTCACGATATACCTTCCTACTGGAATGAGTTGTATAAAAAATATTTAAATGTTAATGTACCTGATGATAAAAAAGGATGCCTGCAGGATGTACACTGGAGCCATGGAAGTTTTGGCTATTTTCCAACCTACAGCCTTGGAAGTTTTTATGCTGCCCAATTTTTTGAAACTGCAAAAAGCCAGATAAAAAATCTTGAAAAGGAGATTGAAAAAGGAGATACATCTTCTCTTTTACACTGGCTTCGCCAAAATATTCATTCCAAAGGAAGATTTTTTACAAGTGAAGAATTGTGCAGGGAAGTAACGGGCACGGGTTTGGACGTCAACCACTTTATAAACTACATCTTGCATAAGTACGTATCTATTTATAACTTGTAGTGAAACCCTTCTTATGAAAAAACTATACCCGCTTCTTCTTCTGGTTGTTTTGGCTGCATGTAAAAAAGAGAAAAAAGCTGAAAACATTGTTATTCAGGCTATGGTGAACGGGCAATGGAAGGTCACGAATTTTAATAAAAGTGGTACCGATATGACGGCAAGTTTCGTTACCTACAAATTTCAATTCAAATCTGATTTTACGGTTGATGCCATCAACAACGGAAGCGTAGAGAAAACAGGGAGTTGGAATGCCGATGCGGTTGCCCAGTCGATAACCTCAAATTTTTCAAATGCTGTAAACCCTGTGGCCTTATTAAACGGAACCTGGACAATTACAAACAATTCATGGACCTGGGTAGAAGCCAAACAAACAACAAACGGAGAGTTGCTCAATTTAAGGCTCGATAAACAATAGTCTTTTACATCTTTTTTTGACAAAGGAATAATTTTTGCAGCCAACTTACGTTTTCAATCACCACCTTTTTGAAAACTGCCAAAAGGCCCAAATCGACGATATTGAGAAGGAAAACTGCACTTACAGCCTGGTTCATTTTATGCATGGTCGTGGCCTTTGCACAGACGGCTAATTTTACAGCAAACATTACATCCGGATGTTCTCCATTAGTCGTTAGCTTCCAGGATCAATCGAGTGGAGGTCCGATCAAATGGTCATGGGATATGGGAAACGGAGCCACGTCCACTCTTCAAAACCCTTCTACGACTTACATCAGTACAGGAACTTACTCAGTTAAACTAACTGTAACTTATGCTAATGGAACCACTAGTACACAAACAAAAACCGCCTTCATAACTGTTTATGATGAGCCTACAGTCGCATTTACATCAGATAAAGTTTCGGGTTGTTTTCCTGCTGTAATTCAATTCACCGATCTTTCCACCACGCCTTCGGGAACTAATATTAATTCATGGAAATGGGATTTTGGCGATGGCAACACTTCTAACCAACAAAATCCAAAATACACCTACAGAGTCCCGGGGACTTATACCGTAATATTGACCGTTGGTACCGATAAAGGATGCAATAAGGTTATTGTAAAACCAAACTATATTACCATTTCTCAAGGTGTAGCCCCATCCTTTAGTTATAGTGATCCGTCTGTATGCCGTGCACCTGCAACTGTGGGTTTCACTAATACATCAAGCGGCCCGGGCAATTTGTCCTATAACTGGAGTTTTGGCGATGGGGGTTCAACCTCTACAACAAGCCCGAGTCACCAGTTCAGTATTAACGGAACTTATCATGTTTCATTAATTGTGGTTAGCGACCAGGGCTGCACAGATTCAGCAGCTGTTGATCTGCCTATTGGTAAAGTAAATACAGATTTTATTGTACCTCCTGTCATTTGTCCAAACACATTGGTTACTTTCCAAAACAACTCGAACCCAAGACCAATAAGCACCACGTGGAGCTTTTCAAATGGCCAAACAGATGTTTTTCAAAATGGACAGGCAATGTTTTCTTCAGGCGGAAGTTATACGGCAACTGTCATCAATAAATACTCGGTTTGTACCGATACACTTACAAAAACCGTCGATGTTCGGAATGCACCTTCTATAAAATTCAGCGCTTCTGACACAACTAAATGCAGTCCTTCTTTAACTGTGAACTTCACGAATGCAACTAACGCCAGTTCCTATTTATGGGATTTCGGCGACAGCGCAACATCCACTCAAGCTAACCCTACGCACAGCTATAACAATTTTGGAAGCTTCAACGTAACATTGATCGCTAAAGATTCCGTGGGCTGTATAGACACCTTAACTAAGCCGGCATATATCCAAATTGCAAAACCTGTCATTAGTTTTTCTAATCTGCCAGCCAAGGGCTGTATCCCTCTTACGGTTAACTTTTCGGCGAACATCGCCACCTTGGATACAGTAAAAACTTACTTGTGGGATTTTGGCGATGGTTCAACTTCTACACAGCCAACACCATCGCATATCTACAACACGCAGGGCACATACACAGTTAAGCTTACCATTACCACAAGTGGCGGTTGTACGGAAACACAGACTATGAATGCCGCGGTAAAAACGGGAAGTTTACCCACGGCAGATTTCTCTTCGAATATAACCACAGCTTGTGCCGATCCTGGAATTCAATTTATTAATCAATCAACAAATGCTACCGAGTTCCTGTGGCAGTTTAGTGATGGAACTACATCATCAGCAAAAGATCCACATATTACTTTCAGTGGCGTTGGGCCGATTACTGTTACACTAACCGCCATCAACAACGGATGTGAAAATAAGATTACCAAAACAAATTATGCTACCATACTGCCTTCCGTTTCCAAATTTGATTATGCCCCCGATTGCAATAATCCACTCCAATATACTTTCACAGATAAGTCCATACAAGCAACGACATGGAACTGGACTTTTGGGGACGGCACCTCGTTTACAGGGCCTAATCCTCCAGTGCATAATTTCCCTGCAAGTGGATCGTATAACGTGTCACTAACAACAACAAACGGAAGTTGCTCCTATACGGCTACAAGAACAATAACAATAGCAGACAATACGCCAAACTTTAGTGTAACTCCACCGGAAGGCTGTAAGCCATTCAGCACAATGTTTACAGCAATACCACCTAATGTCGGTTTGATCAAAAGTTATGAGTGGGATTTTGGTGATGGTTCGCCGGTTAATGCGTCAACAAGTTCAGCTATATCCCACGTTTATTCATTACCAGGGATATTTTCAGTAAGACTGGCAACGATTGACAGTTTCGGATGCCGACACGAGTTTTCAAAAAACGCGGTTACAGTCAACGGGCCAATAGCAGACTTCACATCCACAACCAATTCTGGATGCAAAGGAATGACAACCACTTTTGATGATGCAAGTAAAACGGATGGGAGGAATTCTATCGTAAGCTGGAAATGGGACTTTGGCGATGGCCGTTCTCAGACCTATTCTGCGCCGCCGTTCAAGCATGTGTATGATAGCATTAATAATTTCGACGTAAAACTTGTGGTTACGGATGCTAAAGGCTGTAAGGACAGCATTTTATATAGAGCGTTTATAAAAGTGTCGACATTAAAGGCGGGATGGAACTTTGCAAATGCAAGCTGTCCAAATTCGGCAATCGGTTTTTCAAACCAAACTAAGAGTGATCTTCCGTATACAACTATCTGGGATTTTGGGGATGGCAGTACAGCGAATACACAGGATGCATCCCACAGTTATGTTGATACGGGCTACTATAATCTTACTTTGAAGGTAACTGACTTGCTTGGATGTGCCGATTCGCTTGTAAAAATTGACACCATACATATTGCTTTACCGAAGGCTGATTTTACAGCTAATAATTTTACTACTTATTGTACACCTTTCCAGGCAGCATTCACCAATCAATCTTATTTTTATTCCTCATCACTATGGGATTTGGGTGCAGGAAAAACATCTACACAAACCAATCCTTCACTTTATTACACCAACACTGGTAGTTATCCAATACAGCTTACTGTTACAAGCCCGGGAGGATGCAAAGACGCTATTACAAAAACACTTACCGTACATAATCCGAGTGATGGGCAAATCAACTATTCTCCCTTGAATGGCTGCATGCCATTGCTGGTAAAAATGGACGCTTTCTCGCAAATGATTGGCCGTTTTATCTGGGATTTTGGAGATGGTAATGTAATTGATACAACTATTAATAAAATTGATCATCGCTATATTGATTTTGGAACTTTTACGCCGAAAGTGATTTTAAAAGAACCTTCGGGCGTATGTGTTGTACCGTTGACTGGATCAACTCCCATCGACATCTCCGGCGTAAAGGCAAAATATTCTTTAAACCAAAAATTGTTCTGCGATAGCGGCAGATTAGTCGTATCAGATTCGACCACATTCAATGACCCAATAAGAAATTATGAATGGGATTTTGGAGACGGTTCGACGTCCAGTATGCCAAGTCCCGTTCACGATTACATTGCTCCTGGAAATTATACAGTATCGTTAGTTGTAAATACGCAGAAAGGTTGCACTGATACGCTGAAGCAAGGACCAATAAAGGTGGTGCAAAGCCCGGTGATCGATATTTCACCATCGGATACTGCTATTTGCCTGAACGACCGTGTAGTCTACAGTGGAATGGATTTGAGGCCCGATACGTCAGTGGTTAACTGGAATTGGTCCTTAAATGGCAATAAATACAGTATTCAAAATCCGCCAACACAACAATTTACTGTAGCTGGTAATTTCACTGTTAACCTCATTGCTATTAATAGTAGCGGATGCATTGATAGCTCCACAAAAAAATTGGTGGTTCATCCACTGCCGGTAATAACATTGCCGGCCGCATTAACCAAAATTGTGGGAATGCCTTTGACCTTGCCTGGCACTTACAGCAGCAATGTGGCAAAGTATCTTTGGACACCGTCGTCTACTTTAAGTTGCAGCGATTGTCCGCAGCCAATTGCTACTCCAAAATTCACAACCACTTACAAAATATCCGTTGTTGACAGCAATGGTTGCATCAACAATGCTGAAATAACTGTGTTTGTAACTTGCCAGGGTGCGGAGATTTTTGTTCCAAATACATTTTCGCCAAATGGCGACGGGAGTAATGACATCTTTTATGTGAGAGGAAAAGGGCTGGACCGTGTGAAGAGCTTACGCATTTTTAACCGTTGGGGAGAAGTAGTTTTTGAACAACAAAATTTCCCTGTAAATAATCCAATGTATGGATGGAATGGGAAATACAAAGGAAACAAACCTGTTCCCGATGTATATGTTTACCAGGTAGAAATATTTTGTGAAAACAGCCAGGTAGTTCACTTTGAAGGAAACATTGCACTCATTCAATAAGCATGAAGAAACGAAAACCATATTGCATAAAAATATTCCTGTTGGCTTTCAGTTTGCAACTTGTGGCCAACAGCTATGCGCAGGATATACATTTCTCCCAATTTTTTGAGGCACCTCTTTGGCGCAATCCCTCACTGGCCGGAATATTCAAAGGTGATGTTCGGGTACAGGCAGTTTACAGGGATCAATGGAACAGTGTTACCGATGCTTACAGAACGGGTTCTTTGAATGCAGAATATAAAATGCCAATTGGCAAGGCAAATGATTTTATGACTGTCGGTTTAGAAACTTTATATGACAAAGCAGGAACTATATCCTGGGTATCTGCTCATATTTTACCAGCACTTAACTATCATAAATCTTTAAGCGTTGACCGAAATAGTTATCTATCATTAGGCTTCATGGGTGGGCCGGTATTCCGTCATTTTGACCGATCGAAAATGACAACAAACAGCATGTACGATGGTTTGGGTGATGGCGAAACTTTTACTAAGCCCAACTATACCTACATCGATGGATCGGTTGGCATGAGCTATAATACCCAGCTAAATGACAACCCCGATAACAATATCTTTCTGGGACTTGCCTATCATCATTTCAACAAGCCAAAAAATTCCTTTTACCAAGATCCGTCGATAATTGTAGAACCCAAATGGGTTGGGTCTGCAGGCGTTCGTTTTTCAGTTACGCCAGCAAGCTATCTTACTTTGCAGGCTGATTATTCGGAGCAAGCAAGATTTAGAGAAGTTGTTGCGGGGGCTTTGTATGGAGTAAAGATTGGCGAGAACCTTGACCATCCTTTATACACCATTCATGGAGGAGCTTTCCTTCGATGGAATGACGCATTGATCCCAGTCATTAAACTGGATTATGCACCGATGTCTGTTGCTTTTAGTTATGACGCCAATATGTCTAAACTAAAAACCTCCAGTCATGGGCGTGGAGGGTTTGAATTAAGTGTTTCCTACATTGGTTTTCTTGATAGGGACAATTCTACAGTTAACGCAGTGCTCTGTCCAAGATTTTGATTTAGACATTTTCTTCTGTCTTTTAAACTTTATTGCGGGACATTTGTTCCAATAACAAATTTAGAAATGGCTCAAATAATGGTAGGCCAAAAGGCTCCTGATTTCTCTTTGTACGATTCCGATAAACAATTGGTAACACTTTCAGAACAAGTTGCAAGTAATGTGCTTTTATTGTTTTTCCCTTTTGCTTTTAGTAGCGTATGTACTACAGAACTCTGTTCCATGCGCGACAATCTCAAGGCATATGAAAGTTTGAATACAAAGACATTCGGTATCTCTGTAGATTCTTTGTACAGCTTAAAAAAGTTTAAAGAAACGGAGCATCTTAACTTTAGCTTATTAAGCGACTTTAATAAAGAAGTGTCTACCTTATACGGTTGTCTTCACGAAAGTTTTAGTTATAGTATGAAAGGTGTTTCGAAACGATCGGCTTTTTTAATTGACAGTCATGGAATAGTTCAGTACGCCGAGGTCCTTGAAAATCCGGCAAACCAGCCCAATTTTGAGGCGATTCAGGTAAAACTACGTGAGCTGACAAAGTAGTTTTTACAAATAATTCCTATTTTCCGGCATTGGCTTTGCGCTTTTTATAAAATCGAGTATTATTGTATTGCTAAATGTTAAAACCATAAATATTTGAGGAAATTTTTACTTATAGTATCTATTATTTTACTGACAACTGCCGCTCACTCTCAAGCTACGAGGGCAAGTTTTACCAGTGCAGCCACTCAAACCGGCATCTTGCGTTTTTATCCAAATCCTGCAACGAGTTCTATTACATTCGATTTTCAACGTTCATACGATAAAGGTTATTCCATTCAGATTTATAACGCTGTGTTGGGAAGAAAAATGATGGAGCAAACAAATATTCCTGATAAGATCAGTATTGACCTGGGCAATTTCACCCGTGGGGTTTATGTTTATCAACTGATTGATAAAACCGGGAAGTTAGTTGAGACAGGAAAGTTCCAGGTTTCGAAATAACCTAACTAAATAAAAATTTGATCCTGCTTATTGCGGGATTTTTTTTGCTTACTTATCCTACTTCAATAATCAGGAATTTGAGATATTGAGTGTTCTCCATATTCCAGATAATCGGATGATCAGGGGACTGTGTTTGAAAACTTACCTGCCGTATTTTTCTTCTCACGTCTTTTGCAGCCATATCAATGATCTGAAGGAAAAGTTCAGGCTGGACAAGATTGGTGCAGGAAGAAGTCACTAAAAAACCTCCGGGCTTTACCAGTTTCATTCCTCTCAGATTAATTTCCTTATAGCCTGTTATTGCCTTTTGAATATTTGCCCTGCTTTTAGTGAATGCCGGAGGATCTAACATAACCACATCATATCTTTTATCTCCCTTACTCCATTGCTTTAACACATCAAAAGC
Organism: Flavisolibacter sp.; assembly: GCA_035554655.1. GTDB lineage: Bacteria > Bacteroidota > Bacteroidia > Chitinophagales > Chitinophagaceae > Flavisolibacter. The sequence goes on from DATMIF010000029.1 coordinate 238,534, forward strand.
ATTAGCCGTTTCAAAATGAACAATGTTTTGCAAGCCATTCAGCTCGGCATTCTTATTGGCTTGCTGAACCGCATTTTCAGAAATGTCAAGACCTAGAACTGATTTCGCTCCATAATGTGCCGCGTGAATTTCAAATGTTCCTGTGTAGGTAAATGCCCCAAGAACATCAGCTCCTTCCACAATGTTTTGAATAGCCCTTCTATTATCTTGCTGGTCTAAAAAATACCCGGTCTTTTGACCATTTTCCAAATCAACATGGAACTTTAAACCATTTTCATTGATAATAATTTTCGGATCAAATGGTTCAGACAAAAAACCTTTTTGCTGAGGTAAACCTTCCAATTCCCTCACCGGGACATCGTTTCTCTCAAATATTCCCTTTGGATTAAAAACTTTCTGCAGGGCATTCACAATGGCCGGCTTCCAAACATCAATTCCCAAGGCCAGGGTTTGAATGACAAAATAGTCATTAAACTTATCTATGATCAATTGAGGCAATCCATCAGCTTCGCCAAAAACAAGGCGGCAATTTTCTTTGTACCCTAACTTTTGACGATAAGCCCAACATTGCCTGATCTTATTTAAAAAAAAATCATCATTGATCTCAACCTTTCTATCATGTGTCAGCAAACGCACAATGATTTGCGATTGCTGGTTGAAATATCCCTTACCAACGAATTTCCCGTCATGAAAATAAACGTCCACAATTGCCCCTGCCTCCGGGCTACCTTGAACTTTATCTACCTCATTAGCAAAAATCCACGGATGTCCATTAGCTATTCGGTTGGCAATCTTTCTTTTAAGATGAACTTTTTTCATACGAGGGGCGCAAGCTACTTAAATTATGACAAGCCATTTCCGAAAAGCCTTGTTAATAGAGGCTTTAAAGACATTTTGTCCCTTTATTATCCGTTGGCAATATTCTTGACAGCTTTACCTTTGCACACAATTTTGAAAAGAGCATGAAGAAGAAAAATGTACATGAAAACGGGCATGATCAGAACCATGATGGAAATGTTTCTGTTAACATTAACTCTGACGAAAATGTTGCTGGAAGTCAGCACCTGAACGAGCCTGTTGCTGAAGAATCGGATGTGAAGAAGCTGCAAGCCGAAATAGACGGCTTGAACCAAAAGAATGCCGAGCTTAACGATAAGTTCTTGCGTCAGGTTGCAGAGTTTGATAATTTCCGTCGCCGTAATGCAAAGGAAAGAGTGGAGCTGATTCAAACAGCGGGCAAAGATGTAATTACTGATTTGCTTGTGGTGTTAGATGACAGTGAAAGAGCTCAAAAGCAAATGGAAACAACCGATGATATTAGTCAGGTAAAGGAAGGGGTTCAATTAGTTTTTTCGAAACTGCGCAATACTTTGTCAGCAAAAGGTTTGAAACCGATGGAATCCGTTGGACAAGAATTCAATCCTGATCTTCATGAGGCAATTACCGAAATACCCGCTGGAGATGAAATGAAAGGAAAAGTCGTTGACGAAGTTCAGAAAGGATATTATTTGAATGATAAGATCATTAGACATGCAAAAGTTGTTGTAGGAAAATAAAGCAATGAAAAATTCCATCACGAACACATTAAACTGCCCTTGGAGACATGGCAACTATGACTAAAAGAGATTACTACGAAATACTTAGTGTGAGTAAAGGAGCTTCTGCGGATGAGATCAAAAAATCCTACCGCAAAGTGGCCATGCAATATCACCCCGACCGTAACCCTGGAGATAAATCTGCCGAAGAAAAATTTAAAGAAGCTGCTGAAGCTTATGAAGTTTTGAGCGACCAGGATAAGAGAGCACAATATGATCGTTATGGACATGCCGGCGTAAGTGGTAATGGCCGCGGTGGCTATCATCCAGGCGGAATGAACATGGATGATATCTTCAGTCAGTTCGGAGATATTTTCGGCGAAGATATTTTTGGGAGTTTCTTTGGCGGAGGCGGACAACAGAGAACAAGAGGAGGCCAAAGGGCAAGAGGTGTCCGGGGAAGCAATCTTCGCATTAAATTAAAACTCACTTACGAAGAGATTGCGAAAGGTGTTACCAAAAACATCAAGGTAAAAAAATACATTCCCTGTAATGTTTGCCATGGTAGCGGCGCAAAAGATAAGAACAGTGTTCAAACCTGTCCAACATGCGGCGGTAGCGGCCAGGTAAGAAGAGTGACCAACACTTTCCTTGGACAAATGCAAACGGTTACCACTTGCCCAACCTGTAATGGAGAAGGAACAAGCATTACTGCAAAATGTGGTAATTGTAAAGGCGAAGGAAGAGTGTATGGTGAAGAAACTGTAACCATAGATATTCCTGCCGGTGTACAAGAAGGAATGCAATTAAACATCAGTGGAAAAGGAAACGCTGGTGAACGTGGTGGTAGCGCAGGCGATTTAATTATTTTGATTGAAGAAGAACAACATAAAGAGCTCCAACGTGAAGGCTTGAATGTCGTTTATGATCTTCATATTTCTTTCACGGATGCCGTGTTTGGAACACAGTTAGAAGTTCCGACAATTGATGGTCGTGCAAAAATTAAAATTCCTGCAGGTACTCAAAGCGGAAAAATTTTCCGTTTGAAAGGGAAAGGTTTTCCTGCTGTGAACAGTTACGAAAAAGGCGATCAGTTGGTTCATGTAAATGTGTGGACACCGCAACATGTTTCATCAGAAGAAAAATCGGTTTTAGAAAAATTAAGCAAGTCGCCAAACTTTAAACCGAATCCTGATAAGAATGAAAAATCATTCTTTGACAAAGTGAGAGAGATGTTTTCTTAATCTGCTTTATCCCTGCTTTTTTTCTTTTTCTTACTGTAAAGGGCTTTTGCTTTTTGTACAAGGGTGATAAACTCTTGCTGAGAATAATTGTCTTTAGCTGCAGATGTATTTGCCATTTCAAGAACATCATTCCAGGAAACATCCTTTACAAATTTCGATTTGCGAAGCAATGAACCAAACATCACCACTGTACTTGCAAAGCGGTAGCTTTTTGACAAACTATCAAACGGTGTAAATTTTACAGAAGGTGTTTCTTCGAGGTGATAAATATGGGCAGTATCGGGAGTGTTTCTGTACCTGAGATTAAAGCTTACAGGTGTGCTTTTAGAATGGTTTGCAGTAACGTCTTTGAGGCCTTGCGTTGGCGTAATTTCAAATGCTATCAGGGAGGAATAGCCCGAACCAATATCTCCACCTTCTATCGTTGCCTTTATATCTTTGATTGCTCCAACTTTATTGTCGAAGCCAATCACACGATATTGTTTTACAAAGTCGGGATCGAACTGTACATCTAAATAGGCGTCATCAGCAACAGTGTACAAAGTCTGCATGTACTCTGTTAATAAAACCTTTTCTGCTTCCGCATAACTATCAATGTACGCAAAGTTTCCATGACCTTTTTTTGCAAGCGTTTGAATTTTAGAATCTTTATAATTGCCCATGCCCACACCAAGACAGGTAAGATAAATTCCCAATTGTCTCTGCTGGGTGATCATCTCATCCAATTCTTCATCTGTTTTTAGCCCAACGTTAAAATCACCATCGGTAGCAAGTATAATGCGATTATTACCTCCTTTGATAAAATGATTTTTTGCAATACTGTATGCCAGTTTAATTCCGGACTCGCCAGGAGTTGAGCCTCCGGGTTGAAGGCTATCAATTTTCTTTAAAATGCTATCTTTTTCAGTACCGCTTGTTGTTGGAAGATAAACGCCTACTGATCCACCGTACATAACAATGGAAACAGAATCTTTAGTTCTCAAATTTCTTGTCAACGATTTAAAACCTTCCTTCAACAGTGGTAAACGATTAGGCATATCCATTGAACCTGAAACATCGATCAGGAAAACCAAATGCGTCGGTGGCAAGCTATCGAGATTTAATTTTTTTGATGTGATTTGTGCAAACAACAATTGGTTATTGCCATTCCAGGGACAATTGGTTAAAGTTGTAGAAATTTCAAAAGTTCTATTAGTGGGAGGTTCATGGTAATCCAGGTTAAAATAGTTCAGCATTTCTTCAATCCTTACTGCATCAGGTGGAACTGAAGCGTCCATCGAAAGAAAACGCCGAACATTGCTATAGGACGCTTTATCTATATTTAACGTTAGTCCCGTTGTTGGATAGGCTATTGCATTAACGAATTGATTTTCGATAATACTAGCATACGTCTCATCGCCGGTGAACCATTGCGTTTGTGTTTCTCTCTTCAAATTTTGCGTAAAGGATACCAGTTTGTTGATGCTTGTATTTTTTGCGAATGCAGTTTTCTTTAGCCGTATCTCAACAAACGAATTGTCTTCAACTGCTAAATTTTGTTTTAAATAACCTGTAAGTGAAACTGTTATCGAGTCCCATTTTTTATCACTTGGTATAGAGAAGGTCCCCTCTGTGGTGGAGTAATAAAATAAACCTGTACTATGCAGATAGACTGCAGCATTTTGCAAAACATTCCCTGCCTCATCTTTTACCTGGCCACGCAAATAATATTGCGAAAGCGCAAGGAAAGGCGAAAGGAAAAGGAGAACAATATTTACAAAACGCTTCAAAAGTGGATAGAAAAATACAAAATTGGCTTGGGCTTATCAAGAGCCTTGGGCTAACTGGTAAATCTCTTTATAATTCCTTCCCAATCCATCATAATCAAGTCCGTAGCCAACAACGAACTTATTTGGTATACTGAAACCCAGGTAATCGATTTTTAATGGAAACTGTAAAGCGTCCGGTTTGTGAAGAAGTGCTGCTATTTTAAGTGATTTCGGCTGCTGGTGATCAAGTTTTGGTAAGAATTCATGCAGGGTTTTCCCTGTGTCAACTATGTCCTCAACGATGATCACTTCACGTCCAAAAAGTTCTGCCTCCAAACCAATTGAGGTAATCACATTCCCACTTGACTTCATGCCTTTGTACGATACCAGCTTAATAAAAGAGATCTCGGCATCAATTGTTAAGTACTTAAATAAATCTGCCGCGAACATGAAGGAACCATTCAAGATGGCAATAAACAGCGGACGTTTGTCTTTGTAATCTTTATTGATTTGATCGGCAATACCCTTTATCTTTTCCTGGATCTCTTGTTCTGATAAGTAGGTGTCGAAAGTTTTGTCGTGCAGTTTAATGGATGCCATCCGCGTTTAATTTGGAACGCTAAGATATAGCTTACCTTGTTGCTACAAGCTTCGGCATCTCCGAAACTTTCCATTTTAAATTGAGCTTTTCGCCGGCGGCAGGCTGCATTCCTTCTTTCAGCATGTTGTACTCTAACAAGCTTTCGATGCGAATGCCTTCCGCTTGTGCAATATCACGAAGTGTTTCGCCTTCTCTGACAACATGAAATTCTTCAGCGCCGATTTTTCTCTTGCGTTGCAGATACATTAGTTGATCATTTTCGGCGATGTCAACAGGCTTCATATCATTAAACTCAAATAATCTTGAAAGAGAAATGTCATTATCATTTGCCACTTTCAAAAATGCAGTTCCTTTTTTTACAAAAACAACACTAGTTTCATTTATCTTGAAAATGCCGGACGGATAACTGAATGTTTTTACAACAGCTTTCTGAATTACAGGCTCGTTTGTTTTTGCTTCGTTTGAAGATCCTGTTTTTACATCGCTGGCATAAACTACATCATCCCCATCGGGAAGCTTTCCATTTAGGGCAAGCAAAGTGTATTGTTGAAGGTCATAATCTTCGATCAACTTAATTAATATGTGTGCATATTTTGGGTTGGTTGCATAACCCGCTTTTTTTAAACCGTAAGCCCAGGCTTTGTAATCCGACGGATCTAAATTGAACAAGGAAGTGTAATAAGGACGGTTCTTTAAAAAATCAGAATGGTCTTTATAGGAGTCAAACGGATCGTCGTATTTGCGGAAGCATTCACCTTTTGCATCATCGTCATGCGAAACGGTTTTGCCTGTCCAACCGTTACATTTAATACCGAAATGATTATTGGAAGCAAGTACCAAATCGCTTGTACCTGCGCCACTTTCATGAATACCCTGGGCTAATGTAATAGCAGCAGGAACGCCTGTCCTGATTTCTTCGGCGATAGCGGCATTCTTGTAAGTATCGACGTACTTGCGTACTACGTCAGAAGGTTGTGCAATGATGAGGTTGCTTATTGCAGCAAATGCCAGCGTTAATAGTAGCTTGTGTTTTTTCATTTGGACTTTAGGTTTTTCGTTCACAGTTTACGGATCACATAAATGCCATCTCGTACGGGTAACATCAGCTTTTCAACATCGGTTCGTTCAAACACATGATCATTAAATTGTTGAATTGCTTTTGCATTTTTCCCTTTCACTTCTTTTTCCAATACCTGGCCGTGAAAGAGTACATTATCCGCTAAAATAAAACCTCCTGGCCTAACCTGCGAAAAAATTCGATTAAAATAGTTGGTGTAATTCTCTTTATCGGCGTCAATAAAAACCAAATCCCAGATTTCATCGAGTTCGCCGATAACTTTTAACGCGTCGCCGATGTGTAAAATTATCTTTTCTTTAAAAAAACTTCGGTCAAAATACTGCTGTGCTCTTGCTGCATCTTCCTCGCGAAGTTCAATTGTGTGCAATTGTCCATCATCAGTTAGTCCTTTTGACAGGCACAAACCACTATAACCTGTAAACGTTCCCACTTCCAAAATTCTTTTTGGGCGAATCATACAACTGATCATTTCCAACAGCTTTCCCTGCAAATGACCACTGAGCATATGAGAATGAGGGTGATTCTGATAGGTAAAATCTGCGACTTCTTTGAGAAGCGCATCTTCAGCAGAAGTATATTTTTCCGAATAACGTTGCGCTAATTCATTAATGAGTTCCATGATCTAAGATGGCTTTTACATCAGGAGAAACAGGTTGCGGTTTTGATATCAGTAACAAACCTAAAAAAGTAAGTATGCCATTATAGATGAGCAATTCGTAACCGATCTTAAAACCTCCAAACAAAGCAGCAGATGCTTGCTTTACACCTTCTACCCACGGACCAAGTTTTAATTGCTTTTGCCACCATTCAATGTTATTTACGAAGTCGATTCCCAAAATGATTAATGGTGCAGCCAGACAAACGTAAAGAACAAGACGATCATTCACTTTCCTGTTGGTCAAAATACCAAAAGCAAACAGACCTAAAAGTGGCCCGTATGTAAATCCGGCGACTTTCAAAATGATATCAATAATGGATTTGTTGTTGACCCATTTAAAAACCATCACCATTAAAAAGAAAATAATGGCGAATGTAAAGTGAACAAAAAGACGCTTTCTCTTCTTCTCTTTTTCTGTAAGATCATTTCTTTTTTTCAAACCCAAAATATCGATACAAAAAGAGGAAGTGAGCGCAGTTAATGCGCCATCAGCACTTGGAAACAATGCCGAGATCAATCCAATGATAAAAATTATTGAAATAGCCTGTGGCATATAATGCAGGGCTACTGTTGGAAACAAATCGTCGCCCTTTGCAGTTATGTTATTTGTTTGGGCATAGAAATAAAGAATGCCGCCCAATAGCAAAAACAAAAAGTTTACAACAGCCATGATCACACTGAAAGTCATTACGTTTTTCTGTGAATCTTTAAGATTATGAACGCTGATATTCTTTTGCATCATTTCCTGGTCAAGTCCCGTCATTCCCACAGTGATAAAAATGCCTCCAACAATTTGCTTGAGGAAAAAGTTGGGTGAGTTTACATCCCGGTTAAAAATCTTCGTCAGACCATTTGTACTCAGATCATGCAAAGTTGACCCCACTGTATGGCCCATATTATTCATGATGTAATAAATACAAACAACTAAGCCAAGCAACATAAATGTTGTTTGCAATGTATCGGTAAATACAATTGTTTTAACGCCGCCTTCAAACGTGTACAAAATGATCATCAAAAGAATCACGAAGGTTGCCACGCCGAAAGGAATGTTCATATCCTTCAGAATGAAAATCTGCAAAACGTTTATCACCAAATACAATCTAGCTGTTGCACCCAGTACGCGGGAAATAATAAAAAACAATGCGCCTGTTTTATGCGATATCTCACCAAAACGATGATCGAGATAATTATAAATTGACGTAAGATTCAGGCGATAATACAAAGGCAGTAAAACAAAAGCAATAATGATGTAACCGATAAAATAGCCTATCACAACCTGGAAATAAGCAAAAGCAGAACTACCAACTGTTCCAGGAACGCTTACAAACGTTACACCGCTCAGTGAAGTACCTATCATTCCGAAGGCCACCAGCATCCAGTTAGAGTTGCGGTTACCGATGAAGAAAGAATCATTATTAGAATTACGTGATGTGAAGTAGGCTACTACTAATAGCAAAACGAAGTAAGCGATAACAAAAGTCAAGAGCAATCCTGCCGACATAAATTATGTTTTGATAACAAGAATTGAATCAAATTACACGAATTGTTTGCTTTAGTGCTTTCAACCCTTCGTGTAATCAGTGCCGAAATTCGTTTAATAATCTTTTAATAATAAACTCTGGCTGAACAATTTTTGAAGATAGAAAAATTTATCTTCCATTTGCGTTGAAATAAAAAGAGCATGAGTAAGATTAACAAGTTAGCCATATTCTGCGGATCAAAAACTGGCAATAATCAATTGTATCAACAACATGCTTTGGAGTTAGCTACCATCATGGCAGAAAATAAAATCGAGTTGGTATACGGCGGTGGCAGGAAAGGTATTATGGGAATTGTTGCCGATACTGTTATGGAGAAAGAAGGAATTGTGAGAGGCGTAATACCGCAGATACTGGTTGATTGGGAACACCAACATGAAGGCATCAGCGAATTATTTGTAGTGGAGGATATGCACGTTCGCAAAAGAAAAATGTATGAGTTATGTGACGGTGTAGTTATTCTTCCAGGTGGTTTTGGAACACTCGATGAATTATTTGAAACGCTGACCTGGAACCAGCTTTCACTCCACGATAAAAAAGTCTTTATCCTGAACACTGCAGGATTTTATAATCATCTTCTTCAGCATTTAGAATTTTTAAATACAGAAGGCTTCTTGTGGAATGATCTTAAAGGATTGATGGTTGTATTGAATGAACCAAAAGAATTGACAAACCATATTTAATCAACAAGCTATCTTCCTCGAGGTCCCTGGAATAAGGGAATATTGAAACCCGCACGAATAATTGGAATCGTACGTCCATAGCCGTCTTTGTAAGGAGAATTGGCATCATTTCCAACATCAAACAGAATTGCAAGATAGCCGTATGCCGATTTGCTATCAGGATCTCTTCCTGTTGTATAGCCACCGCCCACCAAAATACTGTTGCCAGAGGTACTTATAACGTAATCAGGTGCACCTGATGCATAGACATATTTTGATCGAATCCAGTTATGTTCCACTTGTGCCTGTGCAAATAAAAATTTTATAGGGAACAATCTTGTAAATACACCGCCACCATAAAGACTTTCACGCAGCTTATCATTCAAATAGGGATAATCTCTGTAAGATGAATAAGTGTAATTAGCAACAATTCCCAGATCCGCCCATTTGGTTAAGCTATATCCAAATACAGGGCTACCTCCTGCCAAAAATGCCCCATTAAAAAACGAAAGTGATATACTTCCGCCCGTAAAGAAGTTTTCTTTACTGAAGCCTTTATTTTCAGGCTCTTCATTATTGTTGTATTTCTGTGCCCAAAGAATCTGGATGCTAATAAACAAACACGCAACTATCAAAAAAAACCTTTTCATAAACAGATTTTAAAACGTACCTGAATTAACGGCTGACTCTATTCTTTGTTGTGTTGGAAATTTCTTAAACATTTCAACCAACGCCATGGCTACAGGAAGAAAAAATAAAAAATTCCCGAAACAAATAAAGACTACAATACTAAGCATCGCAGGCATTTCACATAAGGCCATATGCGTAATAGTAATAGCCCGGAAGATGTCAAGTTTTTCTTTACTTGAACTGTTTGTTTCCATTAAGCTATTTACCCGCCTGGTATAAATGATCCTCGTAACAGTAATTACAATTACAGCTATGGCAACGACAATGGCGAAAAACGTATTTTCTAAATCTTTATCTGTAATAAATGCTCCCTGTATGAAATGAATGACGATAGAAATAATACTGAAAAATAAAACTCCTCCGATTAATGATTTTGTTACAACAGACAGGGCTTTATAATCTGCAGTGTGGTCGGTCTGTGTATTCATTCTTCAAAAGTTTTGTTGAGAATGTTAGTGACCAGAGACTTCTCGATTAATTGAAAACAGATTTTTGTACGAATCCGATTGCGAGGTCCCGGATCAGATTTCCCTCATAAAAATCGGCTAAAACAATGAAATGAGAAACGTCTAATAACTGGTTCTGAATGTCGGGCATGGAGTGATACGGTTACCATTGGGATTAATTACCCCTTGCTTCACCAATGAAAACTCAAAAGCGCCACGTGAGTTATTGTAATTTTTAAGAGAAGACATGGTAGCGTCATAACTGAAAGTAAAAGTATAATCACGCCATCCCAATCCAACCAATGGAATGATGGCTTCTTTATGTCTGTAATACAAACCTCCAATTAGTTGATAAGAGCCATCGCCCGAAAGATCATAATGCGCATTTGCTCCGCCGACAATTTCCTGCCCTTTAGCCTGCATTGTATAGTAAACATTCGGATTTATAATCACCTGGCTGCTTACTTTGAAGCTTCCATTTAAAAAACCAATATAACGAACAGGAACCTTATCGCTTAAATCTGAAGAAGTAAAAAACGATTCACGAGGCTTATTTACATGATGAGCTGAGAAGCCACCATTAACGTAAATTTTATCTGTTGGGAAATACGCATAGTTCATACCCACTTGCATATCAAAATAACTGATGTTATTTCGGTCCAGCATAACGGCAGTTGGAAGTTTATTATCGAAAAATCTTCCGTCAAACTGGTCGGGAAATTTCAAATTGGCTGTGTTGATCTGCTTATTGGCATAACCTACATTAAATCCCAGACTCAATAAGCTTGAATATCCCAGCATTTGATGATAGGCAATAGAACCATACACTTTGGTAGAACTAAGACTTCCACTACCTGCAACATCTTTTAAAATCACACCGCCTAAACCTACCCAGCCGTTTTCAAAGCGATCTTTCAACACCTGTACGTCAGCATATGCACTCATAGTTTTGTAAGGCACAGTCATGATGGTTGACCATTGGTTACGATAATTAATGCCAAGACGATAATCGCCGTCAGGGATAAAACCTGTATTAGCCGGGTTAGTAGTTAAAGGCGAATTGAAGAATTGCGAAAAATGCAGGTCTTGCGCATTGGAATATGATGCAAGCAATACGCTGCAGATAGCGAGCAATTTGTATTTTAGGATGTTTTTCAAAGTAGTATCCTCTATCTTATTAACGTTATATCGCCGGTTTTAGTTGTTTTGGTACCATCGGTGAAATCAACCTCCAGGGTGTACGCATATACATCCATTGGTAATAATTTCCCTTTATAGTAACCATCCCATCCCAGTTTTTTGGTATTGGTTTCAAAAACCTTTTCTCCCCATCTTGACCATACCGCAAATTTCATCTTTGCAATTCCAAAGCCACGTACATACACCACGCTATTTGGTCCAAACTTGCCGGGTGTAAATGCATTCGGCACATCAACAGCAGGATTAATTAAGGTTTCAACTATTTTGCAAACAGTAGCAGGACAACCTGCCTGGTTGTAAGCCGTAAGACAAACATCATATTTATCTGTAGCGTTGAACTCATGAGCTACAACAGCTCTTGAAGTAGTAATCAAAGAATCTCCGTCTCCAAAATCCCATTTAAAACGTACCGCATCCGAACTTGAAAGATTGGTAAACGATATCGGAACATTACTTACAGGTGGCTGAGGCGAAGCACTGAAATCAGCGGTCGGGTTTCCGTATACTGTTATTGTGAACTTAGTTGAATCAATGATATTACAAGTTCCCGAATCAATCGCTGTTAAACGAATGGTGTAAGTTCCGGGGTTCGGATAAAGATGCATTGGATCAATTTCGTTTGAAAAAGGACTGCCATCACCAAAGTCCCAAATAAATTGCGAACCAGCCTGCGATATGTTTGCAAAATGAGCATCGTAAGGAGCGCATCCACTTGGTGGTGTTGTGAAATCTGCTTTCACTAAAGCCGCAATCCTTAGTTGCCTTACCAGCGTATCCGGATAATTGCAATAAGAAGTGTCGTCTAAAATCAATTTGACATTGTAAGTTCCGGGTGCTGAATAATTATGAAAAACACTGCCAGTACCAGCGGTAACTTGCGGCGAACCATCGCCAAAATCCCAAATAAATGAAGTTGATTTAAAGGGTCTTGCAGCAGGTGCGGTAGAAAGATTATCAAAACGATATTTAAAAGAATCGCAAGGGTTGAGCTTTATTGCGTTTAAATTCAAGTCGGCTTTGTAGTCGGAAACTTTGATGTTCAGGTAAGATGTGTCACGCATATTGCAGGTGGTGGAGTCGATAGCAACCAGCATTACGTGATAAATACCAACATTGGTATAGGTATGTGTTGTTGTAGGTATAATTGTTTTTATCATTGGTGAACCGTCACCAAAATTCCATTCATAGCTTGCTGCATTGCGTACAGTATCTCTAAATTCAACGGTTAACGGAACACAACCTGCTGTATCTCTCGGCCTGCCGTTAATCAATGATTGAATTCCGGATCTGACTCCTGAAAGATCAAAATCTATTTTAACCATTGCGAGATTACAATTGGCTGCAGCAGTTTTTCTTGTAGCCCATGCGCCCGGGGTTGTCGGGAAAGGATTTGTATTACCGCAGCTGGCACAAATAGCCTGGTAAATAACGCCATTCTTATCAAACCGGCTTGTACCTCCATCAACGTGGTCACCTATTCGTCCATTGTTTTGGCCGAAGAACGTAGCATACAAAAGTCTTGTCGCATCTTTTTTCAAAACAAGAAAATAAAAATCTTCACCAAGTCCCGTTTCAGGGTTTACATTAGGGCTTGACTTTATTGCATCGGCAGTTACGGGCAAGCCTGCAGCGCCGGAACTTGGATAACTAGCTCCAATATTTCCTCCCCATCCTGAAACATATACATTTTCGCACCTATCCACTAAAAAAGCTACGGGAGAAATATCCGGTGCAGCCTGGCCTCCTCGCGATTTACCAAATACAGTTGAATACACAAAAGCAGAAAGATCGGGCTTTAGCTTAGCTATAAACTGTCTCCCATTTGGTGTACTCCACGCAGCATTTTGAACAGGCCATGTGCCCGTGGTTTGGCCCATCACATAAGGAAACCCCAACAGGTCAAACTTAAGTCCGTATATCTGGTCAATGCCGCCTGTTCCCAAATAAGTTGTTTTTAAAATTGCTGATCCATCATTGCTTATGATAGAAATAAAACCATCGATACTACCATTATTAGAAGGACTGATGGAACCAGCCGTGTTGCCAGGCAAATTTGAACTTTCAGTACCACCGGCCACGTAAATATTGTTGTTAGCCGGATTTACTTCTATAACATAAGCAGCATCGTTAGCTGTGCCGCCTAAATAGCTGCTAAAAAACAGGGTTGACAATGAAGGGTTGAACTTCAACACTACACCATCCTGTGAACCGCCTTTCGTTGCCTGAAAACCATTTCTAACAGGGAAATTATCTGACTGTGTACATGAGGCCAGGTAAACATTTCCAGCAGCATCTAAATTGACTTCGCTTCTCGCCTCATCGCCATAATTACGTTGAAGAGAGGTTGCACCGGAGCCCCCACATGGATTTATGTTGGCTCCATCATCGCTTGAACCGCCAATTCTTACTGATCCAACTATGCCGGTTCCCTGGGCATTTAACTTTGTAATAAAAATATCCCAGGATCCGCCTGGCCCGATTTGACTTGTGGTGGGAAAAGCGCCGCCTCCACTTGATGGAGAATTAGTACGGCCTGCTACAATCAATTGCCCGGCATTATCAACAATAAGGCTTTGAGGCATTTCATTTCCGGAACCTCCTAAATAAGTTGCATAAATCCGCTTGGTACCGTCGGGAGAAAGTTTAATAATCCCGATGTCAAACCCGCTACTGAAACAATCTCCGGTTCCGCTTCCGAAACTGGTTTGAAAAGCACCTGCGGAAATGGGGAATCCTCTTCCAAACACAATACCGCCACCATACATACTTCCATCCGGACCGTATGTTGCAGTAAAGCCCCAATTATCTGCAGAACTTCCGGAAAAGGAACAAAATGTAAGGTTAGGATCAATAATTAAAGTAGTAGTTCGGTCATAGTCTTTTACGTTGAAACGGACTACATTGTTATTCAACGAATATTTTGTAGCAATAGGCGCCTTGCCCTTTTCATTGTATTGATAAGTATAAGGAGATAGTTCTTTTAGTGTACCAACAGAAGTTCCAATGAGCAGCTCTTTGTTTTTAATCTTCATTTCATCGGCGCCATCATACTTCATTGCAATTCTTGAAGCATCACCCCCGGGATGCACAATGAGATCATACTTCATCGATCCGTTATCGGAGTAATATCGGAGATCAACGTTTGGATAGATATCCTTTACAGTAACAGCCTGGAAACTGTTACAATCAAAAAACCATTTTGAGGGATCGCTTCCGCTTATATAATTATTGTAAGTAAACAACGGTTTATCCGCCATTAATTGTGCTTTTGGGTTAGCACCAATAAAATTCACTTTGTAAGCGTGGGAACGCAGTGTGATATCCCTGTCTTCGGTGCGTTGGGCATTTACGGTTTTATTATGGGTAGCCTGGTGAAGCCGGTCTAAATCCTCAGCATTGTATTGTAAAACGGTGTAGCCATTTTGCTCAATAAAGAAAGCTCCATTTGTAAGTTGCCCCATAAATTTTACACGCGAATCCCATTGACCTTTGTTTTCTACAAACTCAATATTATTCTGCGCAATCGTAGTAATTCCGATAAGGCAGGATAGGAGGAAAAGTATGTGACTTTTGCAATTCAATCTTTTCTGAAATTAACTATTAATCGCCAAAAATGTTGTGCAAGGCTATGTTAAGAAATGCGACTCCATGGAGTTTTACCTTGAAGTGACATCAGGTATTGTTTCAACTGCAAATTTTCTGCCGCTTCTAAATCCGGATCACTCTCAATAATCTCTTCCGCAGTTTTTTTTGCAGCGTCTAAAATCGGCCTGTCTTTGACAATATCGGCAAGGCGAAAGTTTAATGTACCACTTTGCCTTGTGCCTTCAATTTCTCCCGGGCCCCTTAGCTCAAGATCCTTTTCCGCAATTTCAAACCCGTTATTAGTTGAGGTCATGATTTTAATTCTTTCCCTGGCCTCAGTTCCTAACTGTGGCCCTGTCATCAAAATACAATAACTCTTTTCTGCTCCCCTTCCTACCCTTCCTCTTAACTGGTGCAGTTGCGAAAGCCCGAACTTTTCCGCACTTTCAATTACCATTACCGTAGCATTAGGAACGTTTACGCCTACCTCAATAACAGTTGTGCTTACCATTATTTGAGTGTCGCCGCGAACAAAGCGTTGCATGTTGGTATCTTTTTGGTCTGCAGGCTGCCGCCCATGCACCATGCTAATCCAATACTTTGGTTCAGGAAAGAAAGCCTTCACATTTTCGTAACCGCACATGAGGTTTTCATAATCCAGCTTTGCGCTTTCTTCAATCAATGGGAAAATAATATAAGCCTGTCGGCCTGCGTCAATTTCCAACCTGATAAAATCCATGACTTGTGTCCTCCTGCTATCATAACGATGAACGGTGGTAACGGGTTGCCGGCCAGGTGGCAGTTCATCCATGATACTGTAATCAAGGTCGCCATATGCAGTCATGGCAAGTGTGCGGGGAATTGGTGTTGCTGTCATTACCAGGATATGCGGGGGAACCTTAGCTTTCTTCCAAAGACTTGCTCTTTGCGCAACACCAAAACGGTGTTGTTCATCAATAACAACAAAACCAAGATTTTTAAACTGTACCACTTCTTCAATCAAGGCATGAGTGCCGATAATGATGCTAAGATTTCCTTCTGCAAGACTTTTTAGAATATGTCTTCTTTCGGCTGCGGGTGTTGAACCGGTAAGAAGATGCAGGCCGATGGGCATGTCTTTCAAAAGCTCAGTAATTGTGTTGAAATGTTGTTGTGCAAGAATTTCAGTAGGCGCCATTAAGCAGCACTGGAATCCGTTATCAACAGCAAGCAGCATCACAAGCAAGGCAACAATTGTTTTTCCGCTTCCTACATCTCCCTGCAGTAAACGATTCATTTGATGGCCTGCTGCAGTATCAACCCTGATCTCTTTTAAAACCCTTTTTTGTGCGCCGGTCAATTGAAACGGAAGATGATTGTGATAGAACAAATTGAATAATTCGCCCACTTTTTCAAATACCACTCCTTTCGATTTGCGATGGCGCTCCGATCTTACCATGGCCAAACGCAGCTGGGTCATGAAAAGTTCTTCAAACTTTAACCTTCGCAAAGCCTGATCATATAAGGCCGGCGAAGAAGGAAAATGGATTTGCTGAAAGGCCGTAAAACGTGTAAGAAGCTGAAACTTTTTTATGATAGCCTCTGGTAAATTTTCTGGCAGATCTTTTTCTGAAAGAAGCGCAAATAAATTTTCTGTCAGCTTACCGAGCTGTCTTCCATTTAAACTTTTTGCTTTTAATTTTTCGGTTGTGGGATAAATGGGTTCGAGAAAATTTTTTACGCCGTTTACCTGCGGTTTAACTATTTCCAGTTCCGGATGCACAATTTGCGGCTTGCCCATAAAAAAGGATATCCGGCCGAAAGCAAGATAATTTTCATCCTGCTTCAACGCTTTTATTATCCAGTTCAAACCCTTAAACCAGGTAAGTTCCAGTACTCCTGTATCATCTTTTAGATAAGCAACCAATCGCTTTGCGCTTTTTTCTCCCACCGTTTCATAATGCCAAAGTTTTCCCTGCACTTGCGCATATTCTGTAGAAGGAGTCAGATCAGTGATCTTCGTAATTTTTGTTTTATCAATATGCCTGTAAGGGTAATGCTGCAGAAGATCATTGAAAGTGAAAATGGCCAGCTCTTTTTTTAGCATGTCGGCACGCAAGGGACCGACGCCCTTTAAATATTCGATGGGATGAGCTAATATGTTTTGCGAAGCAACGATGTGTAGAATTTGAACAAAAATAATCGTTAGCCGCCACAGAGAGATTGTACATTCCTGTCAATTCATCAACCAAGTTTTTGAGGATGTCAAAAAGCATTAAAGACTGAATTGCTTTCCTAAGCATAAATGCTTATTTTGGCTATTCCTTTAAAAACCAACATGCAAGCCCTATTGCAAATCGATCTGTCTTTTTCCGCTTTCAAACTTGGCATTCTTGCTTTTGTTACTGCGTTTGTCGTGGCAATGATTGTTATGCCTCCATTAATCAGGATTATTTACAGGTTTAAGCTTTTTGACGTTCCCGACCGGCGCAAAGAACATGCAAGTCCAATTCCAACAATGGGGGGACTTGCTTCTATAGCAGGTATGGCAATCGCCTGTGCACTTTGGTTTCAATTTTCAAGGGACATATTTGTTGTTTCATTTTTCTTTTCAATGGCAGTGCTTTTAGCTATCGGCATGATGGATGATTTGAAGAATCTGCCGGCACGATACAAATTTGCTATACAAATAGCGGTGGCTTTGTTGATTGCATTCAGCGGTGTTCGCCTCACTAGCTTCAACGGTTTATTTGGAATTAATGAACTCCCTGTTTCAGCTCAATATACTTTTACTGTTTTAGTTTTAGTTGGTATTACCAATGCATTTAACCTAATTGATGGAATTGATGGATTAGCTGGTGGACTTGGTTTTATGAGCCTGGCTATTCTAGGTATCTTTTTAATGCTTTCAGGAGACGAAAATGATGCAATTATTGCTTTTTCCCTCGGCGGTGGGTTGCTGGGATTTCTTTATTACAATTTCAACCCTGCAAAAATTTTTATGGGCGATACAGGCTCATTGGTACTTGGTTTCGTAGTCTCGGTACTATCCATCAAGCTAATTCAATTAAATACCGGCGTCTCATCACCTATTTTACCTCATGCTCCTGTGTTTGCGGTAAGCGTTGTGCTAATTCCTGTTTTTGACACTCTAAGAGTATTTGCTCTAAGAATTTGGAGTGGCCGTTCGCCATTCTCCCCCGATAAGAATCACATTCATCATTTGCTGACCAATAACGGATGGAACCACAGTGTTGCAGCTAAGCTTTTGTGCTGTGTGCATGCTTTTGTTCTTGGGCTGGGATATTTTTTGAAGAACTTCTCGCAAATTACCGGCTTATCAATCCTTTTTTCTTTTATGCTGTTGGTCATCCTGGTATTTAGAAAATTAAGATTACCCGGAAAGCATCAAAAAATTAGAGCTACTTCTGTTAATTAGGCGTACTTAAGATGTTCTTTTTCAAAAATCATTTCTCATCTGACACGATAAATACAGGTTTTGCATTGTAAACAATTTTACCACCAGCAAAATCTTCAGCACTCATTTCTCCGCTACCATCATCTTTGAACCTATATAATTTCCCTTTTTTACTCAATTCAAAAAAGCCTTGTCTTTCCGCAAAGACGGGCCTATTTGTTTTTGAATCGATTGTAACTTTTTCAACTGCCCATATTGCATACATTTCTTTAGAGCCATAAGTAAATCTTAAAACACGTATTGAATCATTTTTGATTGCGTTGCTAAAAATATAATTGCCAAACTGAGAGAACTGTCTGAAATAGTCGCCTACCAGGGTTCGCCTAATAATTTTGGCGCTGTCATCTATCTGTCGGAGCAAGGCCATAGTTGCGAATTGTTCTCCAACATTGTCATATATCCTATTTGGCCAATCCTGGTAAAGTCTATACCATTCCGCTCCCCATGCCCCTGCCTGTGCAAAGCCTAAAATCGCTCTTATTGCAAGATGTGCCCTCGCCTGTTCTGCAGAGTAATTAGAATATGCGGGTGCATTTTGTGTAGACTCAGGATGAACATCATAGCCCCATTCTCCTATTAAAGTCCGAACGCCATTCCCATATTTATTCGCGGTTCTTACAACGTTTTCTACTTTCGGTATCATGCCTAATTCAGGTGGAAGTCCGCCCTTACTATTTGAAAATTGCCCCTCAGAGGAAGGATAGCAGTGGAATTGATAAATATCAAAAGGTAAATCTACATTCCCGTCTGGCCTTCGCCCCCTGTTTTTTTTGCTCCATTCAATTACATCCAATAAAATATCAGGTCTGTCACTTGCAACTCCGCCATTGGAAACCATGATCTTTTTATCGGCCTTTTTTGCGCCGGCATTTTTAATAAGTCCTTTATGACCATCATAGATTGCACTCCATCCTGTAGCAAGTTGCGAACCGCTTAAATATCCATCAACCCCGGCCCACCATGCATTCCATTCGTTTCCGCCCTCAATGATATCGTAAAACCCTTTGCCTTTAACCTTTTGTTGTTTAGGTTCCCACCAATTAGGTGAAACAAGAATTGGATAGTCAGGCAGATTTTTATTGCTTCCGCCTCTTGTTGCGAGCACAAAAGCATCTTTTGCAATTTCAGCATATGTTAATGGATTATTTCTGTCAGCACCATATGGAATATCCAGGTGAGAAGTCTTTCCTGCAGCCGTCCATGTTGCTTTTATAGGTAATGATTGGTTTTGATAACATATGTGAGTAATAATCCAGGGAGCATCTTTTTTAAGAGATGCAAAAGTTCTTTCCGTTTGAAAACCTCTCTTTTCAGGGTTGAGGATATAGGCCCCTGTTGCAGAATCTTTATCCGCATATATGTCGCTATATATTCTAAGCATCGTTGTCTTTAGGTCAACAAGAGCTTTATATTTTGCAGGATATGTAAGAGAGTCAAAATCCCAGGGATGGAGATTGGCGCCCAAAAAATTTTTTAGCGGATAATGAGCATTCTTAACGTCCTCTTTTTTCTGTGTAAAGGTTCCCCATAACTGAATGTCGTTCGGATATCCATCTCCCCCGGAAGGTGTCTCGATGATTAATTTAGAAGCAGGAAATTGCTTATCTGGCGGCAAATCAATTGTTACAGTTTCCAAATACCTGTCACCCGTAAAAGTAAAAATCTCAACTTCTTTTTCATTGTCGGACCGCACCAGTATAAACTTGCAATTATAGCCATCTCCATTAGAATCGAAATAAACTATTCTCTTTACAACACAAGGATCATAATCTGATAAGAGAAATGTTGTTCGAAAAGGTTTGATAAGTGAATTATAACCAGGATAGGTAGGGTGATATCTTGTTTGCGGATTATCGTCGATCAAGTATTCTGTTCCTTGCGACACCTGGCAATTTGCAAAGCTTTCGGAAACCTTTAATGGAATCCTTTGCAATTGTGCACAAGAAATAAGGGAAAGTATCAGGAAGGGGAAAGAAATAAATTTCTTCATAATAGTGAGGCAAGTACTTTCAAATTTGATGCTACAATTCACTCCTGCTAATTGAATAATACAAATAAATCAGTCTCCGCCAATTTCACACTGAAATCAGTTTTACATCTAATGTCTCATCCCTTATTCAAAAGTTTGAATGTTAATTATTCTCGCTTGACCTAACTTCTTGTAATAATTCGCTTCAACCTTTTAATAGCTCCAACCCAAAGTCCGCCATCGATATGAATCCTTCTGTCCGTAGTCCACACCAGGGCTTGCTTTATGTACAAGAGTTTACCAAATCCTTTATTTCGAATCTTTAATGCCAGGTATCCATCCTCTGTAGCGCCGGAAGGATGATTATAGCCATCAACCTGCAGCGCATGTTGTTTACGAAATGCAGAACAACAGCCATAAACGTTTACAGCTTCGTCCTTAAAATAGCTATTTACCTTTCTTGAAATATCAGCAACACTTTCGTACAAAAAATAAGTGAATCGCTTAGTATTTTTTTCAGGGAGAAAAGAATACCTCCCATATGTCACTGCCGCTTTTTCATTTTTTTCCAACGGCTCAATTAAACTCTGTATCCAGTTTCTTGGATAAATCGTATCCGCGTCAGCATTTATTATATACCTGCCTCTGGCATTTGCAAGCCCACAATTACGTGCAAACATAATCCCCTGCTTCGTTTCCAGTATGCAGGCAACCCCGCAGGCCTCAACTCTGTCTGCAGTTTTATCTTTCGAGTTATTATTAACCACTATTATTTCAACTGAATAGGTTGTGATATTTTCACAAATAGAATTTAAGGTTCTTACTATCGTTTTCTCTTCATTATAAGCAGGAATAACAATGGTTACTTCCGGGTCTCCCTTAAGAAGATTTTTATAATAACTGTTCTTTGTTTGTTCTGCTAGTTGCTTTACATCAAAATCTTCGGTCCAATATTGTTGAATGTAATGAGGAATAATTAAGGGTCTCATACTGTTACGGGTTTAATTCAAACATTAGTCTTCAATCAGGTTATACCAGATTTAATTTTGTGAACATAGGCAATAATAACGTAGTTAGTACGCTTTACTGATTCTATTTGGATCTTAAATCTAAAATCGTTTTTTTCTGATGCATCCACTGATTTCCTTTGAAAAATTTCTAGGTGTAAAAATATAGAAATAGAAAAAGGCGAACCATACATTTAAAACACAAGCTCAGGAAGATTTATATGTCACCTACCTATGTACGGCTCAAGCCAGCGTAAGTTAATCATAATACCGTTGAGCTTAGCTCTCTTTAAATGGTGGCTTTAATTTCGGTTGTGACAAGAATACTGCGCCAGCATAGAAAAATAACGACCCGCATTGTTGTATCTGGAGCATAAGTCGTTTATTTTGTACTAAAATTCATCCCTATGTCCCGCAATGGTATTCCTACGCCGTTATCGACTAAAAATGAATTCGTCACGCTTTGTTTGATGTTTGTAGTATAATTATTCATTAAATAGAAAAGTCGTAATCTTCAAAATGTACAGAATAAAAAAACTTTTTTTGTTTGAATCCCCAACTTATGTCGATTGGGTAATTTATTTCACAGCGTTCATTATTTTGCAGGTTCCGGCAATAATTAATTTCTATTATAACGATGGCAACCATAATGCATACATTCAATTTGCACAGTCTTTACTTCATGGGAATCTAAACTTGCCTATGACTGCTGAGAATGGTGATTTGTCTTTTTTTAACGGCAAGTTATACTTACCTTACCCCCCTCTGCCCGCTTTAATACTTATTCCCTTTGTTATCATTTTTGGAGCTGCTCATGTAAACACTGTGGCAATTGCAACTGCAATGTCTTGTGTTTGTTTGTACCTGATCTACAAAATCCTATCTAAGCTAAAAGTTGACAAGGAGTATTTTCCCTGGCTGATTTCGGGAATCTTTTTTGGCAGTGGCTTTTGGTACGCCCTTTTTACAAGTCATCACGTTTATGCATTTGCCCACATAACGTCGTTTTTATTTCAGTTGCTTGTTATCAACGAAATACTTGGGAAACGCAGATGGTGGCTCATCGGTATGTATATAGGGTGTACTTTCTTAACCCGCCAGTTTACCATTTTTTATTTATTGCTAGCCCTTGGATACATGTTCTATCTGCATAAAGAGAACAAAGAAAAATTGACAGTGAAAAACCTCATCGCCCTTATATCGTCTGTCAGCTTTTTCATTGCATTGTATTTATTCTATAACTACCTGAGATATGGTAACATTTTCGACTCTGGATATAAACATATCATTTATATCGGTGTGTTAAAGGAAAGGGTTGAGCAATACGGTGTATTTAATATCAGATACGTGTTATTCAATCTGTACTCAACTCTTATAAAGGGTTTCAATATTCAATTTTATGGGAAGGGATATTTGCATATAAAGGACATGGATTTGTGGGGCACATCTTTATTTTGCGCAAGTCCTTTTTTCATCGCAAGTTTTAAAGCACAATGGCCAAGAATCGCTAAAATAACATGCTGGGCAACTATCCTGATCATATTTATTGGGCAACTATTTTACCATAATAGTGGGTATGAGCAGGTAAACACATCGCGTTTTACCCTCGATTTCCTGCCTTTGCTTTTTGTATTAACGTCCTTAGGTGTGTCTAAAATTCCCATATGGCTCACAAAAGTGATGGTTACTTACGCTGTATGTCTAAACGTGTTAAGCTTTATTGTCCACTTGCTGTATCAATAGCTTTGGCACAACTTTTTTATTAAGACCACTGTTAGCATTTCGTCAGTTTCAAAATTTGTTGCATGGAACATTGATTTTACCTAATTTCGAGGCATACTTGACCTCTGTTAGAACCTCAAAATACCTGTGATTAACTCTGATTCCTCGAACGAATATCTTGTTCAATTCCTTCTGAAATTTCCAAAATTTTGTTTGCTCCATTTGTTTTAGAGACCAGTGGACATCATACCCTTTGAATACTTTTAGTCCGATAATTACTTGAAGACGATTTAAAAATTAATCGAGACCAAACCCTATTGTTGTACTATGAGTAAATGTGTATTGAGCGTAAATGGTAACAGGGCTATGAATTACCTGTTACAAACCATATTGAAAGAAGAATACGACTTTCTGCCGGTAAATGATGTATTCCAAGCAATGCAAAAATTGAAAACAAATAGAAATATTTGTTTCCTTATTGTAGACCTGGACTTTCATCCACAGCAAGGTTGGGAATTAATTGAGCATATTAAGAGTAGCAAGTTATTTCGTCTTCCTGTCATTGTTCTTGCTACAGAAAATACTGAGATACTAAGACAAAAATGTTATGAATGCGAAGTAGACGAGATCTTTTTTAAGCCATTCAATCCTGCTGATTTAGTTGCGTCAATTAGTTATACGGTCTCAACAACATTAATAGGATGAACTCATTAATCAAACCCTAAATTATGCAAACTGAAATTTTACAACACACCCTTACGAACGATACCAAAAGTTATCTGCGGGTAGCGGCAATTTCAAGCAAAACAGCACTCAATTTTTTTTATATTGGTTCTAATGACAAGTCAATCCAGTTATTAGAAAACAGTTTTAAATCGGGCCTGTCCACCAGCAACTTCGATGAAGCAAGAAAACTTATCTGTTCAGAAGAAGGACGTATTATTGACGCAATTATTCTGGATGTTCCCTACAATGAAAAGGAATTAAAAGGTTTTTATTTTTTCCTTAAAAATCGCAATCTTGGAAATATTCCTCTTATATACAATGCCCAGCATTTAACAGATGAGGCCGCTGTAAAACAGATAGAATGCATTGACGATGTAATTGATCTCACCAACTGGCAATTTGACTTTTACACTAAAATCAGCTTCCTTACCAAATCTAAGGAGTACAATCTAACGAGTGCCAAGAATCTTTATAGTGTTGAGCCTGAAATGTCCTTTATAAAAAGAATAATAGACATTGCGCTTGCCTTTTTACTCATATTATTATTGTTCCCAGTGTTCGTATTGATAGCACTAGCGATTAAGTTTGAATCGAGAGGTCCTATTTTTTATAACGCCAGCCGTGCGGGAAGAGGTTTCAAAATCT
Organism: Flavisolibacter sp.; assembly: GCA_035554655.1. Taxonomy (GTDB): domain Bacteria; phylum Bacteroidota; class Bacteroidia; order Chitinophagales; family Chitinophagaceae; genus Flavisolibacter. The sequence goes on from DATMIF010000029.1 coordinate 263,045, forward strand.
TTAAGTTTTATAAGTTTCGTACAATGGAGGTTAATGCCGATAAAAAAATAGAAGCCTTAGCCCATTTAAATCAGTACGGCAGCAAAAATGATAGTGCACGGTTTTTTAAGATTTCAAATGATCCGAGAATAACAAAAGTTGGTAGGTTTTTACGAAATACCAGTTTGGATGAACTACCTCAGTTATTCAATGTGTTGAAAGGTGACATGTCACTTGTTGGCAACCGGCCCTTACCTCTTTATGAAGCTGCCACGTTAACTACGAACGAATTTGTAGAACGTTTCATGGCACCAGCAGGCATTACTGGGTTGTGGCAAATAAAAAAACGCGGTAAATCTGAAATGTCAATAGACGAAAGAATTGAGTTAGATATTTCTTATGCGAGAAAATCTAGTCTTTTTTATGATTTCTGGATCATGGCAAAAACACCAGGAGCCTTACTTCAGAAAAGCGATGTATAAATTGGCTTACCTGTTTTTTCGCGATTCTTAATCCTACCTTTAATTATGCTTAAGGAACCGCTGGTATCTATCATTACACTTAATTGGAACACACCTGTTGTCACCTGTGAACTTCTATCATCTATTAAAGAACAAAACACTTACAATAACTTAGAAGTCATAGTAGTTGACAATGCTTCTAATGAGGACCCAACCCAAGCATTTGCATCAACTTTTCCCTCTGTCAAAGTCATAAGGAACACTAAAAATTTAGGATTTAGTGGTGGTAACAATGCCGGCATAAAAGCTGCCACCGGAGATTATCTTTTTATTGTTAACAACGATACTGAATTTACTGCTGGCTTAATTGAGTCCCTCCTAAAAGTTTTTGAAAAAAATGAGGATGCAGGTATTGTTTGTCCTAAATTTCATTACTATTTCAATAAAGGCATAATCGAGTATGCAGGATATAAGCCAGTAAATATTTTTACTGGCAGAAACAGAATGATAGGCTCCGGAGAAAAAGATAATGGACAGTATAATCAATTAAACAAAACCTGCTATGCCCATGGCGGTGCTATGATGGTAGCTAAAAAGGCAGTTGAACAGGTGGGGTTAATGCCTGAACAGTTCTTTTTGTATTATGAAGAGCTTGATTGGTCTGTTAAGTTCAAAAAAATGGGCTATACCATTTATTTTCAGCCTGAGGCACTGATTTACCACAAGGAATCTATGACAACTGGTAAAGCCAGCCCGCTAAAAACTTTCTACCTAACACGCAACAGGATTTTATTTATGCGAAGGAATATCCCTTTTCCGGGATTAAGCATCTTTATAGCCTATTTCATTCTTTTCACCATTCCTAAAAATTCGCTCGCCTTTATGTTCCGTCGCCAGACCGATCATCTAAAATGTTTCTGGAAGGGCATATGGTGGCATTTCAATAACAACATTTCTTTTCAATAGTTAAAGATGTTTTGACACATCTTTACTCAGGTCAAAATTCCTTCAGGGATGAAAGAAGCAAATACAAACAAATGCATTTTTATTTTTGGTTACGGCAGGTTTGATCAACAGTTCGAATCTGTCAGTTTTATTCTCGCCAGGGAATTTGCAAAAAATAATAATAAGGTTTTCTACATTGATTATCCTTTCACTACTAGGGACGCTTTGCGGGCAAAAAATTCAGAAAGTTATAAAGTGAGGGAGAAAGCCTTCAGAGGAATAAACCATGGCATTATTGAAACACAGATCCCTAATCTCAAAATTGTAGTTGTTCCGCCCTTGTGGTCTCTTCATTTTTTGCCCGAAGGGAATTTATACCGTTGGCTACTGACAAGAAATGAGAAAATAATAGCTAAAACAATCAACCGGATTATCGAATCAGAAAAAATAGAGAACTTTATTTACATCAATTCATGGGTATTTCACTATCCCAATGTTTCAAAACAACTAAAGCCATTACTCCGCATCTATCATTGCATCGATCCTTTAGTAATGGATTATGATGTAAAACATGGAATCGTTTCTGAAAAACTGTTGATTGAAAATAGCGACATGGTGATTTGTACCAGCAAGCAATTACAGGACGAAAAGAAAAAATTTCATCCCAAAACTTATTTTGTATCAAATGCTGCCGACATAAAACATAGCATCCTTGCCACAGAAGAAAGCTTGAAAGAACACCCTGAAATGTTAGCGTTCAAAAAGCCTGTTATTGGTTTTTTTGGAAGCATTGAAAAACGCATTGATTATGTGATGATGAAGGAAGTAGCTAAGAAAAACCCCGATAAAAGTTTTGTTTTTGCCGGACCAGTATCGAGAGAATGGGTTCCTGATTATTTTTCTTCTCTTCCTAATGTACATTTTATTGGAAGAATTCCTTATGATGAAATGCCTAGCGTTTTAAAAGCATTTGATGTGGCTATTATTCCATTTAGAAAATATGAGGATAGCGCTACAGTTTTCCCAATGAAGTTGTTTGAATACCTTGGTGGCGGTAAACCTGTAGTATCAACCGATTTTAATCCCGACTTGAAAAATTTTACCGACGACCTTGTCGTTTACTGTTCAAATGCACAGCAATTTTCCAATGCCATTAATGAGGCTTTATATAATGATAATGAAAGCTTACAGCAGGAAAGAGTTAAATTGGCCAGCAAGCATACGTGGGAAAGCAGAGCAGCTGAAATAGAAAGATTGATAGAATCAGCACAACCATTAAAACAAGTTCACCAGGAAGTTCAATAACCATTTACTGAAACCACAATGAAAAGTTTGATCAATAAGATATTAGGCGCTTATGTACATGCAAGGTATAAGCAGATGGATGTTAACCTGAGATACTTTGTTAGAGATACATTGTACTGCGACCTGATGCAATGGAAATATTTAGTTAAGGATTACGTCAGTAAAAAAAAGTATAAAATCATTGCGTTCAGCGGAGAGTTTGGACCCGAACTTCAATTTGTGCTTCCCTTTGCCTATTGGCATTATAAAAATGGAACACTTAAAGAAACCCAAAGCTCTCATAATATGTCGGAGTTTTATTTCTTTTCTCCAAGCCACAAAGAAATTTTTGATTTAAGGTCTAACGAAGGGAACTACAATTTTGAAGTGCCTCGGGTTTTATACAGCCACAGATATGATATGAAGAAATGGTTACCGGTTCCATTGAAAGAGGTTTATAAAAACAACGTGTACGTATTCGAAAAACCCACACTAATCGTGGCTAACAGGTATAACATGGAGTGGGATGGCCCGCCCATTAGTTTCTTAAGTATTGAAATGCTCCGGTTCATTTTTGATAGTTTAAAAGATAATTACACAATCGTCTATAACCGTCCCGGTGCACAACATATAACAATGGATAATAGCGAGATCTATAATCTCAATGAAATTGAGTGGATCCGGTCAAATTATCCCGAGGTCATTTTGATGGATGATCTTTATAAGGAAAATAAAGGGTACGCAAAAAATTTTAACCACTTGCAGCTAATGGTGTATGCTAATGCTGAAAATTTTATTTCTACCCATGGCGGCACCTCTGTATTGGCCAGTTATTTCGAAGGAACAAATGTTATATTATCAAAGCAGGGACCGGAGCATACTTTCGGTTGCTATCACGCCTTATATCCGAAACTTTCTGGTGCACGCATTTTCCACGCAAAGACCGATGAGGAACTGATGCGCATGGTAAAACAAAATTTTGTTGTAACAAAACAGAATGCAGCCGAGATAACGTAGCGATTAGAACTATATCACTGTCTCATAAATTTGAAGCAATTCTTCAGCCGACGTTTGCCACGTAAATTGCTTTGCTCTCTGCAGCCCTTTTTCTTTATAGCTGTTTCTTAAATCATTACTTGATAGCAACGTACCAATGGCAAAGGACAGTTCTTTGAAATTAAATGGATCAATAATTTCTGCAGCATCTCCTGCTACCTCTGGCATGGAAGACGTATTTGAAGTAATGACAGGTACCCCACAGGCCATCGCCTCCAAGATCGGTAAGCCAAAACTTTCCCGCAAAGAAGGATATAGGAAAAGAGTAGCAGCATTATACATTAAAGGAATCTGGTTGTACGGTACATATCCAGGAAAAATAATTTGAGAAAGAAGACTGGTCCGATTTAGCTCTCCTAAAATTTTTGCAACCAACTCTTTCTTATAGTCAAGAAGAACAAGTGGTATAGCAGATTGTGTTTGAAGGCAAAAATCAGCATATGCTTTAATAACATTTACTGTATTTTTTTTGGGAGCTGTGTTTCCTAAAAACATTATGAATTGCGAAGGCAAATTATGTCTATGCCTGAATTCTTCAACAACCTCCCTGGAATATAAGTTGTTGAATTGAGGAGCAACTCCATTGTAAAGTACTTTTACTTTTTCCTCTGGTAATTTTAATGTCCTCATGATATTCTGTCTTTCAAATTCAGAAACGGTTAAAATAAGCTTTGCTTTTTTTGCAATCTTGGGCACAATAAACCTTCGATACAAGTTTCCTAAGTTCTGATAAGCCGTCCCTTTAAAATCTACTTGTTCCAAGTAAATGATATCATGAATAGTAACGATTAACGGAATTGAAAGAGATAAAGGCGCTGTGTTCGCTGTGCAATGAAGCAAGTCTGGCTTTTCTTTTTTTACTTTTTTTACCAGGCCTATTTGCTCCCAGTCGGCATAAGTAAAAGATGAAAATGTGTTAAAACAGAAGTTACTGGTGTCAGGAAAAATATCGTTGGTCCCGCTTCGTCCGAAAATGGTATAGTCATTTTTTTTATCGAGTTCTTGCAGGTTTTTAATCAGCTCTATTGCAACTACATCCATTCCATGTTTTTTTGGTCGGAAAATGCGCTGGGCTTCAATACCAATCTTCATAAAATAAAAAAGCTTTAAGATCAAATTCAAATGCAGCTATTGGCTCACCTCATCTATTGTCTTACTATGGTAGTGTTGAGTAGCCACTGATATTTTGTTAGCTTTTCTAACACGTAACAATGACAAAAACTGATAGTACATGAATAATGGAATACCCGCCATGGCCTTATAAATTTTAGCTTCTGCCCTGGAATGCAACAGTGAGATTAGCACAGCAGAAACGAATAAAACAAATGCAATCAGCCAACAATAAAACACAGAAGCACTAATAAATAAACTTAAAGCCATTAAAAGAAAAGAGCTAAGCACCACCAAAAATAATGGCGGACGCAAAAATAAAAGCGCAAACAAAAATTGGTTCCGGTTTAAACCGGTTACACCTTGAAACAATAAACCCAATCCTAATCTTGCATATTTGAACCATGTATTAAACCATCTTGCTCTTTGCTTAACTAATTGATCAGATTTTGAAGTTTTTTCATCGTATACTATTGCATTCTTGGCAAAGGCAATTCGTTCCTTTTGTTTTAATATTTCTATTTGCAGCACTTTATCAAAGCCAGCTCCCGAAATATCAAAACGTTCAAGAAATTCTTTGTAAAGCGCTACAGTGAAAGCCATTCCCGATCCTGCAATGGTTGCCGATGAACCAATAGCAAATAAAATTTCGCGATCGTAAAAATGATAATAAATATCCTGCACAGCATCCAGGCATGCATAAACTGTGTCAAGGTTTTTTGCCTTGCGTACACCTTGTACTGCCTTATAGCCCTGCGCAAAGAAGTTGTTCAATGCATTCAAATACTCCGTCTCAACCAGGTTATCACTATCAATAATAGTAAGGTATTGATGCGCTCTTCTAAAGTGTTTGATGGCATAAGAGTGCGAACGGGTGTTACTTTGCAATGGCTCTTCAGGTCTCAGCAAAACCACTTTTTCACTTTCAAAGTTCAAGTCAGAAATATCACAATTGTCAGCAACAATGTAAATAAGGTAATTAGAGTAATTCAACTTCAACAATGAAGCAACGGCAGCCTTTAAAGTATAGGTCTGCTCGTACGCTGTAACTATTATAGCATAATCAGGTTCTTCTTTTTGTTCCTTGTGCACTTTCTTCCTGGGGACTATTTTATAAATAAGAAATAAAAAGACAGGTAACACAAGATTATATCCTACTAAAAACGATACCACGATAAACCCGATGTATAGAAAGGAATTCATTCAGAAATTTTTATACTCTTACCCATTCGTTTTTTTCAAAGTCATATTGCTTGATCACCCTTGCAGGATTTCCAACGGCCACTGAATAAGGTGGGATATCTTTTGTAACTACACTGCCGGCTGCAACAACACAATGCTTACCTAATGTTACTCCTGCTGTTATTACAGCATTGGCACCAACCCAACATTCATCCTCCACAGTTATTAAGGCAGTTGTTTCCTTTTGTTTTGATATTGGTTGATGGATATCTTCATAAGAATGATTTAAGCCGCTAACCACAACATTTTGCGCAAACATGACAGCATTACCAATAACAACCGGGCCAATAACTACATTACTCATCCCAATCCTGGTTTCGGCGCCTATGATCACATCACCAACTCCATTATTAATGGTACAAAAATCTTCAATGGTAGAATAATCACCCAATTCAAATCTATTGAAAGGCATTACATCTATCCGCGTATTCCTTCTGATTACTGCATGCCTCCCTTTTTTATGATAAAAAGGATTTACAAACCAGCTCACCCACTTACGTGGTCTGGCCTGATAGGGTGGTATCAATGCCCAGTGAACAAAAGCTTTCAGCTTCTTGTTTGCTTTTATTTTTTCTGTTATTGACATTATGCCGAAGTCAAATTGCTGGTGTTACATAATTTTTGCGCTCCGCAGGTTTTTGATCAATAACACCTTTGAGTAAACCATTTTATATGTGTCAACAATATACCTCCCGATATTGATGTATCTAACCTCAATGCTCCTCTGCAAAATGGAATACCAAACCAAAGTACCCAATACACAGCCGATCACATTACCTATTGCAGCGCCGTACGGACCAAACTTTAAAAAGCATAGATAATTTAATCCGGAATTAATTCCAAGAAAGAGCAAGTTTAAGAAAAAGCATAAACGGGCTTTCCCGATATATAAGAAAATATTTGCAGCCTGATTTTGTATTGGTTTTACTAAAGCAGAAAGCATGTACATCTGGAGAATAAAGGCAGCATCCGCGTACTGCGCTCCGGCAATGACAGAAATAACCCATTTCGGGAAAAAGAAAATAAAGAGGGCAATCGGTACAGTAAAAGATAAAAGCACTGCGACCATTCGTTCGTACATATATGTAACCTGGTGATAACCCTTACTTATGTCGACCTGCGAAACTTTTGGTAATAAAATTTCCGCTGCAGAATAAGAAGGCACATCTACCCAGGTACTTACTCTTGTAGCTGCATTGTAGTTGGCAACCATGCTTTGACTGTAATTGGTTCCCAATCTCGAAGTAAACTTACCAATCATAAGTTGATCAAGGTTAGCAAACAGATTTGACGTAATGGCAATTCCAAAAATATAACCACCAAAGCCTAATAATTCTTTAATCCATTTAACAGAAGGGTTGAAAACATACAGCAGGTGTTTTCTGCTAAAAAAGTATATGACCAATGCGCCGAATCCAATACTTATTGATTGGTACATCACGATCTGAATTAAAGAGAATGGAATCCTCAAAATAGCCTGAATAGAAATCATGAGGAAGAAGATCATCTGGCGTGAGAAGTTACCTGCAAATGGAGATTTAAAGTCAAGATGAGATTGAGACACCGCCTCAAAATGAGAGAAAAATATCATGAAGATCATTCCGGGAATAAACCACTTCAACATTTTTTCAAGTTCAATACCGGCACCTAACAAATGGCTCAGTTCGCCCGAAAAAAGAAAAAGAAAAAGGATGAATAAAAAATTGAGGCTTGCGTTCAGCAATAAAGAAGATGATGCTACTGCCGTTTTCTCCTCGCTGCTGCTTCCAACAAACTTTATATGCGCATTTTTTAAAAGGTTGGATTTAGCTGTTTCAAACAAAGTTGTAACGACTAAAAATAAAGCCCACACACCCATTTCGGGCTTTTGCAAATGCCTGATAAGAATAACAAAATTGGCAAGTGCAAAAACTGTAATTGAAAAACGTTGAAGAAGCATGAATACTGCAGAGCGAATCCAATATGATGATAAGTATTTTTTCAAGAGGGTGTCGTTATTTTATTAAGGGGCTTCAAACTTACAGAAAAAAATTTGACGCGATATGTTATTAAACAGGTTATGATATTTGATTTTTAAGTTACTTTACAAATCTATCATTCTATTGACGAAACCATCGTACTCGCCGAAGATTCAGACATATTTTTCAACAAGTCACAAGTATAATCACGACAATTAAGTAAGAAGAATTACTAAATGTTTCTTTTAAAAGTTCAGAAGTTATACTATAGTTTTTTAGTGGTGCTAATTTTACTTTAGCACAGTTGATTCCACCATCAACTGTGCTAAAGTAAAATCCAAAATCAGCTAATATGAAAAGCAGGCGTTTGTTGTTGTCGACGGCTTTATCTATTCTTTTATTCACATCTTTTCATTCGTATTCCCAGGTACAAACGGCACGACCAATTTCAATTAGTGGTACCTGTGGAGGTTATTATGAGTATTTACCACAGGGATATAGCAGCAATACATGGCAGAGTTATCCTTTGATTGTTGCTGTGCATGGTATTGGAGAAATCGGTAATGGTAGCTCGGAGCTTCCTAATCTTTTAAACTGCTGGACTTCAATTCCAAGACTTATTGCCAATGGAGGTTTTCCTTCTTCTTTTAATGTAAGCGGACAGAACTTTAGCTTTATCGTTATCTCTCCTCAATTTAACCGGTGGCCATATGCAGCAGACGTTAATGCTGTGGTCGATTATGCGGTTAAGAATTATAGGGTAGATCAGTCAAGAATATATGTAACAGGACTAAGTATGGGAGGAGGTTCTGTATGGGACTTTGCAGGAAACTATCCAACAAAAGCAGCAGCCGTAGTTCCAGTTTGCGGAGCTGCCAGCTCTGATCCTACAAGA
>DATMIF010000030.1:0-463482 GCA_035554655.1 Flavisolibacter sp.
AATCGTTGTGGAATAAGCGTTGTTGGCATAGAAGTGCCTCATGCGCATCTGCATCTCATCCCGATCAGTTCTGCAAACGATCTCAATTTTACTCAACCTAAGATGGAGGTTTCGAAAGAAGATTTAAAAAAAGCGCAGGAAAAGATATTAGCGAACCTTTGATATTCTTTGCGGATTTTCTGCAATAAATTTTTCCCAACCGGAGCTTTTCTTGGCCCCGGTTGTTTTTTTGTCAGCAATGCTTTTAGTTCCATAGAAATGACAAATGGCAACTGCTAATGCGTCTGTAGCATCAAAATATTTTGGCTTGTCTGGCAAGGCGGTTATACGTTGGAGCATTTTCCAAACCTGCTCTTTATCTGCATTACCATTGCCGGTAATTGATTGTTTAATCTTTCTGGGTGAATATTCCGTAACGGGGATGTTCTTCGTCATAGCAGCGGCAATAGCCACGCCTTGTGCTCTTCCCAGTTTCAGCATACTTTGAACGTTCTTTCCGAAGAAAGGCGCTTCGATGGCAAATTCATTCGGTGAAAACTCTTCTACTAAGTCAGTGATTTTTTGATGCACCATTTGCAGGCGCTGGTAATGATCTTTTTTAGAAGAAAGTTTTAGAACATCAATCGTTTTTATGGAGAAAGTATTTTTAAAGACTTCGATTACACTATAACCCATTACAAGGGTTCCGGGATCAATTCCTAATATTATAACAGGCTTTTGCAAGGAGGGAGTTATTTTTACTGCTCATGCAGATGAACAAAAATATCAAAATCTTTATCAACTATTTTTTAGGGCCATTATTATTTGCATGGTTAAGTTATTCTATTTACAGGCAAATTGTAAAACAGCCACAGTTAGAAGAATCCTGGTTGAGCATCAGGCAATCTTTTCAGTCTTACAAAATAAATTATCTGCTCGGCGGCATTCTTCTCATTGCTGTAAACTGGGGATTGGAAGCATGGAAGTGGATGATATCGGTAAGAACTTTTTACCCAATCAAATTTATGCAGGCATACAAAGCGGTTTTATCGGGAGTTTCTTTTTCGGTTACAATGCCAAACCGCATAGGTGAGTATTTGGGAAGAATTGTGTATCTGCCCGAGGGGAATCGCCTTAAAACAATTTCTGTTACTTTGGTAGGAAGTTTCTCGCAACTTTTGATAACGATTTTTGTTGGAACACTGGGATTCATCTTCTTAAAGCCATCTCTTTTTGTTCAATTTCCTCAATTAAAAATCTGGTATCAATTTGTGCTGTATGGATTGATCTTCGTTTTAGTTATTATGGCTTTGATTTACTTCAATGTCGCCGGCACAGTGGGTTTATTTAACCGTTGGATCAAGAGCAGGCAATATGCTTACCTTGTTGAAGCGCTGCAGGAATTTCATAACAAATTATTATTTCGATTGTTGATGTTGTCTTTGTTTCGTTATGTGATTTTTATCATCCAATATGTGCTGGTTTTTTATTTATTTGAAGTAAATGTTCCCATTGCAACAATTGCCACAGTGATGAGTGTCGTTTTTCTTGCGATGGCTGTTATTCCTTCTATAGCATTGGTGGAGGTTTGGTTAAGAGGTGAGATCAGTATAAAACTGATGGGGTTGTTTTCTTTGAACACACTCGGTATTGGCTTTACGTCGGTAACGGTATGGTTCATCAATTTGATTTTACCGGCAATAACCGGAAGTTTGTTATTATTAAGCTTAAGAGTTTTTAAAAATGAGGATCGCTAATTTTTGTGTTTGTTTTTTGTTTGCTGTACAATTAAATGCTCAAACCAATTTTTGCGGAATAAAAAATTCTACAACGCAGAATGGCGAGGAGATCACTTATAGTATATACTATGCACTTGCCGGGGCACATGTAAATGCAGGTTCTACAACATTTGCCAATAATATTGAAAAATTTAATGGACGAACTGTTTACCATGTAACAGGCATCGGCGGCTCCAATGTTAAATACGATTGGATATATAAGGTCAGAGACCGGTACGAAAGCTATATTGATACGGCTACGATGCGGCCCTTAAAATTCTTCCGCGATGTGAAGGAGGGTAGCACAAAAAAAATGGAGACAGTTAATTTCAATCATACTAATCATACTGCAACAAATGAAACAGGAACTTACAAAGTACCGACTTGTGTTCAGGATGTGTTAAGCATGATTTATTACGCACGAAATATTGACTTTGAAAAGTACAAAAAAGGAGATAAGATACCCTTTCAAATGTTTCTTGAGAACCAGGTTTACGATTTATACATTCGTTACCAGGGCAAGGAAGATGTGAAAACAAAGTATGGGAAGTTTAATGCCATAAAATTTAAAGTGCTTTTAATTCCGGGAACTATTTTTAAAGGAGGCGAGGATATGACCGTTTGGGTAAGTGATGATGAGAATCACATTCCCGTTCGGATTGAAAGCCAAATAATGGTTGGCAGCATTAAGGTAGATATGACGAGCTTTAAAAATCTTCGCTATCCGCTCGGCAATGTCGTAAAGAAAAAGTCTAAATAATTTCTTCCAGCTTAAAATAATTCTTCGGACGAATACCTTTCTCAGTCATTTCAAGACCGCAACATTCAATTTTTGGATCATGTTCAAAAAACAGGATGTAATTATTTTCAACAGCTTCTTTCAGAAATGATTTCTTTTCCTGCAATGTTGTTAACGGGAACATATCATAAGCCATTACATAAGGAATGGGAATGTGTCCTGCGGATGGAAGCAAATCAGCCATGAAGACAATGGTTTTATCCTTGAATTTTATTTGCGGCAGCATCATTGCTTCCGTGTGACCACTGACAAAACGAACTGAAATGTTTTCAGTAAAAGAAGTTTCACCAAGTTTGTTCTGGCTGGATTCAGCAACATTTATAAATTTTAATTGACCGCTTTCTTCAATCGGCAAAATATTCTCTTTCAAAAAAGATGCTTTTTCTCTTTCATTTGGATGGACAGCCCAATTCCAATGTTGCTTATTGCTCCAGTAAGTTGCATTCTTAAATGCAGGAACTAATTTATCGCCTTCACGAACGATGGATCCGCCGCAATGATCAAAATGCAAATGCGTTAAAAAAACATCAGTGATGTCATCTCTGTGAAACCCGTGTTTTGCTAATGATTTCTCAAGCGTATCATCTCCGTGCAAATAATAATGGCTGAAGAATTTTGCATCCTGCTTATCGCCGTTTCCGTTGTCTACTAATATCAAACGGTTTCCATCCTCAATCAGTAAGCAGCGCAAAGCCCAGGAACATAAATTGTTTTCATCGGATGGATTGATCTTGTTCCAGATTGTTTTAGGTACCACACCAAACATGGCTCCTCCATCCAGTTTAAAAAAACCCGTATCAATTGTGTACAATTTCATTCTGTTTGTTTTTCAATTCTGCCATTCGCTTTTCATATGCAGGCTTGGTATAAATCATGGCAATCAAACCCAAAATGAAAAAGCCCGCCAAAGCTACGATGCTGTTACGCATGCTACCGCTGCTTTCTTCTACATAACCAAAAATAAAAATGCCAATCACAAGTGCAATCTTTTCACTCACGTCATAAAAGCTAAAGAAAGAAGTAGTGTCCTGCGTTTCAGGCAACAGTTTACTGTAAGTGCTACGGCTCATGCTTTGAATGCCTCCCATTACTAATCCCACGACTGCTGCGAGCACATAAAATAGGGTTTGCGACTGAACAAAATACGCAGAGACGGTAATTACAACCCAAATTAACAGAGCAATAGTAATAACCCACCAGTTGCCAATGCGTTTACTCAAACGGCTCATGGTAGTAGCACCAACCATCGCTACCAGTTGAATTATGATGATAGTGATCAAAAGTTTGGGTTCGTCTTCTGGTTTAGGAAAGATTTCTTTTTTACCAAAGCCAGCAGCAACCAGCATTACCGTTTGCACACCCATGCTGTATAAGAAGAAACTTAGCAAAAATCTTCTTAACGATGGCATATGTTTCAACTGGTTCCAAACCATTTGTAGTTCGTGGAAGCCATTAATTAAAACATGCTTTTTTGTTTTTCTTTCTGTGCCACTGCTAATGGGCAGGGCACGAAATGTAATCTGTGCAAATCCTAACCACCATAAACCGGTCAGTAAAAAAGAAATCCTTGCGCCAATACTTTTATCACTTTCACTTAGGCCAAACCATGTTGGTTGAAGAATGATCACAAAGCAAACAATTTGAAGAAGCACACTGCCAATGTAGCCCAATGCAAAACCTTTTGCGCTAACTCTGTCCTGGTCTTCAGGAGCTGCTATATCAGGTAAATAAGAATTATAAAAAACAAGGCTACTCCAAAAGCCCCATGCAGCAACAGCAAACGCAATCATGCCAAATTCAATGTTGTCTTTAGTAAACCAAAACAAAGCCATGCAGGCAACGGACCCGAGATAACAAAAACCTTTCAGCCAGTTTTTCTTATTGCGTTTATAATCGGCAATGGAACTAAGAATTGGAGAACCGATTGCAACAATGAAAAACACAACTGCTAACGCGTAATCCTGCAAAGCTGTATTAATGAATTTTCTTCCGAAGAAACTGACATACGATTTTTCGCCAGCATTTGCGGCTGCAGTAATACCCACATAATAAGCTGGAAAGATTGTGGAGGTAATTACCAAGTTGTACGCACTGTTGGCCCAGTCGTACATAGCCCAGGCATTGACTATTTTTTTGGAAGCAGTTGTTGGCATGGTGTGCTTAATTGGTAAAAAAGTAAAAAGACATCATTGCAGATGTCTTTCAAAGTTATGTGATTGGATTTGTTATAATCTTCCCGAAAAAATTAAAATCAAGACGATGATGCCGACAATAATCCGGTACCATCCGAACAGACGAAATCCATGTTTCTGTAAATAGCTAATGAAGAATTTAATCGCCAGAATGGCCACAACAAAAGCTACAACGTTGCCAATAATAAAGGCAATAGTATTATCATGATTCTCCATGATCAATTGATACCCTTTTTTTTCTACGCCTGAACCTGTCCATTTTTTCAAGACAATTGAATAGGCTGTGGCAGCAAACATGGTGGGTACGGCAAGAAAAAAGGAAAATTCGGCAGCCAAACTTCTGGTAAGTTTTTGCTGCATACCGCCAATAATGGATGCAGCGCTTCTGCTCACTCCCGGAATCATGGCGATTACCTGCCAGCATCCAATGATAAACGATTTTGTATAGCTGATTTCACTATCCTTTTCAACCGCAGGCTTCTTAAAAAGATTATCAACAAATAATAAAATGATACCACCAACCAACGTGCTTATAGCAACCGTTGTTGGGCTCTCTAAAAGCTTGTCAATTTTATCGTTGAATAAAAAACCAAGTACCAATGCTGGAATCACACCAACGATCAGCTTTACATAAAACTGCCAGCGGCTAAAATCAAAAAACTTTCTCCAATATAAAAGTACAACAGCGAGGATGGCTCCTAACTGGATAGATACTTCAAACAGCTTGGTGAAATCGCTTTCTGCAATTCCCAGTAAGGAACTGGTTATTACCATGTGACCTGTGGATGAAATAGGCAAGAACTCAGTAAGCCCTTCCACTATGGCTATAATAATGGCATCAACAATATTCATTATCTATACTAGCTGTTTTTGGGTTGGCGAAAGATGGCAATAATCTCGATCACCAAACCGGCAAGAATAATGATTGGAGCAACGGTAATGCGTGTAGTGCTGTACACTTTGGTTTTATCAAAAACATTTGGGTCAGGACTTTTGCCGCCTGCCATTAAAATAAATCCAAGTGCCATAACAACAACACCTATCAGCATCCATTTCAAATTGGTTTTTTCAAACAGAACGCCCATGCCTCCTGTTGATCGTACAGTTTTTGTGGATTTTGCAGTAGTAGTGGTACTTGTGGTTTTAGCTGTAGCCATGAATTAATCTTAAAGTGCACAAAGTAAAAGAAAAGTTCGAAGTTCAAGGTTTGAAGTTCGATGTTTATCCAGAATTTAAGAGTCTTCAACTATCAGGGCTGATCTCGACCCTCCAACTTCGAACTTCGAATTAATATAGTTCATCCAATTTCATGCGCAGGTATTTGGATACACTGCGGTAAGTGCTAAGAAGTGTAATGCCAATGCCGAGTATAAGCAACATTACGAAAAGGGCCACAAGCTTCTTGCTATCTCGCAGCTCTTTCAAATAAGGCAAAAAGTTTTCAAATATGGTAATCAATCCAAAAATGAGCGCCATTGCTATTAATGCGGAAACAGTGCCGTTAACAACAGCACGGATGTTCATGGGCTTAGAGATAAACCCTCTTGTGGCACCCACCATCTGCATCGTTTTTATTAAAAAACGGTTGCTGTACATGGCCAGGCGAATGGTATTATCAATAAGAATGATAGAAAGTATAGAAAAAATTGCTGCGAGACTAACCAAACCAATCATGATCAAACGCACTGTTTGTCCCATTTTAGCGATCACGGCTTCAGGATAGGTAACACTTTCAACAACCATAATTCTCGATAGCATGTCGACCTTGATTGCGGCGAGTGTATCCTTATTTACGTAGTCGGCTTTCAAATGAAATTCTAAGGAAGGTGGTAAAGGATTTTCATTTCCCAACACGTCACCAAAATCCTTTTCGCCCGATGCCATAAAGTTTTTCTTGGCGGTCTCTTTATCAATATAATCAACCGACTTAGTATAAGGTTTTGCGGCAATGTAATTCTTTAGAGAATCCACTTGCGTTTGGGGAACATTTTTTTGCAGGTACACATTCACTTTTACATCTTCTTTGAGTGCCTTAATGTAACTGCTGGCACTTAAAAAAATCCACCCGAAAATTCCTACAAAGAAGAGAACGATGGTAACACCGAGTACGGCCATAAAGTAAGATGGTTTTCCACGACGGGCTGCTGATCTGCTTATTTGAGCCATGCTATCAGATTTTTATAGGTGAACAAAAATAAAGGATTGGTGCTTAGCATTGAAGTTGGCAGTTTGGTTTTGCAAACATTTAAACAGGCGAAGCCTTAAATTTGCCCTTCCCTAACGATGGCCTGTTGTTGAATATTGCCTTTGTTTGAAATGGATAAAGATGTTTGCAAAATTTTGTGAAGTAGAATTTTTGGTGGCTAGAAATAGGGATAGGGTTTAATAAGAATGAAAAATGAGGGATCGGGCAGCAGTGCTACTATGAAGCTTTGCTTGCAGAGTTTATCCTGAGCGCAGCGATCGACTCCCGTTGAGGTTCTGTAATACCTATCATCAAAGTTCGGGCAGCAAAACTGGCTGCTGGCAATAAAGACTGTTGAACATTGCTGAATAGAATTACTAAAGTACAAGAGTGCGACGCAACGAAAGGCTAATACCAGCAGTGCGGATGGGTTAAAAAATTTAAACTTATAACGTAGAACTTACAACATAGATGGAGTATAATTTCAGAGATATTGAAAAGAAGTGGCAGCAGAAGTGGATTGAAGAAGGTGTTTATAAAGTACCTAACGATTCCTCCAGACCGAAATATTATGTGCTGGATATGTTTCCTTATCCAAGTGGTGCAGGCTTGCATGTTGGACACCCGCTCGGCTATATTGCCTCGGATATTTATGCACGATATAAAAGACTGAAAGGTTTTAATGTGCTGCATCCAATGGGTTATGATGCTTTTGGTTTGCCGGCAGAGCAATATGCCATTGAGCATGGCGTGCATCCGGCGATAAGCACGGCAAAAAATATTTCAACCTTCAGAGGCCAGCTGGATAAAATTGGTTTTTGCTATGATTGGTCGCGGGAAGTCAATACTTCCGATCCGAAATACTATAAATGGACACAGTGGATCTTTTTGCAACTTTTCAAGAGTTGGTATAATAGAAAGAACAATAAAACTGAGCATATTGATGGGCTGATCAAAATTTTTGAAGAAGAAGGGAATATCAATCATCCTGTACCGGACGCGAAATTTGAAATTCGCAATGAAAAGTTCGAAGTGTTGAATGGAAAGTTTTCTGCGGATCAATGGAAAACATTTGATGAGAAGACGAAGCATGATATTTTGATGGAATACCGCGTTGCTTATTGCGGTTACGGCGAAGTAAACTGGTGCGAAGCATTGGGAACTGTTCTGGCAAATGATGAAGTGGTGAATGGTGTGAGCGAACGTGGTGGTCATCCTGTGGTGAAAAAGAAGTTACGCCAATGGTATTTGCGTATTACGGAATATGCCGATCGTTTACTGGAAGGTTTGCAAAAAGTAGATTTCAGTGATGCGATGAAGGAAATGCAGGGAAACTGGATTGGGAAAAGCTCGGGTGCTGAAATTGACTTTGCCATCGACGGACATAATGAAAAGCTGAGAGTTTATACTACAAGGCCCGACACCATTTTTGGTGTTGACTTTATGGTGGTTGCTCCCGAGCATGAATTGGTTGAGCAAATCACCACTTCGGAGCATAAGCAATCTGTTGAAGATTACATTGCTTATGTAAAAAGCCGAAGCGAACGTGAACGCATGGCGGAGAAAAAAATCAGCGGTGTGTTTACCGGCGCATATGCGTTGAATCCATTCGACAGTAAGAAAATTCCTATCTGGATCTCTGAATATGTGTTGGCTGGTTATGGAACCGGGGCCATCATGGCGGTGCCAAGCGGTGACGAAAGAGATCACAAGTTTGCGAGGTATTTCAATTTGCCCATCACAAACATTTTGGGTGATGCATACAATGGAGAAGAAGCCAATCCGACAAAAGATGCAGTGTTGAGCAACAGCGGATTCTTAAATGGAATGGTGATGAGAAACGCGATTGATATTGTGATTAACAAACTGGAAGAAATGAGGATCGGAGTTCGCAAGGTGAATTACAAAATGCGTGATGCTGCATTCAGTCGCCAACGTTATTGGGGCGAGCCTTTTCCGATTAAATGGATCAATGGTATTGCATACCCATTAGACGAAAGTGAATTGCCATTAGAATTACCTCACGTTGAAAGCTACAAGCCTGGCCCTGAAGGTGAGGGCCCGTTGGCTAATATTCCTGAATGGACTTCGCAACATTTTGAAACGAATACCATGCCCGGTTATGCAGGAAGCAGTTGGTATTTCCTGCGTTACATGGATGCACACAACGACAAAGAGTTTTGCGATAAAAAATTCTCCGACTATTGGAACCAGGTTGACTTATATGTTGGCGGAACTGAACACGCAGTTGGACATTTGCTTTACAGCCGCATGTGGGTAAAGGCTTTGTTCGATTTGGGATTGATAAGCTTTGACGAGCCATATAGGAAGTTATTGAACCAGGGGATGATTCAGGGTTCGTCCAGATTTGTTTTTAGAGTGAGAGGAACAAATCAATATGTATCATTTGGATTGAAAGACAAATATGAGACGGATGAATTGCACGTTGATGTAAATATTGTGGATGGCCTCGAATTAAATATCGAAGAGTTTAAGAAGTGGCGGAATGGTGAGTATGCTGATGCAGAATTTATTTTAGAAGGAGAAAAATATATCTGCGGTGTTGAAACAGAAAAGATGTCCAAACGATATTTCAATACTGTAGACCCAAGTGATCTTTGTAATAAATATGGCGCCGATACTTTCCGTATGTATGAAATGTTCCTTGGCCCTGTTGAAATGAGCAAACCTTGGGATACAAAAGGAATTGAAGGTGTTCATCGTTTTCTTAAAAAGCTCTGGCGTTTATTCTTCGATGAAGTGAAAGGGAACTTGGTTAAAGATGAAAAAGCAACTCCTGAAGAATTAAAAGTGCTTCATCGCACCATCAAAAAGATTGAAGAGGATACGGAGCGTTTTTCTTACAACACTGCCGTCAGCACTTTTATGGTTTGTGTAAACGAATTGACAGATTTGAAATGTCATAAGAAAGAAGTGCTTGAACAATTGATCATTCTTCTTACACCTTACGCTCCGCATGTAAGCGAAGAGTTATGGCACCAATTGGGAAATGCTTCAACAATTCTTGATGCATCATTTCCAAAGTTGGAAGGAAAATATTTGGTTGAAACAACAAAAGAGTACCCGATTTCAATCAATGGTAAGCTTCGCACAACTATTAATATTGATTTGAATGCTGCACAACCACATGTAGAAGAAATTGTCTTGGCAAATCCTGTTGTTCAAAAATGGTTAGAAGGTAAACAGCCGAAGAAAATCATTTTTGTGAAAGGAAAGATGGTGAATGTGGTGGTCTAATGCCAACAATATTTCAGACATGAAAAAACTCTGTTGTCTTTTATTTGCTGTCGTAATCGTTCTTTCAATTTCCGCACAGTCAATTAATGTAATGACATTTAATATCAGGTATAATACATCATCAGACGGAGATGATGCCTGGCCTTATCGTCGGAACAATGTTGCTAACCAAATCCTGTTCCATGATGTACAAATACTTGGTGTGCAGGAGGCTTTACATGGTCAAATGATGGATTTAAAAGAAAGACTGACTAGGTTTAGCTATGTAGGAGTAGGAAGAGACGATGGTAAAGAAGCAGGTGAGTACTCGGCCATTTTTTACGATTCAACAAGATTAAAACTATTGCATACCCAAACTTTCTGGTTATCGGAACAGCCTGATGTGCCAGGAAGTAAAAGCTGGGATGCCGCCATCACACGCGTTGTAACCTGGGCCCAATTCAAAGACAGGAAGACAAAGAAAAAGTTTTTTGTTTTTAATACGCATTTTGATCACATTGGTAAAACAGCCCGTGCCGAAAGTGCTAAGATCATTCTTCAGAAAGTAAAAGAGATAGCGGGCAAAAAGCCGGTGATTGTTACGGGTGATTTTAATTCAGAACCCGGGGATGATCCTTACAAAATCATTACCGATAACAACAATGCGGAGAGGTTAACCGACAGTAAAACCGTTTGTGCTACGCCGCACTACGGTCCAACGGGAACTTTTAATTCATTCAAAAGCAAAGAAACCAGCAACGATCCTATCGATTACATTTTCGTCAAAAACAAAATCAGGGTTTTGAAACATGCCACTTTATCGCAAAGCTGGCAGGGACATTTTTCCTCGGATCATTTTCCTGTTTTTGCTAGGTTGCGTTTTAAATAAATTGTCAGTGAGGTTTGCTCAGTTTAATCATCCCACTTGTTTCTTCTGTGCTTGACAGGTTCACTTCATAGCGCTTATCACCAACAATAGCCACCATGTAAGCTGTATTGGGTGGAATAGCGCCGAGGTTTTCAGCAACCATGGTTAATTCGTTGGTATCATTCAATTCTTTGAGGGAAAGTTTCACAATGAATGGTTTTTCAGTCAAACGAATATGCGTGAAAATGAGTTTTTCGTTTAAGAACAATGTAATGGAGTCTCCGTCCACCTGCACATTATCAAAAAAACGAAGTTCAATGGAATCTCCCTGCACTGGAATCTCGCTCACAAAAACTTTTTTGCGAATGGTGAAATTTTCTTCCATTTTCTTTTTGTGTTCAACAAGTACAACTTCAGGATCAGGTTGCGGTATGACCGCATTTGTAATTACCGAATTTGATGACTCTTTAGGTTGTTCAGTGACCTTTGATTTCTTTTTTAGTGTGAAAGCAACTAATCCAACACTATCGATTAAATCCGGATCATTTGTTCCATACAGATAATTGTCGATTATAAAATCCCATTCATCAGGAAAAGAAGTGCTGATAATTTTTGTAAGAAATAGACCACCTGAATTAATGCGGCTTTCTTTTTGTGTTGTTGTTCCGTCTAGCATCATTTTTCCATCGCCCGGACAATTGAAATCTGCAACAGACAACAATGCCACTTCTTTCGCACTTTTTCCTTCGTCCGAAATTAATTGATCATCCCACCAAACCACACTATTGTTACTTGCATCAAAATATCCTTTGATGCTGTAGCGCAAATAATTTTCCCCCGATTCATAATAGTAGGAAGTGCCGGTAATGCTATCGCCTTTCTGTATAAATTTTATTTCAGCTCTTTTCTTATTCATCTTGCCGCTCCAGATACCAGTAATTTGTTGGGCGTTGCTGAACGCAGATAATGTGGTTAATATAACAATGAAAGAAACTCTAATAAGGTGCATCATAAGCATAGCATTAGTTTTTTAACGGGTAACGGTATATTTAATTGCATCACCTATCCAAACGATATGCTAAACACTGCTTTTTGCCTGAACATTTTTTGAAATTGAGTGTTTTTAAGGAGGAGATTGCTTTAAATACTAAGTAAAACTGCTTACTTAAGAATTTTAATTTTGTTGTAAACGAAAATCTATGGCACATCCCAATATAAAACTGATTGAAGTCTTAAGAGAAGCAGCACAAAATCTTCGCAATGGCTATGATTATGCTTGGGGCAACCATGGCTCCTGTAATTGCGGGCACATTTTGCAAGTGGTTACGCATTTAAGTAAAAATGAAATTGTTGAGCATGCGCAATCTGTTCATGGCGAATGGACAGAAATTGCTGAAGATTATTGTGGCGTTACAAATGCACCTGCATATTTACTTGTCTCTAAGTTGGAAAAACTAGGATTAACGCCAACCGATATTCACAATGTAGAATATCTTCAAGACAGAACTGTTTTACAAAATTTGCCGGGTGGCTTCAGATGGTTGAAAAGAAACGTACGAGAAGACGTGATTATGTATTTTGAAACCATGGCGGCGATGTTGGAAGAAGAATTATTGAACAAGATTGAATTGCCCCTTATCCAAGAAACAGTTCTTGTTTAGCCAGCGGCGTTGCTACTATCATCGTTCGTTGTGTCACTCACTTCTACATTTAGTAATTCTGATCGGCATTGATTAAGCAGCCTAAATTAACTTAACGGCGGTTTTATTGTTAATGGTTGGTTTACTAAGATAAAGGCATCATTTGCAAAACCAAATCCGGGTCAGGACAATTATTCAAATAGTTTTCTCTTTCAGAAAATTTACAAACACCTGGATAGTCTCCCGTCTTTCCTTCCATATCAATGATCAATTGAAAATGCAAATGCGGCGGCCATTGCCCATTTTCGAAAGGAATTCCAAATTCAGTAAATACATCGCCTTTCTTTATTCTATCTCCTTCCTGGATATTTTTTATTGAATTCAAACTCAAATGACCATAAAGCGTATGAAAAGTTTGACCTTCTAAATTATGAGTAAGAATGATGGTTGCGCCATAATCACCAAATGCATTGTTGAACGCAAAACTGTGAACAATTCCATCCCATGGTGCCATCACTTTGGTGTAAGGCCTGCCCCAAATGTCAATACCTAAATGCAGTCTTCGGGGTTCGGCCCCGCCGGGAGAATCGAAGACAGGACTCATTTCATAAATCGTTCTATGCTCAGCATATCCACCAATTCCATATTTTGCCCCTGCTGCTTCAAGTTTTGAGTTGATGTATTTAATAAACCGGTTGGTGTTCTCTAAAATTTCCCGGCTCAACTCTTTATTCTTTTCAGTAAAATCCAATAGCAAAAGCTTGTAGCCTTTTTCAAAAGGAACTACCTTATGAAATTCGCTTGCATGGTTTTTCAACAATTGCTCAATGTTGTTTGCCGGCATGTTTTCAATTACTACTTTTAGTAAATCATTTAAAAAACAAAGCTACTTACTAACTCTCTTGTTCTATAAACCAACATCAACCGAAAGCCCCGGAAATTTCCGGGGCTTTCATTTTTTAATTTGCTGTTTTTATTTCAATTGCCTCATCACTTCTTCAATTGCTTTATCCAATTGCGGGTCTCTTCCATTGATCTTGTCTTCAAATGTGTTGACCACTTTTACATCAGGGGTAACTCCTGTTGCCTCCAGATCTTTTCCATCCAAAGTATAACAACCCCAACCGGGCAAGCGAACAAACGAACCGTCAACCATTCCTGCACCGCTTGTAAAAATAATCCAGTGATAAGTTTCATTACCAACGATCTTTCCGAGCTTCAGTTGCTTGAATCCTTGTGTCGTCATTTCAGCATCACTTAGTGATTGTTCGTTAACCAGTAACACAATTGGTTTATCACTTGCGCTGAAATTTCCCTGTCTTGTCATTGAGCCTTCACGATATTTCCATTGCAGGTAGGAGCGTTGACTTAAAAACTTCAATACTTCATCATGAACGTTTCCACCAGTGTTGTAACGAAGATCCAGGATCAAACCATCTTTGTTATTTAATTCCTTCGTCATGTCGATAAGGAAACTTTCCAATTCGGCGGTGCCCATATTCTTCATGCAGGCATAAGCAATCCTGTTTTTACTTTTCTCATCAACTCTTCTCTGGTTGTCATCAATCCACTGGTCATACAAATTTGCAAACAGGCTTGACTGCGGATGGATTTTTACATCAAAGTTTTGTCCGCCTCTTGAAAATGTAAGTTTGATCTCTCTATCAATAGAAGGCCGTGTGAAATAAAAATTACGATCAACGTTTTTATCAACTGGCCGGTCATTTACCTTAATCAACATGTCCCCGTTTTTAACACCAACAGATTTTTTATCGGCGTTGCTCCTCTTCACTACATAATTTACCTTGTAAGGATCGTCATTGTCAAAAACGATTCCTGTTTCCATGGTTACGTTTTGCAGGCTCACAGCTTCGTCAGCACCGTTTGTAGAAAATCCCTGGTGCGATGAATTCAGTTCACCCAACATATCGTTTAACAAAATTCTCAGGTCGCCACGATTGTTTAAATGCGAAACAAATTGCTCGTACCTGTCTTTTGTTTTATCCCAATCTATACCGTGAAAATTTTCATCATAATAGTTCTCTTTTACCTGTGCCCATGTTTCTTCAAATATTTGCTGAAACTCGTCCTGCAAATTGCGGCGGAACGTGTAGGAAATGGCGATAGGATCAACCTTGTTCATGTCAAGGTTTAATTTGTAAATACCACCATTGAATAGTACATAAAATTTGTCGCTTACCTCCACGATATCAAAACCACCAGCATTATCGGTCCCGGCAATTTTTTCTGTTTTATTGTTTTCAAAAGGTTCAACTGTTGTTTTCCATAATGCTGGTCTTCCCTCTCCGTGATCACTTGTATAAAGCACCGTTGTCTTCTCACCTTTCCCATATATATATTGCAGGTACTGCGAACCAAATGGCGGACTTACAGCTTCCATTCTTTCCATGATGTTATCCATATCAATCGTCAGCGCAGTTGATTGATTTACCGGGGGAATCATTTTTTTGGTTGTGTCTTTCTTTGCGCTTGTATCTGTGGGTGTGGTTTGATCTTTAAACAACTCACTGTATTTGTCCATCCTGTATGGTTCATCCATTTTTTCAAGAGCAAGACGATACACTTTTGGATTTTGCATTCCGAAAGGATAGGATGGCCTTGTTCGTGACGATTCAAAAAAGATGAACTTCCCATCAGGCGACCATAAAGGATCGGCTTCCGTAATTCCTGTATTAGTTAAATCGAAAGCTTTTTTCTCCTTCATGTTATAAAGAAAAATATCCTGCTCAAAACCACGATAAGCCGTGAAGAAAACATAATCATCGTTTGGCGAAAATCCGGGAGCGCTGTTCTGGAATCCCCATATTTCATCTTTTACCAAAGTTTTGTTCTCCATTGTTTTTAAATCGAGAAGCTTTACTTCATCTCTGCCGCTTAAATAAACAGCCATCGTTTTTTTCTTATTGAAAACTATAGCACGGTTATTCTTTTTATCGCTGGTGATTTGTTTTGGAGCGGCAGCGCTGCTTGCGGCAATGGTGTACCAGTTTGTAAATCCGTCTCTGGTTTGATTGAATAAGATGGTCTTGTTATCATTTAGCCATTTTACTTCTCTTGCTCTTTCGGCAGAACCTCTCAGAACTTGTTCAACAAACTTTCCATCAAGATCACTTACAAAAATTTCACCTCTTGAAATAAACGCTAGTTTCTTTCCGTCGGGGGAAACATCATAAGCTGTAATGCTGTTACGAACATCAAAATCTTTTTCCTTCGAAAGAATGCTGTTGCGAATAATAGGAATCTGCAGTTTCTCTGCTTTTTTTGAAGCAACATCATACAGCCATAATTGGTAATCTTTTTCAAAAACAACTTTGCCACCGTTGGCATTTACCATTGGCGATTTGATGGAAGTATTGAATTTTGTCAGCGCCACTTTCATCCCGTTTTCCAAAGTGTACAAATTGTATTCACCATTGGCTTCATCGGAAATGAAATAGATGTTACCGTTTTTATCAAGCGTAGCACCAAAATCTTTTCCCGCCCAGGTTGTATACTTAGTATATTTTTTTGTTTTTGGATTGTACGATTGGATATCGGGGTTGAACGGTCCCTTATATCTTTTGCGTGCAACCTGGTTACTGCTCTCCCAGGTGTCGTTAAAAAATATTTCACCTGATGTTGGATGCTCAAACAAATTATGATCGAACTGAAAGAAATAATCGCTAAACACACGTTGAGGCGTACCGCCGTTCATGCCTACTTTAAACCCGGAAATTTGTCCCATGCGATTGCTGGTGAAATAAATCGTTTTTGAATCCCAGCCCCAACTACTTACTTCATCACTGCCGCTGTGAAAAGTAATTTGCTTAATGTCGCCGCCGCCAACAGGCATTACATACACGTCAGGATTTCCATATTGCCTGCCTGTAAATGCAATCCATTTTCCGTCGGGCGAAACTTTTGCATTGGTTTCGTAGCCTTGCATAGCTGTCATGCGATAAGCTTGCCCGCCTGCAATTTCAGCTCTCCAAAGATCCCCTTCAAAACTGAAGATGACAGTTTTGCCATCAGGCGTTAATGTTGGCTGTGAAAGAAAATAAGCGTCGTTATTTTGTGCAAATGCTGAAAAAGCTGCGAAAGAAAAAACGCAGAGCAAAAAATATCTCATAAACATGTTTTGAAGTGCCCAATATACAGAAGAATGCTTGTCGAACTTTTGCCGTTTATAGAAATTTATATCAGTCAATCAATACAAAAAACAAAAAGAAAAGACGATCCGACTGTCTTTTAAAACTAATGCTGTCTGTTTCGAGAGCATTCGGTGGGCAAGTTTATACAGCGAAGCAAGCTGACTTCAACAATCGTTCACCAGCATATCTTTATATCACTTCACCACTTTAATATTAAACATAGGCGAACCTGTCGCCTGCATTATCGTTACCCAAAAAGGAACATAAGCTTCCGTTCCTCGTGCAGATTGAATGCCTCCAAGGTCCAGCAGGTTTTCGGACTCCCAGCCAAATGTGCCCACTAAAAAATGTTTCACCTTGTTTTTTGCATCGGCATTGTTTCCGCAAATGAATAAAGTATGGTCGCCGTTGTTAACCAGCTTTGGATTCAACATCACAGTGCAGGTAATTGTGTTGAACGTCTTTACGATTTTGGCACCTGGTAAGGCTTTTTGAATTTCTTCACCCAATGAGGTCGAGCCGCTGTATTCTGTCAGTAAACCCGGCGGCATTCCTTTAGAAAAATCAAGCGGGTTTGTAACATCAATTACAATCTTGCCGTTAATGCTATCCGTATCTACAGCATTAATAGCATCCAGTGCATGTGCACCATTCAAACATAAAAACACAATTTCACCAAATGCTGCAGCGTCATTAAAATCGCCTTGCGTTGCATGATCGTTTGATTCCTTAACCCAGGCAGCAGCTTTTTCATTGTTCGATGAGCGGCTTCCTATTCTAACGTTATGTTTTTTTTGGTAAAGTGCAGTGGCGATGGTTTCTCCCACAACGCCAGTGCCTAAAACTCCTATGTTCGTTTGTTGATTTTAGCTTGATAAGTAAATAGAAACAAAGTCAAAATTCAAAACGGTTAAGTTAAGTCTTTCAAGCTGCTTTTGAATTTTGACTTCTTATTATCAGGCATTATATGCTGCTGCAAATTCTTTCGAAAAATCTTCCAGCTTGGTGCTGCCAAAGTTTTGTGGGCGATTTTTCTGAAAGTCTTCCCACATTTTTCCTGTTCTCATAGCGTTGCCCATCTCTGCATATTTAGCAGCCATACCCTCTGGCACGCCTGCCTGTACCATTCCGCCATATGCCTGCTCATCCGTAAATCCTACCCATGGTAATTCGGGTTTATTAACAGCATTGCCTAAAACTCTTGCAACATCTCCTGTTGATCTTACATCGCTTGCGAGATACTGCGCTGAATGGCCTTTGAAAGCAAGATTTAATAAGGCTTGCGTTGCAGCTTGCGCAATATCGTTCGGATGTGATAGAATCATTATTGCATCACTATCTCCATAATTACCGCCAATGACGTTCATGTTTTTCACCATTGGAATGTTGGCGAGCAGGTTTAGATAAAAATATCCAGGACGTAAATGCAAAATGTTTACATCGGAAAGTTTGTTTAACTCCTGTTCGGCAAGGTATAAACCACTTACCGGTCCTACGCCGGATGGCAAGTGTGCGCCAACGCTGCTTAAACTCACAACATACTTTATGTTATTTGCTTTAATTGCTTCAGCATAGTCAGCACCAATTTTTTGATACACGTTTAAATCTAAATCTGCGTATTGGGGTGGAATCATAAGATACACCGCATCTGCACCTGCGAACGCTTCCTTTAAAAAGTTTAGATCTTCTACAGAGCCAATTGCTGCTTTAGCACCTTTGTCAGTAAGGGCCTTTAAGTTTTCAGCATTTCTGCCAACAACAGTAACCTCGTGGCCTGCTGCTAATAAATTTTCAGCAAGTGGTTTTGAAATGTGCCCTGCTGCACCTGTGATTACATACTTCATAGTTAGTGTTTTAAAATGTTATTTGTATATACAACTATCGATTCAAAAAAAATTAGATTATAGTTTGTCTGCAATTTTTCCAATATCCATTACTAACCTGTTAGATTCTTCTTTACCCAAAAGTGCCGAGTACTTCTGGTAAAAATGATTCAGGCATTCCTTCATTTTTGGATAAAGTTCTTTAGCCTTTGGGGTAGGGTACACATTGGTTAGTTTTCCCTCTGTGGTACGAACCATTAATTTTTTTTCTTCCAGCTTTTCTATAAGTCGCGTAATTGTACTGGGTTGCAGGTGTAATTGAGATGATAAGGTCGAAGGTTGAATCCCAGGTTCGTCCAGTACCGTCATTAATAAATACGCATGACTTGGAGAAAGATTCACTTTCTTCCAGCTTTCAGTTGCCAGTTTCTCTACCTTTCTGGCCAATGCTGCCGAGGTAAAGTAGAGACACATGCCGTATTTACAATCCTTCATTTTCACAACGGGACAAAGGTAAAGGAATTATACTTGTATATACAAGTATAATTTTTTAGAAGTTTTGTTAACATCCTTAACGCTACAGAATTTGTACATTTACAGCAATGGCAAATCCCAATTTAAATAAGGAGAGTGAAGGCTTATCCGCGGCGGATAAAGAGTTTGAAAACAATATTCGCCCGAAACAGATGGACGAATTTTCAGGTCAGCCACAGGTGATTGAGAACCTGATCATTTTTATCAAGGCTGCAAAAATTCGTGGCGAAGCATTGGACCATGTTTTATTTCACGGCCCTCCGGGACTGGGTAAAACAACATTATCAAGGATTGTTGCCAACGAACTTGGTGTGAATATCAAAGAAACATCGGGGCCGGTAATCGAGAAACCCGGCGATCTTGCCGGATTGCTTACAGGCCTTGAAGCCAATGACGTTTTGTTCATCGATGAAATTCATCGCCTGAGCACCGTTGTTGAAGAATACCTGTATTCGGCAATGGAAGATTACAAGATCGACATCATGATCGATAGCGGTCCGAATGCAAGAAGCATCCAGATCAATCTTAATCCTTTTACTTTAATTGGTGCTACTACAAGAAGTGGCTTACTTACGGCGCCTTTACTTTCTCGTTTTGCCATTAAATCACGACTTGAATATTATAATGCCGAAACTTTGAAAAAAATTATTCTTCGCTCTGCAGATATTTTAAATGCAGAAATATATTCTGATGCCGCTGGTGAAATAGCAAGAAGAAGTCGCGGCACACCTCGTATTGCAAATGGCTTGTTGAGAAGAGTTAGAGATTTTGCACAGGTATTGAATGACGGTATGATTGACATGGGCATTACACAGCATGCACTCAAAGCTTTGAATGTAGATGAACATGGATTGGATGATATGGACAATAGAATTCTTTCTTCCATCATCGAGAAATTCAAGGGAGGTCCTGTTGGCATTACAACCATAGCAACTTCTGTTGGCGAAGAGCCTGGAACATTGGAAGAAGTGTATGAACCTTTCCTGATCCAGGAAGGATTTATTAAAAGAACACCAAGAGGGAGGGAAGCTACACACAAAGCCTACGAACACCTAGGAAAAAATCCGCCAATGCCCGGAGTTGGTCCCACACTTTTTAATGTATGATTTCTGAATTAATTTGACAGCATTGAATAGCTGTTTATGAGATATCTACTGATTCTTGCTTTTGTTTTTCTTTCATGTAAGTCAGGTGAAAAATCAAGTTTGGAAAAAGCATGGTTGTATAATGATGATCTGTCTAAGGATCAGCAAATGGAAGACGTGTTTAAATATGGAGGCACTCCTGAATATGGATTCACCGGCGCCAGTTTCTTGAATCTGCAACCTGGTGGAAAGTTCACCAGTAATTTCAATTTGTTTGATTATGGCGGTTGGAAATTGTCAGACAGCAACCTTGTGTTAACCAATCATAGCAAAGGCAAATTAGTTTTAGATGTTAAGAAACTGGATTCGAAGGAAATGATCTGCGTTAATAAAAGCAATCACAAGGTTTATCGCTTTAACTGCTTCCCGAATTCTTTTTCTTCGGAGGCTGAAAACCCGTTTTCAATTGCAAATAACGCTTGGCGAGTAAAAGCAACTCACAAAGAGTCTGATATTGAGATAAGGGCAAGACTAAAAAATCATTTTAGGTGGTGGGAGAAATATTTTTCATGGGGATTAAATAACAAAATGCAGGTTATTGACATAAGAAGCACTGCAAGTGTTTTGGACATGTATGCAAATGGATTTGAACTGAAATATTACGACCAGCAATTTCCTGAATGGAAAAATATTTTTTACGATAGTTCAAATAGCTGGCGGGCTTATGAAATTGTTTACTACCTGATGTATAAAAAGGATGTCAATTGGCCTAAAACGGAAAACCGTTTTGAAAGTTTTGTCTCAGCATTCAAGCAATTGCAACAATGGATGGATATTGATCCGGAAACTTATTTGCCGGGAAAAGATTCGACCAACATTCGAACTGTGTTTAAAAAAGAATCGTCTCTCAAAAATTAGTGGCAACAAAAAAAGGACTGAGTTTCCTCAATCCTTTAAAAAATTTTTTAAATAATTATGCGGTCCCTTGCACAACCAATCTAAATCCATTTCCGTGGATATTCACGATCTCGATGTTTGTATCATCCTTCAGATACTTTCTCAACTTGGCAATGTAAACGTCCATACTTCTTCCATTGAAATAAGTATCACTTCCCCAAATGCGTTTCAACGCCTGCTCACGAGGTAAAAGATCATTCATGTGCTCGGCAAGCATCTTCAGCAATTCATTTTCTTTTGGAGAAAGTGTTTGCGTTTTGCCATCATGCGATAATTGGCGAAGCTTTGGATTGAAATGATAAGAAGCCAGGTCAAACTCACGATTTTCAGCTTCACGGTTGAGTTCCTCGTTGCGTTTCAAAATGGCTTTTATCTTATGAAGTAACACTTCGCTATCAAAAGGCTTGGTAATATAATCGTCGGCACCGAGCTTGTACCCCTGGATGATATCTTCCTTCATTGTTTTTGCACTTAAAAAGAAAAGCGGTACATCGGGATTAATATCTCTTATTTCTTCTGCCAATGTAAATCCGTCCATGTTTGGCATCATCACATCCAAAAGGCAAAGGTCAAACTGTTCTCTTTGAAAAGCTGCAAGACCAAGGCGGCCGTCGCGTTCCAGCGTAACATCGTAATCGTTTAGTTCAAGGTAATTCTTCAAAACACTTCCCAAATTCGGATCATCCTCGCATAATAAAATTTTAGCTTTCTTATCTTTTTCTGCCATGACTAATGGGTTTTAATTGAATAAAATTAAAGCTTTTCGATTTACCATATTTCCCGTTTATCCCGAACAGTTACATCAAATATCCTTCCAAGGCCTTTAAATCAAAGTCAACCAGGTTACAACTGCGACAAGACTTTGAGCTATGAATTAATTTTGCCGTATGCATATAACACCTGACAATAAACTTAAAAAGCTCGTCATTATCGGTGACAGGGTTTTAATCCGTCCAAGCAAACCTAATGAACGTACGCAAACCGGCCTTTACCTTCCTCCCGGTGTGCAGGAAAAAGAGAAAGTACAGCAAGGTTACATTATAAAAATCGGGCCCGGCTATGCTATACCAATGCCACCGGAAGAGGAACCGTGGAAGAACCAGGAGGAACAGGTACGATATCTGCCGCTGCAGGCCAAAGAAGGCGACCTTGCGATTTTTCTGTTAAGCGGAGCAACGGAAATCATGTACCAGGATGAAAAATATTTCATCGTACCTCAAAGCGCTATTTTGATGTTGGAAAGGGAAGAGGATTTATAGTTGGTGATTTGTAGTTTGCGGTTATTTAAATGGGAGAAACCTTGTGTGTCTTGAAGAGTATTCGACAGATTCGTTTTAAGGGCCAGAGGTTTGTCTATCCATTAAACTTCACTTGCGTCGCACTTGTGTAAGTCACGTAATTCTTATCAGCACTTTGGAAGTTTACAACCGGTTGCAGGCAGTAAAGCTGGTTAAGCATTGCTGAACAAAGATTCTTTTGCTGAATGGCTGGGGGATAGAAGCGGATGCAGCCAACGGCAGTAGTGTATAGCCCGAATCAAAGTTCAATAGTTTGATGGCAGCAGACAGCCCCAAATGGTCAATGATCTGCTCTACATTATTAAGCACTTATTTTTTGTGCGTAAGTAAAATGTTGCTGCACTCTTGATATGAGGTCGTTATAATCGAAAGGCTTTTGCATAAAATCATCAGCATGGGCATAGGCAATCATTTTTTGATTGCAATCTTCGCCCGACATCATAATGACACGAATGTGGCTGGTTTCTGGGTCATTCTTTATCTGGTTACAAAAAGTATATCCGTCCTGGTCCGAAAGACACACATCCATCAATATCAGCACAGGCTTATGGACCTTTATTTTGAGCATGGCTTCTTCAATTGAGGAGGCCAACACGGTTTCGTAGCCTTGTCCCTTCAAAATAATCTGCACGATCTGCAGCAGATCCCTGTTATCATCCAACAGCAAAATTTTTTGAGGACTATACACGGTTTTCTTTTGCCCGAGTATAGGCAAGTACTGTTCCAAAAATGATAAAATGTGGAAAATCTTCGGGGAATCAGGCTCCTAAGTCGGCACAATAAGCTAAAAGGTTGATAATTTCTTTTGTAAACACCTTGTAATCGAATGGTTTGGTAATGAAACGGATGCCCTGGCTTTCAAAATATTTTTGATGTGCGGCGTTAGAAGAAGTGGTAAAAACAACGATAGGCAGCTTTGACAAATTGTCGATCTCTTTGATTTTAGCGATGGTTTGCTTTCCGTCCATGCGGGGCATATTCATATCCATTACGATAAGACATGGGAGCTCACCTTTTTGTAAGCCTTCGCGGAGGTAGTTTAAAGCATCCAGGCCATTTCTTGCCTCCTTTATTTCAAAGGAATGCCCTTGCGAGTAGATGATTTCTTTTATGAAGAAAAGATCGTCTTCATCGTCATCAACACAAAGTATTACCGGGACAATTGCCATGACCAAAACTAAGGATTTAGCATGCACATCGATACCGTATTACTACCTGTAAAAATTCGGTATTTACGATTTGCTGTTTTCAGGCAGGCATGATTTTATGGAAAATAAACCAGCGACTATCTAATTGCTATGAGAACTGCTTTTGTCATTCTAATCTTTACAACAAGTCTTGCATTTTCGTGTTCAAATCAAGCTAAACCTGAAACTTCTCAATCGCAAAGCCAAAAGGAAGCATCAAAGGATTAAAGAAAGATAAATAAAGAAGACGTAAGAACAGTTCATGTATTTGTTGCTCTTTGCGATAATAAATACCAGGGCATCGTATCTGTGGGAAAGTCCATCGGCAATGGACAAGATCCTGCTAATAATTTATACTGGGGATGTGATAACGGCGTAAAAACTTATTTTAATAAGAAAACAAGTGATTGGACATTACTTCAACTTCAAAGAAAGGTTTCTGATACCATATTGGAGCGATTATTATTTAAACACAAAAAACAAAATGTTTACCTGGTTGCTGAAGCGTAAAATGGAAAGTTCATCAAACAAACTACAATTGACTTCCTGGATGCAGCAAACGATCATAACTCAAAAGAATTTATTAATGGCAAAGACAGCTTGTATTTCGAAGGCTTGTCAAACCTAATCGCATACATCGGCCATGATGGTTTGATGGATTTTAAGCTTCCCTTACAAAAGCCTTCTTTAAACACAGGCAAACGAGAAACTATAATTCTTGCCTGCTACAGCCAATACTATTTTTCACCGTAATTAAGAATAGTGGTGTAAGTCCTTTGCTTTGGACATCGAATCTTATGGCGCCGGAAGCTTATACTTTACATGATGCTTTGGAAGAATGGATTGCAGATAAAAGCTCTGAAGAAATTCGTTTGGCTGCAGCCCAAGCTTATTCGAAATACCAGGATTGCAGTTTAAAGGCTGCAAAAAATTTATTAGTATCCGGTGGTAAGGAGGGTATTAAAATCGCTCATTTTAATCTAAGTAAACCTTTGCTGTCAGCTTCAATCTTTTTTTCAGCCTGAAGGAATTCGATCACCTTCCATGCTTTTTCTTTTTTGATGTTTCTGATCTCGTTGATCAATTCAGAAGCAGTTAATTTTTTTTGAGAGAGCTGGTTTGAAATTAGGATAGAAATTTTTTCAAATTCCTCTGCTGAAAGATTAGTTGCTTTTTTCCGAAGGCAATTATCACAAATGCCACAAACCTTTGCATCTTCATCTCCAAAATAGCTACCGATAAAATGGCTGCGGCAGTTCAGCTCTTTTGTGTAATTGATCATGGTTTGTATACGCCTTACAAAGCCATCTTTTCTTTTGTTGTAGAAGTTTAAATTGATCATCAAATCATCAACAGGGACACGGTTCTTTTTAAAAACAATTTGTGGTTCTTCATTTTGCGGCGTATAACTGATAATACCGAAAGAAGCGATCGTCTGAAGCTGATGCGTAATGTCCGCTTCATCTTTTTTGAGCAAACGAGCTACCAGATTTTCAGAGATGAACGCAGGAAAATCAAAAATACCTTCATAGCTTCTTAATAAAGTAGTAAGTAAAACTTCATGCTGGGAATAATGTTTCTCAAATTCAGCCAATTCTCTTTTTGAAGTAGTAAACACTAAAGTAGAAGGCGTAAAACTTTTTTCATTGAGCTCAAGCCAGCCATCACTTTCCAATGCTTTCAATGAATACAAGGCTTCGTTGCTGTTTAATTTAAAATTGCGGATGAATTCATGGAAGCGGAAATTGAAACTTTTGTATTCGCCAGTGTAGGCAGGTATCTGGAGGAAATTAGTTAAAGCGCCGTACACATTTTTAATTTGTTCCATTGTTGGGAAACGAATGGCGTGCAAACCCTTCAGTTCTTCAATATCTTTTTCATCGTACAGTAAAACCGCATAAGATTTTTTGCCGTCCCTGCCTCCACGACCCGCTTCCTGGTAATAGTTTTCTAAACAATCAGGAGTATCTGCATGAACAACCAACCTAACATCAGGTT
The DNA here is from genome assembly GCA_035554655.1 of Flavisolibacter sp. Lineage (GTDB taxonomy): Bacteria > Bacteroidota > Bacteroidia > Chitinophagales > Chitinophagaceae > Flavisolibacter. Next base: position 25,712 of record DATMIF010000030.1, read on the forward strand.
TGTCAATACCCATTCCGAATGCGTTGGTGCAAACGATCACTCTTACTTTATTCTCAATCCAATCTTTTTGTCGCTTGTTTCTTTCTTCCTGTTTTAGGCCTGCATGGTAATTGGTTGATGAAATGCCGTGCATTTGGAGCAAATTCATGATCTCGTTCGTCCGTTTCCGGCTTTTGCAATAAACGATCGCACAGCCCTGAACTTTGCTTACAATATCAACCAGCTTTGCAAATTTGGAATCAACTTTAAAAACACTGTATGAAAGATTTTTTCTTTCGAAAGATTGCTGAAATGTGTTTGATGATTTGAACTCAAGTTTTTGTTCTATGTCTGCCTGCACCTCCGGCGTTGCCGAAGCGGTTAATGCCAACACGGGCACATCAGGTAATTCCTTTCTTAATTCTGCAATTTTCAGATAAGATGGACGAAAATCATATCCCCATTGCGAGATGCAATGCGCTTCATCAACTGCAATTAAATTCACGTTAAGTGCCGGAAGATATTCGTTGAACAAAGAAGTTTCTAATCGTTCCGGCGAGACATACAAAAATTTAAAATAATCATGTGATGCATTCTTCAATGTTTGCACCACATCAATTCTTTTCATTCCTGAATGAATCAACAAAGCAGGAATGTCTCTCTTCTTCAAATTTTCAACCTGGTCCTTCATTAAAGCAATCAACGGTGAGACGACGATGCAAATACCTTGTTGTGCTAAAGCCGGAATCTGGAAGCAAACAGATTTTCCTCCGCCTGTCGGAAGAATGGCTAATGTGTCTTTTCCTGTAAGGATAGATTCAATGATCTCCTTCTGCAATGGTCTGAACTGATCATAGCCCCAATACTTTTTCAATATTTCATTGACAATAACCATGGAAAGTATAACAAAAATGTGGAGGCAACTTAAAACTTAAAACTTAGAACTTAAAACTTTTATAAGCCGTCTAACGACTGATAACACGAAGAGGACAGCGAGGTTATGACATCAATTTGGTCCTGCGTGGCAAAATTTAATTCAACCAGAATTTCGGTGGCCGCATCAATAATAATCAATGCATTTTTGGCTGCACGAACGAACTTCTTTCTCTTTTTTGATTTCAAGAAAACGCCTTGCGCAATATTCACGTGAAGACTCAAAGCAGCAGTACGTATGTATCGTGTGAAGTTTGTTTTTTCTTCAGACGGTAATTCATGTGTAAGTTCATAGCAGGCAATAACCAGTCTTTTAGAAAGGTTGTACACTTCAAGATTTTTATAACCGGCTGTTTTAGGCATAGTTCAATTACGGATTGCACAGGAAGGAGTTTTACAATGTTGCCTGTAATTTTTTCATAAGAATCGGGTACGGTCTCGCAGGAAAACAGGAGTTTTTTAAGCGTATGAGAGGGTGAAAATAATTAAAATTTCTTACTGCACTTTCTTTACAAATAATCTTACTGAATTCAGTGCTAAAACAACGTCACTTAATCCCATGAGCAATGCTCCATAGGTTGGTCCGTAAGTTCCAAGTAAACCAACTGCCGCAACAGGTATGGCTACAATATTATATGCGAAGGCCCAGAAGAGATTTTGTTTGATTGTGATATAAGTATGCCTTCCAAGTCCAAGCGCCATGGGTAACTTGTTCAAACCACTGTTCATTAAAACTACCGAAGCACTTTGCATGGCCAGTTGTGAAGCTTCGCTCATTGAGATACCAATCGTTGCCTTTGCTAGTGCAGGCGCATCATTGATGCCGTCTCCAACCATTACAGTAGGTTGTTGGTTGTTAAGTTCCTGAACCTTTTGAAGTTTTTGTTCGGGTGTTTGTTCAGCAATCACTTCTTCAATGCCTACACTTTCAGCCAGCCGTTTTGTTTTCTCATACCTGTCGCCACTGAGCAAAATGGTTTTAATGCCTCGTGAATTAAGATAATGAACTACAGATTTTGATTCTGGCCGTAATTCATCAACGAGATCAATCCATCCGACCAGTTCATTGTTTCTTAACAGGTAAATATTGTGATTGTCTTCGGTTGTCATTGCCGAGGCGATTTTATAAGAACCGAGAAAAAAGGAATTTTCTTCGGTATCGGTTGCTATTAATCCTTTGCCTTTAATTTCTTCCACACTTTTCCAGTGAATGGGATTTTTCATTTTCCATTCATGCGTAATTGTTTTGGCCAGTGGGTGATTTGAATATTTCTCTATTGAGTAAACAATACGCTTGAAATCGGCTTCAGCGATTTGAGATTTGAAGTTTGAGATTTGAAATTTTCCAGTTGTAAGTGTTCCGGTTTTATCAAAAACAACTTGTTTGATGTCTTTAAACAATTCCAAGCTTTTTGAGTTGCGGAAAAGAATTCCATTTCTTGCGCCTCTACCCAAACCCACTGCAATGGCTGCCGGTGTTGCTAACCCCATCGCACAAGGACAAGAAATCACCAGAACAGCAATAGCGTTTAATAATGAAGGAGTAAATGCGCCCAACACAATCCAGTTTATAATCAGGGTAATAACTGCAATGCTTAATACCGTTGGTACAAAAACAGCACTGATCTTATCTGCCATTTGCTGGACCGGCGGTTTTTCTCCCTGTGCTTTTTTTACAAGATTCAAAATATTGGAAAGAACTGTGTCATCTCCAACCGCGGTAACCTGCGCTTTCAATGTTCCTTCTTCTATAATGCTGCCGCCTACAACTGCATCTTTAGGTTTTTTATGAACAGGGGTGCTTTCACCGGTTAACAATGCTTCATTGACATGCGCTTCACCCCATAAAATTTTACAGTCAACCGGCACTTGCTCTCCTGTTCTTATCAAAACAAGATCACCGACTTTCAATTGAGTATTCTCAACAGGGAAAATCACTTCTTTATGCTCGTGATCGAATGCGATCATGTTCGCCATTACCTTTTGCGACTTTACCAACGCTTTTAATGCACGTTGTGTTGATTTTACAGAAGCATGCTCCAGGTATTCACCAAGCGAAACCAGTGTAATGATAGTAGCAGTGGTTTCATAATACATGTAGCCTGCACCTAAATTGAAAATCGTGCCGATCAAACTATAGATAAATGCCGCAGAAGAACCAATCGTTACCAAGACATCCATGTTGGGCATCCTGTTTTGTAGGCTCTTGAAACCTGATTTACCAAATGACAACATGCCCACCACATACACCGGTAAAGCAAGAACTAATTGAACCCACGGATTCATCAGGAAATGAATATGGAGGCCAACCATGTGAAGCATCAGCAATAATGTAAAAGGCAGACAAAACCAAAAACGGTGAATATCGTTCGAGAGAATTTCTTTTAACGCCAGACTTTTAGAAACCGGTTGGATATTTTCATTTGATTGGACTTTATAACCTAAAGACTCAACGCCTTTAGCAAGTTGTTGAACACCGTCTCCCTCAACAATTTCAAAACTTACATCTCCATCAATAGGGTTGACCGTGACGTTTGCTGCCCCTTTTTTCTCAAGGTATTTATTGATGGTAAGTGCACAATTGGCGCAATGCATCCCTTCAACTTTCCATTGTACTTTTTCCATTCTGTCAATGAAATTTGTTCACTTGCAAAGGTACTTCACGGTTAAGGGGTTAATTATTCTTATCAAATCTATCTTTTCAACTGTGTTGCAAACCCGGGTTAATTTTTGTCATGTTTTTAGTACGGCAGGAGACGAGATCATCTTTTTTAAGATGCAATCCGGCAAATTTTCGCTTCAATCTGTAGGTTTGTAAAATGTTGTTTGAAGTTTCACTGGATGAACTCCCGACTTTTGCACAGCAATTCTGGAATTATATAAAGAAAAAAAAAGTATTTGCATTTCATGGTGAAATGGGTGCGGGCAAAACAACCATTATTGGTGCACTTTGCCATTACAAAGGCGTTGACGACGTAACCGGTAGCCCTACATTTTCAATCATAAATGAATACGCTTATTCAGAAGACGGTGAGCCAAAAAAAATGTTTCATATTGATCTTTACCGTTTGAAAGATGAGGAGGAGGTAATGCAGGCAGGCGTAGAAGATTGTGTCTACAGTGGTTCTATTTGTATGGTGGAATGGGCTGAAAAAGCTCCCGGCCTGTTTGATGAGAATACAGTGCATGTTTATATTGAACCTCTTTCCGCAACAGAACGAAAAGTAGAAGTAAAGTTGCCGCGAGAATAATTATGAAACTGGCAAATGGCTGCTAGCGGCTTTAGTTGTGTCACTCAATTGTACATTTTTTTCACTATTCGCCAAAGTGCATAAGTCGCTATTTGACTGAAATCGTTTTATGGCCATGATGCCTGCTTTTGTCTACTCTAATTCTTATCTATGCCTGTCATCACCTATTTCAAAGAACAATCGTAATTTGTAGCCCAATTTGATTTGGCCCTGCATATGTCGCAACAGAAACCGTTTGTCAGTACTTCATTCAGTTATGAAACATTAGAAGAAACGCTTGATATCAAGCCTAAAGGTGCCCAGCTTCATATTGGTATCCCTAAGGAAATTGCTTTCCAGGAAAACCGGATCGCTTTGACTCCTGATGCAGTAAGTGTGCTGGTAAGTAACGGTCACCAGGTAATGATTGAACATAATGCCGGCGAGGCTTCACACTTTGCTGACAGGGACTACAGCGAAGCAGGGGCAAAAATTGTTTACAGCCGAGAAGATGTTTATAAAGCACCCATACTTGTAAAAAGTGCACCAGTTATTGAAGAAGAATTGCCTTTTCTGCAGTTCAATCAAATGATCATCTCTCCAATTCATCTTAGTGTGTTGAAAGCAGAATTGCTGCAAAAGATGATGGATAAAAAGATCACTGCTATTTCTTTTGAAAACTTGAAAGATGACAGTGGCACTTATCCTATTGTTCGAAGCATGAGCGAAATTGCAGGTAGTGCTGTAATGTTGATAGCCGCTCAATATTTGGGTTCTGCTAATCATGGCAAGGGAGTATTGCTTGGAGGGATTTCAGGCATTGCCCCAACAAAAGTTATTATCATAGGGGCAGGTATTGTTGGCGAATATGCGGCGAGAGCTGCACTGGCATTGGGTGCGTCAGTAAAAGTTTTTGACAATAGTGTTTATCGTTTAAAACGCCTGCAGAATAATATTGGTCACCGTTTGTGGACTTCAGTAATTGAGCCACGGTTGCTGGCAAAACAATTAAAAACCTGCGAGGTTGCTGTCGGTGCATTGAGTTCCCAAACCGGGCGAACACCAATAGTTGTTACTGAAGAAATGGTGAGCAGCATGCGTACAGGCAGCGTTATTATTGATGTAAGTATCGACCGCGGTGGTTGTTTTGAAACATCCGAGATCACAACGCATGAAAATCCCGTATACAAAAAATACGGAGTCATTCATTATTGCGTTCCTAATATCCCGTCGGGTTTTGCAAGAACAGCTTCGCAGGCAATCAGTAATGTAATCATGCCTTTATTGCTGGAAGCAGGCGAGGATGGAGGCTTTGAAAGAATGGTATGGCACCAGATTCATTTGAGAAGCGGCATTTACATGTTCAAAGGCGCACTAACGAATTTTTATTTGAGCGAAAGATTCAATTTAAAATATACCGACCTTAATTTGCTTATTGCCAGCCAGCGGTAACTCTTAATGCATTTGAAATTTCTTCAGAAGTTTAAAAGAATAACATATAGTACTTCCTATCTGCCTGAAGTAGATGGACTGCGTTTTGTTGCCATTTTTTCAGTAGTGGTTATCATGCATATACCAAACTACCTGAATGAAAAGTTTTACAACAATGAATTTATACCACAAGGATACTGGAAAAGCTTTTCTATTGCAGGTGGCCATGGTGTGGACCTTTTTTTTGTAATCAGTGGCTTTATTTTGAGCCTGCCTTTTGCAAAATGGAGAATAAATAAAGCAAAAAAAGTAAGTCTTAAAAAATATTACCTGCGCAGACTTACAAGGCTGGAGCCTCCTTATGTTATTGCTTTGACCATTTTTTTTATCGCCAATATTTGGGTGCTGAATACATACTCCTTTAAAGTTTTATTTCCTCACTTTTTGACATCAGCGGCTTACCTGCATACCATTGTTTATCATTCTTTCTCGTGGATATTGCCGGTAGCCTGGTCCCTGGAAGTAGAAGTACAGTTTTATATTCTTGCACCTTTGTTCTTTTTGATTTATGCCATACCATTGAGAGCAATAAGAAGTACCATTTTTCTATTGGTAATAATAATCGGAAGTTATTATTGGTTTGATCACTGGGGAGTAGGCAATGTGTTCACTTTCCTTCGTCTTTTTTTTATGGGAATGTTGCTTTCGGATCTCTATTGTACAAAGACCGTCTTGTTTAAAAACAAATCTTTCGGATTTGTGATCGGTGTTTTATCACTGGTTGGTTTTCTTTTTGTTCCATCTATTTATTATGACGAAACAGGTTTGCACTATGGCATCGGTTATCTGGCAAAGATGGTTTTTATCTTTTTCCTGTTTCATTGTGTTCTGACCAATGGGCATATCAGGAAACTATTTTCTGCTCAGCTTATTGTTATAATTGGAGGCATGTGTTATTCCATTTACCTATTACACCTGGCTATCATCTCTGCCGCGGGCACTATCTTAATAAAAGCAGGTACTGGCTTAAGTCAACAGTTCTGTTTCCCTTTGTGGGCTCTTCTTTTCATTCTAATTACACTTGTAATTAGCGCAATTTATTTCTTGCTGATTGAAAAGCCTTTCATGAAGCCGAGGGGCGCACTTAAAAAGTAACCGTAACAATTATTTAAAACAAGGTTTCAGATTTTTTTAAAATTTTTGTTGTTCAAATGTTTGTTTTAATTAAACGTTTGTTTAATTTTGTGCCCTTTATTCAAAAATCATGGAATACAACGATAAGCAAATACAGATCATGGAAGCTGCTGAAAAGCTTTTTGCTGAGCAGGGGTTTGCGGGCACTTCCGTAAGAGACATTGCAGAAGCTGCCCATGTTAATCTTGCCATGATCTCTTATTATTTCGGTTCAAAGGAAAAGCTGATGGAAGCGATGTTCCACCACCGTGGGTCAGATTTTAAAATACAGTTGGAGAATATTTTGCAGAATAAAAACCTTTCCCCAATTCAAAAAGTGGAAAAACTTATTGACGACTATATCGAACGGGTTTTTAAAAAGAAATGCTTTCATAAGATCATGACGCGGGAACAAATGGCACACGGCTCCAGTGCCATCACAGAAAAAATTTATGAACTGAAGCAAAAGAATTATGCACTGATTAAGCAACTCATTCACGAAGGGCAGAAGGGCGGGGATTTTAAAAAACATATTGACAGCTCTTTTTTAATGATGACATTAAGCGGAACTGCAAGCCAGTTGCTAAATGCTCAACATTATTATCGAAGAATAAACAACCTGGAATCCATGAACGATGAAGAGTTTGAAAAATTAATGAAGAAAAAACTGAGCAGCTATTTAAAAAATCTATTTAAAGCAGTATTGACTTATGAAGGTTAGACTAAAATTTGTTTTGATGATTACTGCAATCACCCTTGCTAATCTGATAAACGCACAAGACAAAAAGACCCTGGGCTTAAACGACGCAATTGATCTCAGCATCAGGAACAGTAAGCAGCTTAAAATTAACAGGGCAAAAATTGAACAGGCTTCCGCAGCTGTAAAAGAAGCTATTGACAAGAAATTGCCTGATGCAAAAGTTTCGGGTTCATACATCTATTTGACGAGTCCGAAGATTGACATGAAAACAAAAAGCAGCAGTAACGGTGGAAGCAGTGGCGGAGGTACACCCAAAGTGAACCAGGCTGCATATGGAATATTGAATCTTTCCCTGCCTCTTTATGCAGGAGGAAGGATTCGTTATGGAATCGAATCGTCAAAATACCTGGCACATGCAGCAGAGCTCGACGCGGAGAATAACAAAGAACAGCTTATTGAAAATACTGTTGAAGCGTATGTAAATCTGTACAAAGCAGGTGCTGCTGTCAACTTGTACAATGAAAACTTATTGCAGGCGCAGCAACGTGTAAAAGATTTTGCCAACCTCGAAAAAAATGGATTGCTGGCGAGAAACGATCTGCTGAAAGCACAATTACAGGCTTCAAACGTAGAGTTGGCATTAGTCGACGCCAGGAACAACTGGGAGCTAGCCAACGTAAATATGAACTTAATGCTTGGCTTGCCTGATAACACAATTCTTTCTGCGGATTCAACAATTATCGATCAAAGTTTTTCTGTGCAAACACTGGATGAATATGTGCAGGTAGCGTTGAAAAATAGAAAAGATGTTGAAGCACTAGGCTTAAGAAAACAAGCAGCAGAAGTAGGGGTGAAAGCTGTTAAAGCCGAAAGGCTTCCCAGCATTGCTGCGACAGGGGGGTATGTAGCTGCAGACATTCCAAAACTGCTTACCATAACGAATGCTGCAAATATTGGCATTGGGGTTCAGTATGATATCGGCTCGTTGTGGAAGAATAAATCAAAAATGCAGGAAGCACAGGGCAGGGTAAATGAATTAGTGGCAACGCAAGAATTGGTGAATGATAATATTCGCTTGCAGGTGAACAAGGCATATCTGAATTGGTTAAGCAGTCAGAAGAAAATTGATGTGTATGCAAAGGCAATCGAACAGGCAGATGAGAATTACAGGATCGTAAAAAATAAATACGCCAATAGCCTTGCAACCTTAACTGATCTTCTGGAAGCAGACGTAGCACAACTGCAATCACGCCTCAATTATTCATTTGCAAAAGCAGATGCCGTTGTTGTGTACAACCAGCTTTTGGAAGCAGCAGGACTTTTAACTCAAGCAAAATAATTAACTCAAGAACCAACGTAAATTTTTATGGAAACAACTGTAAAAAGAACCGAAGTAGCTCAAAAAACAAAAAAAAGAAACCCGGTCTTCATGATCATACTTGGCCTGCTGATAGTTGGCGGCGCATGGTTTGGAATTTCCAAATACGTTCACGGTAAGCATCACGAAGAAACGGATGATGCACAGATCAGTGCCGATATTACGCCTGTTATTCCAAGAGTATCAGGTTACATCAAGGAAATTAAAGTAAGCGACAATCAGTATGTAAAAAAGGGAGATACTTTGTTGGTGCTCGACGATCGCGACTTTGTAATTAAGCTGGAAGAAGCTCAAGCGGCATTAACGGCTGCGCAAGGCAATCTTCAAATAGCGAAGGCAACTACAAGTGCCGCCAAAGCAAACATCTCTACATCACAAGCCTCTGTTGGAACGATCGATGCGCAAATTGATGCGGCGAAAGTGAATGTTTGGAGAACAAGCCAGGATTATGAACGATATGCAAACCTGATTAAAGATCACTCCATTACACAGCAACAATACGAGCAAGCTTTAGCTGCCAAGCAAACTGCTGAAAAACAATTGCAAATTTTGCAAGAACAAAGAAAGCAGGCATCAAGCCAGACAAATGCAGTAGCTGTTCAAAGCAATGCAACTGCGCAACAGATTGGATCGGCAAATGCAATTGTACAACAAAGACAGGTGGAAGTAGATGCTGCGAGGTTGAATCTCTCTTATACCGTTGTTGTTGCACAACAAGATGGACTGGTGTCTAAGATCAACGTGCAACCGGGACAAGTTGTTCAGGCGGGACAATCATTATTCAGTTTAGTGCACAGCAATAATATTTGGGTAACAGCGAATTTCAAAGAAACGCAAATCAATAAAATGCGGGCAGGACAGAGGGTAATTGTTACAGCAGATGCGTTTGGAAAACATGAGTTTGAAGCAAAGCTGGCATCATTCTCTCCAGCTACCGGTTCAACATTTTCACTATTACCTCCTGATAACGCAACAGGAAACTTTGTAAAAACTGTTCAACGCTTACCTGTGCGCATCGAATTCACAAATACATCTGATTCATTAATTCAAAAATTAAGACCTGGAATGAATGTGACAGTCGATGTGCATTTAGATTAAAAAGATCAGGATTAACCAACGAAGTATTTATGAAACAAGAATCATTAGTTGAATACGGTTCCCGCAGGGTTGTTATTACATTAACGGCTATTGTTTGTGCATTGCTGGAAATTGTTGATACAACAATTGTCAATGTTTCTCTCACCGATATGAAAGGGAATCTCGGCGCTACCACCAGTGAAATTGGTTGGGTAGTAACTGCCTATGCAATCGGCAACGTAATCATCATTCCCATGACAAGCTGGTTGGCCGCCCAATTTGGAAGACGTAATTATTTTGCTGCATCAATTATTCTTTTTACTGTTTGTTCATTCTTGTGTGGCAATTCGGGTACTATAACTGAATTACTGATATTTCGTTTTTTGCAGGGAGTAGGTGGTGGAGCGTTACTGGTTACATCGCAAACAATTATCACTGAAAGTTATCCTCCCGAAAAAAGAGGAATGGCACAGGCTATTTACGGACTGGGTGTAATTATCGGTCCAACGCTTGGCCCACCCTTGGGTGGATATATTACCGACCATGCAACATGGCCGTATATCTTTTATATAAACATCCCGCTGGGTGTAATTGCAACGCTGCTCACATTGCAATTTGTAAGGAGCCCAAAATACGCAGAGAAAAGTGCGGCAAAGGATATTGACTGGATTGGAATAGGCTTACTGGCTGTCTTTGTGGGATCGCTTCAGTATATTCTGGAAAAAGGTCACGAGGAAGATTGGTTTAGCAGCAGCACCATTGTTGTATTATCTGTAGCAAGCTTTATAGGCGCATTCTTTTTTATCTGGAGAGAGCTGACTTTCAGGAACCCAATAGTTAATTTAAGAGTGCTAAAAAACGGTAATCTCAGGGTAGGGACTATTTTATCGTTCATTCTTGGATTTGGTTTATACGGATCGACATTTATTATTCCCTTATATACTCAGTCACTACTGGGGTGGACAGCAACCCAGGCAGGATTACTTTTTGTGCCTGCAGCACTAACAACCGCATTCATGATGCCGATTATTGGGCAGCTTTTGCAAAAAGGAGTAAAACAACAATATCTCGTAGCATCCGGAATGTTACTGTTTTTCTTTTTCTGTTTTTGGGGATATAAAATATTAACTCCTGATACGGGTAGGGAAGATTTTTTCTGGCCGCTGATTCTTAGAGGTGTAGCTATGGGTATGCTTTTCATCCCTATCACTACCTTGTCTTTAAGCACCTTAAAGGGAAGGCAGATTGGCGAGGGTGCTGCTTTTACGGGGATGATGCGACAACTTGGAGGATCTTTTGGGGTAGCCGTTATTATTACTTTCATGTCTAACCGGTTGGTAGCGCATGAGGCAAATATTGCCAACCATCTTGACCGCTTTGATCCCAATGTGCAAAACAGGATTGCTGCCATGCAGCATTCGTTTGTAGCAAAGGGAGCGCCAGCGAATATTGCGTTGCAGGACGCTTATAAAGCCATGCAGGGTTCGGTGATGAAACAGGCTTCAGTACTTTCTTACATGGATGTGTTTTTGTACATCGGTATTCTGTTCCTGATTTGCATCCCTTTTGTATTGATGGTGAAAGGAAAGAAAGGGCAGAAACTTGATATGAGCGCAGCGCATTAGGTAAGGTAAATTTCAATGTAATTCACGAATTGTTTTTTGACACCACCAAAAATCAATTCGTGTTTTATTTTTTGTAGTCAAGTACGCTGATTCTTTCGTTTGTAAAACTGTATTCTACTTCGTCATTTGAGCAAACAATCACCAATCTTTCACTACAATATGTTTTAATTAAAGAATGATAGAGATCAATGCCTTTTGCATCAAGATTGCTGCAGGGTTCATCGAGTAAAATAATTGAAGCATCGGAAAAAATTGCCTGGGCAAGCTTGACTCTTTGCTTCATGCCGGAAGAATAGTAACGAATTTGTTTGTTTATTGCGTCTTTCAATCCTACTTCTTCAATAATGTTTTGAATTGAAAAATTATTGATGAAAGATTTGAATTGATTGTGAAATTGAAGAAACTCAATGAATGTCATCTCTTCAATCACATCCAGGTAAGGTGCACAAAAAGATACCCGTGGATAAACGTTCTCATTTATTAATTGGGTATTATCAATCGCATAATCAATTTTTCCTTCGCTCAATTGCAGCATGCCGCCAATGCATTGAAGCATGGTAGATTTTCCTGAACCGTTTGGGCCCGTTATAGCGTAAGAAGAAGATGAATTAAATTGGAAATCAGCATGTCGAAAGATCCATTCACGATTAAAACGTTTACCAGCGTTGGAAAACTTAATCTTCATCCGGTTCAACTTTTGAAGAACGCTTGATCACACCAATCTTGGATTCTTGTATAAAGTGAAGGATTTCGGCTTTGATTTCGTTATCTGGTACTTTTTCTTTTACCAGATTAATTCCTGATGAAGTGCTATGGTTGCCTACAAATAAAAGGTGATAGATCTGCGATATTGTTTCAATTTGATGATGCGGAAAATTTCTTCTGTGTAAACCAACCACATTGATGCCCACATAACTGATCGGCTCACGGGCAGCCTTTACATATGGAGGAACATCTTTCCTGATGGCGGTTTGTCCGCCAATGTAAGCATGCTTTCCAATCCTGGTAAATTGTTGAACGCCGCATAATCCACCAATGATGGCAAAATCGCCCACTTCCACATGTCCCGCCAGTTGAACGCCGTTAGCAAGAATTACATGATCGCCAACGAGACAATCATGCGCCACATGAGAGTAAGCCATCAATAAACAATGGCTTCCTATAGATGTTTTCCATTTATCTTTTGTACCGCGGTTTATGGTTACACATTCCCGGATTGTTGTATAATCTCCAATTTCTGCTGTTGTTTCTTCGCCTGCATATTTCAAATCCTGGGGTATGGCGCCAATAACAGCTCCAGGAAAAATAGTGCATCCTTTCCCTACACGGCTATAAGGCAAAAGCACTGTATGAGACATTATATGCGTATCGTCTCCGACAACTACATTGTCGTGGATGACGGCGAAGGGATCAATTGTAACGTTGTTACCGATTCTTGCGTTGGGATGAATAGAGGCTACCGACGAGATCATTTTCTTACTTTAGGTTTCTTGACAATTTGTGCCACTAGGTCAGCTTCGGCAACAATTTTATCGGCGACAAAAATAGTTCCTTTCATTTCACAAATTCCACGGCGCACAGGATTCATTAATTCCATCTTCAAAATCATGGTATCGCCTGGTACAACTTTATTTTTGAATTTGCAATTATCTATTTTCAAAAAATAGGTGTCGTAATCATTATCGGGATCATCAGGAATGGTGAGAATGCCACCACATTGTGCTAATGCTTCAACTTGTAAAACACCGGGCATAACACAATTGCCGGGAAAATGTCCCTGGAAGAACTGTTCGTTATAAGTAACATTTTTAATGCCTACGATATGTTTTTCGTCCTTCTCAATTATTTTGTCAATTAAAAGGAAAGGATAACGATGTGGTAATTTTTGTTCGATAGCATGAATATCATAAACAGGTGGTTTTGCCGGGTCGTAAAAAGGAACTTGTTGTTTCCCTTTTACTTTTTTTAAATGTTCCTTGATTTTTCTTGCAAAGGCAACATTTGTTGAATGCCCCGGACGATTGGCAATAACATGTCCTTTAAAAGGAATTCCAACCAATGCTAAATCGCCAACAACATCCAGTAATTTATGTCGTGCAGGTTCATTTGGAAAACGCAACTCGAGATTATTCAGAATTCCGCCTTCGTTCACTTTTACATCTTTCTTGTTGAATACTTTCGAAATGCGTTTTACCTGGTCTTCTGTTACTGGTTTATCAACAACAACAATAGCGTTGTTGATATCTCCGCCTTTGATGAGGTTGTGATCTATCAAATATTCCAGTTCATGAAAAAAGGAGAATGTTCTGCATGGAGCAATTTCTTCATTAAAATCAGAGATCTTTTTTAAAGCCGCATGTTGAGTTCCTAAAACAGGAGAATTAAAATCAATCAATGTATTGATCCGGAATTCGTGATAAGGCAACGCCACCATTTCCACTTTTTTATGATCGTCGGAAAAAGTGATGTTATGCTGAAGCACATAATAGACTTTTTGAACGTCCTGTTTTTTTACGCCAGCTTTTTGAATGGCTTCAATGAAGGGCTCAGAACTTCCATCAAGAATAGGTACTTCAGGACCATTGATTTCGATCATGACATTATCCACCTGGTTCCCAAACAGCGCCGCCAATAAATGTTCGATGGTACTGACCCTGGCGCCATTGGACTCGATTGTTGTACTCCTGGTTGTGTCAGTAACATTATCAACATCCGCTTTAACAGAAGGAGATCCTGGTAGGTCAACCCGTTTAAAAACAACGCCAGTATTAGGTTCTGCAGGCTTTAATGTCATTTCTACTGTATGACCTGTGTGAATACCAACCCCACTGATGGTGATTTCGGATAAAAGGGTGTGCTGAAAGTCGTAGCCGTTATTACTTGACTGCATTCGGCGAAAGTAGTAAATATGACGAAAGTCTGAATTTTGAAACTGAGACTATAGGATATTTGCATCTTATTTTTGCAATCTGTGCAGCTGTCGGTAACACATAAAAATTTTGTTAAGGAACAAAAAGCAATTCGGACCGAATTGCTTTTTGAAGCTTCCAGCCAAATTCCTGGTTCGGTACATTATTCTATTCAGCGGTTTGCGAGGCCAAAAAATTGGATTGCTGATGATGTAGGCGCAATTAATTATTATTATCACTCATCTAAAGGAAAAGAAGGTTATCTCGAACTTAAGTTTTGCAGTATTGGGAATATGTATTGCCGCAGGGATCAAACAGAATGCAGCCAGTGCCGGGCCAATACATTTTTTAATTGCGAACAAAAAGCCGAAAGTGTTGATTTCCTGAGTTTTGTTTTTTCCTCCTCGTTACTTGAGCAATTTGTTGGAACAAGAAATTCCGGGACTTCCTTAAGTGAAGGTGTTCTTTCCTTTCATCACGATGAGTCGTTTTCGAAAACATTTTCGGTTTGTAACCGCACAAGAATGGTTTTGGAAGGTTTGCTCAACCACAATTATACAGGCAACCTTGCCAACATTTTTGTGAATGCGCAAACTCAAATGTTATTGCTGTATAGTTTGGATTGCCTCGAAGAAAAAGAAATTGATACTGCTGCCAATAAATTTTTGGCCAACGAAGCCGATAGAGAAAAAATTCTCAAAGCAAGAGAAGTTTTACTGCAACATATTGGTGAGCCTATTACTATTAAAGCATTGAGCCGTAAGGTAGCGATGAATGAATGCTACCTTAAAAAAGGCTTTAAGGAAATGTTTGGCTCCACAATTTTTGATTTTTATCAGAGCCAAAGAATGGAACACGCCAAATATTTATTGTATGAAAAAGGCCTGAACGTTACTGAAGTTTCTGTTCTTCTTGGATATTCTTCAATTTCGCATTTCTCAACTGCATTCAAGAAACATACAGGTTTAAAGCCTTGTGAATTGCTTCGATAGTTCCGCTTTGAACTTTTAACTTTGAACCTTTCATTTGAATTTCTTTCATGTTTAGTCTTGTAGCTGGTACTTTCATTTTAGCCTTAGTTCATGCATTAATTCCCAATCACTGGTTGCCATTGGTGGCTGTTGCAAGAGCTGAAAACTGGAAAGTAAGAGATGTGACAACCGTGACTTTTATTTCAGCAACCGCACATGTGTTGGGAACTGTTGCGTTGGGGTTAGTACTTGGCGTCATTGGAAAAGAATTGGCGGAGCAATATGGTCATGCCATTAATCTTGGCGCTTCTATTCTACTCATTGTTTTTGGATTAGTTTACTATACTGTTAATCTTCCCCATCATCATCACAGCCAGCAAAAAGATGTAGCTCAATATAAGCGCAGCAAGCGTAAATGGGTTTTGATCTTTATCCTTATGATGTTTTTTTCACCTTGCCTTGAAGTGGAAAGCCTTTTTCTCTCCGCAGGCGCATTTGGCATGGCGACGGTCACTTTGATCTCGGTTGTTTATGCCATTGTAAGCATATCTGGCATTTTGCTTTTAGTAAACCTTGGTAACAAAGGCGTCAGCCTTCTTCCTGCAGAATTTGTTGAACACAACGAGAAGAGAATTAGTGGTGCAGTATTAATTGCCGTGGGAATAGTTTCATTTTTTCTTCATTAGTCTGAACCACGATTTGGGTGGATTTAAGAGACTACAGAGAAAATAGAACTTTATAGAGAGACAGTCTTCATGAATTGACGATTGTTCTGTTTCCCGCTAAATCTATTTAATCTAGCCAAATCGTGGTTCAGACAATTTCGGCCAGGCTTTCTTTTGCCGCAACGATTGTTTTATCCAAATCTTTTTTGGTTAATGCGTTTGATAAGAACCAGGTTTCAAATGCAGAAGGCGGAAGATAAATGCCTCTCTTCAACATAGCATGAAAGAATTTATTGAACAGCGCATTATTTGCAGAGGCTGCAGATGCAAAATCAATTACAGGATGAGCACTAAAATGAACAGAGATCATTGTGCCGAGATGATTAATAACAAAAGGAATATTTGCTTCGTTTAAAACTTTTTGCAAACCTTCTTTCAAGTAATTTCCTTTTTCTTCCAATTGCAGATAAATCGAAGGATTGTTTTTTAATTCTTTCAGCAAGGTATAACCTGCAATCATGGCAAGTGGGTTGCCGCTTAAAGTTCCGGCCTGGTAAACATTACCAAGAGGAGCAATATGTTTCATGATCTCCAGTTTCCCACCAAATGCCCCAACAGGCATACCTGCACCAATTACTTTTCCATAAGTAACTAAATCAGCATCGATTTTTAATCTTTCCTGTGCGCCACCTTGAGCTAAGCGAAAACCTGTCATCACTTCATCAAAAATGAAAATGATGTTTTTTGTTGTGCACAAATTTCTTAAGCCTTCTAAAAATCCTCGTTGAGGGAGAATGCATCCCATGTTTCCTGCAACTGGCTCAATTATGATAGCAGCAATTTCATTTTTATTTTCTTCCACTAATTTTCTTACTGCATTCAAATCATTGTATGGTGCAGTTAAGGTATCTGCAGAAACGCCTGCGGTAACACCGGGCACTGTTTGAATATTAAATGTAGCAACACCACTTCCAGCTTTCACTAAAAAGCTATCAGCATGGCCGTGATAACAACCTTCAAATTTGATGATCTTGTTTTTGCCGGTGTATCCTCTTGCCAAACGAATGGCACTCATACAAGCTTCTGTACCACTGCTTACCATTCTTATTAAGTCAACATTCGGAACCATGCTTTTAATCAATTCAGCCATTTCGATTTCCAACTCTGTTGGTGCACCAAATGATGTTGAGTCTAATGCTTTTTCCTGAATGGCTTTTACCACAGGTTCATAAGCATGGCCAAGAATCATTGGACCCCATGAGTTGATGTAGTCGATATACTTATTGCCGTCATCATCATACAAATAAGCACCTTTTGCTTTTTGTAAAAAGATGGGAGTCCCACCAACGCTTTTAAATGCACGAACAGGTGAGTTCACTCCGCCGGGAATACTGGCTTGTGCTCTTTCGAATAGTTGCTGACTTTTGGAAATGTTCATAGTTCTGTTGTAAATAGTGAATGGTCAATAGAAGAATGACTGATGTAATATGCTGAATAAAATTACTGAACGTACAAGTGAGTGACACAATCGCAGCTAAATGGTAGTAATGTCGCCAGGTACATAATCACAACTCAATTTATTAACCAAGCAATTTTGCCGCATCTTTTGCAAAGTAAGTTGCAATTAAATCTGCACCCGCTCTTTTAATTGATGTCAGTGTTTCAAGGATGGCTTTCTCTTCATTGATCCAGCCCATTTTTGCCGCTGCTTTGATCATTGCATACTCACCGCTGATATTGTACACACTCACGGGAATATTTACGGCATTTTTCACCTCCCGAACAATGTCGAGATAAGGAAGTCCGGGTTTTACCATCACAATGTCTGCGCCTTCTTCAACATCCATCAGCGCTTCTTTCACCGCTTCAGTGCGATTGGCATAATCCATTTGATAGGTTTTTTTATCGCCAAATCCGGGAGCACTATCTAAGGCATCTCTGAACGGTCCATAAAAACACGAAGCATATTTTGCACTGTAAGCCATGATACCAACCTTGGTAAATCCATTTTCTTCCAATCCTTTTCTTATAGCACCAATTCTTCCATCCATCATATCACTCGGTGCAACCATGTCAACGCCGGCTTCGGCATGGGAAATGCTCATCTTCACTAATGCTTCCACTGTAGCGTCGTTTACAATTTCTCCATTCTCCACAATTCCATCATGACCATACGATGAGTATGGATCAAGCGCAACATCAGTCATTACATACATTTCAGGAACAGCATCTTTGACTGCCTTCACACTTCTTTGCATCAAACCATTTTGGTTCCATGCTTCTTTGCCCGTGTTGTCCTTTAGTTCGTCTTTGCATTTAATAAAAAGCAAGACACTTTTGATGCCCATGCTCCAGAGTTCTTTCACTTCTTTTATGGTGAGATCTAAACTTCTGCGATAATAATTGGGCATGGAAGGAATTTCTGTTTGCACATTTTCGCCTTCATCGATAAACAATGGAACTATAAAATCGTTTGGAGTTAAAATGGTTTCGGCAACCATGCTGCGAATGGCAGGTGTTGCTCTTAATATCCTGTTTCTTCTTTGTAAGTACATGATCGAAAATTAAAAATGTAAAATTGAAAATGAAAAATGTTTTGACTTTTACATTTTTCATTTTGCATTGTTACACCCAATCTCTCGGGTGCAAACAAGCCTGTAATAATTTATACTCTTCGCTATTGGATTCCGGTTGGTAATTGTATTCAAATCTTACAGTAGGAGGAAGGCTCATTAAAATACTTTCAATTCTTCCATTCGTTTTTAATCCGAAAATTGTTCCCCTGTCGTGCACTAAATTAAATTCAACGTACCTGCCTCTGCGTATTTCCTGCCAGTGTTTGTTTTCGTTGGTGTAAGGTGTGTTTTTTCTTTTTTCAACGATAGGAATATAAGCATCGATGAATGCATTGCCACAAGCCTTTCCAAAATTCATCCAGAAATTGACAGCGTGGCTTTCATTGGGTCTTTGATAGTCGTAAAAAATTCCGCCAATGCCACGGCGTTCATTTCCGCGATGTGTGTTTACAAAATAGGTGTCGCATACCTCCTTGAATTTTGGGTAGAACGATGGATCGAATTTGTCGCAAACGTTTTTATAGGTTTGATGAAAATGTTTTGCATCTTCTTCAAACAAATAGTAAGGCGTCAAATCTGTTCCGCCGCCAAACCAACGATCGATCACTTCATCTTTCTCATTATACAATTCAAACATTCTGTAATTGCAATGCACTGTTGGCACAAATGGATTAAATGGATGAATTACCAACGACAAACCACAGGCAAACCATTTGGCACCGTCGATTTTTAATTGGGTTCTCATAGCATCCGTTACATCGCCAAAAACGACCGAGGTGTTTACTCCGCCTTTTTCAAAAACATTTCCTGCTATTACTCTCGTTTTACCTCCTCCACCTTCCGGCCTTTCCCATTTATCTTCTATAAATTTTGCTTTGCCATCTGCTTGTTCAAGTGCAGTGCAAATCCTGTTTTGCAGATCATGTATGTATTCTATCCAGGATTCTTTAATGTTCATGGTGCTGTATATTCTTTGACCGCTTCCACAAATGCTTTTGCATGATCGACAGGAACGTTTGGCGTGATTCCATGACCAAGGTTCGCAATGTAATTCTGTGTACCAAAACCATCGATCATTTCCTTAACCCATTTTTTGATTTGAGGAATGGGTGCCAGCAATTTTGCGGGGTCGAAGTTACCCTGCAATGTGATCTTGTTGTTTGTTAATTCTCTTGCAAACTGCGGCGTGATGCTCCAGTCGATTCCAATGCCGCTTGCGTTGCTGTTACTTAAATCTTTTAATGCATACCAACTTCCTTTCGGAAATAAGATCACTGGTGCAACACCTTTTACAGCGTCTGCAATTTGAATCAAATAAGGCTGAGCATAAGTTTTGAAATCTTCGGGAGATAACGAACCTGCCCAACTATCAAAAACCTGTACGGTATCAGCACCTGCTTTAACCTGTGCTTTCAAATAATCTATTGTGATGTTGGTGATTTTCTGCAACAATGCATGCGCTAGCTCCGGTTGTGTATATGCAAACTGTTTTGCCTTGTCCCAGGTCTTGCTTCCCTTGCCTTCAATCATGTAGCAAAGTATTGTCCATGGTGCACCCGCAAAACCAATTAATGGAACACGTCCATTCAATTCTTTTTTAGTTAACGCCAAGGCATCAAGCACATATTTTAAATGATGTTCTGCATTTGATGTATTGAGTTCATCAATATCTTTTTGAGAAGAAATCGTTTTTGGAAGCGATGGTCCTTTGCCTTCTTCCATCAAAACTTCTAAGCCCATAGCTTGTGGAATCACCAAAATATCGGAGAAGATAATTGCAGCATCAACTCCAACCTTGTCCACCGGTTGTAAAGTGATTTCTGTTGCGAGTTCAGGTGTTTGAACACGGGTAAAGAAATCGTATTTGTCTCTAAGTTTAATGTAATCAGGTAAATATCTCCCAGCTTGGCGCATCATCCATACCGGCGGACGTTCAACTTTTTCTTTTCTGAGTGCTTTTAGTAACAAATCGTTTTTTAATTGGCTCATGTTGTGACTAATGAATGGTGAGTGGTCAATTTTGACCTACCATGCTTTTAAAATAGTTAATGACTTCTTGCAGTAAGGCTTTCTGGCTGGTTGTTTTGCTGATAAAAATTTTGTTCTTTGCAAATGCCGTAACACTCTCTGCTGTTGTTTGACCAATGGCAAAACAAACAACGCTGTTCTTTAGTTGATTGACGGAAAAAAAACTTTGAACTGCACTCGGGCTGAAAAATAAAATCGCGTCAAAATCATTGTTAGAAATAACCGGTGTTTCAACCGTTTCGTATACTACAACTTCGTGAACTTTAATTCCGGCATTTTTCAAGATGTTTGGCAATTCTTCTCTCCGTTTGTTGCCACAGAAAAAAATGACTTCATTAATTTTTTCAGTTACTATTTTTTCAGCCAGTGATTTTGAATGATCAGCGGTACCGATGATTGTTCCAAACAAGTCTGCGTTTTCATCTAAAACTTCCTTCGTTTTTCCGGAAAGGGAAAAAATTTTCCAGTTTGTTTGAAATGGATTGATGTATTCGTGTAAATATTTTTTTACAGAAAGAACCGCGTTGCTACTGGTGAAAACAGCAAATTGCTTTTTGCTTTCAATCAGTTTAAAAACCTCCTGCCATTTTTCTTTTGAAAGAATGGGATTGACTTTGATGGCTTCCTGCTCAATAACTTCAATACCATTTTCTTTCGCTAATTCAACCAGCGAAGGTTCAAGTTTTTTGGTACTTAAAACTTTATGCTTCGCCATCTATAGTTAATCCTTTGTTTCTAATTCTTTGAACAATCGAATCTCCGCCTTTTGACAAAATTTCTTTTGCGGCAGTCGCGCCTAAGCTGGACGCATCTGCCAACGCAATTGTTTTTTCTATCTCAACTTTATCTTTTCCATCGGGATTGACGACATTCCCTTTGAAAAGAACTTGTTCGTCTTTTACGTCAGCCAATGCAGAAATAGGAGTGGAGCATCCACCCAATAATGCACTTAAAAAATCTCTTTCGATTTTTGTACACAAAGCAGTTGCTTCATCGTTGAATGACTGACAAGAATCAAAAGCATAATCATCATCTTCCCTACATACAACCATAATTGCTCCTTGTGCAGGTGCCGGCAGCATCCAATCGAGATCAATTGATCTTTCAGGCCGCAAATGAATTCTTTCTAAACCTGCAGCTGCAAACACTGCTCCATTCCAATTATTTTCTTCCACCTTGCGCAAACGTGTATTTACATTGCCGCGAAGGTTTTCGATTTTATGATTAGGATATCGATTCAACCATTGTGCGATTCTTCTGACACTTCCTGTTGCAATAGTTGCCTGTGAATTGAAATCATCCAGGAATTCAATTCCGTTTTTGTAAACAAAAATGTCTTTATGAGAAGCTCTTTTTAAAACTGCAGCCTGCTGAATTCCCTGTGCTAATTGCACCGGTACATCCTTCATCGAATGCACTGCAATGTCAATTCTATTGTTCAACAAAGCCGCATCCAAAGTTTTTGTGAACACACCAGTAACACCCAATGCATACAAAGGTGTAACGGTGTCAACATCGCCTTCACTTTTCATGTACACCAATTCGGATGTGACGCCTGCTTCCTTCAACAGGTTCTGCAC
Organism: Flavisolibacter sp.; assembly: GCA_035554655.1. GTDB lineage: Bacteria > Bacteroidota > Bacteroidia > Chitinophagales > Chitinophagaceae > Flavisolibacter. The sequence continues at coordinate 47,967 of DATMIF010000030.1, forward strand.
CAAAGTAGCTTGCCAAACGGCCAACTGGCTGTCACGCGTTCCAATTCTTAAAGCTTTTTGCATTAATTTTTTGCGTTGATAAAATCGTTCAGCGCTGCAAGGTACTGACAACCGCGTTGGTTTTGTATTTTGATCTTTCCTGCTGTTTCATTGAGTACCCTTTGTATCTGCACATCTAATTTTTTGGGACAGGCGGTTGTTGGATTGGAATATGTTGGGTGCGAATACAGTTCTTTCAGTTTTATTTTCAGGTGCTTCAACATAGGAACATGCCTGCGCATTTGGTACCACTCATTGAATTCCTGCATCACCTCAGCAATAATTGCTCTGGCCTTTGGTACTTCAGCCATGCGCATACGCAAGGTTTCATCTTTGAGTTTTGAAAGTTCATCCACATTCACCAGTTGAACGTTGGATAATTGTTGTGCATCTTCATGAACATTATAAGGGATGGAAAGATCGATGATCAGTTTTTCGCCATAACCATCTACATGTTCTTTTAAAATGGTTGGTTCAGGCGAATTGGTTGCAACCAAAATAATATCGGCTTTTGCAAGTTCCCGGTGTAAGTTTTCAAGCGAAGCAGATCTTAATCCTAATTCCCTGGCCAGTTCTTCTGCTTTTTCCGGAGATCGGTTTATCAATGTAATGTTCTTAGTGTCTAAATAGTCAACGAGGTTTTTACAGGTGTTACGGCCGATTTTTCCAACACCCAACAATAAAATGTTTTTCGAAGAAGGGTTAGCAACGACTTGCTTGATGTATTGAACCGCAGCAAAAGAAACAGAAACTGTTCCGCCGCTGAGCTCAGTATTATTCTTAATTAATTTGGAAGACTGCAAAACGCAATTGATCAATCTTTCGGTAAAAGCGCCAACAAAGCCATGTTGTTTTGAAAACTTTATGGCATTTTTCAATTGTCCTACAATTTCATAATCACCCAAAATCTGCGAATCCAAGCCGGCGCCAACATTGAACACATGCTCGATAGCCTCGGGGCCATTCTTAATGTAAGAAGATTGTAAAAAAGTTTCTTTGTCACCAGTAGTTTCCGAACAAAGCAGTTCAACAAGCTGTTTACTGCTGTTAGCAAAACCATAGATCTCTGTTCTGTTGCATGTGGAAAGAATGAAAATTTCATTCAATCCCAGTGAGCCTGCTTTTTGTAAAATGCTAATGTACTGTTCAGTTCCAATCGCAAATTGACCCCTTACACAGGCGTCGGATTTTTTATAGTTTATCCCGGCTACGAAAAAGTTTGATATGTTCTTGAGATATTCTGTGTTCATTTTCGTTGGTGAAACGACCAATGCAAAAATAAATTTACTAAACGCTCATGCCTAAAAACTCTGTCATTCGTCTGTCATTTGCACAATTGATTTTAGTCAGTTGCTGGTTTCAGTTAGTGAATGGTGGAAACTAATGAACCAGTTGTAACTACATTTGTTGACCTGTTATGAAAAGAGCCATTGTTTTAATGAATTTGGGTTCGCCTGATTCAACAAGTGTTAAGGACGTTAAGAAATATCTTGACGAATTTTTAATGGATGAAAGAGTAATTGACAAGCCATGGTTGTTTCGTGCTTTATTGGTTAAAGGAATTATTGTGCCTTTTCGTGCTCCAAAATCTGCGGAGGCATACAAAACGATCTGGACTGAAAAAGGTTCGCCACTGATTGTTATTTCAAAACAGCTAAGAGATGCTTTAAAAAAAGAAGTTGAAGAACCTGTTGCCATTGCAATGAGATACGGTAATCCGTCTCCAAGGGATGCTTTCAATGAACTGGTGGAAAAAAATCCGGATCTGGAAGAAGTGATAGCAGTTCCGATGTATCCACATTATGCCATGAGCAGTTACGAAACCGCTGTGGACTATGCGATGGAGGAACACAAAAAGGGCAGGTACAAATTCAAACTGATCACCATTAAACCTTACTATAATAATGATGACTACATAAATGCTTTATGTGAAAGCATTAAACCGCATTTGGAAAATGATTATGACCTCATGCTGTTCTCTTATCACGGTGTTCCGGTGCGACATATTTATAAAGGAGATATAACCGGGCAACATTGTTTGAAAGTGAATGGTTGTTGCGATGTTCCGTCAGAAGCACATAAATACTGTTACCGGCATCAATGCTGGACAACAACAAAGTTGGTAACTGAACAATTGAATATTCCGAAAGAGAAATGGCAATTTTCATTTCAATCGAGACTAGGAAGAGATCCATGGCTGCAACCTTACACTGCAGGTCAACTGGAAGAGCTTCCAAAAAAAGGAGTGAAAAAAATATTGGTGGTTTGTCCTGCATTTGTGAGTGATTGTTTGGAAACGTTGGAAGAGATTGCAGAGCAAGGCAAGGAAAGTTTTTTGCATAATGGCGGTGAAAGTTTTGAAATGATTCCATGCTTGAATGTTCATCCGCTTTGGGTTGGAGCTATTGCCAGGTGGATTAAAGAATATGCAAACGGAAACAACGAAATGATTTTGGAAGAAACGAAAAGTTGAATTTGATAATTTGGATTAGTCAATCACTATGTACACTTACATTAAGGCTCTTCACATCATTTTTATCGTTACCTGGTTTGCAGGCCTGTTCTACATTGTTCGTTTGTTCGTCTATAATACAGAAGCCAATTTGAAAGCTGAGCCCGAGAAGTCAATATTGCAAAAGCAATTCAATGTAATGATCAAAAGGCTTTGGTTAGGCATTACCTGGCCCTCTGCCATTCTTACATTAATATTTGGTTTGTGGGTTATGATTAGCGGGAGTTGGCATAAAACCCTGACGATTGCAGCGGGGAGGTGGTTGTTGATTAAACTTTGTTTTGTTGTGCTACTGTATGTTTACCACTTTACACTTCATGCCATTTATAAACAAGAAGCAAAGGGCATTTTTAAATATTCTTCACAACAACTGCGCATGTGGAATGAAGTAGCTACTATGTTTTTAATTCCAATTGTAATGCTGGCAACCGTAAAATCAAGTATGAGCTGGCTTTGGGGATTGGTAGGCTTAATTGGATTTATAATAGTGTTAATGAGCGCCATTAAAATCTACAAGTCATTAAGAAAAGAATAATGCAGGCGCCGAATTCACCTGCATTACTGGCTATTAAAATTTGTAAGATACTGTTGCTACAAATTGTGTGGGGGGAATTGGGTTTACACTATAATTTTCATGTACATAATAGTTCAAAGTGTTAGCCAGGTTGGAAACCTTTGCCATTACAGAAACTTTTTTGTAGGTATAACCCGCTGAAAGATCAACGGTAGTATAACTATCAACAGCAAATATTCTTGTTCGGTATTTAACGGGATTAACAGAAGTGATATCTGTATTCCATCCTGCAAAACGATCGCCGATATACACGACAGTAAGTCCTGTTTTCAATCCATTCAAAAGCCCTTTAGTAAATGTATAGAACACCGTTCCATTTGCAGTATGAATAGGATTATTTACCAATCGTTCGCCTTGTTTAAAACTTCCAACGGTTGTATCCGTTTTTGTATAGCGCATATAGTTATAGCTGTATCCTGCGGTGATGTCAAGACCTTTGATTGGGTGACTGGCAAAGTCAAACTCTAAGCCATCGCTTGTTGTTTGCCCGGTTAGTTGCTTAATGCTTGAATTATTATTCGGTGTTCCATTTTTCAGGAATGCCGCGGTTTGCGCAAGATTATTATTGATGATGCGATAAGCAGTAACATTCGCTGAAAGCAAGCCATTGAAAAATTCATTCTTCACACCCAATTCGTACTGGTTAATGATTGATGGTTTTAAAGGCTGTCCTTCAATGTCAAAAGATGTGGAATTGGAAACAAAAGAATTAGAATAGCTGGCAAAGAAGGAAGTAGTTTCCAATGGTTTGTAAACTAATCCGAACCTTGGGGAAAATGCTTTATCAGACCGGTTACTTCCAATTTTGTGTGCGCCCGTTGCTATGAAGGTTGTATCAATTCCTTTCGTTTGAACGTAGGACCATCTAATGCCTGCAAGCACATTAAACTTAGGAGAAATTTTTATGAGATCTTGCAGATAAGAGCCAAAACGATTTACCGGTGCTTCTCTTCTTCTGATGTTGGTTGCATTTGGAATATCCGTTCTCTGCACATATTTAGCCGGATCAAGAATATTGATCGTATCATAAATACCCGAAGGGAAGCCCATAGTGCTGGGAAAGCTGTAATCATTATTAGTGGTGAAGTAGTGGTCAGCATCGACACCTGTAAGTAAAGTGTGTTCGAAAGAAGATGTCCTGAATTTTCCGACAAGATTTACCTGGCCTGTATAATATTTTTCATTAGTCAATATTTTACCCAATGGTCTTCCCCATTTGCCTGATGCATCGGCTTGCACTCTTTCTACTGCGAAATAATCTCTCTTGTAATATTGGTAAGCAAAGGATGAATTGATTTTCCATGCATCGCTAAACTGGTGTTTGACTGTAACGTTAGCGGTGCTCTGTTGCGTTTTGTTATACTGCCAGTTTGTACCAAAGAAACTAGAACGGGAAACGTTGGGAATTTTTGTTCCCCCCAAAGTGCCAATGCCGAAATCAGGTGTGAATTCGTTATATAAATAATCGCCTTCTGCTATTAACTCTGTTTTCTTTCCGAGTTTAAAAAGCAAAGAAGGATTTGCATAATATTTTTTGGAATTTACTTTATCACGGAAGCTTCCTGCTGTTTCATAAGTTCCATTCAAACGATAAGCAATGGAAGATGAAATTGGGCCGTAAACATCAAATGAAGGCTTATATAAATCATAGCTTCCAACTCTTATGGAGGCCTCTCCACCAAAATTGAATTTGGGCTCCTTTGTCACCATGTTCAATATTCCACCGGGAGCAACTTGTCCGAATAAAATTGCGGAACTTCCTTTCAAAACTTCCACTTTTTCTATAGAACTCATTTCTGGTGTTACACCTGAATTAATCCTTGAGCCGTTTTTGAAAAGATTGTAATTGCCAAATGCATATCCTCTCGCACCAAAACTTTCCTGAACGCTTCCTCTTGTGGTTGTTACATAAACTCCGTTGATGTTCTTCACAACATCACCGAGTTTTTGAGCTTGCTGGTCGCGAATCAAGCCATGACCGATAATTGTAAGACTTTGTGGATTATCCATTGGATTGATATCAACCTTCCCAATTGAAACAGGCTTATTATTTAATCTTCTGCCCGTAGCAACCACAACTTCAGTTAGTTGTTTTTCATCTTCGGTCAATACAATTTTAATTGTTGTTATTTGTTCATTTTTTACTTCAACAATTTTTTGTTGTGGCTTCAGGCCAATCATGGTTATCTCCAAAGTATAAATACCGTCTTTCAAATTTCTGATAATGAATTTCCCATCCTGGTCGGTAATAGCGGTTTTGCTATTTTCTCTTATGTAGACTGTTACATAGGCAGCGGGTTGTCCATCAGTGGTATTAATTTGTCCTGTTATGATGCCTGCAGGAATTTCTGTGGCAATATTTGTTTTATAGTTGGTAATTGATAATTCATTTTGTGCTATTGTTTCCAGGCTACACATCATTAACACTATCACTGTAAATCTTTTCATGGTCAGCAATTTTTTGCAAAGAGAAGAAGGGCGAACTGCAGGACTATGCCGTATCGGGAAAAATGAATTACGGGAAAAGGAAAAAGTACTTTTTGAAGAATGGTGTTGCATTCTTTGATTTTGTTTCATTGTAAAAATCCGGGTTGGGCTTTTCAATGAGTATGATACAGGTCAGGAAGGGCATGGACAAAAATCAATTAAAGGGTATATTGACATTTTGCTGACAAACAGTGTGTCTATTAGTTAAATTAGCCGGATAAATTTGTTCAATGACCATACAGGAAGCGCAACACAGGGTAGATGAATGGATCAAAACCACAGGTGTTCGTTATTTCAGTGAATTGACGAACATGGCCATATTGACAGAAGAAACAGGGGAGGTGGCGAGATTGATGAGCCGGATGTACGGCGATCAATCTTTTAAAGAAAGCGATAATGAAAAAAATCTCTCCGATGAATTGGCCGATGTGCTTTGGGTGTTGATCTGCATAGCCAATCAAACAGGAGTTGATTTAACTGAGGCGCTTGAAAAAAATTTCGAGAAGAAAAATGTCCGCGATGCTATGAGGCATCAGCAAAACCAGAAACTCAAATAGTTATTCTTACTGGCCGACTTGGCTATCTTTTTGTATCACCATACAAAAAGATGTTTCGATGAGCAAGAAGTTTTCTCCAAAACTGGTTTGGGTAAGTTTAAAAGAATCATTCAGTGGGTTTTCTGATCATAAAGTAACCAAACTCAGCGCATCGCTGGCTTACTACACGCTGTTTTCGTTGGGACCTTTATTGATCGTTATTATTTTTATTGCAGGAAAGTTTTTAGGCGAAGAAGCTGTACAAGGTGGAATTTATGATCAAATGAAATCTTTCATCGGGGCCAACGCAGCCGAACAAATACAGACAATTATAAAGAATGCAGCTATTAGTGGTAAAAGTGGAATTGCCGCGATTATTGGTGTAATTACCTTACTAATTGGCGCCACAACGGTTTTTGGAGAAATACAGGATTCTATTAACAGCATATGGGGCGTAAAAGCAAAACCGAAAGCCGGCATTATGAAACTTGTTATGACTCGTTTGCTTTCCTTTGGATTGATTGCAAGCCTTGGATTTTTACTTTTGGTTTCGTTGGCGGTAACTGCCGTAGTAGAGACCATCGGTAATCGTCTAAGGGAAGCCTTCCCTGATGTAGCGGTGGTAATCCTCTATATCATTAACCTTGTAATTACGCTTGGTGTAACTACAATTTTATTTGCCATTATTTTTAAAGTATTGCCTGATATCAGAATCAAATGGAAAGCCATTTGGCCAGGAGCAATTGCAACATCCATCCTGTTTTTGATTGGTAAGTTTTTAATCTCGATTTACATCAGTAAAAGTAATATTGGTAGCACTTATGGAACAGCTGGCTCTCTGGTGATTCTGATCGTTTGGATATACTACTCTTCCATGATTTTATATTTTGGAGCGGAGTTTACAAAAGCATACGCTCTGAAAAAGGGCGTGCATATTGTACCAAGTGAATATGCAATTTGGGACGATAAACCTGCAATTGCCGGGGCAAAGTCTCCGTCAGAAACGGAACGCAAACCACAAAAGCAAATTCAACCGAAATATGGCCTGGCTTCTAACGAAGAAAGAACTGATGAAAGAAAACAGGAAAAAAAGAAAGACAAAAAACCTGGCTTCGGAATGGTGGCTGCCGGGTTGTTATTGTATTTTTTGAAATCTGCACGAAACGATGATAAAGTTCGCAGTTGATCGTTGATATAGATTAGATACAGGAGTGAAAACTGAGTTGTGATGATAAGAATTACTGAACGTATAAGAGTGCGACGCAACGTATGCCTAATGGTTGCAAGTCAGCCGGGTAAATAAAAATGTTCAATATTCAATTACCAATTTTCAATATTCAACCGCAACCCACAAACTACAAACTATAAACTGCATTACTTTTGCCGCACTATGGCAACAGATAGCAACAGATTCCAGGCAATTATTTCGCATTGTAAAGAGTATGGATTTATTTTTCCTTCATCAGAGATTTATGATGGATTAGGCGCTGTGTATGATTATGGTCAATGGGGAAGTGAATTGAAAAAGAATGTAAAAGATTACTGGTGGAAAAGCATGACCCAGATGTATGAAAACATCGTGGGTATTGATGCAGCCATTTTCATGCATCCAACAACCTGGAAGGCGAGTGGTCACGTTGATAATTTCAGCGACCCGATGATTGATAACAAAGACAGCAAAAAGCGTTATCGTGTTGACCATTTGATTGAAGGTAAAATAGCAGAATTGGAAGCGGCAGGACACCCTGAGCAGGCGGAAATTTTACAGAAAGAGATGGATGATTTGTTGAGTAAGGATGATTATCGCGGATTAAAAACTTTGATAGAGAATAATAAGATTGTGTGTGCCGTAAGCAAAACCGCTAACTGGACAGATGTTCGTCAATTCAATTTGATGTTCTCAACGGAGTTCGGTGCTGTATCAACTGAAGAAGAAAACATTGTTTACTTACGACCAGAAACTGCGCAGGGAATTTTTGTAAACTTTTTGAATGTGCAAAAAACAGGAAGGATGAAAATTCCTTTCGGTATTGCTCAAATTGGAAAGGCATTCCGCAATGAAATTGTTGCCAGGCAGTTCATTTTTAGAATGAGAGAGTTTGAACAAATGGAAATGCAGTTCTTTATTCGCCCTGGCACACAAAAGGAGTGGTACGAATACTGGAAAGGGGAAAGAATGAAATGGCATACAAGCCTTGGAATTCCAGAAGATAAATATCGCTTTCATGATCACATTAAGCTGGCGCATTATGCTGATGCTGCTTGTGATATTGAATACAATTTTCCTATCGGTTTTAAAGAAGTAGAAGGTATTCACTCACGTACCGATTTTGATTTGCGCAATCACCAGGAGTACAGCAAAAAGAAAATGCAGTATTTCGATAACGATGTTGATCCTGCAACAGGAAAGCCATACGGAAATTATATTCCTTATGTAATTGAAACTTCAATTGGCGTAGATAGAACGGTGATGATGGTATTGAGCGAAGCCTATGAAGAACAGGATTTGAGTACAGAAGAAAAAAAAGACAGCCGTGTTGTATTGAGATTTCCTCCGAGACTTGCACCGATTAAATTGGCAGTGTTGCCATTGTTGAAGAAAGACGGATTGCCTGAAATCGCAAGAAAAATCATGGACGAATGCAAACCGCATTTTCGTTGTTTTTACGAAGAGAAAGATGCAATCGGTAAACGTTATAGAAGAATGGACGCAATTGGAACTCCTTTCTGTGTAACCATAGACCATCAAACAAAGGAAGATAACACCGTCACTATTCGTTACAGGGACACAATGCAGCAGGAGAGAGTTCACATCAACGACGTAAAAGAACTTGTAGGCAGGTCAGTAAAGTAATTTACAAATGTTACTAAGCCCAACTTCATCTTCGCATTAGCAAAATAAAAAATAGGGCATCACGTTTATGTATTAACTAAGCCCTGGCAGCGCTTACATAGCTGTGCAGGTCTTGTTGAATAAAAAACCAGTTTATGAGAAAAATGTTCTTCGCAGTTATTTTTTTGACTGTTTCCACATTGTCATTTGCTCAAACGGAGCATTCAAAATCAAACGGACAGAATTCTTTCTATGCAGAAGCGGGCGGCGCCGGCATTATGTTCTCAGCAAATATTGATCATCGTTTTACCAGCTCTGTTCTTGGGTGGGGTGGCAGAATTGGGCTTGGCTTTGTTACAGCGTATGAACCATACAGGCCCGATTCAACTGGACCTTACTACTATTACGATTATGATCAGTCATCAGCGGTGAGCATTCCCGTGCAGGTCAACTATATTTTTGGTAAAGAAAATTCGCCTCACACTTTTGAGGTGGGTGCAGGCTTTACTTATGTCAGCAAAAAATTAGAGGTGCTAAACTTTTATGATAACAAGCTTGCAAAGTTTTTTGGAACTTTTTCATTCATGTACAGACGGCAGCCTAGAAACGGAGGTTTTTCCTGGAGGGCAGGCTTCACGCCAGTCATTGCAAAAAGCTACATTCAACCTTTTGGTGCTGTAAGTCTTGGATACAATTTTTAGAATTTCATGGGTAGCATCGAAGCCGTAAATAATTTCTTTGCTTTTACAACGAACAAATTCTTCAATTAAATAAGAAAAATTTTTTAAAAGAGGTAAAAGTATTACCGAATAGCGATTCAACGCTGCACATTGTGTAATTATTCTTAGATTTGGTTGAACCTTTGCTTTCATGATTGCGACTGCTTTGCTTAGAAGATTGATCGATAGGATTGCTTACCAGGAAGATACTGCCGCTTATAAAGAGTTATTCTTATTATACCACAAGCGGCTGGTAAATTTCGCCATGACCATCACCCATTCAAAGGAATCTGCAGAAGAAGTTGTTTCGGATGTTTTTATGAAAATATGGACCAACCGTCAAACACTTTCAACTATAGAAAATTTTCACCTGTACATTTATATTGTTACAAAAAACCTTTCTATAAACCAGCTTTTGAAAGAGAAGAAAAAAACTACCTTTTCGCTGGATGAAATAAAAGTGGATGTAAAAAACATCTATACAGATCCTGAGCAATTGATGATAACCGCAGAAATGCAGAAACGCATAAGCGCAGCCGTCCTGTCCCTTCCACCAAAATGCCAGTTGATTTTTAAATTGATCAGGGAAGATGGGTTTAAATACAAAGAGGTTGCTGAGCTTTTACACCTGTCTCTCAAAACAATCGAAAACCAAATGACGATTGCACTCAAAAAAATCACCGAGTCCATTCGTTTCGACCTGGTTCGGACCATGAATTAAAAAAACTTTTTTCTTTTAGGGGGAAACTCCAGTTTTCTTGTCCATAGGCTAATTGATTGCTATGTCTCAAAGCCTGTTTTGGAATTTATTGGCAAAAAAAATTGCAGGAGAAGCCACTCCTCAAGAGCTCCAGGAATTAGAAAATTTGATGAAGCTCAATCACGATTGGGCTTACCAGGCTGAGCACATTCAGCAATTTTGGCAATATAAAACTGATACAGGCAAGCAGGAATCAGAGTTTGCATTCGAGCAGCATTTGCAAAGAATGAAAGAAGTTGGCATTGATTTTCCGCAACCGGGAGACTTTCAGCCCGATCTTCAAATTAATTCCTCCGGCAAAAGAAAAAAAAGAATTGCCTATTCTGTTTCAATTGCGGTCGGTTTAATTCTTTTAATTACCGGGATGGTTTGGTTAACCAGCCACAAAAAAAAATCTCCTTTTCTCTCGGAACAAAAATTTAGCGAAGTATCCTCACCTATACGTTCAAAAACCAAACTGGTCCTGCCCGATAGCACAGTAGTATGGCTAAACGCAGGGAGTAAACTTACTTACAGCGAGCATTTCGGCATCACAAACAGGAATACAAGTTTAATTGGCGAGGCTTTTTTTGATGTGAAAAAAGGTACGGTTCCTTTTATTATTCATGCCAATAAAATGCAGATAAAAGTTTTGGGAACCGCTTTTAATGTAAGGGCTTATCCTGACGAAAAAACGACAGAGACGAGTTTGATCAGGGGCCGGGTAGAAATCAGGCTTGATAAGAAACCGGACCGTCCATTTTTTCTTGAACCTAATGAGAAATTAGTTGTTTCCAATGAGCAGGAGGAAGTAAAAACGAAACTGCAAAATAAAGACCCTCTTGTTGTTTTAAAGCCTTTGACCCGTACGGTTGACAGCACTGTTGTTGAAACATCATGGGTGCATAATGAACTTGTTTTTCAGGATGAAAATTTTCATGACATAGCAATGAAAATGGAAAAATGGTATGGCGTTGCTATTGAGTTCAGGGATGAAAAACTTGCTAATGAACGCTTAAGTGGAACCTTCACTTCCGAAACTATTGACGAAGCGTTGACTGCATTGCAACTGTCTACCAAATTTCATTATATCATCAGGGGAAACTTAATAACGATTACACAATAACTAAATAAACGCTGCTATATGTTGATCAATACTTCTTAAAACGATTGCTCACAAACAAGAACGATTGACTGAATAACATTTTTAACCTATAACTGAATAGTATGAAAAAAAGAGAAAAAGGTACTGCTGTAATTCAACTCTTTTATCAGGAACTTCGAATAGTGAAACTCACGTTCCTGTTTATTTTATTAGCCTGCTTACAGGTGTCGGCTAAAACCTATTCGCAGGATAAGATCACAGTAAACCTTCAATCTGCAGATCTCAAAAAAGCATTAACTGTTATTGAGAGAAAAAGCGATTATCACTTCTTATATAATGAAGCGATCATAGCTAACAAACCGAAAATAGATCTGAATGTAAAGGATGCCGAAATAACAAGTGTGCTCGACAAAATACTTGTTGCAAACGGTATCAACTATCGCATCTTAAACAACAATCTTGTTGTATTAAAAGCAGATGCTGATAATAATAAAATAGAAATCCCCGACATCAGGGTTTCAGGAAAAGTAACTGGTCTTAACGGAACTCCTTTGAGTGGTGTTTCTATTACTATTAAAGGAGCTAACACAGGAACCACAACCGATGATGGAGGAAATTATTCTATCATGGTACCAAACGAAAATGCGGTTTTGGTATTTAGCTATGTAGGCTATGGCTCGCAGGAGATTAGTGTGGGTAACAGAACAACAGTCAATGTTTCTTTGGTTGCTTCTGCTAACCAGCTTGACCAGGTGGTAGTAGTTGGTTATGGTACTCAAAGAAAAATTGATGTTACAGGTTCGGTTACACAGGTAAAAGGCGAGGAGGTTTCAAAACAGCCCGTATTTAACCCTGTTAGTGCTTTGCAGGGTAAAGTTGCAGGTGTTCAAATCACAAATAACGGTGCGCCCGGTTCCTCTCCACAAATAAGGATTCGCGGAGTAGGCACGGTGTACGGAAGTCGCAATCCTTTATATGTAGTGGACGGCGTTTGGTTTGACGATATTAGTTTTTTAAGCAGTAATGATATTGACAACATCAGCATTTTGAAAGATGCCTCTGCTGAATCCATCTACGGTATCCGGGCTGCCAATGGTGTGGTTTTAATTACGACCAAAAAAGGAAGATCCGGTCAGGCAACAGTTAATTACAATGGCTATGTGGGATGGCAGAAGGTTACAGATCAAATTGAAATGGCTAATGCAACCCAGTATGCCACTATAATAAACGAACTGTCAGTAATTGGCGGAAGTGCTCCTTTGTTTGCAGACAATTCAATTTCTGGAAAAGGTACTGATTGGTACCACCAGATATTAAGAGATGCCTTGGTTACCAATCACCAGGTTTCAGTCAGTGGAGGCGGCGATCGCTCCAATTATAATTTCTCTTTAAGTTATTTAAATCAGGATGGAATTGTTGAAAAAAACAATTTTCAACGTTATACAGGGAGGCTGCAGAATGATATCCAGATATTCAAATCACTGAAAGCTGGTTATACAGTTACCGGTGCTTATAGTAAGTCAAAGGATATTCCTGGTGGTATATTCCGCCAGCTGTACACTGCAGGGCCTGTGGTTCCTGTGTATTATGTTGATGGTACATATGGTGACCCGAATGATTTTAAATTGGGTGGTGGAAACAATTACAATCCACAAACTACGCTTGATTACTTCGATCAGGCTTCGAAAAATTACAGGTTAACGGGCAACACCTATGTTGAATTAAAGTTCGCTTCGCATTTTACTGCGAAGACAAGTATTGGTGGTGAGTATGGACAAGGAGAAGTGGTTGGTTTTACACCTATCTTCACAGCCACACTTGCACAAAGAAACGGCCGTACTTCTCTTAATGTAAGCCGTGCTGAAACACGTAACTGGATTCTTGAAAACACCGTGTCCTATACTAACAAGATTGGTGATCACAACTTTACAGTTCTTGCGGGTCAATCAGCCCAGCGCTATAAGTTTTATTCCCTTTCAGCTTCTGTATTAGATGTCCCCGATAAAAGTGAAGCTGATCATTACATTACATTAGGAACTGACAGCACAAAAAGATCGAATGATGGTGGTGATCTTTCAACAATTGCGTCTTATTTTGGAAGACTCAGCTACTCCTTCGCTAACAGGTATCTTTTATCGGCGTCTATCCGTGCAGATGGTTCTTCAAAATTTACTGGTAGCCAACGATGGGGATATTTCCCTTCAGTAGGTGTTGGCTGGGTCGTTAGCAGTGAGAAATTTATGCAGGATCAGCAAATATTCGACAACTTAAAATTAAGAGGCAGCTGGGGAAAGATCGGGAATGCTTCGGTTCCATCGAATATTTCGACACTTCGCGTTACTTCATTTCCTCTTGCTGTTTATGGTAATACAACAGCCACAAGCAATAGCATAGCTTCAGTTGTTCCACCTGTTACATATTGGGAAAAAGGAGTTGGTACCGATGTGGGTCTTGAAGCTGCTTTCTTAAAAAATAAGTTGTACATCGAAGCTGATTACTACTTACGCAAAACAGAAAACGCCATTTTTGATATTCCAATATTGGGATCACTCGGAATGAGCAGCAGCCGCATCTTGGGTAACCAGGCAACATTTGAAAATAAAGGCTTTGAATTCTCTACGACGTGGAAGGACGTTATCAGCAAGGATCTTTCCTATACCATCAGCGGAAATATCGGTATCAACAACAATAAAGTGCTAGAGGTAAGTACCGGTGCAAACCCAATTTATGGTGGTGGCGGCGGTTTAACAGGTGGTGCACTGGCAACACGTACTATGGCTGGAAGACCAATTGGCGAATTTTACGGTTACCAGGTTGCAGGCATTTTCCAGAACGCAGCTCAAATTGCCGGCTCATCTCAAAAGACAGCGCAACCTGGAGATTTCATTTATGTTGACCAGAATAAAGATGGACAGATCAGTGGTTTGGACCGTGTACCTCTTGGTAATCCAAATCCCAAATATTCTTATGGTATCAATACCAATTGGACATACAAACAATTTGATCTTACTCTTGATTTTCAGGGCGTGGCCGGGGTTAAGGTTTATAACGCCAACTTAGGCTGGCGCTATGGAAATGAAAATTATACTTTGGACTTTTATAATAATCGCTGGCATGGCGAAGGAACATCCAATGTATATCCTTCCGCTAATATCGGAGGTGGTACAAACTACCTTCCCAACTCATTTTATGTTGAAGATGGAAGTTATTTCAGAATCCGCAACATGCAACTAGGGTATACTATTTCCAAGTCTATGTTAGACAGATGGAGAATAAAATCGCTGAGGGTTTATGCCAATGCTCAGAATGCATTTAACTTTTTCAAGTATAGAGGATTTTCACCGGAATTGCCGGCAGCGGACAATAGCCCGTTAAATGCAGGCATAGATGCAAACGTTTATCCTTTGTATGCTACTTACAATTTCGGTATCAACTTGAATTTCTAAAACGATTGTTATGAAACAAAAAAATATAATTGGAATGTCGAAAAAACTTTTGGCAGTTGGAGCGGTAGCCCTTGTTGCGATGGCAGGTTGTAAGAAAAGTTTTTTGGAAGTAGATCCGCAGGGACAACAAAAGGGTTCCACCTTTTGGGCAACATCAACCGATGCTGCACAAGCTGTAAATGCTATGTATTCTAATCTGCATGAATGGAACCAGGTAGCTTTTGCTGCCATTGCAGTGGAAAGTATGGGTTCGGACGATGCTGAAAAAGGAAGTGCTCCGAACGACGCTACTTTCATGAACCAGTATGATAATTTTACAGTGACATCTACCGAAGGCCAATTAAATGGATTCTGGACGGGCCAATACCAGGAGATAAACCTGTGCAATCAGATATTGGATCATGTGGATACAATGGCCGCTGTGGATGCAAGCGCAAAAGCGAGATATAAAGCTGAAGCCAAATTCATAAGGGCATATTGCTACTTCAGATTGGTACGTGCATTTGGGGCAGTACCACTAAGGGTACATTTACCTAAGGATGCATCCGAATATAATCTTCCAAGAACAGATACGGCTACCGTATGGAATGCAATTGAACAGGATCTTACTGATGCAGCACCTGTGTTACCTGTTACCGTACCGGCTTCTGAATATGGCCGTGCAACGAAAGGAGCCGCACTTTCTCTGCATGCGAAAGTTGCTATGTATCGCAAAAAATGGAGTGATGTATTAAATTATACCAACCAGGTAATTGCATCGGGTGTCTACTCTCTTTTTCCTGATTACGAGCAATTATTCAGAGTGCAAAATGAAAATTCATCTGAGTCCATATTTGAGATACAGTGTTCTTTAATTGTAGGAAATGGAGGTTCATCAAACTCTCAATACTCGCAAGTGCAGGGTGTAAGAGGTTCTACCGGTGGTGGATGGGGCTTCAACGTTCCTACAGCAAGCCTTGCATCAGCTTATGAAACAGGCGATCCAAGAAGAGATGCCACTATTATCTTCAGGGGCGAAACTACGCCTGAGGGAGATGCTATTCCTCCTACGGGCGATAACCCCATGTATAATCAGAAATCGTATGTTCCTTTCAGCATGTATGTGTCTGGATATAACGAAGGTGCGCAGCAAAATATAAGAGTGATACGGTATGCTGAAGTGCTGCTGATGAATGCCGAAGCAGCCAATGAACTGGGCAATACAACTTTAGCAAAACAATCATTGAATGCAGTGAGAGCCAGAGCAAGAGGTGGCAATAATGCTATTCTGCCTGATATCACTGCTACTGACCAGGCAACATTACGTACCGCAATTTGGAGTGAGAGACATGTTGAATTGGCAATGGAATTTGACAGGTATTTTGATGTGATTCGCCAGGGAAGAGCTGCACAAATTTTTGGACCTAAAGGATGGTCAGCCAAGAATTCTGTTTGGCCTATACCGCAAAATGAAATTGATCTGAGTGCAGGTGTGCTTACTCAAAATCCGGGTTATTAATTTAAAAATTTCAAACTACGATTATGAAAAAAATTATCATAAAAAATGGTTTAGCACTGCTGGTGGTTAGTACTGTGCTTTTGACCTCCTGTTATAAAAAGTTTGACCCGAAGTCCTATCAGCCTGCCTTTACAGTTAATGGATATACTTCGGTAGCAGAAATAGGGGGAGGCAGCCTTGTTGGGTACTGGGCTTTTAATGGCAGCTATATAGATAGTGTTTCAAATACGGCAGGCACAAATAAGGGCACTGGCTTTACAACAGGCTTTAAAGGGCAGGCGTTACAAGGTGCCATGAATGGTTATGTGTTAAGTGCGCCAAGCAATGCGATAAAAAACATGCAAAGTTTCACTGTCACAGAATGGGTGAATACGCCACCACCCTCCACGGGTATTATTGACATTTTTACACTCTCGAATACACAAACCTTTTGGGGGAATATTGAAATATTTTTTGAAAACGGAAGCAGTAATTCGAATGGTAAAATTCGCGTGCATATCTATAAAGATGGGGGTGATCATACCTACTCACTGGATGGTGTACCCAATCTTTTTAATACCTGGGTGAACCTCGCTGTTACGTATGATGCAACTTCTTCTCTTGTTACGGTATATGTAAATGGCAGCAAGGTAGGTTCCGGTTCAGTGGCCGGTGTTTCAGGTCCGTTAAGTTTTGTTAATGTTGGCAATATCGTATTTGGTACTCCCCAGTTTCAAACAAGTCCAAGCCAAACATCGGGAGCGTCTTCACAAGGCTGGGCAAGCTTTTTAACAGGCCAGATAGATGAAGTAAGAGTTTACAACAAGGCACTAACTGCATTGGACTTGCAGGCAATGATTGTTTTGCAGGGGAAAGGAAAATAAAATCATTCGTTAATTCATCAAATGTTTATCATGAAATACAACATCTATATTTTGGCCGTTGTAGTAATTGGTTTCGGCATAGTGAGTTGTAAAAAAACCGGCGCGGACAGCGGAATAAAAATTAACGCAGCAGCACCAACAATTACAACTTCAGACGCAACCAATATTAACGGCACCAACGCAACAATTGGCGGCAGCATCAGCACTGACGGAGGATCAATGGTAAAAGAAGCTGGAGTTGTCTACAGCACAAGTCCGAATGTGGATACTACCAAAACAAGAATACGCAAGTATTCAATTGGGGGAGATTATACTGTTGGACTGACAGGTCTTTCATTGCTTACCACTTACTATTACAGGGCGTATGCCATCAATGAAAAGGGAATTACCTATGGTGCCGAAAAATCCTTTTTCGTCCCGATAGCTGGTTACAGCACTTCTTCGCAAGTTGCTGCTGCTAATTTGGTGGCTTATTGGGCATTTAATGGAGGGTATATTGACAGCGTTTCTAGAACTGTTGGCACTCCGATGAATGCAACCGGAATTAGCTTTGTTACAGGAAAACTCGGCCAGGCGGTTCAAGTAAAAAACAGGGGTTACATTAATTCGAATGTAACCAACACTATTGCCAATCTCAAAAGCTTTACCATGGTCATGTGGATTCAGCAACCTACAAGTTTAGCCAATAGTCCAACAACCTTCATGCCTTTTTCATTGAATGCAGCAGGTTACTCATGGGAGCAAACAAAGTTTTTTATGCTCTTTGATCAACCTGATAATACTACCAATACTCTTGGTAAAATTGCACTAATGGATCAGTGGTTTGACAAAGGGAAAGTATGGCCACGAATGCTTGACGGCAACTGGCACCAAATGGCCATCTCCTATGATGGAACATCAGGAGCGATGAGAGTTTATGTTGATGGTACTTTGTTGCCTCAGAGCAATGCTTTCTCCATTAATCCTCAAAATAATTTTGGTACTGCTGACAGCTTCACTTTGGGCGGGCCAAATGATGCGACAAATACTGCCAATGGCTGGATGAATTCATTGAGCGGAAATCTGGACGAGTTCAGAGTTTTCAATAAAGTGCTAACGCCAGATGAGATATTGATTCTCTATACCCTGCAAAACAAAGGATTCTAGAATGGTTTTAGTTTAAATAGAAGGGTGCATAAATTACAAAGCAGTGTACATTTTGCACCCTTTGCTTTTCAAATCATAGTTTGTATTGACGAAAAACCGGATCAGCGAAATCTAAATTCCTAGTATCTATAATTAACGACCATGCGTGAGGTAAGAAAAAGTGAAAGTATATTTAACTCAATTTCCCTGCTAATGTTGGCGTTGAGTGTTTTATTTATTCAGTGCAAAAAGTCGTCGAACCCTTCTCCAACTCCACCTTCTCCGCCTCCGTCCTCATCAAATTTTGATGTAATTGCACAAACCATCAATTCAACAAATTTTAATTCCACTCAAACTTTATACGGAATACCTAACAACCCTTCCATTAAAATAACCTTTTCAGGTAAGGTAGACAGGAGCACTGCGGCACCTGTCATTGTTTATTACAACAAAAGCAAAAACTCATCTAATGTTCCTTTTAGTATAGCATATCAAAATGGCGACAGCGCCATTGTCATCACACCTTCAGGTACGCTTGACTATTTGAATGAACATATTTTTTCTATCAGCACTTTACTAAAATCTGTTGCAGGGCAAAATTTATCAGGTAGGGTCGATCTTGATTTCGTTACACAATACGATCCAACCGATAAATTCCCCCAAATAACCGATTCTTCTTTAGTAACACTTGTGCAGCAACAAACCTTTAAATACTTCTGGGACTTTGCGCATCCTGTAAGTGGAATGGCAAGGGAAAGAAATACATCTGGTGAAACGGTAACAAGCGGGGGAAGCGGTTTTGGCGTAATGGCGATGCTGGTTGGCATCAACAGGAATTTTATTACAAGACAACAGGGATTAACAAAGATTCAAACTATCGTAAGTTTTTTAAAGAATACTGCTCCGAATTTTCATGGAGCTTTTTCACATTGGATGAATGGTTCTACTGGCGCCGTTGTTCCATTCGGGCAAAATGATAATGGTGCAGACATAGTTGAAACATCCTACATGATGATGGGTCTTTTATGTGCCCGGCAATATTTCAACACCAGCGATCCCGCAGAAGTGAGTTTGCGAAATGATATCAATGCACTATACGACAGAATTGATTGGGATTTCTTTCGGCAGGGGAAAAAAGTGTTGTACTGGAACTGGTCCCCTAACTATGGATTTATAGTGAATGTTCCTGTGCAAGGTTGGAATGAAACATTGATCAGCTATGTGATGGCAGTATCATCAACAACTCATGCTATCACAAAACCTGTTTACGATAGCGGCTTTGCAAGAAATGGTGCCATGAAAAATGGAAATTTTTTTTATGGGTACCAATTGCCATTGGGAGAAAACTTAGGCGGACCATTATTTTTTGAACATTACTCTTTCATGGGCATCAATCCAAAATCTTTGACAGATCAATATGCCAACTACGAAACCCAAACACTCAATCATACAAAAATTAATTACGAATACTGCAAAGCCAATCCAAAGAATTGGTATGGTTACAGCGATCAGTGCTGGGGATTAACAGCAAGTGATGTTCCAACCGGCTATACTGCTTCGTCGCCAACAAATGATGTTGGTGTTATTGCGCCGACAGCAGCTTTATCATCTTTTCCTTACACTCCAACTGAATCAATGAAAGCATTGAAATTCTTTTATTACAAACTTGGCGACAGGCTTTGGAGCGATTATGGATTTTATGATGCGTTTCGATTGCAGGATGCCTGGTTTTCCAAAACTTATTTAGCTATTGATGAAGGGCCAATTATCGTGATGATTGAAAATTACAGAACAGGTTTACTTTGGAATTTATTTATGAGTTGTCCCGAAGTAAAAACGGGGATGAAAGCAATAGGTTTTCAAAGTCCAAATTTGTAAAGACATAACAAAGTTGAAGCTCTCGCGGAGCGTAACTACAATACTCAAATTGTATGATGAAAATTTCGGTTGCTATTTTATCTATCTCAATTTTTGCTTGGGCTTGTGCACAACAAAAAAATAGTGTGGCAAGCAGTGCAGTTCTTCCCAAAAACTTATCCGATTCTGCTTTGCTTGATAGCATTGAAAGAAGAACTTTTAATTTTTTCTGGACCGGCGCAGAACCTAATAGCGGCATGGCGCCTGAACGCATTCATATGGATGGCGATTACCCTGATAATGATCGACGCATTGTGGCCACCGGTGGAAGTGGTTTTGGCGTGATGGCAATTCTTGCAGGCATTCATCGCAAGTATATTAAACGAACACAAGGGTTGCAGCGGTTTGAAAAAATTATTTCTTTTTTAGAAAAAGCTGATCGCTTTCATGGTGCTTATTCGCATTGGATAAACGGCGAAAACGGGCATGTAAAACCTTTTGGCAGAAAAGATAATGGCGGCGATTTGGTTGAAACATCTTACCTGTTTCAAGGATTGCTTTGCGTACGACAATATTTTTTAGATGGAAATGCGCGGGAAAAAAAGCTGGCATCACGCATCGATAAACTTTGGAAAGAAATAGAGTTTGACTGGTACAGAAATGGCGGACAAAATGTTTTGTACTGGCATTGGAGCCCTGATTATGCATGGCAGATGAATTTTTCTGTGCGTGGTTACAATGAGTGTTTGATCATGTACATTTTGGGGGCATCGTCTCCAACACATGGAATTCCCGCGGAAGTATATCATGAAGGTTGGGCGGAGAATGGTGCGATCAATAAAATCAGTTTTTACAAAAACGACACCTTGCATTTGCATATGCAGGGAAATCCTCCACATGGTGGTCCTTTATTCTGGTCGCAATATTCTTTTCTTGGCCTGGACCCACGAGGCTTGAAAGATCGATATGCGGATTATTGGAAAGAGATGATCACCATGTCGAAGATCAATTACCAATGGTGCGTTGACAATCCGAAAAAATTCAAAGGTTATAGTGATAGCAGTTGGGGGCTAACCGCCAGCTATTCTGTGAAGGGTTATGCGGCGCATGCACCAAATGAAAGAAATGATTTAGGAGTGATTTCTCCAACCGCGGCTATTTCTTCTTTTCCATATACACAAAATGAATCAATGGCTGCAATAAAGCATTGGTACACGAATGATAGTTTGCGCAAAACCATTTTAGGAAGGTATGGTTATTATGATGCATTCAGTGAAACAGAAAATTGGTGCAAGCCCTGGTATCTTTCCATTGACCAGGGACCTCAAGTAGCAATGATTGAAAATTATCGAAGCGGTTTGTTGTGGAAACTATTTATGAGTTGTCCTGAAGTGCAAAATGGTTTGAAGAAGTTGGGTTTTACTTCACCATGGATCAAATAAGCAGTTGAATGAAAGCTAAAATTGACTTTGGGTATTTCTGTATTTACAATTATTTTTTTCGGGACAATAATCCCCGACGTACCGTCGGAGGACGAGGTGTTCCAATTATCCCTGAAGCACAAGCAAGTCTTGTAATGGGAGGGATAATTTATTTTTTTATTCTTAGCATTAGATGTGTCTATAAATGTTTTTTAGATCATCAGGCAACAATTTTCCTTGGACGTGGATATTATGCGTTTCTTTTCGAAGCTTTTTTTCTAGGTGTAATATTTTACGTCTTTTACCAACATTACGTTGTCACAAAAAAAATTATTGAATTGTATGGAATGTATAAAATCACGCCATGGCAAATTCAAGGCAAAGTGAATAGGATTTTGATTGTAGTCTTTATCTTCTTTTTTGTATTACCATTTGTTCTGTTGTTTTATTGGATTGGAGTATTACATTTTTCTCCAGAAAGCTTGGTTGGAGTTTGATTTTATAAAAGCTAAACTGGCTACTTATTTTATAATTAAGTTTTAGGTTCATAATGAAAAAATACTTCTTCTCTCTATTAACATTTGTTAGCATCGTTACCTGCGCACAGCAAAAAACTTATTGCAACCCTATCAATATCGACTATGGTTATACACCTATCCCAAATTTTTCCGAATGGGGCAGACACCGTGCAACTGCTGATCCTGTAATTGTAAATTATAAAGGCGACTACTATTTGTTCTCAACCAATCAATGGGGCTATTGGTGGAGTAACGATATGCTGAAGTGGAATTTCGTTTCAAAAAGATTCTTGCGTCCATGGAATACAGGAACGTATGATGAACTCTGTGCGCCTGCAGTTGGTATTATTGGCGATACCATGATTGTTTTTGGTTCCACATATACCAGAAAATTCACTATTTGGATGAGCACCAATCCAAAGGCAAATGAATGGAAGCCTCTGGTTGATTCGTTTGAAATAGGCGGTTGGGACCCTGCCTTTTTCACTGATGACGATGGAAAACTTTACATGTACAATGGCAGCAGTAACAAATTTCCAACGCAAGGAATTGAATTGAACCGGAAAACATTCAAGCCAATTGGAACAAGAACGCCGATGTATTTACTGGAAGATTGGCGTTATGGTTGGCAACGTTTTGGCGAGCATATGGATAACACATTTCTTGATCCGTTCATAGAAGGCTCGTGGATGACGAAACATAATGGCAAATATTATTTTCAGTACGGAGCGCCGGGAACAGAGTTCAGCGGATACGCCGATGGCGTTGTTGTTGGGGACAAACCTCTGTTTGATGGTGCCAGCTTCCAACCCCAATCCGATCCTTTGAGTATGAAGCTTGGTGGCTTTGCAAGAGGCGCTGGACATGGTTCAACTTATCAGGATAATTTTGGAAGCTACTGGCATATTAGTACTATCATGCTTTCGGTAAAAAACAATTTCGAAAGGAGATTAGGAATTTGGCCGGCGGGTTTTGATAAAGACGATGTGATGTGGTGCAACACCGCATTCGGCGATTACCCACATTATCTTCCAACATCTGCGAAGCATAATTACGGCGAAGGATTCACTGGTTGGATGTTACTCAATTATAAAAAACCAATAGCTGTTTCCTCAACACTCGGTGGCTTTGATGCCAACAACGCTAACGACGACGACATAAAAACATATTGGAGTGCGGCGAGTGGAAACAAAGGTGAGTGGATTCAATCCGATCTTGGAAATGTTTCAACCGTCAATGCTATTCAAATCAATTATGCCGACCAGGATGTTGACAGCAACCGTCTCGGTAAATTCAATGATCAATATCATCAATACAAACTTTATTACTCAGTTGACGGAAGAAAGTGGAACGTGTTAGTTGATAAAAGCAATAACAGAACAGATGTTCCTCATGATTATATTGAACTGGAGAAAGTGGTGCAGGCAAGATTTATAAAACTTGAAAACATTCACATGCCTACGGGCAAATTTGCCATCAGTGGCTTACGCGTATTTGGAAATGGCAACGGTACAAAGCCCGATGCTGTAAAAACTTTCTTTGTTTTGCGCACAGAAAAAGATCCACGCAGCGGATGGGTCAAATGGAGTCCTGTGAGCAATGCCTATGCTTACAATATTTATTACGGAACTTCGCCGGATAAATTATACAACTGTATCATGGTTTATAACAATAATTATAACGAATATTGGTTCAAAGGAATGGATAAAATGAAGACGTACTATTTCACCATCGAAACAGTCAATGAAAATGGCGTGTCAACGAAATTTCCTGTAATTAAAGTCAACTAATATGAAACGAATTCTGACCTTACTGTTTGTTTTCTTTTGCATCAATGCAATTGCACAAAATGCGAAACCACCTTTTTGGCAGGACATTCAAAATTTCAGGCACCAGGATAGTGTTCAATCGCCCCCCGCACATCCAATTTTATTTATAGGTAGTTCTTCTTTTACAAAGTGGACGGATGTGCAAAATTATTTTCCGGATTACACCATTTTAAATCGGGGCTTTGGTGGTTCTACTTTACCTGATTTATTGCGCTATGAAGAAGATGTGATCTTCAAATACGACCCAAAGCAAATTGTGATTTATTGTGGCGATAATGATGTTGCATCATCTGACACCATCACGGCAACGGCTGTACTCAATCGTTTCAAAAATTTGTTTAGCGAAATACGTGCGGTTTATCCCAATGTTCCTGTTGCTTTTGTTTCTATCAAGCCAAGCCCTTCACGCTGGCAGTTAAAGGACAAAGCCATTGCTGCAAACAGTATGATTGAAAAGTTTTTAAAGAAGGAAAAGAATGCGCAGTTCATTGATGTTTGGAATCCAATGTTAGGACAAGACGGAAAACCAATGCCCGATATTTTTATCGAAGACAATTTGCACATGAATGCAAAGGGTTATGCTATCTGGCAAAAAATAATTGAGCCGTATTTGGTTAAGTAAGGTCTCTGTCTCCCCAAGGGGGAACTTAGTATGAATAGGTCTTATATATTTCAATCAGTTCTTTAAAATAATGTTGACGATTATCTAGCGAACTGTATAACTACTATGAGGCTTCCGTTGTGTCACTCACTTCAACGTTTTGTAATTCTGTTGAACAGACTCGATATTCATTACAGATTATGATCAGTGATGAATGTTAAGTAAGCAAAGGCTGTGCAAGGACGGTCCCGCTTCGAGGCAGCATCGTGATGGCCGCTGAATTGAATTGCCGAACGCACAAGAGTGCGACGCAACAGACGATCATAGTAGCAATGTAGATTGGAAACAAACAATAACTCAATTATACCTGACGACATAATAAAAACAATATGCTTAGACGAATGTTAATTGGTGCAGTAGTGATTTTTTCAATTGCTGCAAACGCACAACAGAACGATGCAAAAATGAAAACCTTCATCGATGGCTTGATGAAGAAGATGACTCTAGAAGAAAAACTTGGTCAATTGAATTTGCCTGGCAGCGGCGATATTGTTACAGGACAAGCACAGAGTTCTGACATCGGGAAAAAAATACGGGAAGGAAAAGTTGGTGGACTGTTCAACATTAAGTCCGTTGCAAAAATCAGGGATGTACAAAAAGTTGCGGTGGAAGAGAGCCGTTTGAAAATTCCTTTGATCTTCGGCATGGATGTGATTCACGGTTACGAAACAGTATTTCCAATTCCGCTTGGTTTGAGTTGTAGTTGGGATATGAACCTTATTCAACGCAGTGCACAAATTGCAGCGAAGGAAGCAAGCGCTGATGGTATTTGCTGGACGTTTTCGCCAATGGTTGATATAGCCCGTGATCCTCGTTGGGGACGTATTGCAGAGGGCAATGGTGAAGACCCTTATCTCGGTTATCAGATTGCGCAGGCAATGGTGAAAGGTTACCAGGGTGATTATTCCAAGAACTACAACATCATGGCTTGTGTAAAACACTATGCATTGTATGGCGCTGCGGAAGCAGGTCGCGACTACAACACAACCGACATGAGCCTGCAAAGAATGTACAATGAATATTTGCCTCCGTACAAAGGTGCTGTTGATGCAAATGTTGGTAGTGTGATGGCTTCGTTCAATGATGTAAATGGAGTTCCTGCAACGGCAAATAGATTTTTGCAGACAGATGTATTGCGCAAGCAATGGGGGTTTAAAGGTTTTGTTGTTACTGACTATACCGGCATCAACGAAATGGAAGCACATGGCATTGGCAATTTGAAAACGGTTTCTGCATTAGCGTTGAAAGCTGGTGTGCATATGGATATGGTGGGTGAGGGATTTTTAACAACGTTGAAGCAGTCGCTTAAAGAAGGAAAAGTTACACAGGCTGAAATTGATAATGCTTGTCGTTTAATTCTTGAAGCAAAATATAAACTGGGCTTGTTTGATAATCCTTACAAATATTGTGATGAGAATCGTGCAAAGACAGAAGTGTTTACAGATGCAAACAGGGCTGAAGCAAGGAAGATTGCTGCTGATTGTTTCGTGTTGTTGAAGAATCAAAACAATTTACTTCCATTGAAAAAATCAGGAACTATTGCAGTTGTTGGTCCGCTTGGAAATAATAAAGAAAATATGCCCGGCACATGGAGTGTAGCTGCCGACTTTAGTAAAGCCACCTCGTTGTTTGATGGAGTAAAATCAGTTGTAGGCAACAATGCAAAAATTGTTTACGCCAAAGGCTCTAACCTTGATTATGATTCTGCATTTGAAGTAAGGGCAGGCATGTTTGGTAAAGCGTTAGGAAGAGATAGCAGGCCCGCACAACAAATTATTGATGAAGCCTTGAATGTTGCCAAAGATGCAGATGTAATTGTTGCTGCATTGGGCGAATCGGCAGAGATGACCGGGGAATCATCAAGCAGAAGCGATTTGAATATTCCACAGTCGCAAAAGGATTTGTTGCAGGCTTTATTAAAAACTGGAAAGCCTGTTGTGCTGATTCTTTTCACAGGAAGACCATTGACAATAAAATGGGAGAACGATAATGTTCCGGCAATATTGAATGTTTGGTTTGGTGGCAGCGAAGCAGGTTATGCTATTGCTGATGTTTTATTCGGTGATGTAAATCCTTCAGGTAAGTTAACCACTACATGGCCACAAAATGTTGGACAGGTTCCATTGTATTATAATCACAAAAGCACAGGACGTCCGTTGCCGGAAGGTCAATGGTTTCAAAAGTTCAGGAGCAATTATCTGGACGTAAGCAATGATCCGGTTTATCCTTTTGGTTATGGGTTGAGCTATACAAGTTTTTCATACGGTGATGTCAAATTGAACACTACCAATGCAAAGGGCAGTCAAGCTGTAAAGGCAAGTATTACCGTTACCAACACCGGCAACAGGGCAGGGAAGGAAGTGGTTCAATTGTACATTCATGATGTTGTTGGAGCCAACACAAGGCCGGTGAAAGAATTAAAAGGTTTCCAAAAAATTGAATTGAAACCGGGCGAAAGCAAAACTGTTTCTTTCAACATCACTACTAAGGATTTGACTTACTACCATTTTGATAATACATGGGGATGGGAGGCAGGCGATTTTGAAATTATGATTGGAGGCAATTCAAAAGATGTGAAGATGGCAAAACTGAATTGGAGCAAATAATACTATTAGAATTTTCATCTCCGTTTGATCTGTCATTTCGAAGGAGCTAACGAAATGCTTTTCGTCTGCGAAAATGTTCAAGCGAGACTGAGAAAACTCATACAAACAGAAGATGATGCTTTTTTGTATGGGTTCTCTCCGCAGTGAATGATTGATAACACAATTGATAATTCTCTCGCTGAGTCGAGATGGCAGGTGCCTGAAAGTTTAAGCTCGAAAGAACCATACATTATCAAAAGGATTCAATAGCCAGTTATTGAATCCTTTTTTATGGGTTCGCTTAACATCAATTTTACAAGGACGTTCTAAGAAATGGCGGGCGGATTTACAATCTTTACGGCTGAAACAATTTTCGGGAACTTTTTTACGTCAATCACGGTACCATGAAAAAAATTTTATTCTCTTCCCTGCTGTTCATTTGTGCGCATAGCTATAGCCAAACAGATTCTTCGGGCCAAAAAAAAGTCCGGGTAGGCGGAGGCTTGCAATTCATATCCAATCAAACCTATGCGGGAAGAGCTGATTCGCTAAAACTTCCTGTTCTTATTCCTGAATTCAATTTTGAATTTCAAAAAGGTTTTTTCATTAACACAAAAGGATATCTGAATTTGTCAGGTGGAAAAACAACCTTCGATGGAGTTAGTATTGAACCGGGCTATGAATTTTCGAAAGAGAACTGGAATGGAAGTTTATCTGTCATTAAAAATTTTATCAGTGACAGCAGTAATTTAATCATTGCCCCGGTAAAAGCTTCGCTTGAATTTTACCTCAATAAAGAAACAAAAATCTTAACGCCATACATTGGGTCGGAGTATGTGTTTTCAGCAGAAGGAAATGATGTGATTGTTTATGGAGGCTTATCAAAAAATATTTCGTTTTCAAAAGAGGAAGCAAAGGCAAGTATGAGTGTTGAACCTTCCTTTGGATTAACAGGCGGAAGCCAGAATTTTTATTATTCATTTTTGAAATCGTTTTCTTCAAATGGACAAAGCAGGGGAGTTGGAAAAGGAAGAGGACGGGGAAATAGTGGCTCGACTACGACCACGACGACTACAACTACTACAGTACAACAACAGAGCAAACAATTCACATTGCTTGCGTCATCATTTGAGTTGCCTATTACACTAACTGCAAAAAAGTTTAAATGGGTGACAACACCGGCATTGGAAACACCGATCAATCTTATTAAGGGAAGTGGTGGGCAAAGTTCTGCTTCAATTTTTTATATAACCACCGAGTTGTTGATCAATTTTTAGATGCTATCCTTTTCCTGTGATTTTGTAAGTGGTTATTCCAACAATTTCTTTTATCCAGTTATCCCATTCATTCAATGCCGAGGAAGAAGGAAGAATATAATCTTCAATGAAATTGTTGCTGATCCATTTTGAAACGAAATCGCAGGGGTAAAGATCAGCATTAATGCCTACGTTTTTAAAAACCATTTGTGCACGGGGTAAATGCATGGCAGAAGAAATGAGCAGGTGAGGTCCTCGTATGCGAAATGAATCGATGATGTTTTTCGAGAACCTTGCATTCTCTAAAGTGTTTCTTGAACTGGTGTCTGTAAAAATTTGTTCTGAAGGAATTCCAAGCTCTGTCAATCGTTGTTTGATAAACAAAGCCTCCCTGAAATTATTTTTTGTGATATAACCGTTGCCTCCAGCTACAATAACATTGTTGATATGACCGGTTTTGTAAAGTAATGCGGTTTGAATAAAACGATCTGCCGCAGTATTGAAATAGCCTTGGTCATCATATTTGTTATAAGAAACCATTCCACCTAATAAAATTCCTGCATTGTATTTGGAAAGTGTTTGCATGGAAACAGGTTTTACTTCATACCATGCAATGCATTTTCTAATGATGAATGGATTGGTGAAAAAGAGGAGGGCAATGATTGCAATTTTAAAGAGCAACCTTTTTCGGTTTTGATTTTTTGTGATAAGAGCAACGATGAATAAAATGAGAATCCAAATCAATGGGCGAAAGAGGTATAAAAGAATTTTGAGAAGGATGAACATGGTAAGGTTTCAATTATTTTTAGCTTGCTTCTTTCTTAGTATATCTGCCACGGCATCCGTAGAAGTTCGGACGCCATTAATCAGTAAGCAAGAAAGCATAACTCCCATATCACACGTCCACATGTCTCCTCTGCTGTTGATGTCACCTTCAGTTTCTTTGATTAAAATGATTTTGTTTTCCCGCTTTGAATATAATGATGTCGTCAATTTTAAAATTGGCAAAGCATCTCTTTCAATTGTATGTATGTTGCTATAGAAAACAATGTAGTCCGCTTTTGATGTATTAGCAAGGTTTTTTAGGGTTCGTAAATCTGTTTTTTGTTTTGGTACTTCTACTATTGAAGAGAAAGGTTCATACTCATTAAAGTAAAAATTGTAAACCGCTGCAGAGTATTGTGAAATGACTTGATAATATTTGAACTTTTTTACTTGCTCCTCTTGAGCTTTTATCAACGAGATTCGATTTTTGAGTTCTGCTTTTGTCGCTTTAAAAATTGAGTCCATTTCTTCAGAGGAATCTCTGGAGTTTAATAAATCTTCTATTTGTTTTAAGGAAGCATAATATGCTCTTAAATTAGATGCTTCTATGGTGTCTTTTTCACTCTTAAAAGATTTGTCAACAATGGCAGTATCGGGTTGAATAACCAATAATTTAAA
Organism: Flavisolibacter sp.; assembly: GCA_035554655.1. GTDB lineage: Bacteria > Bacteroidota > Bacteroidia > Chitinophagales > Chitinophagaceae > Flavisolibacter. The sequence goes on from DATMIF010000030.1 coordinate 78,013, forward strand.
TGATTCCCATCTCCCTTTTTGGCCTAAAGATTGAATATTGAGTAATACTAAAAGAACTACAAAAGCTCTCTGCATAATATAATTTTCAAGAGTTACCTGCAACAATTCTGTCTCTGCTAATATACACTGCCAATTTCGGGAACTCAATTTTAAGAAGTTCTTCCACTTCCCTCGTTTATTGTCAGTTCACGCACCTCTCGACAACACCACTCCAATAAAAGCCATCGCCAATGAAATAATAAGAAGGATTCTTCCACTCCATTGAGCAATGATCTTGAACTTTTTAATTCCTTCATCAGTTGATAATCTTTTTTTTGCCTGCACATCATGAATGAGACTGACTGTAAGAATGGAAAGGAAGAGAATGATTTTCGTGATCACGAGATGACCATACCTGCTTTCGAATATGAACTTCCAGGAAACATCAATCCCTCTCAAAAACATATTTGATATGCCGGTAACAAGAAGTAATGATAAAACGATGTAACCGAAGAACCGGAACTTCAGCCCAGTTTGCATCAGTAAGTTCCTTCGATCAGGATGATTTTTTATTGCCGGAAGCAGAACCATTGGGAGAAATAACATTCCGCCAATCCAAAAGCTTACACCAATAATGTGTAGCCACACTGAAATGTGATATAAAGTATTCATGGGAATGCAAATTTAGATGGAGATAAAAAGACTTGTTTGTCTTTTTATCATTTTGAAAACTGATTTTGCTCAGTTAATGTTTACTGGCAACGATGGCCCACTCCCGCCCCTCCAGGGAGGGAATGGACCGCATAGCGCCTTGCTTTTCGAAGATGCTTTATTGAACTGGACAATCTTTAATTGCGAGAGGTAGTTAAAAAAATGCAGTTGTAAACCATCCCCTCCCTGGAGGGGCAAAGTTGATGGCTCTTACATTAAAACGACCTGGGGTGGGTTTCTTCGGATGAAAGAAAAATTGATAGCAGGTGTGAACATCCAATATGATAATGAGAGTTACCGAACGATGAACGAATTGCGACGCAAGAGACGATCAATAGTAGCAACTCAGTCTGGCTCATAAAGATTAATCATCACATTTTCAAATGCTCATTTTCAAACCAGTTTTTACTCTTCATCGGTAAAATCTGATACCAATATCATCTTAAACCCTGACTTTGCTCATCTTCAAAAAAGGATACCGTTGGTACGTTTGAGCCAGTTTTTTTCTCATCTAAATAAAACTCAAATGGAAGTAGTAACTACCCCTTCTAAACCACAAACGAAGGAAGAGAATAAGGTAATACAGGTTATGGATGGTAACCAGGCCGCCGTCCATATCGCTTATAAAACCAGCGAGGTCTGTGCCATCTATCCCATCACTCCGTCATCTAACATGGGCGAATTTGCTGACGAGTGGAGCAGCGATGGTATCAAAAATATTTACGGACAGGTTCCTAATGTAATTGAAATGCAAAGTGAAGCTGGTGCTGCCGGTGCTATTCACGGTGCATTGCAGGGTGGTGCCCTCGCATCAACTTTTACCTGCTCACAAGGTTTGTTGTTGATGATCCCTAACATGTACAAGATCGCAGGTGAATTGACACCTACAGTATTTCACATTGCTGCAAGAGCTTTGGCAACACATGCGCTGTCGATATTTGGTGACCACAGTGACGTGATGGCTGTTCGGCAAACAGGTTTTGCGATGTTGTTTGGAAGCAGTGTTCAACAAGCGCATGATATGGCGATGATCGCAACTGCTTCAACCTTACGTTCAAGCATTCCTTTCATCAACAGCTTTGACGGTTTCCGTACATCGCATGAATTAAATGAAGTTGAAGTGATCGCGGATGACATCATTCGCCAAATGATCAACGAAGATGATGTAACCCGGTTCCGTAACCGTGCATTGAATCCTGCAAATCCTTTTGTTCGTGGTACAGCACAAAACCCGGATGTGTTCTTCCAAAGCCGTGAAGCTGCCAACCAGTTCCATTGGGCAGTTCCTGACATTGTTGAAGAAGCGATGAACAGATTCAAAGCGCTTACCGGACGTTCATACAAATTGTTTGAATATTATGGCGATCCTCATGCTGAAAGAGTGATCATCATCATGGGTTCAGGAGCTGGTGCTGTCAGAGAAACAGTTGATTACCTGAATAATAACGGTGAGAAAGTTGGTTACCTGAACGTACACCTTTACCGTCCATTCTCTGTTCGCCATTTCATTAATGCAATTCCAAAGACAGTGAAACAAATTGCTGTGTTGGATCGTTGCAAAGAAACCGGCGCTATTGGTGAGCCATTGTATATGGATGTGGTAAGTGCAATGCATTCTGCCTGGACGCATGAAATGCCAAACATCATTGGCGGCCGTTATGGATTGGCCTCCAAAGAATTCAATCCTGCAATGGTGAAAGCAATCTTTGAAGAGCTGACTAAAAAATATCCTAAGAAGCATTTCACAATTGGTATTGAAGATGATGTAACATTTACAAGTCTTCATTATGATAAATCTTTCTCACTGGAAGATCAACACTTATTCCGCGGATTGTTCTTTGGTTTGGGTGCGGATGGTACAGTGAGTGCAAATAAAAATACCATCAAGATCATTGGCGAAGTAACCAGCAACCACGTGCAAGGCTATTTTGTTTATGACTCTAAGAAATCAGGTTCGTTAACTACGTCGCATTTGCGTTTCAGTGAAAAAACAATTGACTCCACTTACCTGATCAACTCTGCAAACTTTATTGCTGTTCACCAGTTTAATTATTTGCAGAAATATGATGTTTTAAAAGATGCAGAACAGGGTGCTACATTGCTGCTAAATGCTCCTTATCCAACCGATGAAGTTTGGAATCAATTACCAAAAAACATCCAGGAAACAATCGTTAAGAAGCAATTGAAGTTGTATGTGATCAATGCAGGCCGTGTTGCGAGAGAAACCGGAATGGGTTCCCGCATCAATGGTATTTTGCAAACCTGCTTCTTTGCGATTTCTAACGTAATTCCAAAAGATGAGGCAATCAAATACATCAAGAAAGGAATTCAAAAATCATACGGAAGAAAAGGTGAAGCAATTGTTCAAAAGAACTATGTAGCAGTTGATTCTACATTAGATAACCTTTTTGAAATTGATTACACCAAATTAGCAATCGGAAATAAAGAAGCAGAGACTTTGAATTTTGACGGCGCTCCTGGATTTGTTTCCGGCATTCTATCAAAAATCATTTCCGGCGAAGGTGACGAACTTCCTGTAAGTGCATTCCCAACCGATGGTACATATCCCTCCGGAACAACTAAATATGAAAAGAGAGCTATTGCTGATGTAGTTCCTGTTTGGGATGCGGCTTCATGTTCTCAGTGCGGTAAATGTTATATCGTTTGTCCTCACGCAGCTATTCGTCCAAAGGTTTACAATAACGAATTGCTGAAAGGTGCTCCTGCTGATTTCAAACATACAGCACCAATTGGTAAAGAGTTCTTCAAAGATCAGGAGTCATACACACTCCAGGTTTCTGTTGACGACTGTACCGGCTGTAATTTGTGTTATGAAGTTTGTCCGATCGAAAGCAAAACGCAACCTGGTGTGAAAGCCATCAATATGACAGATGTGTTGCCATTGAGAGAAACAGAGCAAAAGAACTGGGACTTCTTCTTATCTCTTCCTGATATCGATCGTACAAGAGTTGCACGCACAACAGTAAAAGGTTCACAATTACTTGAACCGTTGTTTGAATTCTCCGGTGCATGTAGCGGTTGCGGTGAAACACCATACATCAAATTGCTCACACAATTGTTTGGTGACAGAATGATGGTGGCAAATGCTACCGGATGTTCTTCTATCTATGGTGGTAACTTACCAACAACACCTTACACAAAGAATGGTGATGGTTGCGGACCAGCCTGGGCTAACTCATTATTTGAAGACAACGCAGAATTTGGTTTAGGTATCAAACTGGCTCAAGACCAAAAACGTGATTATGCAAGAATATTACTGAATGAATTGCGCATGGATGTTGGTGAACAAATCACTGATGCAATTCTCGGGAATAAAGAAGTGGAAGAAGGTGATATCATTACTCAACGTAAAAACGTAAACGAATTAAAAAACCGTTTGCGTTTGCTGAACAGCACTGCAGCAAAACGTTTGTTAGCTATCGCCGATTCACTTGAAAAGAAATCTGTCTGGATTCTTGGTGGCGACGGTTGGGCTTATGATATTGGATTCAGCGGATTGGATCATGTGCTCTCGACTGGTGAAAACATCAACATACTGGTAATGGATACAGAGGTTTATTCAAACACCGGCGGACAAAAATCAAAATCTACTCCAATTGGTGCGAGTGCTAAATTCTCTATCAAAGGAAAGACTACTGGTAAGAAAGATCTGGCCATGCAGGCGATAGCCCACGGCAGTGCATTTGTTGCTGAAATTGCAATGGGTGCTAACGATGTGCATGCTTTGAAGACGATCCTGGAAGCAGAAGCATTCCCTGGTCCATCGTTAATCATTGCATACAGCCACTGTATTGCTCACGGTTATGATATGAGGCATGGGCTAGATCAGCAAAGTCTTGCAGTGAAAACCGGTTACTGGCCACTGTTTAGATTTAATCCTCTGAAAGATCAGGGTCAGCGTTTCACTATCGACAGCAAACAGCCAAGTGTTGAGCTTAGTGAATTCTTATACAATGAAAACCGTTTCACTACCATCAAGGCAAGCATGCCTGAAAAAGCTGCTGAATTTTATCAAATGGAACTTGATGAAATTAAGCGCAGGTGGGAGAAACTCGAAGCATTGAAAAACTTATAGTAAATGTGGGTTTAAATTAAGAAAGGAATCTCGAAAGGGATTCCTTCTCTTTATTACAAAGGCATGTTTTTAGATGGAGTTTAGAAAAATTAAATTATGTCTAAAAGCATCCATAAAGGCACAGAACTCAACAATGTAAGAGAAACCTGGGAGCAAAATGAGAAAAACGAAATAAACACCAATGCTCCGTCTACTACCGACGAAAGCCTGGAGGAAATCATTGAAGAAGAGGCCTCCGAATACGATAATTCCGACAAAGAAGAAAGATTACTGAGTGGTGACAGAGCCTCAATAAATGATGAGGATGCTTTATCAGGATAATCTATAATTTTGGTAGACTTTATGGCTTGCTATTAAACGAATACGGGACACATTGTATGGCGAAACAAATTTTATTGCAAAGACTGCAGGCTAACCAGAACAGGCAAGCCCTACCTGAAAAAGAAAAAGCGCAAAACTTCATTGACCAGCTATTTAATTTTTTATTCAACAGTGGCTGCGGTCCGAAAGATCTCGACAAACAATATGATGAGCTGCAAAGTCAATTAACGGGATTAATTGCTGCCTGTCTTGAGTTAGATGATTCCCGTGTAAAAAATTTCTTCGAATATCTTCCAACCATTTACGAGTTATTGTTAGAAGATGCACACGCTATTTTAAATAGTGATCCTGCTGCGAAAACCATTGAAGAAGTAATGATGGCCTACCCGGGCTTCTATGCCATCTTTGTTTATCGTATGGCGCACTTGTTATGTCAGCAGCGATGTACTGTCCTCTCGAGATTTTTTACGGAGTACGCTCATAGCAAAACAGGAATTGATATACATCCTGCAGCAAAGATTGGGCGTTCTTTTGCAATCGATCATGGAACTGGAATCGTGATAGGAGAGACAAGTGTGATTGGCGATCATGTCAAGGTTTACCAGGGAGTAACGTTAGGTGCCTTGAGTGTTTCAAAATCTATTGCAAGCACTAAACGGCATCCAACAATCGAAGATGGTGTTGTGATTTATGCGGGTGCAACAATTTTGGGTGGCAGCACCATTGTTGGTGCAGGAAGCATTATTGGTGGTAATGTATGGTTGACTTATAGTGTACCACCAAACTCAGTAGTATATCATAAAAGTGAAGTTCATGTAAAGGATAATAACCCGTTTCCTGAACCAATCAATTTTGTTATTTAATAATCAACATCAATAAACCGCCATGAAAGTAAACAGCGTTTTGGAACTGATCGGAAACACTCCGGTCGTAAGACTAAATAAAATTTTCGGAAATAATCATGAAGTCTGGATCAAACTGGAAAGACAAAATCCTGGAGCAAGCATTAAAGACCGTATTGGTCTTGCTATGATTGAAGATGCAGAACAAAAAGGAATTCTGAAAAAAGATAGTGTTATCATTGAACCAACATCGGGTAATACCGGAATTGGATTGGCATTAGCTGCAGCAGTGAAAGGATACAAATTAATTCTGGTAATGCCGGAAAGTATGAGTGTAGAGAGAAGGAAAATCATGTCCGCTTATGGTGCTGAATTTGTTTTAACACCTCGCGAAAAAGGAATGAAAGGCGCCATTGAAAAGGCGTATGAATTACAAAAAGAAAATCCAAAAGCATGGATACCACAGCAATTCGATAACGAAGCTAATACAGAAATTCATCGCAAAACAACAGCGCAGGAAATCATCAACGACTTTCCTGAAGGTCTGGATTATGTAATCACTGGTGTTGGAACTGGTGGACATATCACCGCCATTGCAGAAGTTGTAAAACAAAAGTTTCCTTCATTAAAAGTATTGGCAGTTGAACCTGAATTATCACCCGTGTTGAGTGGTGGCAGTCCATCACCACATCCATTGCAAGGTTTAGGTGCAGGATTTGTTCCTTCAATTTTGAATGCAGGTGCGTTGGATGGAATCGTCACAGTAGGAAAGGATGAGGCTTATGATTTTGTAAAAAGAGTGGCAAAGGAAGAAGGAATCTTTGTTGGTATTTCAACAGGTGCGGCGTTAGCTGCAGTTGCGAAGAAACTCCCTGAAATACCAAACGGATCAAAAGTACTGACGTTCAATTATGATACAGGCGAGAGGTACTTGTCTGTTGATGGCTTGTTCTAAATAAAAGCTTCTAGTTGTGGGAGTCATAATTGATTCGGTTTTCAATGAATTTGAAATCGAATTGCGTTATGACTCTTTCGTTTTTTTTATATCACTCATTAGCCTATAGGTCAATAGTGCCAATACAATTACCATAAGTATTACAGCAGGCCATATCCACCAATTTTTGTTAGTTGCAGAAGACTTTACTTCCCGGTTGTTCGCAACCACTTCCCCATATTCAAGTGTAGCCAGATGAGAAGGAATACTATCACGAAAAAAATTGAGATCGTAATTAGGAGAACCAACGGAATCATTACCTCCAACCAGTGCGTAGTTTTCTCCTTTTTCAAGATAAGCAACCAGTTCCTGCTTTTTGCATTGCGTAGTAACAGCATTTACCTGCAGAGGAGGGTTATCGCCGTTTTCAATCACGAGTAAAAAGTTTTGCGCTTTGCCTGCAGTTAACCATATGGCCGGATCTTCGCCTGATCGAACTTCGCCCGTAGCTACTAACTCTTTTGCCTTTCCCGCTTCAACAGCATAGATATTGATTAATCGTTTGTAAAACTTCGGACCAGATAGTTTCATACTGATCCTATCAACCGGGAAAGCCTGTGAATTACGGACTGTAATATAGGTGCGGCCATCACTACTATCCTTTTGTTGAAAAATGGTACCTGGTTCTAAGAACAAGGGAGGAGATTTTGTGATAGTCGTATCGCTGTAAATGCCAGCCTTTAACAAAGGAAGGGGGTCGGTTCCTTTATTATTAATGAGAAGTTTTAAGTAGCGATACCTGACGAAGGGAAAAGAAAGCTGTTGTATAAAGCGATCTTCAGCAAAGCCTGTGCTGTTTGTTAGGTGAAGTTTTTCATCAATAATAAACCAATGTTTTTTATCATTGCTGCCACTCAGAGATGCAAAACGTTCCACTGCGTGATTGCCGATGAGGAGGCAAATATGGTCTGTACCCTGCTGTTGGCTTGCATCCAGTTCGAGTGTTGTACCAATACTATCAGTGGTGTTAGTTAGAATCGGGTAATTGATGAATGCAGATTTTTTTTCAGAGACATATGACTTCATTACAAAAGTCACCGCTCTATTTTTTTCATCCTTAATTCTTATGTCGGACAGATCTGATTTTAAATGCACCAACCAGTCAAGAGACAGTGGGATATTGTAAAATCCTGATCGAGGTACTGTATCCAAAACACTCTTCCACGCAAAGCTCTGTGCTTTTCCATGTAAGTGAAAGAGAAGCACTGTTAGCAGTATCCATTTTTTACGGCCTGTCATCAATAATAATTTTTTTCAGTTTCTGATACATAAACGAAATGATAAGCAGTAAAATTCCGAGCAAGGTAAAGGCAGCAATCTTACCACCTTCCGAGACGTTAGCAAGATCTAAGAAGAATAACTTTAAAAGTGCAACACAAAATATGCTTAATGAAATAATTCGCAGTGTTTTGAATTTATACCGCATGCCTAACCACATCAAACCAAAAGAGCATACTCCCCACACTATTGTCATAACAGCCTTTTCGTATTGATCTTTTGCATATTGAATATTGTCTGGCTTATAAGCAAGGCTCACAAATAGATGTTGCGCTTCCTGGCTAAAGAAAATCAATAGCAAAATGCTTAAAACCCAGCTAAGCCGTGGAAGCGAGATGTATGGCACAGGAGTTTTGCTTACAATTCTTGCGCTCACATATATCAAATACAAAATGAAAATGACCGTAGCCCAGTGCATTGCCAGGTGAATAGCAGGATAAACTCCATTAAGAACACCGTCACGTAAGCCAAAGATCATCGGCATACTAAATAAGTGATACAAAAGATAACAAGTGACGCCACCTGCAACAGGCCAGCTGTACGCTGTTGCTTTGCCTCTTTTAAATAAAATAATAATAGCAGCAACGCAGAGCTCTGTTATCAATCGATGATAAACGTTCGGGATTTCGTAATTGCTTTGGTTGCGAAAAAGAGTATTTACACCATATATAGCAGTAAGATATCCTATAACTGCTGCTATCATCCACGATATTTGAGTTAGAATTTTTTTTGTAAAAGCTCCAGGCAATTGTTGATTTTCTTTTTTAAGAAGTAATGTATAAGCGATGAAAGATGCCACTGCAACGATGTTAGTCACCAGACCTTGAATGTTGGAATAAATAAGAACGAGTGCTGATGAATCGTTCAGTGCAACCTGCGACCAATCCATCAACATACTGATGATGGCCAGTATAGCGATCAATAGCGAAGAGTAAAAGAATAGTTGAATGCGGGAACGCTGGTACAACCAAAAGAGCAAAACAAATTCAACACTCCAGAAAAGTGTGATGGCATGACCGTGTAATTGTACAGGAACCGCTAACGAGATAAATGTGAGGGTAAGGCCGATCAGCAAATAAACCAGGTTTTTATATTGTTGCCTGAGATGAAAAAACCACCAGGCCATTGCAAGGTTAATTAAACCGATGCTTAAGGTAAATAACCCCTGGTACTGTCCACCATGTACCCTGCCTAGCAGTAACATGCCGGCGGCAAAATACGAAGCATTAAGTAAGAGGAGCAGTGAGTAATCAAATCTTTTGAAGTCCTGCTTGTTTTTTAACTGGTACACAGTATTCATTCCAACAAAGACCAGGTAAAATACTGTAGCAAACAAAAGCGCAAGGGGGAATGAAACCTTCGGAGTTTCTTCAAACAACGTTTTCGCAAGCCATCCTCCAAAAATTAATTCCGTAAAAAATAATGCAATCACATTAATAGGAAACCAACGCTTAAAAAAAGCAAGAGCCAGCAGTCCTGAGTTGAGAATGATAAGATAAGTGAACAATACAATGTAATTGCCCTCGCCTGTGCTGACCAAGAATGGTGTAATAAATCCGCCAACCGAAGCTATTACCGCCAGCTCAAGCCTGTCGTATAAAACCGAAAGTGTAATTGCAAATGAAGTGATCACCACCATGATTATAAAAGCAGCCGTTTGCGAAAGCAGGTGGTATTGATGAAATGCAAAGGCAATGGTGAAATAAAAAATGGCTATGCCACCGCCAGCTAACACTGAACTAAACGAACGGTAGTTTTTTCGGAGATAATGTGCCAGTACAATCAACGAGATGCCGCAGAATAAACCAATGGCCACACGGCCAACTTCGTTAATCCAGTTTTTGTCAATAGCATATTTTACAAAAAAGCAACGCCTAATACCAATATCGCAATACCAATCTTGTTGATGAGATTCTCTCCAATAAACTTTTCAATATCCGGGTTATTGCGCAACCACCTTTGTCTCCAAGTCTCCCGTACAACATGCATGGGTTCATGCCTGGGCGCAGGTACTTCTTTTAATTCTTTATTGATCTTAGGTGCAAAGGTTTCTGATATGGGAGCAGGCTCGCTTTCAGGCGGCGTAATTGGCTTCCATTCCTTTTTAGGCTCAGGCTTTGGTTCTTCTTTTTTTATTGTTTCAGAAAAACCCGATGGTTTGGATAGATTTTTAATTTCTTCTTTGAGTTGGCTGGTTTCTTTAAGCAATCCATCCAGTTTCGACCTCAAAGATTTAAATGCCTGGCTGTTCACATTGTTTGAATGAACCAAAAGAACAATGGGCACAAGCAATAGCGGGATAATAATAACTTCCATATTATCTCTGGTTAGTTTTGATCAATAGACAGTCGTACATAGTTAACATCGTTTGATCAGAAATAAAAGGATTACAGTTAGTTATTATGCACTTTAGTGTTAAAATGGGAGCAGCAATACAAGGCAATTCAAAGTGAACCAAAACCTCAATGACTTCTACATAAAAGCATTATTTACATGGGAATTTGCGCTGAGCAGCTCTATAAATATTGCATGGAAAAACAATGCCTGGGATTTTCTGAGGCGACCTTTTGGATTTGTTGGGGGTAGTATTTTAAAAAGGTCGACCGACCTTTCATCGCCACAGAATAATAACTTTTCCGTCAAGTCATTTATTTTCTTGACTACCTGCAAATGAAAAATTCGAAGAAGAGAAAGCAGTAAGGGAAATAAGTTTAGTTGAATGAATCTTTTACTACCCGCACAGTTACTATCAACTGGCCAAGATGCCTCATTGTATGTTCTGCAGCATGAAACAACAATCCCATTATAGTTGAAGGAAGTTGGGCTCTTCCTACACTCCTGTATTCCGTTAGCTTTTGCTCATTTATTTGCTGCAACTGTTTTACTGCGGTATTTACCCGTTGATTAAAGTTTTCTACCAACTTAATTACAGTTGTATTTGTTTGTCGGGGATCGCCTTCAGTCTTCAAAGCTGCAAGTTGTTCGTCGTTTAATACATTACCCTTTGCATAAGTGAATAACCGGTCCAATACGCCGGCTAAATGTTGCAAATGAAAACCTGCAGATGCGGCACCCGATGGTTTCGTCCATAGTAGTTCGTCCGGAAAACCTTTCATCAATTCATTCACTTCTTCCCTTGCTTGTAAAAGTGCATGAACTACTGGTTGCAAAAGGGAAGGAATATTTTCAACCGGACCTCTTAACCAAACTTCAGGAAGTTTTTGCATTGACATAATTGATAGTAAAGTCGTTAACAAAGAAATTTAATACTGAACACAAATGTCTTATTTGTTTTTAGCTTTTGAATAACATTCGTCTGAGCATTATCATAGATTTCTATTGAAAGCTTTCGTAAACTCACATAACAAATTAAGCACTAACCGAAATATCTGTAGCAATGAACAGCTTAATTCTGTTATTGATTATCGAGGTGGCAATAGTAGTTATTCCCTCTTTCATTTGTTTTAAAAGCAGGCACGAGTTTGCAAAATGCCTGTATAGCTTTTTGTTTGTTGAAAGTTTCAGTCGCTGGCAACATGCCTACCACAAGCACATCAAACGCTCCGTAAAATTTACTATGTATTTTATAGTTGTATTGTTTGCTTCTGCACTCAACATCATATTTCGCGATGTGACAACAGATCTCGAAATGTTTGATAACTCTATTCTATCGGCTTTTAAGTTGGCTAATGGCTACAGCAATTTCTTCTTTTTTACTTTTCTTTTCATTTGAAACAGCCTCTCCGTTTTTAAAGAAGGTAAGGATGTTTTGTTTCAATGAAGGCTTAACAGGCTCGGTGTTACGTGCAAGTTTTAATAGCAGATCGGAATAGGTTTTATCAGTTAAGTGATACTCTCCGGGTTGGGTATTTAAGCCAGTATCAAAATCTTTATCATTCAGTTCAAGCGTTGGTTTCCGTGACCTCAATACTTCTACCGCATTTGAATAATGCAATTGCACAGTATCAAAGCTTTGAATGAATATTTTCTCAACCTCCGGTGATGGTGCCTTGAATTTGAGAGGGGCCAGTGGACCAATTTTTGGGAGTATTTTAATCAATGCCGCGAAAAGAAATGAAAATACTCCCGGCCTTTCTCTGTCTTTGCCGAACTCTTTATTATAATTTGCTGTCTTCATCTTATAGCGAAATCGCTTTGCTGTGATCGTAGGATCGTGCTTCCTAATAGCAGATCGCTTTGAAGCCCATGCAGCCCTGGTAAGCACCGGAAAAAAATTCTTTACTGACCACCGAAACGTTCCAACTGCCCTGGAAAAATTTGGAAAAACATCAGTAAGATGAAGATTATATGTTTTGAAAAATGCTCTTTCCAAAACGGAGTCGGCTACTTTAAATCCAATGAAATCATGATATGCCTGAGAAGCATAATTACCTTTCGCTGTTTCAGAAACGTCAAATGAAAATTCAACTCTTTTATGTGCAGTTTCGTCCTGCTCATAAGTAACGGTGCTGCCAAATTTTTTCCTGTCTTTCGGGTAAGCAATAGGAACGCTAACATTAACGCCCAGCCGGTGCCCATAAACATCTGCATAATAATGGCAAAGACTTCCCAGTGCAAATGCATATTCATCTGCATTTGATGCTTCATTCAACAACGCCGTAACAAAATCGCCACTGCGAACATAGTGTACGAGGTTAGTAAATAATTTACTTCCAAAAGGATAATAGCCCATGTCGGAGCTTACAGCACCCCCGTAGGCGTAAGCATGTGCTTCTTTAAGCAGCGAGTCATTTAGAGATGGGAACTTTTGTTTCAGGAGAGGAACGATATAATGATCCCAGGCAGCATCGATCAAAGCTTCGTGAGACAGAACTGAGTAGGCCTTACTTACATTAGGCTGGTAAACCAGCAAAGAAAAAAGGATAAGATATTTATTCAGTCTAGTTTTCATTATAGTATTGCCGCAGCAAAACATTCTGCTGATTTACTGGTATGCAACTACTGTGCCCTGCAGTGTTTATGCTAACTTATTGAGGAACAAAAGAAAGGTGTTATTTAGTTATAACACTCACTTCACCACTTTCATATCCCACAATTACTTTGCTTACAATACTATTTAAGAACAATCCGTTTTCAACTACACCGGGAATGTTGTTAAGGGTGTGGTGAAGCTGTTTCACCTCCTTTATTTTTTTGAAATTGCAGTCGATAATTAAATTTCCATTATCGGAAATATAAGGCCCGTTATTATTCATTCGAACGGAGGTTGTGCATCCCGTTTTCTGAATTTGTTTCAATGTGAGTTCCATTGCGAAAGGAATAATCTCAACAGGTAACAGGAACTTACCCAGGTGATCAACCAACTTTGAATTATCAACAATAACAACAAATTCTTTTGAATTAAATGCAAGAATCTTCTCTCTTAATAACGCTGCGCCGCCACCTTTGATCAAATTAAGATCTTTGTCCACTTCATCTGCGCCATCAATGTAAATGTCTATCGCATCAACTTCAGAAAAAGGTATCAGTGTAATACCAACCTTTCTTGCCAAATCTTCTGAACGAATTGAACTGGCAACTGCTTTTATTGAAAGACCTTCTTTAACTTTTTGACCTAGTTTCTCAATTGCAAATGCCGATGTGGATCCGGTTCCTAATCCGACTGTCATACCGCCCTTTACAAATTGTACGGCATGGTCTGCTGCGAGTTGTTTTTCGTTCATGATGGTGCAAAAATAGGGGGATGAATTGACTGGGGAAACAGTACGGCAAGTATCCTTTATTTCCATGCAATGATAAAACTAAGCAGACGGCATTATAAAAATCTTTTTAGGTAGATCAGCCAGTCTATCATTCTGCTTGTGTAACCATATTCGTTATCAAAAAAAGCGAACACTTTAACCTGCCTACCTACAACAGATGTTAGCGAGCCATCAACAATAGCCGAATGGGGATTGCATTTAATGTCGAGAGATACAATCGGTTCTTCCGTGTACTCGATGATTCCGTTGTATTCACCGGCAGCAGCTTCTCTAAAAATATTATTCACCTGTTCCCTGCTCACTTCATCTTTTAATTGAAAAGTAAAATCGCCCAGTGCACCGTTGGCAACCGGTATGCGTGTGGTAACAGCTGCAATTTTATTTTCCAATGGTGGAAATAATTTTTCGAGTGAATGGGCAAGATCAACCGGCACAGGAATGATAGATTCTGCAGCTGCTCTTCCTCTCCTGAAATCTTTATGAGGTGCATCAACCAGCTCCTGTCTCGATGTGTAGGAATGCATTACATTGATATGAACGGATTCAATGCCGATTGAGTTTATTAAATAAATAAGATGTGTTGAGCAATTGGTCATGCACCCGCCGGGAGAAACAATGTCTGCCTCGCTTGATAGTGGCTGTTGGTTATGTCCAAAGATCATCAGCGGAATATCGTTTGATCCTGTTGTGGAAAGCAAAACTTTTTTTGCGCCTGCAGAAAAATGTTGAGAAGCAAGGTCTTTTGATGTGAACTGGCCGGTGCATTCGATAACCACATCTACATTTAATTTCTTCCATGGAAGCTTCAACGGGTTAGATTCATTGAAGCATTCTACTTCAATTGAATTATCAACGACCAGTTTTTGATTGTGTGAAACTGAACGTTCAAATTTCCCGTAAACCGAATCGTATTGTAACAAATAGGCTAGATTGTCGGGATTCATAATGTCATTGACTGCAACAATCTCAATTTCGGGATGATTAATAAGTCTTCTGAAAAGTAATCTGCCGATTCTTCCCATTCCGTTGATGGCTATTTTCATTTCAATTATTGGTTTTCGCTTCGTATCGTTCCTTGTTTCTTGTCTGAAAATTCATGCAGGCAGCCGGGGCACAAACAATTTTCATAATGCTTTTTCAGAAAGTCAAGCAGTTCTTTAGAAAGCGTAAATTGTTCACACCAACATCCTCTTGTTTCATTTTGGCAGGTAAATATTACACCGCATTTTGAACACTTCTTTTCCATTTTAACGAAGGAGGTACAAAGAAATAAGGTTCTTACAAAGATTTTGAGCCGCAAATTTAGGAATGTAAAAGTTTCTGGCTGTGCTTTTAACATGGGAATAAGCTCAGAAAGCGATGAATTTATGTTCTTTCAATCTTACAGATGTAGCAACAGGCTTCTGAATTTCTTGCATGTAGGTAAGCCACATTATCATGTTTGTTGAAAATCTTTTCAATTTATTCTTCAACATCTTTATCGCCAACCAATTGTGTAAAAATCATCTGTTGCTTCTGATTATAGCCAATAAGAGACAGGGGGAAATTTATTTTATCATTTTTTATTTCGGGAGGAAAATTATGAATGTCAGAATAAGGTTCTACTTCATCAGCCGAAATAAAAATGGGTCCGATTGGTCAAATGCATTGTCAATTTCAAAAGGGCTATGGCTTAGCAATAACCTTTTATCAATACCCGGTTTGAAAGATTTGAGTGATACCCGGCACGGACCATAGCCTGTAGCAACCCTTTCGATAACATCGTGATTGAACTCGTCTTTTCTCTCTTTCCTGATTTTGTTTGCAAACTCTTTTGACAGCGGAACAATTTTAAAGTGTTTCATTGTAAACTTTTATGCAAAGCTGAAATATAAGCGAACTTTTATCAACCCGATAATTGCTGACTTAATTCGATGATGAAATAGAAGAAGCTTCCCAGCCAAGTATTGCTGTTTTGCGATTGCTTCCCCAATGATATTCGCCAACAATGCCCGAAGATTTAATTACCCGATGACACGGGATGAGAAATGCTACCGGGTTGCTGCCAATAGCTGTTCCGACTGCTCTCATAACACCGGGGTTTTGGATGGAGTTGGCAATTGCTGTATAAGTGGAGACCTTTCCTAAAGGAATTTTTAGTAACGATTGCCACACTTTCAATTGAAATGGAGTTCCCTTGAGATGAAGTTTAATTTTTTGAAGATCGTTCCAGTCTGTCCTGAAAAATTTTAATGCATTTTGTTGTATCAAATCGGTTTTCTGAACAAAGTTTGCGTTGGGGAAAAGTTTGAAAAGATTTTCCGTTTCTTTTTGTTCATCACTTACAAATGAAAGGTAACAAATGCCCTTTAGCGTAGATGCAATGATAACGTCTCCAAAAATGGTTTCAGCAAAACTGTATTGAATTTGTAGGTCCTGGCCGCCATTTTTATATTCTCCTGGCGTCATCCCCTCAACATTAATGAACAAATCATGTAGACGTCCTGTGCCCGATAATCCTGTTTCAAAGCTTGTATCGAGAAGAGACAGGTTTTGTTTGAGCAGATCCTTTGCGTATTCAACACTTAGAAATTGAACAAATTTTTTAGGGCTCACACCTGCCCACTCTTTAAACAAACGCTGAAAATGAAACGGACTTAAATACACCTGTTTGGCCACTTCATCCAGGTCTGGCTGCTGTTTAAAGTTTTGTTTCAAAAACACAATAGCTTTTTCTATTCTTTCGTAATCTGTCATGGCATGGCAAACATAGGCAAGGTACATATGTTATGAAACCCGAAACTTGCTAAGTTGCAAAGCGGAATTTTTTATTATGTCTATAGAAAAAAGACTGTTTGAATAACAAAGGAGTATTTATTTGATACTATAGTCAATCAAATCAGAACATGCCTTAAAGCCAGACAAAAGTGAGAGGCCTTCTGATCTTACTTTAATGACACCAATTCCCTTTGCCGTAAAGTAGTCGTACATCATAGCATCAAAATCAGTCCCAAAGATATCGTAGGTCAAAATGAGTTGCGTATGAATTACATTATTGTAGGTCTTACCTGCCACCGTCATCGTTATATTCCGCTCAACAATTGTTGTTTGTATGTTCGCTGTAAATCCATTGCCCTGGCCTGCAGTGTAATGCCAGTTATTCCCAATCGAGGCGGTATCATTTAAGTAATGAAACAGCATATCGTAGGAGGCGCCCGTGTTTGGGCTCACTCCTTTTACATACAGATAATAGTTCGGTTGAGGTGATGCCATCCAGCCCGTATCAGTTTTGTTTACATCATTTACCAATGCTTTATAAGTAATGCCGCTAACTAATTTAGCGCGGTTAACAATGCTACTTGTAGATATACTTCCTGATGTGGTGTCTTTGTACTTCCACCAGGTACCAGTTGTAGTGGGACTATAGGAGGTCTTGTCACTTACTCCCGTTCCGCTTCCACCTGTTTGCGGATGAAGTTCTGAGCTAAGCTCTTTTTGACAACTGGTCAACAACAATGAAGCAAGAAAGAAAAGGAGTACTGAATTTAGTTTTTTCATATCAGCCGGTTTGATGGCGTAAAGTATAAAAAATATAAAGGAAAAAGTAGGACAATAAACGTGGATAGTTAATACAACTCCTTCTCTCGTCATCAAGAATTTCCCGCATTTTATCAAGTTCATTTTTTATAGCTGTTTTGATTGACTCATTTTGTTCAATCATTAACCAAAAAAATTTTTTATGAAACAGCAATTTGATTTTTCCGTGAGAGCATTAGTGTTAATACTCGCTTTCCTTTGTCTTCAAAGTTTTACTACAAACAGTGGCGGTGATTACTATAAAGTTCTTTTGAACGGGAGGTTGGTAGCTGAACAATACTTAACAAAGCCTGTTGCCTTAAAAGCATTAAGTTTAAATGCGGCGACTCATGATGATAAGCTAACGGTTTATTACAGCCATTGCGGGCAAGTCGGAAAGAACAGAACTATCACAATAAGAAAGGAAAATGGAAAAATTTTGAAAGAATGGAAGTTCAGTGATTCTCCATCGCAGCAAATGCAAGTTGCTGTTGATGAAATTCTGGCCGCTGCATCGAAACAAACTTCCGTTAGTCTTTATTACGCTTCTAACGAAATTCGATCTGGAAGGCAGCTTATCGAACTTAATCTGTCAACAGTTGCTATGGCTAGGCGATAATTGGTGGAACTGACAAGTCTTTTGTAAGAACAAAAATCCGTGTTGAGCGCAACACGGATATCGGAACTTTTTCCAACAAATGATTGACTACTTACATTGCCCAATTAAGAAATAGCAGGATTATTTTTTCTTGCTTAAGTGTGTTTCTTTCACGCCTTCATTTGTAATTTTTACTGGTTCTATAAAGCCGTCTTTACTGAAGCGCATTTTATCAATGCAAACAACGCGATGGTTCGCATCAGTTTCACCTAACGGTCTGCGGTGGTAAACAATATACCATTCGTCTTTTCCAGGAATATGGAACAAGGAATGATGTCCCGCACCTGTTGCAATTTTTGGATCTTGCTGAAGAACCGTTCCTATTCTCTCGAAAGGACCAGTTATTGAATCAGCAATGGCATAAGCAACACGATAGTCCGGACCTGTCCACCCACCTTCACTCCACATCAAATAGTATTTATTGTTGTGCATGAATAACAAGGGGCCTTCCACATAACCTTGTGGCGTTATCTCTTTGTAATACTCATTGTTTTCAAACGGCAGCAGACCTGTAAAATCTTTTTTTAAATGGACCATGTTGCAATGTCCCCAACCACCATAGATCATGTAATACTCGCCATCCTTATTTTGGAAAACGAATTGATCAATAGGTTGTGCACCGTTGTGGTTTTCGGCGATCAAGGGTTTGCCAAGAAGATCTTTGAAGGGTCCCTCAGGATGTTTTGATACTGCTACACCTATTCCACCTACTTCGCTGGGATGCACATCGTTAGCGGAGAAAAATAGATAGTACAAAGAATCTTTTTGAACAATAGCAGGCGCCCACATTGCTTTCTTCGCCCATTTTACTGACGATGTATCGACAATGCGTTCATGTTTTTTCCAATGAACCAAATCGGTTGAAGAAAATGCATCGAGAAATACCTGTTGTGAATAAGATGCAGAATATGTTGGATAGATCCAAAATTGTTTGTTGAAGATGACGGCTTCAGGATCGGCATACCATCCTTTGATAATGGGATTGCCGCTTTCTTTTTTCTGAGCTGAGATGATTGTGCATGTAAGACAAAACAGAAGTATAAAAGGAGTTTGTTTTCTCATGATTTTAATGGTTCGGTTTATTAGCGGTCATGTAAAAAATAAGTGTGCCTCCATTCATAATTTCTTCGTGAGTGAGATAGTAACGGTTTAACACTTTCCCATTCAACATTATCTTTTCAACGTACACATTTTGTTCGCCCTGGTTTTTTGTTTCGATGATGAAACGTTTTCCATTTTCTAATCGCATCACTGCATGCTGTACCAAAGGGCTGCCAATTTGGTATTGGTCGCTGCCAGGAGCAAAGGGGTAAAAGCCAAGTGAAGAAAAAATATACCAGGCACTCATTTGTCCACAATCATCATTGCCACCGAGTCCATCAGGAGTTGCACCATATTGTTTTTTCAGGATCATGCGAATGCGTTCCTGTGTTTTCCACGGCTCGTTTGTGAAATTGTATAAATAGGCAACATGGTGCGAAGGTTCATTGCCATGAACATAATTGCCGATAATACCTTCACGGGTAATGTCCTCTGTTTCTTCAAAAAACTTATCCGGAAGATGCATAGTGAATAGTGAATCAAGATGGGGAAGAAATTTATTTTCTCCGCCCATAGCATTGATCAGCCCCTTGGGGTCTTGCGGAACAAAGAGAGAGAAGTTCCATGCATTACCCTCAATAAATCCCTGGTTGTTGGTTGAAAGCACATCAAAGTTTTTGCGAAAGTTGCCATCACTCATTCGCGGACGCATAAATCCAATGGAAGCATCATACACGTTCTTCCAATTCTGCGAACGTTTGATGAACTCATTATAAACATCATTGCGTTTCAACTTTTTTGCGGCCTGCGCAATGCACCAGTCATCGTAAGCAAATTCCAGGGTTGTTGAAACTGAAGTGCCGGCCTTTTTATCTTCAGGAACATAACCAAGTTGCCGATAATAGTTCAATCCATCGTAAAAATCATTGTGCGCTGTTTGAACACACGCATCAAGGGCTTTGTTGGCATCAAAAGCAATATTGCCTTTTACAATGGCATCCGCAATCACTGCAACGCTGTGATAGCCACTCATACACCAGTTTTCATTAGCATAATGACTCCAAACAGGCAGCATGTGTTCAACGCTTTGATTGTAATGCGTCAGCATAGAGTTGACCATATCTCTGTTTCTCTTTGATTGAACAATGTTGAAAAGCGGATGTAAAGCCCTGTAGGTATCCCATAAAGAAAATGTCGTGTAGTTTGTAAAACTTTTTGCTGAGTGAGTATTTTGATCGAGTCCTTTATACTCATTATTTACATCCATGTACACGGTTGGACTTAAAAACGAATGATAGAGTGCAGTGTAAAAATTGATCAACTCATCATTGCTTTGCATTTGTGCATCTATCTTGCCAAGCTCATTATTCCATGCATCATTTCCTTGTTTGTAAACGGAGTTAAAATCCCAGGATGGCGTTTCTGTTCTTAAATTTTCCAATGCATTTGCAGTACTAACTGGCGAAAGCGCAAATTTTATTTTGATCTTTTCTCCTTCTTCAGTCTTGAAGTTGAAGTAAGCTCTTATTTGCTCGCCTGCTATATCAGGGAAATTATGCTCCAGGTCAAATCTTCTCCAGAAACCGCTGTATTGGGAACGTTTGAAATTTTTATTTCCATAAGAAGTAAATGGCTTAGAGAAAGCCATCGCGAAATAAACCGTTCTTGTTCTTGCCCAGCCCGATGTTTGCCTGTAACCGGTTAGAAGTGTATCGTTCTCTATTCTAAGAAATGTCCACACGTTTTTATCATCATAATTGTAAATGCCGTGCATTAAGTCAAGGATGATATGAGCATCGTTCGATTTGGGAAACGTGTATTGATGAAATCCTACTCTGGTTGTTGCCGTCATTTCAGCGACTATATTGTCGTCTTCAAGCTTTACTTTATAATAATCTGGTTTTACTATTTCAGTAGAATGAGAGAAGCGGGAACGAAAACCATTTTGTGGGGCATCTTTTGTTCCCGGGTTCAATTGCAATGTTCCAACGGTAGGCATAATGAGAAAATCACCGAGATCTGAATGGCCAGTGCCGCTAAAATGCGTGTGAGAAAATCCTACAATGGTGTTGTCATCATAATTATAGCCTGCGCAATATTTGTAAACATCAGGATCGTATTTGCCATTGGTAAACATCGGGATAGTATCCGTATCGGGGCTCAATTGTACCGAACCAAAAGGCACGGTAGCACCCGGATAAGTATGCCCCATTTTTTGAGTGCCAATTAACGGATTAACATACTGAGTAAAGTTTTTTTGTTGTGAAAAGGAACTCAAGCAAAAAGCCAGGAAAAGGGAAGATAAAATTATTCGCATCATCAAATGTAATGAAGGACAGTGACAGGTGTTTTTATCTATTTCTGAGGTTGAAAGAAAGCGCTATTTGTTTTTATTTACCTATTTGCTTTCTCACTGCCGGTGCAACAACATCTCCAAGTAATTCTATTGCTTTCATAACCTGATGATGGGGCTGTGCGCCAATACCAATTTGTGCAAGAAAACGTGTATGGTTAAAGATGCTGTGCTCATACAAAATTTTGTCAACCACTTCTTGAGGGCTTCCAACAAACAAGTGAGCCTGTGGTGCGGTTGCTGTATCAAAATCGGTCCTACTCATTCCACTCCATCCACGTTCTCTTCCAATGCGGGTCATTACTTCAGCGTAGGGAGGATAAAATTCATCTCTTGCCTGTTGCGATGTTTCGGCAATGTAGGTGTGAGAATTAATGCCTATTTGCAAATCGCTTTCGGAATGTCGTGCTTTTGCATACATATCACGATATAATTTCACAAACGGTGCAAACCTCGCCGGCATGCCACCAATAATGGCAAGCATCATAGGCAATCCGTATTCTGCGGCTCTCACAACTGATTCAGGTGTTCCTCCAACAGCAATCCAAAGAGGTAATTCTTTTTGAAAAGGTCTGGGGTAAATTCCAAGGTTGTGAATCGTTTGCGTATGTTTTCCTTTCCACGATATTTTTTCTTCTTCGTTTAACTTCATTAGCATAAGGAGTTTCTCGGAAAACAGTTCATCGTAATCATTAAGATTATAACCAAACAAAGGAAAAGATTCGATAAATGAGCCGCGGCCTGCCATGATCTCAGCACGTCCGTTCGATAGCAGGTCAACCGTTGCAAATTGTTGGAACACTCTTACGGGATCATCAGAACTCAATACTGTAACACCACTTGATAATTTGATATTTTTTGTTCTCGTTGCTGCTGCGGCCATAACTGTTGCGGGAGAAGACACGGCATAGTCTGGACGATGGTGTTCACCGATAGCAAATACATCTAACCCAAGTTGGTCGGCGAGTTCTATTTCTTCAATTAGATTTAGTAAGCGCTGTTGAGGCGTGATAACTTCTTTTGTAACCGGATGAGTGCCTACATCGGCAAAGGTGCAAATGCCTATTTCCATCAAACAAAAATAGGCAGGAAGATGTTCAAACCTTTTGTAGTTTTTGGACTTGATGGCAGGCTAAATGTTTCTCCTGTTGACAAGTTCCTGTTGTAATTCCAGGATCCTTCTGCGGATATTATGCAAATCGTGTAGATGAGCATCGCTTTCTAAAAACTCTGCATAAGCATGCTCCAGTTCACTTATCTTTTCTTCTATTTCTTTATCAGTGAGTTGAAATAAATCTTCTTCCATTGCAGCTCATTAATTTTACTTTACTCACCCACTACAACTGGTCCAAGACGACGGTAAATAACGGCCGCAAAATTATTCATCCTTCAAATACAAAAATTATCTGGTAAATATTTTTTTAACCTGTTTCATGGGCAACAATGAGCCGAGTTCGTTTTATTATTTGATGGTATTAGAAATTGTTCACAAAAAATACATTGTTCATTACTAATCACATTTTTAGCCTGTCTTTTTCTTCTTCGGCGCCTGTGGAGCGGTCTCTTTTGCCTTTTATTTTATCGCTTCCAAAGTTGTGCGAAAAAGTTAGCCTGAGTCCGGGATAATTGAAATGTATTTCGCCTGAAGCAACAAGATTTTTTTCAGGAATGTTTACTGCGAAATGAGGCCGGATGCTATTGAATATGTTTGAATAATTTAACCGTAGAGAAGATCTTTTATCGCCAAGCTTTTTTTGCATGCCAATATCGAGTGCACCAATGGGCTTCATTTTATACAGTCCAAATAAACCGCCCGTAGTATAGAAGCCAGATATTGAAAATGTGAAATCTTTGGGCAATTTAAAATTCTGGATAGCATTACCGAAAAGACTTTCCCGTTGCAGTGCCACAGGTTCAGAATTATATAGCCCGTTCATTTTTGTATATGATCCATTCAGGCTCATTTGAAGTGTCCACCATTTGGTGATATCGAATGGAAGCGAAATACTAATATTGATAGACTTGCTGTTGTCCTGGTTCTCTGCCGACAATGTTTCTTTGTTTGTTTTTGGATCTACATGCGGGGAAAAATTCGTAATTGGACTGGCCTCATAGCTATATGAAACCGAGAGTATTTTTTTTGCGAAAACCAGGGAAGCGTTCAGGTTGTCCGTGATTGAAGGTTGCAGTCCGGGATTACCTGAGAAGAACGTATTTGGATCCATGAAAATTACGAAGGGAGCCAGGTCCCAGAATGTAGGCCTTGTAATCCTACGGCTGTAGGCAAATGAAAATGTATTCTGCTCGGTGAGTGAATGTGTAAGAAACAGGCTAGGGAACAGTTTGCCATAATGCCTGTCAACTATGTTTTTTATGTACGCTGTTTTTAAATTGGAGTTTGTGTATTCGAATCTTAACCCGGCTTTTATTTTTGTTTTCTCGCTAGGCGACCAATCAAGACTGGAGTAGGCAGCAGAAATGTTTTCATGCAAAAAATAGGTTGCGGTTAAATCAGGATCGTAACTCCAAACATTTTGCAGGAAACGTTCTATTGCTACCGCATTAGTAAATGAAGAGAAAGTTGCTTTGACGCCTGCACTCATATTGATCTTGCCGCTTAATTTTTGTTCGAGATCAATGGTGCCTACCCAAAGACGTACGGGAGTGTTTTTATTGCTTCTCATTTCTTCATCAAACAGAAAATTGCCATTTCCCCTATAATAAGAGTTCACATAATTAACAGGATTTTTCTCACGATAGTCCATGTAATCAACATTGAAGCTAAGCTTACCATCTTTATAATTTTTCTGGAGATTTAAATTGACATCATAACTATTGAGTGGATGTTTTTCTTTATTAACAACACTTACGGTGGTGTCAAGGATGCCGTTTGCATACACCGAGGAATTGTTGAATGCATTCATATTCCAGCTACGGTCGTAAAGACTCACTAAAATGCCCGCAACAACATCTTTCTTTAATTCATAATCAAAACCGAGTTTTAAATCGCTAATTGTCTCGATAGGATCACGATGTGTCTCTGAAAAATTTTCAAAATACACGCCCTGACTTTGATTGGCATGTGAGAAGCGAGCCACCTGTGAGGTTGCCATTCGGTTGAATGAATAATTACTGTACAGGTTCCATTTGGCTTCGCGGTGATTGAAATTTGCTGAGGCACTTGTTACAAGACCGTTAACGTAACCTGCCGTGGCTATATAGGATCCATTGCTTCCGTACTGTGTGTTTCTTTTCAATACTATGTTGATATATCCAGCGTTACCTTCAGCATCAAAGTTTGCAGGCGGAGTGGTAATGAGTTCAACCTTTTCAACGTTATCAGATGGCATGCCGGCGAGCATTTGAACAAGAGCAGAAATAGGCATATGATTAATTCTGCCATTGATCATTACAACAACACCATTTTTCCCATTAATGGAGAGTGAGTTATTCTGCCGATCGATCATTATGCCGGGCGAACGTTCAAGTACATCAAGTACCGTACTGCCTGCAGCCGTAATGTTGCTTGCAACGTTGATCACCATTCGGTCGACTTTTTGTTCAAACAACGGCTTTTTTACAGCGACGGTTACTTCTGTTAACGATGAAACTTTTTCCGAGAGTGTTAATGCATCAACAGATTTGCTCTGATTTTCTTCTACATGAACTACGGGCGAGTACACCTGCTTGTACCCGCTAAAAGATGCTGACACAATATACTTGCCGGCAGCTATTTTGTCGAATGCATAGCGTCCGCCACTTGACGAAAGCAAACCTTTTACCAGGGAAGAATCTTTTGAGTTTAAAAGCAATACTGTGGCCTCATTTACAGGTTCGTTTTTGCTGTCAATAACAGAACCTTGCAATTTAGACTGCGCATTGGCGGTTGTGCTGCAGTAGATAAAAAGCAGTAAAACAGGCAACATTCTTAAAGAATGTGACATGCGTTTGGTTTTACGTTTCAAAAAAATTGTTCGGAGCGGGTTGTTAAGAAGGGTGGGGAGTGTATTTTAAAATTACAAATAGTTTATCAGAGCGTAAAACCTTTCATCAATATTGAGGTTTTGTTCCTTTCTTAAAACATCGAATCATTCTTAATCTTTCTTCTCTGCTTTGGCTTTCTTTTTGAAAAAGCCCCTGAATAAGAAATTATGTTGCAGAGCTTCAAGGTCTTCATCCAGTTTTTTTGATCCGCCCTGGAGGTTTTCGAGCGTCATCTTCAAATTCTTTCCCGCTTCTTCATCATTAAGCAAAACGCCTACAGGCGAACCGGTACTATCTAATCTCCTGCTAACATTTTCAATATTGCCGGTAATGCGTTTGATATTGTCGCTTGACTCCTTGATAGTTGCAGATGCCTGCTGAATTTGAGCGGCACTGGCTTTTAGATGACTATAAAAAACAGTGTCGTGAACCAAACTGTTGGTGAGTGAGCCTTCTGATTGCAACTGTGAAGTGTAGGAAGCAACATCGGAAGTGATGCTCTGCACTTGCATCGACGCAGTTCGCAAGCCCGAAATTGCTGCCTGCAGATCATTTGCAAGTTTGTCGTCGGAAAGGATTTTACCAGCTGAACCTTGTCCCTTCATTAATCTTTCCGTAATGACTTTGATATTACCTGTTATATCCAGTAAATTTTTATTGTTCTGTTGAAGTGTGGCCATCATTTCATCAGTACCCATGCCACTATCTGTTGTCAGTAGATCGTTTTCTGCAACGGATGCAGATTGTGCACTTCCATCAAAAATTACTATGATCTTGTTCCCGATAAGTCCTTCAGAACTGATCTTGGCCTTTGCATCTTTTTTAATGTAGGCCATATCAGAAGTTTGTATGTTCATAATCACTTCTACCATTGAGTTAGGCATAAAGGATATTTTTTTTACTGTGCCTACTTTCACACCCGAAAACCAAACATTATTTCCCGCCTGCAATCCATTCACATCTTTAAAAATGGCTCTTAATGTAGATTTTGCTTCA
Organism: Flavisolibacter sp.; assembly: GCA_035554655.1. GTDB lineage: Bacteria > Bacteroidota > Bacteroidia > Chitinophagales > Chitinophagaceae > Flavisolibacter. The sequence goes on from DATMIF010000030.1 coordinate 104,544, forward strand.
AAGGTTTTTTTCTGACCGCCGAGTGTTAGCACGGCTGCAACAAAAATGATAATGCCTATTAAGACAAATACGCCAACGGTCACCATTCTTTTGTTATTATCCATCTTCATGATTGCTGTATAAAATTGTAATCGTAAAAACTTTTTATTCTTTCGTCCTTCGTGGTAAACACTTCTTCAAAGCTTCCCTGCTTTATAAAGTTTCCGTCAAGCAACATGGCAATTCTATCGCCGGTGATTTTTGCACAGGTGAGGTCATGAGTGATGATGATGGAGCTTGTATGATAACGTTGCTGCACTTCATTGATTAAATTATTGATATCAATGGAAGTGATAGGATCAAGACCCGCAGTCGGCTCATCATATAACATAATCTCGGGCCTGAGAATTAATGTTCTTGCAATACCAATGCGTTTTCTTTGTCCACCTGAAAGTTCTGCGGGCATTTGATTAATGGTTTGTGATAGTCCAACTGCCTCAATTACTTCTTCTACGGCTTTATTAATTTCTGCCCGTTTTAAATTTTTGAAATTCTGCACCAATGGAAATTCAAGGTTTTCTCTCACGGTCATACTGTCGTACAAGGCACTGTTTTGAAAAGAGAAGCCAAGCTTCAGGCGCAGATCCCTTAATTCGTTTCTATTGAGATGCTCAACATCCTTTCCTAAAACCAAAACCTTGCCTGCATCAGGTTTTAATAAGCCTGCAATGATTTTTATCAAAACGGATTTACCTGTTCCTGATCTTCCCAGCACAACAACATTCTCGCGGCGATATACTTCAAGATCAACGCCACGCAACACATGGTTATTTCCGAAAGATTTGTACAATCTTTCAATCGACATCACTTTTTCTTCAGTTGATATGTTATCGCTTATGTGCATTAGGCTCTTATGAAGTTTGTGATCTGTACAATCATGATCTCTTCAATAAAAATCAGGAACATGGAAGTAACAACCGCAGAATTAGCTGCATGGCCAACACCCGTGGTGCCATTGCTTGCATTGAAACCTTTGTAAGAACCAACAACGCCAATGGTGAATCCATATACTAATGCTTTTATGATCGAAGCCCAGTAATCAAGAAAATTGATACTTGAGAATGCGTCCTGGAAGAAGCTTATCAAACTTGTTTGCTCATTTGCATGCACATCAAGATAAGAGCCCATCAAGCCAACAAAAGCGGTATAAAACATAAGCAGAGGTAGCATGATGGTAGTTGCTGCTACCCTTGTAACAACAAGATATTTATACGGATCAATTGCTGATACTTCCATGGCATCTATTTGTTCTGTCACTTTCATAGAGCCTAACTCTGCCCCAATATTGGAGCCTACTTTCCCGGCACAAATCAGTGCTGTAACCAATGGTGCCAATGCCCTGATGATAGCGATGGCAACGAGGGAAGGCAGCCATGAAGTTGCACCGAAGTCGGCGAGAGAAGGCCGCGACTGTTTAGTAAAGACCAGCCCGGTTATAAAGCCTGTAATTGAAATAAGGGCAAGGGACTTGTAGCCAACATTGTAGCATTGACGAATAAATTCCCTAAAATGAAATGGTGGAACGAATACTTCCTTAAAAAAGCGAATCACAAAGGCAAATGCCTCGTAAATAAGTAAAAAGAACTGCCTAATTTTCCCCTGCATGGAAACTGGTTTTGCCTGTCCGTTCATCTTAGGTGCTTAGTTTGCTTGTACTCCTTACAACTTTTGCACCACGCAAATTTTAAGCTGACAGAGCAATAAGTTAATTTCCGCCGCCGGCATTTGTAATGAAGTAGATGTTGGTGATGACATACGCCAGCAATACAACCTGGGCTGCGATCATATCGAACCTCGATGCTTTTTTTATTTGATTTTTCTTTACCAGCACTAACGAATAAGCAGTTGCAGATATAATCAGGAAAATGCAGAACAGGGTCAATCCGTGTAAAGTATCAACGAGTGTAAATGATGTTGATTCAGGCAAGGAAGAGTCAATGATGTATTTATTACCAATGACGGCAAATAAGGAGCCAACGCTTAAGCTGAAACGTGAGTCCATCCCATCTGCATGAATGTAAAAGCATACATAAGCGATGAGGAAGGCAATGTACATTCCCAGAAACATCTTCCAGAATAAGCCTCCGGCATCTCTTGCAATACTTAAACGTAGCCGGAAGACACCATATTCCACTCTTGGCTTAGAAAGCGTTTCGTCACCAAATCCTGTTTCATAAAACCTGGTCCCGGTTGATAAGGTGCAACTATCAATGGACCATCCACGCAATGTAAAGCGGTGATCAAAATGTTCACCAACAGTATCTGCTACAAATACCAATGACTTAGCACTGTATTGCGAATTTTCAATTGTAAAACGCAGCGTTTGTCGGTCGAAAGGAAAGTTTTCGATCTTCCATGAATCTTTCATCACGCATTGCAATTTCATTTGCATATACACCTGCCCGCCGGATGTGTCTATAGTATAAAATGATTTATCCACTGATTTTGCCATTGGTACTTCCAGGTTCCTCGCAAAATCAAAGTCTTTGTTTTTGTATTTCAGCCAAAGCCATAATTGCACAGAATACTCTTTCTCCTTGAAATCAATGTCGTGAATGCTGGTAACATATACGCCTACTTTTACCGTATCAGGTTTTGTGTTTTGTGAAAAGGACTGCAAGGAATAAACGAGGCAAAAGAAAATAAGCAGTATTGAGGGTCTTTTCATAGCTATCTGGATTTGGAAGCGGAAAAATAGTAATTAATAGCAAAGTTTCCATCACTGATTTGGACAGTTATTATTTTGAAGGAAATCGCCGGCAAAAGTTTTTCTAACTTTATAACGGACTTACAGCATGAATAGCTATGGAATATGTTGATTATTACAAAATACTTGGTTTAGATAAAAATGCTTCCACTGATGATATTAAGAAAGCTTATCGCAAGCTGGCAAGAAAATATCACCCTGATGTAAATCCCAACAACAAAGAAGCAAACAAAAAATTCCAGGAGATCAATGAGGCAAACGAAGTACTGAGTGATCCTGAAAAAAGAAAGAAGTATGACCAGTATGGCAAGGACTGGCAGCATGCAGAGCAATTTGAAAAAGCGAGGCAGCAACAGCAAAGACAAAGAACTTATAGCGGTGGTGAAGAATATTTTGGAGGAGCAGGTGGCGAGAGTACTTTCTCTGATTTCTTCGAATCCTTGTTTGGTGGAATGGGCGGAAAAAGTGGAAGAAGAGAGTCAAAATTTCGTGGACAGGATTTTTCGGCGGAACTGCATTTGCATTTAAGAGAAGCTTATGCCACCCATCAGCGAACCATTACACTTGATGGAAAGAACATTCGTATTACTATTCCAGCAGGCGTTGAAGATGGCCAAAAAATAAGATTAAAAGGATATGGTGCACCGGGTGTAAATGGTGGCCCAAGTGGTGATCTCTATATCACATTCGTTATACAGGATGATCCGCAATTCAAGCGATTAGGAAATGATTTGTATACGACGGCGGAAATAGATTTGTATACTGCGGTGTTAGGTGGAGAGGCAGCTGTTGATACTTTATCCGGCAAATTGAAATTGAAGGTTCCTGCAGGAACGCAGAACGACACAAGGACACGAGTAAGAGGAAAGGGCTTCCCCGTTTACAAAAAAGAAGGTGAGTTTGGAGACTTATACATCACTTACCAGGTGAGGCTGCCAGCCAATCTTTCTGACAAAGAAAAACAACTATTTACTGAACTTTCAAAACTGAGATGATATGGAAGAGCAATTGATTTTAGTGCAGGAGTTTTGTACACATCATCACATTGAAACTAATTTTATTTATTCATTGCGTGATTATGGTTTGATTGATGTGATCTCAAATGAAGGCAATGAATTTCTGTCCGCTGACAAGCTTAATCAACTGGAAAAAATAGTGCGGTTACATTACGACCTTGATGTAAATGTTGAAGGCATTGATGTAATCTTGCATCTTCTGCAACAACTCGAAAATGCAGAGCATGAAATGCACAAGTTGAAAAGCCAGTTAAAGCTTTCTCATTTATAGCTATTGTTAGTTTGCTTTAGTAAATTTTCCTGTTGTGAATTTTTAGTTTGTTGTTATAATGATGTACCGTCGCACATTCTTCTTTTGGCGCAGTGTCTTCATTATTCAACCATTTCATTTTTGCAGTAAAATGCCGAAGCATCGGTGCTTCTTCGATGATCTTCATGCCTTTGATTTCTTTTCTTTGTTTGAAGACGTCGATAATGACTTCAGCAACATAATCGATATGGCTTTGTGTGTACACTCTTCTTGGAATGGCAAGACGGACCAACTCCATGGCGGCCGGAATCAATTTTCCATCTGCATCACACTTGCCAAACATCAATGAACCAATTTCTACGCTGCGTATTCCACCTTCAATGTATAAAGCTGCAACTAATGCCTGCCCAGGATATTCACAAACCGGAATGTGGGGCAGAAATTCTTTTGCGTCAAGATATACGGCATGCCCGCCTGCTGGCTGCATTACAGGCACGCCAGCCTTGATTAATTTTTCTGTGAGGTATTCGATGCTGCGAATGCGATAATGCAAGTAGTGTTCATCCATTACTTCCTGCAAGCCGATAGAGATCGCCTCGAGATCACGACCTGCCAGCCCGCCATAAGTTGTAAATCCTTCAGTAATGATTAAGAGGTTGCGGCATTGATTTGCAAGTTGCTGATCCCGTAGGGCAAGAAAGCCGCCGATGTTGGCAAATGCATCTTTCTTTGCACTCATAGTGCAACCATCAGCATATGAAAACATTTCGGGGACAATTTCTTCTACGAACTTATCGGCAAAGCCATGCTCTCTCAATTTGATAAAGTAAGCATTCTCCGCAAAGCGGCAAGCATCAATGAAGAGAGGAATGCCATGATCACCGCAAATACTTTTCACTTCACGAATATTATGCATGCTCACCGGTTGTCCTCCACCGGAATTATTGGTGATGGTGAGAATACACATCGAAATATTTTTTGCGCCTTTTTCTTTGATGAATTTTTTTAATGCCGCCGGATCCATATTGCCTTTGAAGGGTGCAGCTCTGGTAGGATACTTTCCTTCCTCACATAAAAGGTCAACGCCTTCTGCTCCTGAGAATTCTATGTTTGCTCTCGTAGTATCGAACAAGGTATTGCTGACAACATATTTGCCTTTGCCTCCAACAATGCTAAACAAAATCTTTTCTGCGGCACGTCCCTGGTGCGTTGGAATGATAATGGGCATTCCCGTAATATTCCTTATTGTTTTTTCAAAATGATAAAAACTTTGACTGCCTGCATACGATTCATCACCCTGCATAATACCGCCCCATTGTTCACTGCTCATGGCGCTCGTGCCACTGTCGGTCAATAAATCGATGAGCACATCTTTTGATGAAATAAGAAAGGGATTGTAAAATGCTTTTTCAATTATTTCCTCACGGTCTGATTTTGTGTTGAAGTAAATAGGTTCAACTGATTTGATCTTAAAAGGTTCAATGATTGTTTTCATTGTGGAAGATTGATGTGAACTGAATAACTGGAAAAGTGTTGCGATGGAGTGGATGAATAAATGGAAGCCACTAAGACGGTTTGCCGATGATGTTCTTCCATTTATTCATAAACTAAATGTAAAGTGAATTGGTTGGGAAAGGAATGATTTTGGTCAGTGAATGTTGACTGATAACCATCACTACAATCAATTGTTTCTATAACCGAATGAACCTGCCCTAACCCCTGGGGTGAGGGGACGCTCACACAACCCTCGCCTTTCGAAGAGACTATTAATAAACGAAGATTTTTTTATTGCGAGTTGCAGTTAATTAAGTGCTATTGGAAATCGTGCCCTGCCTGAAGGGCCGGAGTTGATGGCCATTACATTAAAACGACCTGGGTGGGTTTCTTCAAATGAAAGGAGAGTAGTGGTCGGCGAAAGTGATGATAAGAATTACAGAACGTATAAGTGTGCGACGCAACAGATGGTCAATGGTAGCAATGAAGTTTAGTTAGTAAAATCTGCCATCGTTAACCAGGACACTTTTCAGTACAAACAACATGAAAATTCTTTTCTTTCTTTAATCATTATAAAAAAAAAGGCTTCGCTGATCTTTCAATCAACGAAGCCTGAGCCTAAGCAATGAAAAAATCTATCTTAACCTACTACAACTCTCTTAGTTTTTTTTTGCGCTTTACCTTTCTTAGCAACGCTCACTTTCAATGAAGGCTTTTGAGCTTTCAACTCTAATTCCTCAATGGCTGCATGAGCGGCTGCCAACCTTGCAATAGGCACACGGAATGGTGAACAGCTTACATAGTTCATTCCGATGCGATGGCAAAATTTAACGCTTTCAGCATCACCACCATGCTCACCGCAAATACCAACTTTCAGATTTGGTTTTACACTGCGTCCTTTATCAACACCCAGTTTAATCAGCACACCAACACCATCCTGGTCGATTGTCTGGAATGGATCGTCAGTCAATATTTTCTGATCGAGATAATTTGGTAAGAATCCACCCACATCGTCGCGGCTGAAACCAAAGCTCATTTGAGTAAGGTCGTTTGTACCGAATGAGAAGAAGTCAGCTACTTCGGCCATTTGATTGGCTTTGATAGCAGCTCTTGGAATTTCGATCATTGTACCATACATGTGAGGAATCTTCTTCACTTTCTTGGCAGCACATACTTCAGCATAAACTCTGTCGACAATCGCTTTTTGGTGAGAAAGTTCATTAACAGTACATGTAACAGGCACCATGATTTCAGGGAATGCTTTAACACCTTCCTTAGTCAATTCAGCTGTTGCTTCAAAGATGGCCCTGATCTGCATTTCAGTGATCTCAGGATAAGAGATACCGAGACGTACACCACGGTGTCCGAGCATTGGATTGTTTTCATTCAATGCCAGAACTCTTCTCTTCAACACACCAATTGAGATTCCCAATTCACGGCTCAATTGATACAATCTTGCTGTATCATGAGGAACAAATTCGTGAAGTGGTGGATCGAGCAAACGAATAGTAACAGGATGTCCCTTCATTACTTTCAATGTGTCCTTGATATCTTTCTTAACGAACACGAACAATTCATTCAACGCTTTTCTTCTTTCCTGTTCGTTTTTACTAACAATCATTTTGCGGAGCAGGAACAATGGTTGCTCACTGTTTTCGCCATAGAACATATGCTCTGTACGGAACAAACCAATGCCTTCTGCACCAAACTTAGCACCTTGTGTTGCATCAGCGGGAGTTTCAGCATTTGTACGAACCTTCAATACTTTCACTTTATCAACAAGCTTCATCAAATCAGTGTAAGATTGGTTCTTGTCAACATCAATAGCAACTAACGGAAGACTGCCTTCGTAAACAGTACCTTTTGTACCATTCAATGTAATCCAGTCGCCTTCTTTAATTACAGTACCATTCTTAGCACGGAAGGATTTGCTTTCACTATGAATTTCAATATCACCGCAACCAACGATACAGCATTTACCCCAGCCTCTTGCAACAAGTGCTGCGTGAGATGTCATACCACCTTTTGTAGTAAGGATGGCTTGAGCTTTGTGCATACCGTCAACATCTTCAGGAGAAGTTTCTTCACGAACGAGGATCACTTTCTCGCCTTTTGCTGCCCACTCAACTGCTTCATCGGAAGTAAATACTACGCGGCCTTTTGCACCACCAGGACCAGCAGGCAAACCTTTCGCAATAACAGTAGCTGCGCCTTCTGCTTTTGGATCTAACATTGGGAGCAACAATTCAACCAATTGGTTTGGAGCTACTCTCTTAATGGCTGTATTGGCATCGATGACTTTTGCTTTGTACATTTCAGTTGCCATGCGAACAGCAGCAACACCATTGCGTTTGCCAATGCGGCATTGCAACATATAGAGCTTACCTTTTTCAATGGTGAACTCAATATCCTGCATGTCTTTGTAGTGTTTTTCCAAACGTCTTTGAATCTGGAACAACTCTTTATATGACGATGGCATCGTAGCTTCCAGGGTAGGAAGATGCTCGCTTTGTGCGTTCTTGGAATAATCATTGATTGGAGCAGGAGTGCGGATACCGGCAACAACGTCTTCACCTTGTGCATTCACCAAATATTCACCGTAGAATTGGTTTTCACCATTACCGGGATTTCTTGTGAAAGCAACACCTGTTGCACTATCATCACCCAAATTACCAAACACCATTGCCTGCACGTTTACAGCAGTTCCCCACTCGTCAGGAATTCTTTCAATGCGGCGATATTCAATTGCTCTCTTACCATTCCAGCTTGCGAACACGGCGCCAACACTTCCCCACAATTGCTCGTTTGGATTATCAGGAAATTCTTTTCCTAAAACTTTCTTCACAGTGGCTTTGAAATCTTTTACCAATGCTTTCAAATCAGCAGCGGTAAGATCGGTATCACTTGCGTAACCTTTTTCGTGTTTTACTTTTTCCAGTTTTTCATCCAGCACTTTGCGAATGCCTTTACCACCTTTTGGTTCAACGCCTGCAGCTTTTTCCATCACCACATCGGCATACATCATAATCAAACGACGGTAAGCATCATAAGCAAAACGTTCATCACCCGATTGTGCAATCAGGCCTGTAATAGTTTGTTCGGTTAAGCCGGCGTTCAAAATTGTTTCCATCATACCGGGCATTGATTTGCGTGCACCGGAGCGAATAGAAACAAGAAGAGGATTTTTTACATCACCGAATTTTTTACCGGTGAGTTTTTCCATTTTGGAAATAGCTTCCTGAACCTGTGCTTTCAAAACAGACGGGTAAGTCCTTTTGTTTTGATAGTAGTAAGTGCACACTTCAGTAGTTACAGTAAAGCCGGGAGGAACAGGCAAGCGAAGGTTAGGATGGCCAGCCATTTCTGCAAGGTTAGCGCCTTTGCCACCGAGCAGATTTTTCATGGATTCGTTTCCATCGGCCTTCCCGCCGCCGAAGAAATAAACGTACTTATTAGCCCTGGAAGTTTTTGACATAATCTTTATGTTTTTAAAGTACATAGTTAGTCAGGTATCTATTGTTTTTAGATTACAAGGGTCAGATGTAAAAATGATTCTGGTCAGTTTTGGAGATGTGAGGAGAGGGTTGGTGTGAGGGAGTTTTGAGAGGTGTTGGTGATAGTTAGAGTGTTTGTAGGGGTAGGTTGGTTGCTTATTGGAGATATTGAGAGAGAATTATTATGAGCCAAACGGCATTGCTACTATTGATCGTCTGTTGCGTCGCAATACGTTCATCGTTCGGTAATTCTTATGATCACATTCGACGTTTACAATTGATATCAATTTTTCTTTTGGTCGATGAAACCCACCCCGGATCGTTCACAATAAAGCCATTTCTCAACTTCGCTCCTCCAAGGAAGGGATGGTTTCCTACAGTAAGACGTTCACTACATATTGAACTCAAAGATTCTTCGCTTATGATGTTTCTTTGAAAAGAAAAGATTTGGATTCTGTCTAAGCAAAAAGTCACTTTACTACGGGAGCGATAGTTTCAATTGAACTTTATTCTTGACTCTTGCAATTAAAGACTCATGATTTAAACAAAGCATCTTGAAAAGTGCGGGCTGTGCGGCTGCATCCCCTCCTTGGAGGGGCAGGGGTGGGTTTCTTCAACCATTCGTTTCTCTTCTTCTTTTCACAAACTCACTCACTCCATTTTCTTTTTTATACTCTTCAAGCCATCTTCCAATTTTCCGAACAACTGCTTCAACTTTATTTACCACCAACAGCGCATCAAATCTTAAAAAATGAACTCCTGCTTCTTCCAATTCTTTTTGTCTTATTGCATCCTTCCATTTTGCTTTTTCTTCCTCGTGAGTTATTCCATCAATTTCTATTGCCAGTTGAACATCTTTACAATAAAAATCAACGATGAAGTTCCCAATTGCTCTTTGCCTGTCAAAATCATATCCATTCAACTTTCCATTCTTTAATTCATTCCAAAGCTTCACTTCTGAATAAGTCATGTTGCTTCTAAGCTTTTTTGCAAGCTCTTTTAGCTTTGGATTGTATGGAAGGATGTTTCTTTTCATCTAAATCAATGGCCACTGTTAATTTAGTTTATCGTTTCAACGCTTTCAATATCTTAACGGTTGCAATTTGCATTGTAATTTCGAAAATTAGAAAGTGAAAACTGAAACAATCATTTGGATTTTAGTACCTGCCATTATCAGTGTGTTTTTATTATTGAAGACGACTTCAATCTCAATCAAGAGAAAAAGATTTCTTAGTTGGTTGTTGGCAATAATTATTTGGATAGCTGTACTCTTTTCTGGGAGTATGCTTGTTAATATGTACTTCTATGATGCCTGGCCGTCTTTTCTGCCACATATTTTAATCGGCATCTCTTTATTGCTTTTACTTCTACAATCAGGCTTGAAAGGAAAACCTGAATTAAAATAATCCTGCGAAAAAAAAGTTCTTCAACCTAAGTCTCCCCTTTAGGGGGACGGGCGGAAATCACTTCTCAAAATACGGCACCTCATCATGAGACACCTCTTCCTTCTGTTGCCAGTAAGCCAATGTTACAACATGCTTATCCGGTGTGTGAAGTGCTCTTCCAAAAATGGCATTGATTGGATTGAAAGTAATATCCGTAACACCAACCGTAAATGTTTCGGGTGCAGGTGGCGGCGGAGGTGGTGCAACCTGTTCTTTCTGTGCTTCGCCGTTAGCAGGTGCTGCAGGCTTTGGAGCCGGGGTAGCTTTTGGTGCTGGCGATGCAACAACTACAACTTCATATCCATTGAACCGGAGTAAATTTTTTAAGAACTCAACACGTTGCGGAGAAACATTCTTTTCAACAATGGCACACTTAATACCATCCAGTTCTTCAAATTCATGATTTTTATTGATAGCCATAATAATTCGTTTTTCAGTTTACAGTCTTGGGTTAGCAGGCTTAATGGGTTTATCAAATGAATTGGCACCACGTGTTTTCAATTTTCTGCGAAACACTTTATCACCTGCAGAAACATACAAAATATTAAAATCAGCACCGCCAAAACAAATATTTGATGCCTGTCCGTTTGATGCTGGAATAGGAATGATCGCTTCCACTCTTCCCAGTTGGTCCATCACCTGTATTCCCAATCTTGTTGCAACAAAAATTCTTCCCGCTGTATCGCATTTCAAACCATCAGGCCATGCATTATCTTCTGAATCGGGAGAGTGCAACCAACCAAAACGTTGTTTGTAAGCAAGTGTTCCGTCGTTTTTTACTTTATAAATCCAAACCCAATGCGTGGCAGATTCTGTAACATATAATTGTGTTTGATCAGGAGAAAGCGCCACACCATTTGGAAAGCGTAATCCATCATCAACAACAAGCTTCTCTCCATTTGAACGAATAAGATAAACCTTACCTCGAGGATTTGTTCCGTCAGGGGATGTTACCCATTTATTTCCATTGCTTGCAATAATGATATCGTTACCTGCAATGCTGTCTGCAATTACAGCTTCTTTATCATTAGCACCATAACTTAAAATTTGTTTTGTGCCTCCGGCAACTGTGTATCGCTTTCCATCAGCATCATAACAAGTGGCACTCGCTTTTTTTGCATCAATATTTAAAGTGGTAAGCTTTCCATTCAAGTCAACTTTGTATGTTTTTGATGTTGGAATATCCTGGTAATACACTATACCATTTTTATCCGATGCCGTTCCTTCAGTGAATTGATAACCTTGTCCAACGAGCTCCCAATCTTCGCCTGGAATTAAAAGATTACTCAGGTAATCATTTTTAGAATTTCCTTTTGCAACAGGCTTCGGCCAGTCTTTCCAAAGCCAGCGCATGGCCTGGGGAAAAATTGCATTGCCATGCGTTCCGCTGTGGGCACCTTCGCCCCAAACATGATTCACTTCATAGCCTGCGAAGGTTAACGCTCTTTCCATCGTTTCATTTGCCTTCCACCAATCACCTGCATAAATATTTAAATCATTGTTGCCATCCTGCAAAAAAACACGAATGGGTTTTGGTTCATACTTACGAACGAGAAAAGGATAACGTTCGCCACCACGCAAGGCAACATAAGTTCCGATTGCACTGAACACTCGTGAAAATTCTTCAGGATGCTCCCAGGCAGCCGTAAATGCAGCAATGGCACCGCTGCTTGAACCACCTATGGCTCTATCATTTCCATTTTTTGAAAGATGAACAGCACGGCCATCCGATGTTTTTTGTTTTTCAACTTCAGGTAAAATTTCATTGAGAATTAAACGAGCATAAGCATCGCCCAATCCATCGTATTCAAAACTTCTGTTGTAGCGATCCAATGCAACTGAACCATCATCAGCTAAAACTTTTCCCGGTGTTACAAACACACCGATGGTGATGGGCATTTCCTTTTTGTAAATGAGATTATCAAAAACAATTGGCGCCTTCCATTGAATGCCATCCTGGTTTACATAAACGCATGCAGGTTTATCAGGTTTGTATTGTGCTGGCACATACACTGAAACTTCTCTCGTAGTTCCCGGAAAGATCTTTGATTGGTTGAAAGTGAATTTTAAAACTTCTCCTTTTGGTACTCCTGTATGTTCGACGCTTGCCGAATCAACAGGATAAGTTTCTGTATTCTGCTGCGCAGAAAGAAAGACTGTTGAAAGAATGCTGCCGAGTAAAAGAATTTGTTTCATGGTGGTTTTAGTATGGTGATTGCTTAATGGGATATGATTGAACTTTTGAATCACATAAATGCAATGCTAAGAACTAAAACAGATTCTCTCATCATTTAAGAGAGTTTGGAAATGTATTCATAGATCCAGCTCACCAAACCAACCAACACAATGCCCGCAGCACAAATTGTTAATCCAAAATTTACTGCACGATTTCCTTTTATTCTTTCAATAGGTTGTTCGTTCTTGTCCATAAACACAGCACGAACTACTCTCAAATAATAATAAAGCGAAACAATCAGGTTTAATGCCACCATAGTAATGAACCAATAATTTCCTTTCGTTGCACCGGCAGTTATCAAAAACAATTTGCCAAAGAAACCTGCTGTCGGTGGAATGCCTGCAAGCGAGAATAAAGCAAGAGCCAATATCCAACTTAAAAAAGGATTTGTTTGATACAGGCCTTTATAATCATCAATATTTTCTTTTCCTGTTTTTTCTGAAATAACAGAAGCAACTCCAAAAGCTGCGAGGTTGGAGAAAACATAGATCAAAACAAAATAAGTAATGGACGTTAATCCTACACCAGCATTACTGCTCATACCAACCAAAATAAATCCTACTTGAGCAATGGATGAAAAAGCAAGGAAGCGTTTGATGTTCTGCTGGCGCAATGCAAACAAATTGCCAATGATCATTGTTGCCAAAGCAAGAATAACGATCATGTTATACCAAACACCGTTAAGAGGTTGAAATACTTTGTACAATGCAGTTAAGAAGATAAAAGCAATAGAACCCTTTGATACAACTGAAAGAAATGAAGTTACTGCAATTGGTGAACCTTCATACACGTCGGCTGTCCACAAATGAAAAGGAACAACTGAAAGTTTGAATCCGAATGCCGAAACCAAAAACACAAAAGCAAGAATTTGTAATGGGGTTGAACTTAATGCTTGTGGTAATTCAGCAAACGAAATTGTTCCTGTTGCACCGTACACTAATGAAATACCAAACAGTAAAATACCTGTTGAAAATGCTGAAGACAATATCATCTTCATTGCAGCTTCAGAAGAAATTCTTTTCTCTAAATCGAAATTACCAAGAGCAGCTACAGGAATAGTTGATAATTCCAATCCCAAATAGAACATCAATAAATTTCCACTGGAGATCATGAAGAACATTCCTAATTGTGCAGATAGAAGGAGAACAAAGAACTCAGAAAGATGAGGCGTCTTCTTCAACCAGTCAGCACATAACAATGAAATTAGGAAAGTTGCAATGCTCAAAATGTTTTTCTGAAAAGCAATAACTGCATTCGAATAAAACATTCCACTGAAGGCACTTCCATCTTTATTAAAAAGAAATCCCAACACCACATTCACAAGCAATAACACCTGTACCAATGTAAGCAATGAATCATTCTTCATTCCTTTGCCTATTTTAATAAATAGCAAGAGGAAGATGAGAACAGCGATCCACAATTCGTTCTTCAATAACAAAACAGATTCCATATAATATTATTTTACAACCTGCGAAAGCTTTTGCATAATCACTTCCGAACCAGGTTTGATCAAATCATTTAACCAGAAAGGAGCAATGCCTATAGCAATAATGCCAACAACCAAAAGCCCTGCAGCGAGTTTTTCATTCCAGCTTGCATCTTTTAGTTGAAGATGATGCTCATCGGTGATTGGACCCATTGCTGTTTTACCAACAGCTCTTAAAATATAAACAGCCGTAACAACAATCGACATACAAGCCGCAATTGTTGCGAGACGATAACCAATTTCTACATTTTGCCATGAACCCATAAACACCGTCATTTCAGCAACGAATCCACTGAAGCCGGGAAGACCTAATGAACACAAACCAACAATGAACAAGATCGTCATGATAAAAGGCATAGTTCGTAACAGGCCACTCATTTGAGTTACCAATCTTGTATGCGTTCTTTCATAGATCATTCCGATCACGGCGAAGAAAAGGGCCGTCATCAAACCGTGTGATACCATTTGCATGACTGCACCGGTGATGGCAGTTTTTGTCAACATTCCAATTCCAAGCAAAACAAATCCGCAGTGGCTAACGGAAGAATATGCGTTGATGTATTTCAAATCCTTCTGCATCATGGTAGCGAAGGCCCCATATAGAATTGCAATTGCTGCGAGTGTGATGATGATCCAGGAATATTCTTTTGCAGCATCGGGTAACAAATAAGTTGCCACTCTCAAACAACCATAACCACCGAGCTTCATTGAAATGCCTGCTAGAAACATCGAACCTGCTGTTGGTGCAGACGAGTGACCATCGGGCACCCAGGTATGAAAAGGAAACAATGCAGTGAACACACCAAACCCGATGAACAGGAATGGAAAAATTATTTTTTGTGTTTCAACCGGTATGTGAACTTGCGAAAGCTGAAGCAGATCAAAACTTCTTCCGCCTGCAAAATAAACGCCGAGCATTCCAACCAATACCAGCGAGGAGCCGCCCATTAACATCAATGCAAGTTTGTTGGCACTGTATTCTTTCTTTCCGCTTCCCCAAATACCAATCAATAAATATTTTGGAATAACAGCAATTTCAAGGAAGAAGAAGAGAATGAACAAATCGAGTGAAATGAAGAATCCGTAAGCACCCAAACTCAAAAGAATCAATAGAAAGTAAAACTCTTTCGTCATCTTTTGAACGTTCCATGAAACCAACACACCTGCCAACACAACAAATGCCGTTAGCATGATCATCGCAATGGAAATTCCATCAACGCCAACGTGAAAATTGATATTCAGTGAAGAGAACCATGCGTAATTCCGTTGAAAGATCATGTCTTCGAAATTGCCTTGCAGTCTTTCCTGCCTGAATGCATATAATAAGAATAGAGCCAAAAAGAATTGAATCGTTGCTCCAACAAGGCTGATCAGTTTCACACCCTTCACGTTCCTTGCAAAAAGTAATGCAACAGATGTGATCAACGGAACGCCTAATAAATAAAGTAAGTTCATAGTTATTTTATTTCCACAGGTAAATGAACAGAATAGCTAAAACGATTACACCAACCAAAGTGTAAATGGCATACCCCTGTACTTTACCTGATTGTATTTTTTTAATTCTTGCTGAAAGCGTTGCCGTGGCATTGCCGGTTGCATTCACCATACCGTCAACTACATTCCTGTCGAACCATGCAGCAGGTCTTCCAACAAGATTGAATAAAACTTTCTTTGTGATGAACAGATAAATCTCGTCGATATAAAACTTTCGATAAGCTGCTTTATATAGAGAACTCAAAGCATTAGCAATCTTTTCTGGTCTTTCGTTTTGCTTTTTGTAAAGAATCCATGCAATTGCAATTCCAATAACTCCAATTGTTACGGGAGCAATAGAGAACATTGGATTGAAATGAGATTCTAACGGTTGTCCATCAGAGCTAACAAAACTTCCAAAATGAATGAAGCCTGCCAATGCAGCACCAATTGCTAAAACAATCAATGGCAAACTCATTACGAAAGAACCTTTGTGATGATGTTCTGTGTGAATATGTGCTTCTTTGTTCCAGAAAATACTGAAGTACAAGCGGAACATGTAGAATGCCGTTAGTCCTGAGGTAACAAGGGCTATGTAATAAATTGTTGGATTGCTATTGTACGCTGCCAATAGAATTTCTTCCTTACTAAAGAAACCTGCGAACGGTGGCACACCAGCAATTGCCAGACATGCAATTAAGAAAGTGATGTGCGCAACAGGCAAATATTTTCTTAATCCACCCATATCTTTCATTTCATTACTGTGAATGAAGTGAATAACCACACCTGCACCAAGGAACAACAACGCTTTGAACATAGCATGTGTAAACAAATGAAACATAGAAGCGGTAAAGCCCAAACCATTTTCACCACCGTAACCTGAAACCCCAAGTGCAAACATCATGAAACCAATCTGTGACATGGTGGAATAAGCCAGCACTCTTTTAATATCGGTTTGTGTGCATGCGATAATTGCGGCAAGAAACGCTGAAACAATTCCAACATACGCAACAATATTTAATGCAGCAGGGGCCGAGAGTGAAAATATCGGGAACAATCTCGCTACTAAAAACACACCGGCAACAACCATCGTAGCGGCATGGATCAATGCTGAAACAGGTGTTGGGCCTTCCATGGCATCGGGCAACCAGATGTGCAAGGGGAACATTGCACTCTTACCAGCACCACCCATAAACACGAGAGCCAATCCCCACGTTAATGCACTTACACCCAGGAAAGATGAGGCAACTGCATTGTGCAGTTGAGGTGTTTGTGTTGTGAACGTCGCAATCAGCGTATTAAAATCAAGTGTGTTGGCGTAGAAGGAGAGGATCAAAATTCCAATCAAAAATCCAAGATCAGCAAAACGTGTTACGATGAATGCTTTTTTAGATGCTGCAACTGCACTTGGACGATCATAATAAAATCCAATTAATAAATACGAAGAAACACCAACCAGTTCCCAGAAGATGTAGATCTGGAAGATGTTTGATGACAGCACCAATCCTAACATAGAAAAAGTAAACAGGGAAAGGAAAGCATAATAAGTTGGATATCTCTCTTCACCTTTCATGTAGCCAAGCGAGAAGATGTGCACCATCAGTGAAACAAACGTCACCACCACAATCATCGTTACCGAAATGGAATCAAGCTGGATGCCCATATCGATCGACATGCCTTCATTAAACTGCAGCCATGTGTACTTGAAAGGAATTTCTGCTGGGTGTGAACCCTGGTGTAAATGAAAATAACTGTAAGCAGTGAAGACTGCAATTGCAAATGAAATCAACAAGGAAAGTGTTCCGATAATCCCGGAAGCATTCTTAAAAACTTTTCTTCCATACAATCCCAATACTAAAAAACTAAACAGTGGAAGAAGTGGGATCAATGCTATAATAATGGCGCTTGGCATAAATAAGTTTTGAGTTTGGTGTTACGGGTTTGGGGTTGTGCGGGAGTCTGAAAACTCCAAAGTCAAAATCCCAAACTCCAAACTAATATTTCATCTCTTCTGCTTTCTCAACATCAATGGAATTGTGCGATCTGTACAAGTTGATGATGATGGCAATGGCAACCGCAGCTTCAGCAGCAGCAATGGCAATTACAAACACGGTGAACATCACACCATCCAGTCTATTTGCCCAGAGATATTTATTGAAAGCAATAAAATTGATATTGACACTATTTAAAATCAGCTCGATACTCATCAACATGGTGATGAGGTTTCTTCTTGTCAGGAATCCATAGATACCAATAAAGAACAAAGCAGTGCTGACAAATAACAAATGATATAAACCTGGTTCGATTGTCATTGGATACCTCCTGTTTCTTCCTGTACAATTAAAACTTCTTCTTCTTTCGGAAGGATCACTTTGATCCCATTTTTTCTTTTTACTTCAACTTCTTCTTTTGGAGTTTCCGGCGGTGTCCTCATGGCAATGACAATACAACCAATTAATGCAGCAAGCAACAAAATGCTCACTACTTCAAAAGGAAGTGCATAACCATTTTTATCAAGAGAAATTAATTCTTCTCCAATATTTCTGATTGTGGGTCCAACCGCAGGAGCCGTTGTTTTTGTAAATGTGTGCTCGAAGATTTGAACAATGGTCAATGCAAATCCGCAGAACACGGCAAGAAGGGAAAAGATTTTCCTTCCCATCTTTTGTATCGGTAGTTTTTCACCGGATTGTTGTGTGAGAAAGATGGAAAAGATAATTAACACAACAATACCTCCAACATAAACTACAATTTGTACCGCGGCAATAAATTCATAATCCATCCAGAAATAAATTCCGGCAATACCCACTAATGAAAATAAAAGAGCGATGGCAGCACGGAAGATTTGTCTTGTGCTTACAGCTATGATACCACATCCAATGGTCATTGCTGCTAACAAATAAAATATGATAGTAGATCCGTTCATTATTCAACACCCTCCATAATTTTTGATCCGGGTTTATTCAAAACTTTGGTCAGGCTGTTTCTGTCGAAAGTGCTGTGCTCAAAGTTTTGCGCCATTTTAATAGCATCACTCGGACAAGCCTGCACACATAAATTACACATGGTGCACAGCTCCAGGTGATAAACTAATTTGTCAACCGCTTTTTTCTTTTTGCCGTCAACTAAATCGAATTTGGTTATCACTTTAATCGTTCCGTTCGGGCAAGCGAGTTCACATGCAGTGCAACCGGTACAGCGATGCTCATTGTTTTCGTTGTGCGGCATTACCACTTCACCACGAAAACGCTCAGGTAAATTCAATGTATCACGGTTATCAGGATATTGCTGCGTGATGATCTCCTTGTGATGTGTGAAATAGTAACCGGTACGCCTCATACCTTTCAGCAGAGAGCCAACCGCACCAAATACATCTTTGAAATATTGTTTTAAAAACATGGTCTGTTTTTTAGAGTTCGTTGTTTTCGTTTAACAAGGGTTAGGGTAAGTTTTGTGTTAATTGATGGGTTTATTATTTACCTAACTGCATTGCTACTATTGATCGTCTGTTGCGTCGCATTACGTTCATCGTTCGGTAATTTTTATCATCACATTCGACGTTCACTACTTTTATTTAATTTTCTTCATTCTATAAACCCACCCCAGGTCGTTTTAATGCAAGAGTCATCAACTTCGCCCCTCCAAGGAGGGCATGTTTACCACTGCAACATTATACTTGCACAGTGCGCAACAGTATTACTGAACGTTGCAGTGAGTGACACAACAGGTGTTGATAGTAGCAATCTGTCGACTGCATAATCATCAACTTATTTAAAGAACTAATTCTCTTTCTTGATTTTTCCCAATCCTCTAATCCGCGGTTAAAAATGCCAACCCATAATTGCAATCAGCGTTACCAATAAAATATTGAACATGCTGATCGGCAATAAATATTTCCACTCAAGGTTCAACAATTGGTCGACACGCAAACGCGGGAATGTCCAACGGAACCACATGATCACGAATATGAGGAAGAAGGTTTTTCCAAAGAACCAAATCGATGATGGAATGTAATCCATCACATGGTTAAAGCTTTGCCAGTTGCCAATATGAAATGGCATCCAGCCACCAAGGAACAATGTTGCGCCGATTGCACAAACGATGAACACATTCACGTACTCAGCGAGGAAGAACAAAGCGAATTTCATCCCCGAATACTCCGTATGAAATCCTGCAGTTAATTCTGATTCTGCTTCTGCCAAATCAAAAGGAGCTCTGTTGGTTTCTGCAGTTACTGCGATCAAGAAAAGAACAAAAGCAATGATAGCTGGAATGTGACCTTTGAAAATCCACCATCCGTTCTCCTGTGCCTTAATAATATCGCCAATTTGCAGGCTTCCTGTGAGTACAACTATTGTCATTACTGCAAGACCTGCAGAGAGTTCATAGCTCACAATTTGTGCTCCACTACGCATGGCACCCAGCAAAGAATATTTATTATTACTTGCCCAACCTGCCATTAAAATACCAATAACAGAAAGAGAAGAAATAGCAGTGATATACAACACACCAATATTCAAATCCCATAACTGGAAATCTTTTGCAAAAGCAATCGGCGCCATGATCACCATTGCAACGATCATTGCCACGAATGGTGCCAAATTGAACAAGAATTTGTCAGCACCATTAGGAGTCATGTTTTCTTTCACTAACAATTTCAACGTATCAGCCATTGACTGCAACATTCCTTTCGGACCAACACGGTTGGGACCTAAACGGATTTGCATGTAAGCAGAAACTTTCCTTTCCATGATGACCAATACCAAACCAAGTAAGGCAAATAATCCAATGATGGAGACGCCGACAATAACCATTTCGAAAACCAATGCCCATGTAGGATTGAACTGCTGGTGTAGCCAGGTGTCAATACTGTTTGCTATGTTTGAAAAACTCCACATCGTAATTATGTTGTTGTTGAAATAAATTCAACGGTTTTATCTGTCTAAATCAGGTATCACTAAATCCAAAGAACCCATCATGGCAACTAAGTCACCAATCTTTTGTCCACGTGCCATGTGATCAAGTGCACTTAGGTTTGAAAATCCTGGTGAACGGAATTTGATTCTATATGGTGTCATTCCTCCTTCACTCACAATGTACACTCCCAATTCACCTCTCGCTGTTTCTACTCTTGAATAAAATTCTCCTTTGGGCAATTTCAAAACTGCTTTTGTTTTAGCCTGGAAATCTCCTTCAGGAATATTATCAATTAATTGTTCAATGATGGAAAGTGATTGGCGTATTTCTTTCATACGCACCATGTACCTCGCAAAAGAGTCGCAACCATATTCAATGCATTCGTCAAATTGCAGCTTTTGATAACCATCGTAAGGATACAATTTTCTTATGTCACAACTTACCCCGCTTCCTCTTGCTACTGCTCCTGTACAACCATAAGAAATCGCATCTTCGTAAGTAAGCATTCCTATATTCTTTGTTCTCGATTGGAAGATGACGTTGTTAGTTACGAGTTCATCGTATTCATCAATCTTAGAGTGAATTAACTGGAGAAACTCATGAACATGTTGTTGAAAGTTCGGATGCAGATCAAACATTACACCACCGGGGACCATATAGTTCATTGTCAATCTTGCACCACAGGTTTCTTCCATAATGTCGTTGATCACTTCCCGTTCGCGGAAGGCGTGGAAGAAAGGAGTGATGGCGCCAACATCCATTGCCAATGCGCCCCACCATAAAAGATGCGAAGCAACTCTTGTTAATTCCGCCATCAATATGCGTATCACTTGTGCTCTTTCAGGAACTTCAACCTGCAAACCTTTTTCGACACACATTGCGCAAGCCTGGTTGTTGATGTGGGCCGAGAGATAATCCATTCTACTTGTGGTGTAAATGAATTGCCGGTAGTTTAAGCTCTCGCACATTTTTTCAATGGAGCGGTGGATGTATCCAAGGTGTGGTTCTACTTTCTGGATGGTTTCTCCATTAAGGGTAACCACCAAGTGCAATACACCATGCGTTGCCGGGTGTTGCGGGCCTATATTGACTACGAGTCCTTTCTCGCCTATGACAGCTACTTCTTCAATCATAGTTTAATCATGTTAATTGGATCTTCAAAATCTTTTCTCAATGGATTCTTACCTTCCCATCCATCAGGTAAAATCAATAACCTTAAATCAGGGTGGTTGATGAAATTGACTCCGAACATTTCATACACTTCTCTTTCGAGGAGTTCAGCTGTCTTCCAAATCCTGCACACAGTTTCTATTTCAGGCTTATTTCTATCCAGTTTTGATTTGACAACAATGTTGTGATGATATCTCAATGATGATAAGTGATAGACCATGGTGAGGTGTGTCTTCCAGTCAACACAGGTCAAACAAAAAAGATAATTGAAGAATAAGTTTTCTTTATCGTGAAGTTGTTTTGCAAACAAAGGCCATGCTTCGGGATCGATGTTTACATTCAACCATTCGCCAGTTTCATCAAATGTTAGCGATGGTTGAAGTAATAATAGCTCTGATTTTAATTCTTCGTTTGTCATAGTTAACTCTTTGTTGCTTCGTTCCTGATTTGCTCCCTTGTTAATCCGGCTTTGATCTTATTTTGTAAGGTTATCAAAGCATGAAGCAAGGCTTCCGGACGGGGAGGACAGCCAGGTATATAAACATCTACAGGAATTACATGGTCAGCGCCTTTTACAACTGAATAAGTATTGTAGAAAAAAGGTCCACCGCTTATTGCACAAGCCCCCATGGCAATCACATATTTCGGATCGGCCATTTGATCGTACAATCTTTTTAATACAGGGGCCATTTTATTCACGATGGTTCCTGATATAATAATTACGTCGGCTTGACGTGGAGTAGCCCGGGTTACTTCAAAACCAAATCTTGAAAAATCATATTTAGCTGAAGCGGCTGACATCATTTCAATGGCACAGCAACTGGTTCCAAATACAAGAGGCCAAAGAGAATTGCTTCTTGCCCAATTGATCACATCATCCAGTTTGCTTGTTAAAAAATTTCCACCGGGAGCTTCGTGAACCTGGCCAGGAAAGGGCTGCTTTTCTATATCTTGTTTTACTTCCATTTGAGTGCACCTTTTTTATGAGCATATAAAAAGCCCATGAACAAAATGAAAAAGAAGATCACGATTTCAACGAGCGCAATCCATCCCATGCTTTTGGCAACAACGGCCCACGGATAAAGGAATACCAGTTCTACATCAAACACCAAAAAAATTAAAGCAAAGAGATAGTAACCAACATTGAATTGAGTCCAGGTTTTGCCTGTTGTAGGAATACCACACTCGTAAGGCTCACCTTTTTGAGGATTGGTGGTTGCTTTTAGAACAACTTTAGAGATCAAAATTGCAATTGTAGAAAATGCAACTGCCGCGAGTATCAACACGATCATTGAAGCTGGACCCATAGGTATCAGTTTTTTCAAAAGTTACGGCTAAATGCCGTATTGTGTACGAAGCAGTAAAAGTGATAAAACAATTAATGTTTAAACCTTGTTTTAATCATTCTAAAAAATGATTTTTATCAGATTCTACTGTCCTTTAACAATATACTAATTATCCGTACAGCTCTAAATGAATTGCTTTCTTGTCGTAGCCAAGCTTTGTGATTCGCAGTTTCGCTTCGTCAATCATGTTTTTCCAGCCGCATAAATAAAAATGGGCAGGAGGAACTTCGCTGCTTCCATTCATCTTTTGATGAACCAGGTTTTCATATACTTCGTGAACATAGCCACAGCAACCGTTCCATTTCTCTCTCGATAAAGTAGGAATATAGTGAAAGTTTTCAACTTCAAGTTGTAACCTGCTTAGTTCTTCATGATACAAAAGGTCCTGTTTGGTTCGGGTTCCAAAAATGAGGTGAATATTCTTATGGGGGATTTTGTTGTTGAGGACGTGATGTGTCATTGAACGAAAGGGAGCTATACCTGTTCCTGTGCAGATGAAGTACAAATCGTTTTCGATTGGGTCAGGCAAGGTAAAAACACCTTGCGGTCCTCTAAGTGTTAACTCTGATCCTTCAAAAATGTGATTGAATAAATATGTGGTGCCTGCTCCCTCTTCGAGTAAAACAATCAACAATTCAAAAACATTTGTCCCGTCCGGCCAGGATGCTATGGAGTAGCTGCGCCAGCGTTTATTTGTTTTTTCATGGATGGGAAGATCAATTGTAACAAACTGGCCGGGAATAAAATCAAAGCTTTCCAGCTCCGGTACTTTAATCCAAAACCTACGAATATTGTGAGTCTCATCTTTAATTCTTGTTACAATTCCTTTTCTCCAGGGTTGAACAGCCATTGGTTTTTGTTTTAACAATTTGCAAGAAACAATTTAGCTCTTTTCGCCGTTAAATAAGTTATCCACAAAATTCAGCTATTGGCACAGTAGTTGAAAAAATTATGAACAGAAATAAATTACTATAAATAAATTTTAGTCGGACGGTTTAGGTTAAAGGCTGGTATTCTTACCGGCCTTATTTATTGCATGTCAAGGTTAGCAAGTTGATCTAATTTCGAAACTGTCTTATAATAGAGTTTACCGCTTCCCTTATAAATAATTACCAGTTCATTTTTTTTAGAGAGTTTTTTCCCTTTTTGCGAAGGCTCCTGAATTTTATTGAGCGAAGGACTTAACTGTAAAACGGTTCTTGATGTTTTTGGCACCAGTATTTTGGGTTTGCCCCCGTTTGGATGGTTGTATTCAACCGGTGTAGTCGATACATTATTTACTATGGGGGTATAAGCCTCGCCATCGATCCAGACTTCTGCAGGAGTGACTTTGTTGGAAGATGCCAGGTAAATAAAATAGTTGTATTGCGCATTTCTTTGGACTTGCCGGCCGTTTTCATCAACCCGAATAGTACCCGGAAGCACCTTTTGCCTATAACCATAAATTTTTGATGCTCCTTCTGTTTGGGCCAGGGAAAAAATAGAAATGCAAACTGCAACCAATAAAAAGTAGAATTGTTTCATACCAGTTAGATGTTTGTGCTTTGATTTTTAATCATAAGATTTTATAAAATTCTGCGTTTTCATAGATGTTTTAACATTCAACATTCATTCGTTCTCTCCCTATTTTTTAATGTATTTCTTTCTTTAGACCATAGTTCTCGTCACTTCAGCAAAAACAATCAAAAATTGAAACGTCGCAGCATATAATTTTTGTGTCAGTAATACACTTGTTTAAGGCAATATGCGTATTATAATACTATCTTTAAGTCATAACTGAATCACCACTATGCGCTACTTGAAAATTGCAATTCTTGCCCTAGCCATCGTTAGTCTTTGTTCAATAGGTTGCGTACTCAAAAAAACCGAAAGTAAAACTGAAAATGAAGAAAAATTTTCGGAGAGAGATGAAATGGAACAGGCCATGAAGCAGGAATTTATGATGACTGTCGATCCTTCGCTGGGATATATTCCGAAAGAGAGAATGATAGCCGGACTTAATTATGAAAGAATGCTGCAAAGGCAAATGAGGGAAAACGCCATTACATGGTCGGAGCGTGGCCCCGGCAATATTTCCGGAAGAACAAGAGCCGTGCTTATTGATGCCAAAGACGCAACAGGAAATACAGTTTTTGCTGCAGGTGTTAGTGGAGGCATCTGGAAAACAACAAATTTCAAAGCAGCAAATCCAACCTGGGCTGCGGTAAATCAATCGATGGGAAGTCTTGCCGTATGTGCTCTTGCACAAAATCCATCCAAGCCGGATACTATTTATGCAGGCACCGGTGAAGGATGGTTTAACAACGATGCAGTGCGTGGCAATGGTATCTGGAAATCTACTGACGGTGGTAGTACATGGAACCAACTAGCGGTTACGGATTCGGCGCAAACATCTCACCATTTTGATTTCGTCCAGGATTTGGCTATGACCAGTTCTAATATTTTGTTTGCCACAGGAAGACCAAGCGTGTATTGTAATGTTGGTGGTGTTCTCCGATCAACCGATGGTGGCAAAACATGGTCGAGGCCGATAGGAACTCTGGCCACAGGCCAAAACTGTGATAGCGCTTATAATTATTTTGGAGCCGATCTCGAAGTAGCGTCAAATGGAGATGTGTATGCTACAACGGGATTTATAAACAGCGGTGAGATAACAGACCTCGGAAGAATTTGGCGTTCACGCGGAAATAACGGAGCAAGTGTAGGCACGTCTGCTAACTGGATAAATATTACTCCTTCAGGGGGGCCGTGGCAACGTATCGAATTAGCCGTGGCTCCCAACAACCCTGCAATTATTTATGCATTGTTAGAAGGTACCGGCGATGGAATTGGTGCCATGAAAAAAAGCGTTGATACCGGTAATACATGGGTAAATATCACGATCCCGACATGGTGTAACCAGGGAACTAATTCTTCGGACTTCACAAATGGACAAGCTTTTTACGATTTAATTGCACAGGTTGATCCCAACAATCCCAATACCATCATAATTGGCGGCATCGACCTTTTCAAATCAACTGATGGAGGCACTACATGGAATCAAATCAGTCAGTGGGCCCGAAATTGCACCTCAGGCGGTAACCCTTTGCCTGTTGTTCACGCCGACCAGCATAACCTGCTTTTCTTCCCGGGCTCAAGTACGGAACTGATTGCATCAAATGATGGAGGTATTTATTATAGCTCCGATGGGGGCGCCACATGGGCGTCAGATCCAACACCTAATCTAAATGGAGGTAATCAAACGACGATTTCCCGCAAAAATATTGGTTATAACATAACGCAGCTTTATGCCTGCGACATTCATCCAACTAATCCAAACTATTTTTTGGTAGGCTCGCAGGATAATGGCTCATTTGAATTGAAATCTGCCGGGATTGCTAACGGACTAGAAGCAAGTGTTGGTGGTGATGGTGGTTATTGTCATATTGACCAGACTGATGGTAATCTCCAGGTTCTTTCCTACGTGTATAATAACTATTATTACTCAAGAAACGGTGGTACCAGCTTTTCAAGAATCAGTTTTAACGACAACGGAATGTTCATTAATCCATCCGATTTGGATGATGGAAAAAAAGTATTGTATTCAAGCTATACTGCTGGAAAGTTGGGTTTGGTCTCCAACCTGGCGGCAGGTACTCCATCGTTCTCTTCTTTTACAATAACTGAACTGGGCGGCAGAAAGATTTCAGCAGTTAAAGTGGACCCTACTGTAAGCGGAGGGGGCACAGTTTGGATTGCAGGCTATGATTCTACTTTTAACTTCCGCCCGAATGTTGTTAAACTCGTTAATGCTAACACTGCGCCTACGGCTGTAGTTACGACCACGCTACCATCATTAGCTGTGCCTGTAGGTTCATATATTTCATCGATTGATATAGACCCTGCAAATGGCAACCATATTCTGGTAACGTTATCTAACTACGGAATAAAAAGCATTTTCGAAAGCACAGACGGCGGTAATAGTTTTAACAGCATCGAAGGCAATTTCCCCGATGTGCCTGTACGATGGGGTATGTTCCTTCCCAAGGGTGCAAGTATCGACGGAACAAACTTTGGAGGCATATTGATAGCAACAGAGTTGGGCGTTTGGTATGCTCAAACCACTAATGGTGCATCAACCGTATGGACGCCTCAAAATGCAAGCCTTCCTAATGTAAGAACCGATATGCTTCGCTTCCGTGCATCCGATGGCACCTTAGCCGTTGCAACCCACGGCAGGGGTTTGTTTACTGCTACCATTACATCAATTGCTACAGGTCTTCCTACTGTACCAAATACAAAAGATTTTATCGATTATGCAACAGCTTCCCAACAGCAGCTGTTTATAAAAGTGGGCAACCTGAATGTAACAAGTATGGAAATGCGTGTGTTTGCAATTGATGGAAGACTGGTATATTCTTCAAAAGCAAGGTATGTAGACCAAACTATACCTATCTCGCAGTTGGCAAGAGGAACCTACATTATAAAAGCTTACGGAAACAAGGGAGAGCAGTTTACCAAACAGTTTATTAAATAAAAAGAGTCCCGCTTTTAAGCGGGACTCTTTTTGAGAAGACTTTTTCCTCTTTATCTCTCTTTGTTCTAAGGCTGTTCGGCAGCTTGGGGTTATCTTTGCAGGCTCTTGGAATTTACAGGAGTAGTTTAGAAGATGAGCTTTCGTGAGTTATTGGAAATCTATCAAAAATCCCCCCGCCTTTTTCAATTGGCGGACAGGCTTTCTTTTGCCGAAAAACAAAAAATCTATCTCAGGAACCTAAGAGGAAGTTCATCGCAGTTTGTTGCAGCTTCCATTTTTACAAATCCTCCAAGCAGCCAGCTTAATCATGTTTTTATTTGTAATGATGCTGAAGATGCTGCTTACTTTCATAACACGCTTGAAAACTT
The DNA here is from genome assembly GCA_035554655.1 of Flavisolibacter sp. Taxonomy (GTDB): domain Bacteria; phylum Bacteroidota; class Bacteroidia; order Chitinophagales; family Chitinophagaceae; genus Flavisolibacter. The sequence goes on from DATMIF010000030.1 coordinate 132,501, forward strand.
AACGGAGGCACTGAATCTTTTTTATTTTCCTTCTTCTTTTAAGAATAGGAAAAATTATCGCTTGCTCAATTCATCTCATGTTATGCTTCGCACTGAAGCACTAACAAGATTTTCTTCGCCAACAGGAGACAGAGTAGGAGCATTGGTTACTTATCCGGAAGCTGTTTTTGAAAAAGTAGTTGTGCCCAATGCCATTTCATCCAACATCATTCACATCAAAACAAACGATGAGTTGAATTTGGATGAGCTGTATGAGAAGCTGGTGAATTATGGATTTGAAAGAACAGATTTTGTTTATGAGCCGGGACAGTTTGCAGTAAGGGGCGGCATCCTTGACATATATTCTTTTGGTAACGAAAAACCTTACCGTATTGAATTGTTTGGTAATGAAGTGGATTCCATCCGCATCGTTGATCCTGAAACACAATTGAGTGAGAGAAGATTATTACAGGTAACGATCATTCCAAATGTGGAAACGCAATTTGAGAGTGATGAAAAAGTTTCTTTGCTGGAATTTTTACCTAAGAATACCGTCATCTGGATACAGGATGGAGAATTGTTGAAAGAGAAGTTATTGACTTCAGAAGAAGATGTTCAATTGTTTATTGACACCGTTGCTATAAATGCAAACAAGCAGTCAGAAGAAATCGAAGACAAGCTGATAAAAAAAGATGTAAACCTGGATGAATTTGCAAAGGCAGGTGAATTCTTTGAACAGCTAACCAATCGTCATACTGTATTCTTCGGCCCTGAACGTCCGACTGATTTTCATTTTGAAATAGAATTCAACACCAGACAACAGCCTTCATTCAACCGCCAGTTCGATCTTTTGATAAATGACCTAAAAAACTGGGAGAAGAAAAACTTTCAGTTAAACCTGTTTGCGGAAAATCCGAAGCAACTTGAAAGGTTGTACACCATCTTCAAAGACCTGAATGCGGAGATTCAATTCAATCCGATTGCAACGTCTATTCACGAAGGTTTTATTGATGAAGATTTGAAATTGCTTTGTTATACCGACCATGAAATCTTTCAACGCTATCACAAGTACAAAGTCAAGCAGGCATACAATAAAAACAAAGCACTTACACTCCGTGCATTAAGAGAATTAACTCCCGGAGATTTTGTTACACACATCGATCATGGTGTTGGTGTGTACAGTGGTTTGCAAAAGCTAGAAGTGAATGGAAAACTCCAGGAAGCTGTTCGGATCATTTACAAGGACAGTGATATTCTTTATGTCAATATCAACTCACTTCATAAGATTGCGAAATACACAGGCAAAGAAGGAACAGTTCCGAAAGTGAATAAGCTCGGCAGCGATGTTTGGAACAGGCTAAAAGAAAAAACAAAAACAAAAGTCAAAGAGATTGCTTTCGATTTGATCAAGTTATACGCACAACGAAAAGCGCAGCAGGGATTTCAGCATACTCCCGATACTTATTTGCAAACAGAATTGGAAGCTTCATTTATTTATGAAGACACTCCTGACCAAAGCAAGGCTACTGCAGATGTAAAAAAAGATATGGAGTCTCCATCTCCAATGGACCGTTTGGTTTGTGGTGATGTTGGTTTTGGTAAAACAGAGATTGCCGTTCGTGCCGCATTTAAAACAGCTGTTGATGGGAAACAGGCAGCTGTATTAGTGCCTACAACCATTCTTGCTTTTCAACATTATAAAACTTTCAGTGAACGATTGAAAGATTTCCCGGTTACAGTTGATTATGTCAATCGCTTTAAATCTTCGAAAGAGAAAAAAGAGACCTATAAAAAATTAGAAGAAGGGAAAGTTGATATCATTATTGGTACGCATGCTTTGTTAGGAAAGGAAGTGAAGTTTAAAGATCTAGGTTTGTTAATCATTGATGAGGAACAAAAGTTTGGAGTAGCGCATAAAGAAAAAATAAAAACGCTTCGTACGAATGTTGATGGGCTAACATTAACGGCAACTCCAATTCCGCGTACGCTTCAATTTAGTTTGATGGGTGCAAGAGATCTGTCCATTATTAATACACCTCCACCCAATCGCCAGCCTATTCAAACTGAAGTAAGAGTTTTTAATCATGATTTTATTCGTGATGCCATTTATTTTGAAACGGAACGTGGAGGCCAGGTCTTCTTCATTCATAACCGTGTTCAGGGATTGTCGGAGATGGCTGCACTCATCAAAGGAATGTGTCCTGATTTGAGTATTGGCTTCGCTCACGGACAAATGGAAGGTCACGAGCTGGAAGAACGCATCATGGACTTCATTGACAAAAAATATGATGTACTTGTTTGTACCAATATTGTTGAAAGCGGCGTAGATATTCCGAACGTGAATACTATCATCGTTAACAATGCACATCAATTTGGATTAAGTGATTTGCACCAGTTGCGTGGACGCGTTGGCCGCAGTAATAAAAAAGCGTTTTGTTATTTGCTGGCCCCACCAATGAGTACGCTGCCAACCGATTCAAGAAAACGTTTACAAACGCTGGAACAACACAGTGAGTTGGGAAGCGGTTTTCAAATTGCGATGCGTGATCTTGATATTCGTGGTGCAGGAAATATGTTAGGTGGAGAACAAAGTGGTTTCATGGCGGAGATTGGATTTGAGATGTACCAGAAGATTTTAGATGAAGCCATTCGCGAACTGAAGCGAACGCAATTCAAAGAATTATTCAAAGAAGAAATTTCGAAGCAGGATGATTTTGTACAGGATTGTACTATCGATACTGATCTTGAAATATTAATTCCTGATGATTATGTAGAGAATATTACAGAACGTTTGTCGCTTTATTCGAGATTGGATAACTGCGAAAGCGAAGAAGAACTGCAGGCAATGGAACAGGAACTGATCGACCGCTTTGGACCACTACCAATTGAAGTTCAGGAATTATTTGTTACGGTTCGTTGCAGGAAGCTTGCAGTGGATTTTGGTTTTGAAAGAATGATATTGAAGAATGATTCGCTGAAATGTTATTTCATTAACAAACCTGACTCTCCCTATTTTGAATCTGAAACCTTCAACAGTATTCTGCAATATTTACAAACCGGCACCAACAGAGCAAGATTAAAACAGGTTGGAAAATTGTTTATGATTGTTGTAGAACCTGTAAAAGACATGCAGGATGTGCATAGCTTTTTAAAGCGTATGCATGATGATGTTGTCGGGCAAAAGATGGTAACAAAACCGGTATAGCTTATTTCAAAAAATAGCAAAGACTAAATTGTAAAACTCTGTTGGCACCAAAATCACCTATGCCAATTGGCGCACCATTTCTATCATACTGCATATCATGCTGCAGATCTTTCAACCCATAGTTATATCGTACATCTACAGCAAGTTTTTTAATAGAGAAAGCAAGTGCGAGATCAGCGCCGAAATCAAAATCATCAAAGCGGCTTGACAGATCCCTGTTATTTACATCCGATTTTGCTGAAAGCAACCTACCTATTTCAGGCCCTAGTTTTATAGAAAGATTTTGACCTGTTTTTAAACCAAAAAGCACCGGCAGATTGATATAGTTTAAACTTATTGTAGCGGGATCAGAAAAATTAGGAGCGGAGGTTGGTGACTGATAACCCTTTAATGAATAAAGCAACTCGGGCTGAACAAAGAACGTTTTTGCAAAATTGATCTGCAAAACCGGCCCTGCATTGATGCCCCATTTTATTTTACTCCCATCAACATCAGCAGCATTGTTTGCATTAACGCCTGCTTTTAAACCTATTCTAACCTGGGCAAAACAATAATTAATAAAGAACAACATGGTAAGGATAAGGGCAGTCTTTTTCATATACAGTTTTAATTGCCTTACAAGTTATACGCAAACATTTAAAATTTCAATATCCTGAAAAGCAGGTGTAATAGGCAGACCTGCTGCCTGGGTCTATAAGTGCCAAAACAGGACTCGTTGCTTCATTTCACGCCTTTCTTGCTTCTTGCCTTGTTGATTGCGGTGGTGATTGTGTTAGCCCACCAACCACACAATAAAATTCCTTTTGCAACATTTCTTTAGCCGGCGCATACTTATTGAAAATAATGCAAAGACCAGTCGTACTATTTAATGACCTTTTAAAAAAAAATTTGGAAATCGAATAATACTATCGTAATATTGCGATAGATATGGGCGCAACAAAATCAGAAGAGTTTAGCGTTAAGGATAACAGGTTATCCAGGTATGCAAAGGCGTTGGCACATCCTGCAAGGGTTGCCATCCTTAAGTTTCTTGCAAATAAAGCCGCCTGTCAGTGCGGTGATATTGTTGAAGAATTACCGCTTTCGCAAAGCACCGTCTCACAGCACCTAAAAGAACTGAAAGAAGTGGGACTAATAAAGGGAGAGATAGAAGGTGCAAAGGTCTGTTATTGTATTGATGAAAAAGAATGGAAGGCTGCGCAGGCCTGGCTGAACCAGTTATTTGACAGCTATAAGGGTAGCAACAATTGCTGCTGAAGTTTTTTTGGGCATAGTCATCGTAATATTTCGATAACAACTAAAATAAACAAAATGGAGACTCAAGATCAACTGAAAGAAATAGTAAAACAGAAATACAGCGAAATAGCCTTACAGGATAAAGAAACGAACCAAAGTTCCTGCTGCGGTTCGGGCTGTTGCTCTACAGAAGTATATAACATTATGTCCGACGATTATACTTTACTGGAAGGTTACAATCCTGATGCTGACTTGGGCCTGGGATGTGGACTGCCTACGCAGTTTGCCAAAATAAAAAAAGGCGACGTTGTAATTGACCTTGGCAGCGGTGCAGGTAACGATGCATTCGTTGCCAGGCATGAAACAGGCGAAACCGGTAAAGTAATTGGCATTGATTTTACGCCTGCCATGATTGAAAGAGCAAGACACAATGCCGAAGTCCGAGGATTCAACAACGTGGAGTTCAGGGAGGGCGATATTGAAAAAATGCCCTTAGGTGGTAATATGGCTGATGTAATTGTGAGCAACTGCGTATTGAACCTTGTTCCCAACAAAGACGGAGTGATCAAAGAAATCTATAGGGTATTAAAACCAGGCGGTCATTTTTCTATTTCAGACATCGTACTTGAAGGAGAACTGCCAAATGAAATTAAACAGGCTACCGAAATGTATGCAGGCTGTGTGGCTGGTGCGATTCAAAAGCAGGTGTATTTAGGACTGATAGAAAAAAACGGTTTTAAAAACATAACTATCCAAAAAGATAAGCCCATTATAGTTCCTGATGATATACTAAGAGAATATCTATCGGAAGAACAACTGGCTACATTCAAACAATCCGGAACAGGCATTACCAGTATAACTGTGTATGCAGAAAAACCATTGGAGGAAACGAAATCATGTTGTGGTCCTGATTGCTGTAGTTAGTGAAATAATTACTTAACTATTAAAACCTAAATCAAATGAATATCAACAACACAGAAAATGAAAATGCACAATGCTGTATTGATTACTGTTCTTCTACCATTACTGATGGCGAACAAACGATAGTGAATTCCTACAAATGCAGGAGCAAAAAGCTTTCGTCTGCAGATGTGTGGAATGTTCAAAAGCAAAGGAAAGAAGTAACGGTAAGAAACTATGGCCTATAAAAAAGAATGAATGACGGCAAATGATTGTGCTCCTGCAAACGCAAGAAAGCGGTTGAGCTTTTTAGACCGCTATTTAACACTATGGATATTCCTGGCAATGGGAATTGGCGTGGCTATAGGCTACTTCATTCCATCTTCATCTGGTTTCATCAATTCTTTTTCATTGGGAACAACCAATATTCCTTTAGCGGTAGGATTGATTCTTATGATGTATCCACCCTTTGCAAAGGTGAGATATGAAAAGCTGAAAGAAGTTTTCAGGAATACAAAGGTTTTGGGAATGTCGCTATTACTGAATTGGGTAATAGGCCCTGTATTGATGTTTATTCTTGCTGTAGTTTTTTTAAGAGGTTATCCTGAATACATGGTCGGCCTTATTTTAATTGGACTTGCCCGTTGTATCGCCATGGTAATTGTATGGAACGAGCTCGCAGAAGGAAGCCGCGAATATGCAGCAGGGCTGGTGGCACTCAACAGTATCTTCCAGGTATTGTTGTATAGTGTGTATGCTTATGTATTTATTACGGTGCTTCCGCCTTTATTTGGTATTCGTGGCTCGGAAGTAAATGTTACCATCGGGGAGATTGCAAGAAGCGTAGCTATTTATTTGGGCATTCCTTTCGCGGCAGGTGTGTTAACGAGGTTATTACTTCGCAAAGCAATGGGCGATGAGTGGTACACGAAAAAATTCATTCCGTTTATTTCACCCATTACATTAGTTGCATTGCTTTTTACCATCATTGTCATGTTCAGTCTTAAGGGACAACTGATCGTTAGCATTCCAATGGATGTGGTTAGAATAGCCATTCCCCTAGTGATCTATTTCGCTATTATGTTTTTGGTGGGGCTATTTGTTGGTAAAAAAATGGGAGCGGATTACTCCACCAACGCATCAATAGCATTTACAGCAGCAGGAAACAATTTTGAGCTGGCGATAGCAGTAGCGATTGGTGTATTTGGTATTAACAGCGGGCAGGCATTTGCAGGCGTTATTGGTCCGCTGGTAGAAGTGCCGGCATTGATTTCATTGGTGAACGTGGCTTTTTGGTTCCGAAAAAAATATTACTTAAAACAACAATTACAAAACAGTTGATTGCTCATGAAGAAAAAGATACTGGTTTTATGCACCGGCAACAGTTGCCGCAGCCAGATTGCAGAAGGTTATTTGCAAGATTTTGCAGGAGATAAAGCAGAAGTGTACAGTGCAGGCGTGGAAACACATGGCGTAAACCCAAGAGCCATACAGGTAATGAAAGAGGATAATATTGATATCTCTCATCACACTTCGAATAATGTAAACGAATACGGGAATATTGAGTTTGACTATGTGATCACTGTTTGCGATAATGCGAGGGAGAGATGTCCTTATTTTCCTTCCAAAGCAAAAAAGTTTCATTACAATTTTCCTGATCCTGCAAAAGCAAAGGGGACGGAAGAAGAAGTGATGAAGCAATTCAGGGAAGTGAGAGACATGATCAAGAACTATAGTAAAAACTTTGTGATAGAAAATTTGTAAGTAAGAGGATCAATTACAAAATCTTAATATAACTGAACATTGTATGCAAAACAATCAGGATCACTGGAACCATATTTATACTACAAGGGCAGAAGATGAAGTAAGCTGGTTTCAGCCTTATCCAAAAACATCAATGGCGTTTGTCGAATTGTTTCACCTGTCACCAGATGCCAACATCGTTGATATAGGTGGTGGCGATAGTCATTTTGTAGATGCATTGCTTGATAAAGGTTATAAAAATATTTGGGTGCTTGATATTTCGGCTGCCGCTATTGAAAGAGCAAAAAACAGGCTGGGAGAAAAAGCGACTATGGTTCATTGGATCGTATGCGACGTAACGGAGTTTCAGCCGCCGGTGCAATTCGACCTCTGGCACGACAGGGCAGCGTTTCATTTTCTAACCTCTGAAGAAAAGATATACAGGTATGCTTCCATTGCTGAAGATGCCATAAAAAAAAATGGCTACCTGGTTTTAGGAACCTTTTCGGAGAATGGGCCTAAAAAATGCAGCGGGCTAGATATCAAACAGTATTCTGAAGCCGCAATGTCGGCAAGGTTTGAGTTAAGCTTTGAGCGTATCAAATGTGTTTCAGAAGATCATGAAACACCATTTCATACGATGCAGAACTTTTTGTTTTGCAGTTTTCGGAGATATTAAGCTTACGACCGCACTCATGACGCCCACTGCATTTTATTGTCTGCGTTGTGCTTTAATTTTGATCGGAAACCTTGCCGGACCAAATAGGCAATGATTTTGGAAGTTATAGAACAGGGCAGGTAAGGTTCACCAGTGCACTGCCCGCAGTATCCCGTTCAATCACAGGTTTGACTTTATGCAACTACGGAAAAAGTTTATTCATTGGAAAAAGTACCCCAACGCTTTCATAATCTGCTGGTGCAAATACAAACAGTTTGGTGACCTGCAATGATCAAAACCTTGCTTGAGTTTGCAATTGCTATATAAATCTACTTTTATGCTCATTATAATCCTTGCTGTCATTGCATAAGAACATCTTATTATCTATCTTGTCATCCACATTTTTGTATAGCCCTTTTATCCGGAGCCAAAATGCTTATGCATGTTCGCCGTCTTCTTTTTGTTTTGTTTGTCTTGTGCCTTACTGTAACATCGCATGCGCAGTTGTTTGCAGATTTCAGTATGGATAAAACCGGCGGCTGCTCTCCTATAACTATCAATTTTACTAATCTTACCAGTGGTGCGTCTGCCAGCGCAAAATATAGCTGGGACTTAGGCAACGGTAACATGTCAACGCTACAAAATGCTTCGGCTATTTACCTGCAGGAGAAAACCTACACCGTGACACTCACAGTAACTGACGGAAACAAAACATCAACTAAAACAAAAACAATTACTATTTATAAAAAGCCTGTTGTTGATTTTACATCGGCATCGGCTAAAGTGTGCATGCCTACATCTGCACAATTTAATGCTACAGCTACTGCAGGTGATGGATTCATTAGTAATTATCAATGGGATTTTGGAGATGGCACTACACAGCAGGGGTATGGAAGCCAGATGAGTCATTACTATAATCTTGAGCTGCTGGCCACAGTTAGCTTAACCGTTACAAGCAGTTACGGATGCCAGTCAAGCATTACCAAACCAAACATTGTTGAAATATTGCCGAGGATAGATCCTGTATTTACGGTTGATAAAAATTTGCTTTGCACTATTGATTCTTCCATTCGGTTAGCGAATAGCAGTACGGGGCCGGGTACATTAATGTATAGTTGGAATTTTGGAGATGGTGCCAACTCCACTCAAAAAAATCCTGTTCATCAATACAGCAAAAAAGGAGTGTATTCAGTTAGTCTTACAGTTTCAAACACCGATGGTTGTTCTGCCAGCAGTTTTCCTGTTTCTGTAAATGCAGCTTATTTCAATACGGATTTCAGCAGCAACCCACTTTGCCGGCAGATTGGGTTCAACAGCACCAGCTATTTATATCCTGGTAGCAGCTATTGGCAGTTCGGTGATGGTTCCTCACTGTATTCCACGTACAACACAATGCATACTTATGCAACAGTTGGTGTTTACAATGTAACCTTGATCAATGACTATAGTGGTTGCAAAGACACGGTTACTAAAACAATTAACGTGCAGGATGGCGTAAACTTCAACAGTGATATTACCATGCCTGCATCGGTATGCCTGGGAACGCCGGCATACTTTACAGAAACCAGTACTGTAAATCCTGGTTATATGAACTGGAGTTTTGGTGACGGAAGTTCGTACGGTACAAGCTATAACTACACATCGCATACATATAGTGCTCCTGGCACTTACAAAGTTAAGCTGGTAAATACATTTGGTACCTGCAGTGAAACAGTAACGAAAAATATTACAGTAAATCCTCTGCCCAATCCTAAAGGTTTTATCGCCGACTACGGAGGTGTATGCGGATCGCCGGTTACAGTAAAGTTCAGCGATACTACTTCAGGTGCAACCAACTGGCAGTGGCAGATGGATAATTACTACAACAACACCTTTTCTATCCAGCAGAATTCAAGTTATAATTTTTCAACCGATGGTTATCATACCGTGTATTTAACAGTTAAGAATGCATATGGATGTACGGGCAGTGTATCTAAAACAGTCAACATCTTTAAGCCTAGTGTTAGCATCTACTACACCTACACTTCCAGCCCCAGAGCAAATTATGATTGTGATTCACTGGTGATGAAACTTGCAGTGAATGCAAACCAAACCATTCAAAGCTATTCATGGAATTTTGGTAACGGGCAAACATCAACAGATCCCGCACCCCTGGTAAGCTATTACCAGGAAGGGCAATACACAATCAGCTTAAATTATGTAACGGAAAGCGGCTGTTCAGGTACCGTTTATTATTCTGGTCGTGTTTACGGAAAGCCTAAGGCGGATTTTACTTACAATATTCCCTGTGGTAATTCCTTAAATCTGCAGTTTATCGACAAATCTAATTTTTCCGATGGATGGAACTGGAATTATGGTGATGGATGGATTGATTACAACAATAACCCGGTCCACTATTACCGCGATACAGGCAAGTATATGGTAACATTCATCAACCGCATTGGTCATTGCAGTGATACCACTTTCAAGCAAGTGTATGCAAATGTGCTTCCATCTTCCATTAGCATTACGAAAGCACAAACCACTTGCAGCGGAACGAGGGGAGAAGTGGAGTTCGACCAAACAGCATTAAGAGCCAGCGGCGGCACATGGGATTTTGGTGATGGCATCACGGTGGCCTGCGATACAAGTTTACACGTGGTGAAACATACTTACACTACCACCGGAACTTACCAGGTGAGGCTGACAGGGTTTTACAATAACTGTGTGCTGGCATCTACCCAAACCGTAAGAGTGTTGTTGAAACAAGGTCCGTTGCTTACAATTAGCCCGGCTCAAATATGTGCTAATGGATCCGTAACTGCGCAGGTATCTAATCTGCAGATAAATCCTTACACTGGTAATAGTCAGTATAACCAGTATTACATAGATAAGTTTGAATACGATGATGGCACAGCTATCACCGGCTTTTCAAACTACTTGAACAACTGGCAATACACCAATTACACAGGAAGTGTACAAGGGCATGTTCCGAGTGCGCACAGGATAAGAGCTATTATCAGGAACTACGGAAATAGTTGCTTTGATACAACTAACTATGTTGACCTGGTGGTGAATGGCCCAAGAAGTGGATTTACAGCTCCTGCAACCGATCAGTGTTATAAATCTCCCTTTGTATTTACTGATACATCAAAATCAGTAACATCGACTGCACTTACCAGGTGGGTTTGGGATTTTGGTGACGGTTATTCGCAAACCAGCAACACATCAACGCAGGTAACACATCTTTATCAAAGCCCCGGCAACTATACGGTACGTCTTACTGTTACCGATGCTAGTGGCTGTAGTTCATCATTTTCCAAAACATTATATGCAAGAGGAGCAAAAGCATCTTTTACTGCTTCGGGATTGTATGTGCCTAATGTGCCGCTGAACACAACGATCAACTTTTACAATTCAAGCTATGGATCGAGCAGCAGTTCCATCGATTATAAGTGGATTTATGGCGATGGTACAATATCTCCAGGATATTCAGGTTCGCATACATACACGGTAGCAGGCGTATACACCGTTTATCTTATTGCAACAGATGCAGCAACATCTTGTTCAGACACTGCAAAGCAGGTCATTACAGTGAAGGATTTTCAAACTGCATTTGCTTTCACTACTTCCTTCATGGGAAGCAGTTCTTGTCCGCCTGTTTTATTGCGGATCAATAATCTCTCAGTAGGCTATTATAAACTGTTGTGGGATTTTGGTGACGGTACATCCAGTATTCAATCGTATCCTACGCATACTTATTACAGACCAGGCGTTTATAAAATCACATTGAATACTTACGGCTATAATGGGTTAGCAGGAACCTATGTTGATTCCATAGAAGTGAGAGAGCCTGCTGCACAGATCTCCGCCGATATATTACAGGGATGCAGTTCGCAATTGGTAAATCTGCAAACCAGTACAAGCAACACAAATAATTATGTGTGGGATTTTGGAGATGGTATTGTTGCACCCGGAACAATAGCATTATCGCATGCGTATACATATGCAGGCGTTTATAATCCAAAGTTGATTGCGAAGGATAAAAATGGTTGTGCAGCATCATCAGAACTCTCCAGCAATATTATTATTGACAGTTTGGATATTGCCATCAAAGGAATACCTGAATTGGTTTGTGATTCGGCGCTAATCAGTTTCACTCCTGATGTTTTCAATTTTGCTGAATCAAAGATTGGAACACCAGTTACTTATAAATGGGATTTCGGGACGGGTAATGCTGCAGATATTTCGAACACTAAAAATCCATCATTCCGCTATACCGTACCGGGAACATATGTTGTGAAGTTCAGTGTCAATTCTCAATACGGTTGCAGCAAACAAGTGTCGGCAAATGTTGTTGTCAATCAAAAAGCACATGGAAGCATTACTGCTGTTAATGAATCTTGCGAGGGAAGTTTAGTGGCATTTACCGGCGCTGCTGACTTATCAGGTAATCTTCAGTGGAGTTGGAACTTTGCAAATGGTAATACTGCTGCACAGCAAAGTCCTTCTTCGCAATTGTATGCAACACCCGGCGTTTATAATGTTACCATGATGGTAAACAGGAATGGCTGTATTGATACTTCAACACATGTGCTCACAGTAAATGTAAAACCCCTCATCAATGCTTCACCTAGGCAACAGGTTCTTTGCTTTGGTGATTCTGTACTTTTATCCGCAAGCGGTGGTGGAACTTACATGTGGTCGCCATCATCAGGTTTAAGTAATGATGCTGTTCCAAATCCAAAAGCATCGCCGCAGGCATCAACAAAATATAAGGTACAGGCTACAAGCAGTAAAGGCTGCGTAAATACAGATTCAGTTTCCATTACAGTAGCACCACGCATTAAGGTGCAATTGGCCGCTAATGCAGATGTATGTGAAGGTTCAAGCTTACAGTTGAAGGCAAGCGGTGCAAGCAGTTATCAGTGGATCAGCAATACTTCAGGGCTTAATAATACATCTGTTGCAAATCCTGTGGTGAATACACAGGCAACGGCTACATATACAGTTGTGGGCTTTGATAGCTACAACTGTTTTAAAGACACAGCCAATGTTTTGGTTACTGTGAGAGGCCTGCCCACGGTAAATGCCGCACCGGATGTAAGTATTGTTGGTGGTGTGCCCTACCAGCTGAATGCAAACACAAGCAATGACGTAGTATCCTGGTTATGGTCGCCGGCAAACTATTTAAGCTGTGCTGCCTGCCCTTCTCCAATGGCAACGCCAAAAATGCAAACAGCGTATGTAGTTAAGGTTACCAATACATGGGGATGCATTGCCTACGACACCGTGGTTTTGAAATTGCAATGTGCAGTTGCAAATGTTCATATACCCAATGCATTCACTCCGGGAGCTAATGGCAAGAACGATATTTTTTATGTTAAGGGGAGTGGTGTGAATGTTATAAGGCATTTGCGTATTTATAACCGCTGGGGTCAATTGATTTTTGAGAGAAATAACATTGGTATTGACGACCGCTCCGCGGGTTGGAATGGGAAATTCAAAGGTCAGGATGCGGAAACCGGCACCTATGTGTATATGGCAGAAATGGAATGCATCACCGGCGAAATATTTACTTTCAAGGGAACGGTTACTATTGTCAGGTAGGTGTTGCATTGAAGATTCGATCGACTGGTTAAAAAGCCCCGACGTCAGCGCAACTGGTATTTTGAATTAATAGCATATTTTATCTACTTTTATTTCCGAAGAACTATAATATCCATGAAATTGAACCGACTCTTTCTGTTGTCCGTACTGATTTCTATTTCCTCACCTTTATTAGCGCAGGTTGATTACACCATCTTTTTAAAGAATGGTTTTGTTCATCCGCAGCCCAACATCAAAAAGGCTTTTGTTGATTCATTTAATACAAGAGCTGCCCGTTTTCAGCAGAAAACTTTTGCTATTCTTCAATTTGAGTCCATTCCGTCAGAAGAAACAAAAAAAATGCTTTCAGCAAATGGAGTTGAATTACTGGAGTACATTCCGAATAATGCCTACACGGTAAGTATTTCAGGAAATCCTTCTTCAACTGTTTTAGAGCAGGCAAAAGCGAGATCTGTTTTGCAGCTTTCACCGGAACAAAAAATGGAATGGAGGCTGGCTTCAGGAAACATTCCACCTTCTGCAATAAAAGTGGGCGGCACTGTTGATGTGTGGATCAGTTTTCCAAAAACATTTTCACCGCAAGATGTTGTTAGCAATCTGAAGCAATTGAATGTTGATATTTTGTCGACACAATACCAGTCCTATCGCATTCTCGCTTTAAGAATTGCATCTAACCGTTTGAAAGAAATTGCTTTATTGCCCTTTGTAGAATTTGTACAGGCTGCACCCGCAGGGGACCAGATTTTGAACTTCAACAGTCGGTATGCGTCGAGGGCTAATGTTTTAAATGCAGGCATTGCTGATGGTGGTAAAGGATTGAATGGAGAAGGGATCACAGTTGGTGTCGGCGATGATGCTGATGTTCAGACCCACATTGACTTTGCCGGGAGGTTGATTGACAGGTCGCCGATGCCACTTACTTCGGGCCACGGACATCATGTTACAGGAACTATTGCTGGTGCCGGTAACGGGAAATCGCTCTATAGAGGCTATGCACCAAAAGCAACTATTGTAAGCCAGGGTTTTAACGGCATTATTTTCAATGCACCGGTTTATGTAAAGGATTATGGGATGGTCATCACAAATAATTCCTATGGCGACAATATCGACTGCGGTTATTTTGGTACCTATGATCTGTATTCAAGATGGCTTGACCAGATGGCATTCGATCTTCCTAATCTCACAAATGTATTTGCAGCGGGTAATAGTGGTGCCACCAATTGTTTCCCTTTTTCAGCAGGATATCATACCGTTCTTGGCGGGTATCAGTCAGCAAAGAATGTACTTACTGTTGGGTCAACAACTGATACGGGAACGTTAGCACCGGGTTCCAGCAGGGGCCCCGTGAAAGACGGAAGGCTTAAGCCTGAAATAACAGCCATGGGCAGAGGTGTGGCTTCTGCCTGGTCATCGAACCTGTATAGCTATAACAATGGCACGAGCATGGCCTCGGCTTCTACCAGTGGCGGACTCGCGTTATTATACCAGAGATATCGCCAGCTAAATAGCGGTGCTGATCCGAAAAATGGTTTGATGAAGGCATTGCTTTGCAATGGCGCTTCTGACAGAGGTAATCCAGGACCAGATTTTCAGTACGGTTTTGGCTGGATGAATTTGTTACGGAGCATTGACATGCTGGAGACAAACCGCTATTTCAATTCAAGCGTTGCTAACAATGGAAGCAATACACATATCATCACAGTCCCTGCAAATACTGCACAGCTAAAGGTTTTATTATACTGGAATGATCCTGCTGCTTCTCCGCTAAGTGCAAAAACATTGGTTAATGATCTTGATCTTGAAGTAACAGATATTGCTTCGTCAACAAATCTTCCTAAGATTTTAGATACAGCAAACAGTAATCTTTCAAATGTTGCTGTGAACGGGGCAGATCATTCAAACAATATCGAACAGGTAGTTATAAATAATCCTGCTGCAGGCAACTATACTTTGAAAGTAAAGGGAACTGCTATCACGCAAAATCCTTCACAGGAATATTTTCTTGCTTATGATCCGATTCCTGTACAATTAAAGATTACAGCACCAGCAGGTGGTGAGGCTTTAATGCCATCATCAAACCAAAACGACTTAATGAAAATTGGATGGGAGGCTTATGGCTTTGCTTCAGGTACTGTAACAATTGAATTTTCACCTGATAGTGGTAACACATGGAGTACCGTTGCTTCGGGAGTTGATATCAATCATGTTGTATACACATGGTGGGTACCTAATGTTACTACCAGCCAGGCAAGGGTTCGCATAACAAAAGACGGCACCGGAGAAAGTACAACAAGCAATCTCTTTACCATTGCGCCTATGCCTACTCTATCACTTGCACCTGTACAGTGTGAAGGCTACATCAATATTAATTGGACATCGGTTCCCGGTGCCACAGATTATGAAGTGATGATGGTACGGGGCGATGAAATGAAACCGGTTGCAATTACTACCGGTAACTCCTATATATTTTCAGGATTGTCGAAGGACTCAACTTATTGGGTTACGGTTCGTGCAAGAATAAATGGAAAGCCTACGAAGAGAGGAGATGCTGTTACACGGCAACCAAACAATGGCAACTGTACCGGTACTATCTCCGATAATGATTTGAAGATTGATGCGATTGTTTCGCCGACTTCAGGAAGAAAATTTACTTCCACACAACTAAGTTCAGCAACTGCAATTACAGTGAGAGTTAAAAATTTGGATGATGCACCGGTGACCAATTTCGATTTGAAATACTCTATTAATGGCGGTGCATTTGTTGCGGAAAATGTTTCAGCAACCATTGCAGCAGGTGCTACTTACACGCACACTTTTACAAGTACTGCAGATCTTTCGGCACCTGGCAATTATAATCTTGTTGCTGTCGTTAAAAATTCAACTCCTGATCCGGTTGCTATAAATGATACTACTAGTGTGTTGATAAGCCATGCAGATAATCAGCCCTTAAATCTTACAACTTATTTTACGGATAACATAGAAACCGCCATGCCTGTAACCTATCAAAGAGATACGGTGGCATTAGATGGATTGGAACGATATGATTATTCAAGAACCACGCCTTACGGCAGGTTAAGAACATTTGTCAATTCAGGAATTGCGTATTCGGGAAGCAAGGCCCTAACACTTGATGTAAATCGTGTTTATAATGCAGGTAATACAAATTATTTAATGGGAACATTCAACCTGACCAATTATAATGCTGTAATGAATGACATTCGCCTTGATTTCAGGTTTAATAATCATGGGCAAACACCTAATACTATTGATCGTGTTTGGATTAGAGGAAACGATGCACAACCATGGATTGAAGTGTATAATCTTGACGATAATGAAAATGATCCTGGTAGCTATAAGAAAGCTTCGAGTATTGAAATTGCTGACCTGTTAAACGTAAATGGGCAGAATTTCAGTCCAAGCTTTCAGGTGCGCTGGGGGCAATGGGGACAATTAGCAGCAACAGATAAGCAAAATGCAAGTGGTTATTCCTTCGATGATATAAGACTATATGAAGTTTTCAATGACATGCAAATGCTGAGTATTAATGCACCGGTAAAAGCAAGTTGCGGACTCACTAATAATACTACTATTCAGGTTTCGGTTCGTAACAGTGCTAATTATGCAATCAATAATGTACCGGTTAAATACAAGATCAACAATGGAAACTGGGTCAGCGAAACCATTCCTTCGGTAGCTGCTAATACAATAATGCAATATAATTTTTCAGCTGGTGCCGATCTTTCTGCATTCAGCACTTACAACATACAGGCTATTGTTGATTTATCGAATGACAGCTTCCGCGAAAACGATACCACTTCCACCACAGTTATTAATTCACCTGTAATAACAACATTCCCTTACCTGCAAAACTTTGAGGCAGGCAATGGCTATTGGTATGCAGATGGAAAGAATTCAAGCTGGCAATATGGAACACCAACTTCTGCAAAAATTAATCGTGCAGCAAGTGGTGCAAAAGCATGGAAAACCAGGCTGCAAGGGAATTATAATGACCTGGAGCAATCCTATTTATATTCTCCATGTTTTGATTTAACCGGAATGGGCAATCCAACGCTAAGCTTTAGCGTAGCATTGGACGTTGAAGATTGCGGCGGCACGGTTTGCGATGGTGTGTGGGTAGAATATTCTTCTGATGGGATTGCCTGGAACAGACTTGGTGCAAATGGCCAGGGAACAAATTGGTACAATAAGACTCCAGATCAATTGTGGAGCATACAGGATTACACTCGCTGGCATGTGGCTACTATTTCTTTGCCAACTGGATTAAATCGTTTACGTATCCGTTTTGTGATGGCAGCGGATCCGGCAGTGAACAGGGAAGGAATTGCTGTTGATGACATTCATATCTACAACAACTCCATGGGTATTTATGATGGAGTTACAATGACTGCACCTGTTTCGCAAAATGTTTCCGGCAATAGTTGGATTGATTTTACAAGTGGAAATAAACTAGTGGCTTCAGTTCAACCTAATAATCAAAATCTTGGAGGTACTAAAGTCCAGGCTTATATCAACCCTTCTTCAGTGAGATATACCTCATCTCAATATTATCTTAACAGAAATATTACTGTCAAACCTGCAAATACGTCTTCCGATTCTGTAGCGGTTCGGTTCTATTTTCTTAATTCTGAAGTTGATAGTGTTATCAAAGCAACAGGATGTACAAATTGCAGTAAGCCAACCAGTGCTTATGAGTTGGGCGTTTCAAAATATTCTGACCCTGATACAAGTTTTGAAAATGGCAGCATTAACGATAACCAGCAGGGTATCTGGAACTTTATTTCCACCGATAATTTGGCCATTGTTCCATTTGATAAGGGATATTATGCCGAATTTAAAGTAAAAGATTTCTCAGAATTCTGGCTGAATAACGGCAGTATTGATAAGAGTTTTCCTTTGCCCGTAAAGTTGCTCGAGTTTACTGCACAAAAACAAAATAGCGAAGATGTTTTATTAAAATGGAAAGCGACCAGTGAAAACAACGTTGCCAAATATGAGATTGAAATGGCGAGAGGAAATGTTGACTTGCAGGCAGGACATTTTGTGAAAATCGGAGAAGTTACCAGTTTAGGTAATACAACAACTTCCCGCACCTACGCTTTTACTGACACAGAACCAGATAAATTTGGAACAAGATATTATCGCCTAAAGATCATTAATGCTGACGGAAGTTTTGTGTATTCGCCGATACGTTCCATTGTTTTCAGCGATCCTATTTTATGGAAGATTTATCCAAATCCTTCAAACGGTTTGTTCAGCCTGGTTTTCCAGGTAAATAATAACGAGCAAATTCATGCAAGAATAATTGATGCGAAGGGGAGTCTTATCAGGGAATACAATAAAACGGGCAATGGATTTCCCCAAAAGTTAAACATTGATCTTTTTGGGAATGCAGTTGGAATTTATCTGTTACAGGTGGAAGTAGCTGGTAAAAAACAGATGTTCAAATTGTATAAGCAATAGGCCTTTTCATAAAACAGCAAAGCTGTCCTTAAGAAGGGACAGCTTTGTTCGTTATTAAATAATTTTTTTTACCAGCCTTGTTTAGCAATACCGGCTTTAATGGCAGCCATTGCCTTTTCCTCATTACACAAAGTAGTAAGCTTGTTGCCCTTACCATCGTTACCCTGAACCATATAGGCACCTTTTGCTGTTTTGGTAATTACGGCGTCCTGGATAGGAACATTTTTCTCCTTGGTTTTTACATTGTAAGCAGTGAGCTGAACGTCTGCCATATGTTTAAGTTTTGTAGTTAGTAATGTTTAAATCTACATTATTTTGGCAAAACAGGGGCCAAAAACTTTCACCAGTATTATTGCTGAAATCGCTTCGTAAAACTTCAATTTATTTTATTCGGGAAAGTCCTATTACAAAGTTATAAGAGTTCACTCCTCCGTTAGGGTCTTTGAGTCCTGCATTGGAAATATGTCGCTGCACATACTGAAAGTTCAGGAACAATCCTTTTTGGTTTAATCTTAGGAAAGTGCCCAGTGCAAGATTGTCCGAAAAGATGAAGCCACTGGCTTGCCTTCCAATCTTTGCAGAAACATAATGCGGACCCGAACCCAACATTTGATAGAAATAAAACCCTTCATTGATCTTTACGTAATTGCGAATGCCGAGATTTAATCCGAATTCATAATCCAGACTTCCTTTTTTGGTATAATCGCCTTTTACAAAATTGAATTGTGGTTCGGCATACCATGAAAGGAAATCTTTTTTCTTTGGAACTTTAAATGAATTGGAATAATCTCCAAGGAAATAATACACCTGATAGCCCGTGCCTTTCATCATACTATTGCCCCAGCCTACAAGGCCACCAATTGTTTTAAAATGTTTCGTTGAATCCTGAGCTTGTGTTTCGCAACAAAAAACAGAAAGGGTGATGATAAACAAGAATAATTTTCGTTTCATTATCCAGGGGTTAGCTTAATATCTCTTCAATTGCATTTAATTCTTCCGAATTGAAATCATGATTCTTTAAACATTGAATGGAGTCAGTCACTTGTTCCGGTTTGCTGGCACCGATGATGAGTGATGTCATCCGCTGATCTTTAAGTATCCAGCTTAAAGCCATTTGTGCCATACTCTGACCTCTTTGTTGGGCAATATCATTTAGCCGGCGAACCTTATTTAGTATTTCTTCTGTGAGTCCGTTGCTTTCCAAAGCACCATTGCCTCTTCCACTTGCTGCTCTTGAATCAGCAGGAATTCCATTCAAATATTTGTTGGTAAGAATACCTTGCGCTAAAGATGAAAAAGAGATGCAACCAACGCCATTTTTCTCCAGCACATCAAGCAATCCATCTTCTACCCAGCGAACCAGCATTGAATACTTTGCCTGGTGAATGAGCAATGGTGTTCCCAAGGAATTCAAAACCTCGATTGCTTTTTGCGTTTCCGCCGCAGAATAATTTGAGATACCAACGTATAATGCTTTGCCTTGACGAACAATCAGGTCCAAAGCACTCATTGTTTCTTCCAATGGAGTTTCAGGATCAGGACGGTGATGATAAAAAATATCAACATAATCCAATCCCGTTCTTTTTAAACTCTGATCAAGACTGGATACCAAATATTTTTTTGATCCCCAATCTCCATAAGGACCTGCCCACATGCCATAACCTGCTTTAGACGAAACAATAATTTCATCACGATAGGGTTTCAAATCCTGTTTGAAAACTTTTCCAAAGGTTTCTTCGGCAGCTCCAGGAGGAGGGCCATAATTATTGGCAAGATCAAAATGTGTAATCCCATTATCAAATGCAGTATGAATGATGGTCCTGCATCTTTCATAATCATCAATCGCACCGAAGTTGTGCCAGAGGCCAAGTGAAACACCAGGAAGCTTTAGCCCGCTTCTTCCACTGCGTCGGTATTGCATTGAATCGTACCTGTTAGTATTGGCTGTATAAGACATAGTTTGCAAAGAAACTACAATTACCGTTTTGACGGTTTATAATCGAAGGGGAGCATGTTTGCAATTTTTTCAGACCATGCCCAATAGCCGGTACTTAAAAGGTTTATAGGGTCGAAGTAACTTCCGTTGGCTTCAATCTCCACCGGATTGCCCGTGGTTAAAGTTATTTGAGACATCATTGCTGCACCATTGTCCGGAAACTGTTGCCTGTATTCCATCGGAGCAAATTTATTTTTATAAATAACCAGCAGGTAGTCTTTAAATTCAAGACCTGCTGTTGTTGAATCAACAGCATACGCAATGCTATCACCTGCAAGAAGATTTTTTGCAAGGATATCTATGTAATCTCCCTGTTTTAAAATGCGGTCATAATAATCTGCAGTGTCTTTGTTTATGTGAGCAATAGTGGTTGTTCCATTCGAATTTTTGACCTTATGCATATTACTGGAGTAGGCCAACTTTACCCGTTGTTTTTCTTTGTTAGGAATTTTTTTCAATGCTCTTATTTCAAAACCCTCCTCATTTATTTTATTGCGGTAAACGGCTCGCATAAAATGCATGATAGAGCCATAGTATGCTTCGTCTCGTCTTTTCTCCCAGCGTTTTTGCCTGCCACCGCCACCTTTCATCGGCTGAAAAAAAGGGTACCCCACATAAAGTAAATAATGGCTTTTGAAATTATAATTGAATTGTTCGAGCTGATACCTTAAGGTGTACCCGAGGGCTTTGTTTTCAATGATCAAAGGCTCATCGGCAACAGCAACCAGTTCATTGGTTTTTTTTGAATTGCGAAAGTGAATGACATCCTTGTTTTTGATGGTACAATTCAAGGAGTTGGCAGAAGTACCAATAAAACTTTCAAGGAAAAACTTACCCCATTTTTCCCAGCCGTCTTTTTCAAACGGTTCAACGACGACTGTTTCCATCAATTGTGATTTTGTTTTCAACTTTATGGCGATGAAATCAGGAACATTGTCTGTATTGATAGTTTGGTTATATGTATCATATCCGATTGAAGAGACGATCAGTTCATATTTGCCAGCGGGTATAACTAACTCAAAACTTCCCTGCTTGTTTGTAACAGTTCCGAAAGAAGTGGTGTTTAAAAAAACACTTGCGTCGGGAATTGGTTTGTTTTTCTCTTCATCAACCACAACGCCCTTTAGCAATTTTTGACTGTTTGCATCGAGACATAAGATTAAGAGCCAGGCGATATAGAGCAGTTTCATATAAGCGGGTTGAGTGTAATTGTAAACATGCAATGGAAATAAAAAGAGGAAACTTGTTTCATTCAGTCGCTGTTAGAATATAATCGTATGGGAGAAGCCAGCGGATTTGTTGAGACCACGTCCAGTACCCAAGTATCATCAGGTCGCGGTAATCATAAAAACTGCCGTCAGACTCAATTTCTAACGGTCGTTTGTTGACGAGAACAAGTTGTGACGACATGTCGACTTGCTTGTATTGTTCAGTTTCTGTAACTCCTTTGTAGAGAACCAAAAGGAAATTCTCAAAGTACAGACCGGCGGTTGTCCGGTCTATTGCGTAAGCAATACTATCAGCGCTTAGCGGGGCACCTATGACATCTTTGTAATTATCTGGATTTATTATTTGATCCTCAATATCACGATAGCCGCCAGTGCGAACAGCGTTGGTATCGTTGATTGTTTTTGTGGAATCTAAAGCTGCTGAGTCGAACAAAGTTGGTTTTGCAGTGAGACTAAATACTTTCTTTAATGACCTAATCTCAAAACCTTCTTCTTCAATTTCATTGCGGTAAATACTACGCATGAAGTGCATTATCGAACCATAATAAATCATCCTTCTTCTCTTCTCCCATTCCCGCAGCTGGGCTGTATTCCCACTCATGGGTTGAAACAGGGCATAGCCAGTATAGTTAATCAACAGTGTTTTGAAATTGCAGTGAAATGATTCCAGTTTGTAGATTATGGTATAACCCAGCGCTTTATTTTCAATAATTAAAGGCACATCTGCAGTTGCCGAAACATCGCCCGTCTCTTTTGAAACCTGGAAGTGAATTGCCCTGGTATTTTTTATTCTGCAATCTTTAGTATTCTCGTTCGAACCCAAAAAGTTAGCTAAAAAATATTCGCCCCATTGCTGCCATTCATTTATTTGATAGACCTCGCTGTCGCTTTTTGAGGGTTTCTTTTTTAAGCTGATAACCACATTGTTTAAAGTGTCACCCGAATTAATAAACTTTCCATAAGTATCAAATCCTGATGAGAATCCAATGATGATATGTCGCCCATTTGGAATGCGTAATATAAACTCTCCTGCTTCATTGGTCGTGGTTCCTGAAGAAGTTCCATTTATAAATACCGTTGCTTTGTCTAGGGGCAATTTATTTGCTTCATCAACGACCACACCTCTTATTAATTTCTGAGAATCGGCAACAAAACCTAAAAGCAAAAAAAGACAGGAAATGTATAGCAGCTTCATAAGCAAAAATTAATGTCCCATTCAACCAACAACAAAATACAGAAACAGAAATAAAAAAGCCCGGCAATTCGCCGGGCTTAACAAAAATTATAATTAGGATTTAAACGTCAATTTTTGCATACTTAGCATTGCGCTCAATGAAATCCCTTCTTGGTGCTACTTCATCACCCATTAGCATACTAAATACTTCATCAGCATTTACCAGGCTCTCAATTGTCACCTGCTTTAATGTTCTTGTATTTGGATTCATTGTTGTTTCCCACAACTGTTCTGCATTCATCTCGCCCAAACCTTTGTAACGCTGAATGTTTACGCTATCTGGATTTCCCTGCCCTAACCTTTCCACCAATGCCTTTCTCTGATCTTCATTGTAAGCATAAACTTGTTCTTTTCCCTTCTTTACCAAATACAATGGCGGTTGCGCCAGGTAAACATAACCTTGTTCAACCATCTCTTTCATATACCTGAAAATGAAAGTAAGGATCAGCGTTGCGATGTGACTTCCATCCACATCCGCATCGGTCATGATGATGAGTTTATGATAGCGAAGCTTTTGAATGTTCAAAGCTTTCGGATCGTCAGGTGTTCCAACGGTTACGCCCAAAGCCGTATACATGTTCCTGATTTCTTCGTTCTCATAAATTTTATGCTCCATTGCTTTTTCAACGTTCAGGATTTTACCACGCAATGGAAGAATAGCCTGGAAACTCCTGTCACGGCCTTGCTTTGCAGTACCGCCTGCTGAATCACCCTCGACCAGGAACAACTCACAACGTTCAGGATCACGGTCAGAGCAATCTGCCAGCTTACCAGGTAAGCCACCGCCACTCAAAACTGATTTGCGTTGCACCATTTCGCGTGCTTTACGTGCAGCCGCTCTTGCCTGTGCTGCAAGAATTACTTTACTAATGATGTTCTTTGCTTCTCTTGGATTTTCTTCCAGATAAGCTTCCAAAGCTTTTGAAACCGTTGAATCCACAACACCCATTACCTCGTTGTTCCCCAACTTGGTTTTTGTTTGTCCTTCAAACTGCGGTTCAGGGACTTTTACAGAAATGATAGCACTCAAACCTTCCCGGAAGTCATCACCCTCGATAGTCACTTTTGCTTTTTCAAACAAACCGTTTTTATCGCCATAACTTTTGAACACTCTTGTTAATGCTCGGCGAAAACCGGCTACGTGAGTACCACCTTCAATAGTGTTGATGTTGTTTACATAAGAATAGATATGTTCATTGTAACTGTCGTTATAGGTTGTTGCTACTTCAACAACAACGTTTGTCTTCTCATCACGGCCTTCTACATACAATACTTTTGGAATCAGTGAATTTCTTCCCGCATGCTTATCGAGCATTTCTACAAATTCCACAATGCCACCTTCACTGTAAAAAGTTTTCGTGTAATTCAAACCGCTTTCATCATCTTTCTCACGCATGTCATTCAGGGTAATGGAAATGCCACGATTGAGATAAGCCAGTTCACGAAGACGGCCTTCTAAAATATCTTTTATGTAAGTTGTTGTAATGAAAATAGTGTCATCAGGCCAAAAGTGAACTTTGGTTCCTGTTTTTTCACTGAGGCCAATTTCACGAACAGGATATTGAGGAATTCCAAGGCGATACTCCTGTTCAAATATTTTACCCTGATTTTGAACAGTAACATGCAATCGCGTACTCAAAGCATTTACGCAACTAACACCAACACCATGTAAACCACCAGAAACCTTGTATGAATTTTTATCAAACTTACCACCGGCGTGCAAAACGGTCATTACTACTTCAAGGGCACTGCGTTTTTCCTTGGAATGCATGCCGGTTGGAATACCACGGCCATCATCTTCAACTGAAATCGAATTATCCTCGTGAATAGTGACTACAATATTCTTACACCAGCCGGCAAGAGCTTCGTCAATGGAGTTATCTACAACCTCGTAAACAAGGTGATGCAAACCTTTTACACCCACATCGCCAATATACATGGCAGGACGCTTACGAACCGCTTCCAAACCTTCCAAAACCTGTATGGAATCGGCACCGTAAGAAGGCATGACTGTAGGAGTAGAAGGGCTAACAACTGAATCTATAATATCACTCATTTTTCAGGGGAATTTTGAGACTTTTTAGCGGTAAAGTCTATTCGGACAAATGTACCGAATTAATGCGGTTTGAAGTGGTTTAATGCGTTAAAAAATAGAGGGGAAATAAAGGGAGTTAAAGAAAATTTGAGAATAAATGAAAGAGATTGAAAGGCTATCCTTGCAAAAACCTATCTAGTTTGAGTTTATAGCAGGAACGCTTAACTTAGTTAGCGGCGGTAGTTAGTACAAGTCAATTCCTAACATGCGTTTTTTGATTTTATTCATTTTTTCGTGCACTAATATTTATGGTAT
Source organism: Flavisolibacter sp. (assembly GCA_035554655.1). Lineage (GTDB taxonomy): Bacteria > Bacteroidota > Bacteroidia > Chitinophagales > Chitinophagaceae > Flavisolibacter. Next base: position 158,101 of record DATMIF010000030.1, read on the forward strand.
TTCTCAATCCCTTTTTAATGGAGAGAATAAAAAAGAAATTATTAGAGGCAATAAGATAACAAAGGAAAGGATTTATAATTATGCTTTTCACAGGGACCAAATTATCGACTCAACTATTGCAGTTTCCTATACCTACGATATGAATGGAGATATTACAGAAGAGAAAGATGAAAAAACCAAAAACACTCGTGAGACCATAATAAAAAATGCTTATTGGTATAATTCAAAAAACAGGCTGATAAAGCAAATTTCTGAAGTGCCGACAGCAGCGATGGTATCTGTTTATGAATATGAATATGATAGTTTAGGGAATGAAATAACAAAATACGATTATAATAAGGATACTACCCGCCTGACTATAGAACAGAAGGTATACAATGATAAAAACCAGCTTGCAGAATTGTGGATAAAAATTGATGCGTCGGAATTATATAATTCAAGACGATATTTTTATAATGAGAATGGTGAATTATCTCGAATAGATTGTTATAATCGGAAAGGGCAGAACATATATTCGTATAGCTATGAAGATGATAAACTTTCAAGAAAGAAAACATTGTTTCTTGAGAATGAAGATGGGAAAAAAGTTCAGGTAGTGTGTGAATATAACCCGGATAACTTGCCTGTAAAGATTTATAACACAACTAACAGACTTGTTGATTTAAATAGTACATCCCAGACCTTTGATAACTTTGATCAGGTAACGGAATATACTTATAATCAAGACAATACTATATTTCAAGTAATTGTCTATTTAAACGGGAAAAAAGTTAAGTTACAAAGGCATTATTACTTCAAGTTTTAGTCAATCCTAAGATCACATATAATTGAGCTGTCATTGTCCTTTCATGCCAACCATTCCGATGCAACTGTTATTCAACCACGTTTGGGAAAACTTAATTACAAAGAGTGGATCATCTTTCACAACAAGCATTTCACCCACCACTTTAAACAATTCGGATTAATTGAGTGACCAATCACCATTCTGTACTCAGCAACTGTAGGGAAATGTTTGGTGTTACATGAAAGACAGTATTTGATGATGTTGAATTCTTCGCTGAGTACATTCGTTGCAGAATATCCGCAATTGAAAAAATTAATCGTCCCGTTGGCAAAAGAATTTGAATAGTGTCACTAGTGGAAGTAACTTTTATTGATGAGTCTTCTTTGCCATTTACAGATACCAAAGCAGAGTAGGATTTTCCTTTATGATTAAAACAAATATTGAACACACGAGCCATGATCGCAAACGTTAATCGACAAAATAAATGGTGATAAAATAACTATTTAAAAAAACTTATTAAAGGACGTTAACAGGGATTTAAAAAACTAAGCCAAAGAATGATGTGGAAAAAACCGCTTGAAACAAATTAATTGTCAATAGTCGGCACTATAAACTATTGACTTTCTCTGCCATCAATTGCTTTACTAACTCTTCCAGTTCCTGTACCCTTTTTTCTAACTGTGGAAGATTTCTAAATACAGCCTGGCTTCTCAATGCGCTTGTATATTCGGCAGCGGGTGATCCTGTTACAGCAGTATTAGGATCTTTCATTGATTTACTTACGCCGCTTTGAGCATTGATTTTTGAGCCATCTGCGATTTGAATATGTCCAACAAGACCGGCTTGTCCGCCGATCATGACATTCTTACCAATTTTTGTAGATCCGGAAACGCCTGCTTGTGCAGCAATTACAGTGCTTTCCCCAACTTCAACATTGTGGGCAATCTGAATAAGATTATCCAGTTTTGCTCCCATACGAATACAGGTTGAACCCATTGTTGCACGATCAATGGTTGTGTTCGCGCCAATCTCAACATTGTCTTCAATTACAACATTGCCTATTTGCGGCACTTTTTTAAAAGAACCGTCCGCCTGCGGTGCAAATCCAAATCCATCGGAACCAATAACTGTTCCTGCATGAACAACAACATTATTGTGCAAAATACAATCGTGGTAAATTTTAACTCCCGGATGAACAATGCAATTTTCACCAATAACAACGTTATCGCCAATGAACGAGTTGGGAAATACCTTAGTGTTCTTTCCGATCTTTACATTTTCACCGACGTAACTAAAGGCACCAATAAATACTTCGGACGCAAGTTTTGCTGACGGAGCAATAAAACTAGGTTGCTGAATACCTTTTAACTGCTGAGTGACCATTTCCTGGTACTTTCCCAGTAACTGCGCAAAAGCAGAATATGAGTCGGGCACACGAATTAAGGTTGCATTGATGGGTTGCCGTAGTTCATACTCATCATTTATGATAATTATGGAAGCGTTGGTAGTATAAAGGAAATCTTCGTACTTAGGATTGGCCAAAAAACTCAATTGGCCTTGTTCGGCTTCTTCAATCTTTCCAAATGAGGTCACGGCAGCATCCGCGTTCCCTTCAATTTTCCCATTTACCAGTATCGAAATCTGCGTGGCTGTAAACTGCATATAATTGTTTGGTTCTTCAAATCAGTATCTCAAATAGATAAGTATAGAACGATGAGCTACATATTTTATTCTTATCTAAGATGACAAAGGTAATATTTTTTAACAGGGGCAGAGACTTGTTGATGGATAAGAGCATTATCAACTTTTGATATGTCTGATACCGTCCCGTCTTTATAAAGCACCCGGATGTGCTCATCGTACGGGTTATATGTTGTATTTACAGCTTCTCCCGCAAACACCAGGTAACCAGCTTCCTCCTCCGAAATTTTTAACCTTTTTGCCGCATCTTTTCTTAGAGCAGAAAGTAATAAAGTATCAAACGGTTCGCCCTGCAACTTAACTTTTAGCAATTTCCTATCAACAAGGCCTTTGCAAAGCCTACCGAGAACGGGATCAAAATGACCACACCAGTTTTTAATGGTGCACATCACATCGGTGTCGTCTAGTTGAGCAAATTTTTCAAGGTGCTTAATAAAATTGTCGTTTGGTTGATGTTCTTTCAGAAAGAAGTTCAGGTTATTGGAAGCGGCCTGCAATTCAATTCCGTTTGCAATCAGTTCTTGCGCTCTTTCAACAATGTTGACCAGCATTTTTTCGGCCACTAGGACCGTTTTATGCAGGTAAACCTGCCAGTACATCAATCTCCTTGAAACCAGGAATTTTTCAACCGTATAGATCGCTTTTTCTTCAATCATCAAATCACCTTCATGAACGGTGAGCATTTTTAGAATTCTGTCGTATCCAATAGCCCCTTCAACCACTCCCGTAAAAAAAGAATCTCTTGTTAAGTAATCCATGCGGTCAACATCAAGTTGCCCTGAGATCAGTTGGTGAAGAAACCTTTTATGGTAGCCACCTGTAAAAATCTCTATCGCCGTCTGCAACCGACCGTTAAACTGTTCATTCAGCAATTGTAGTATAAGAATAGAAATATCTTCATGGTGAACGCCTTTGATCAGTTTTTTCTCCAGCGCATGCGAATAAGGACCGTGGCCAATGTCGTGAAGAAGAATTGCAATTTTTGCTCCTTGCTCTTCCTCCTTTGTAATTTCAACTCCTTTGTTTCTAAGTTCATTCAATGCCAAACCCATTAAGTGGTAAGCACCGAGGGCATGATGCAAACGTGTATGCACAGCGCCGGGATATACCAACGAGGCAAAAGCCATCTGGTGTATCCTGCGTAAACGTTGATAATATGGATGAGATATGATTTCGAAAATGAGCGGATCGTCAATGGTTATAAATCCATACACAGGGTCGTTGATGATCTTACGTACATATGCCATGAAGAAATTCTTAAAATTCAAAAATACATTATGAAAACTTCCCGATTTCCTGTTTCTTGTTTGCTTTAAGCTAACTTACACCAGTTAATCACAAACTGAAATTGGAAATTATGAGCCTGGCAAAAATACTTTGGGTAGATGATGAAATTGAAAGCCTTCAATCGCAGAAAATGTTTTTGGAGAATAAAGGTTACGATGTACAAACATTGACCAATGGTTTTGACGCAATCGACTATATCAAGGAAAATTTTGTTGATGTTGTTTTGATAGATGAGACTATGCCTGGAATTACAGGTCTTGAGACTTTGGCGAAGATCAAAGAATACAATGCGCAAATTCCTGTGGTGCTCATCACCAAAAATGAAACGGAGAATTTGATGAATGAAGCCATCGGCAGCCAGATATCCGATTATTTAATCAAGCCGGTCAATCCAAACCAGGTTTGGCTTTCGTTAAAGAAAATTATTGACAACAGGAGGTTGGTCGCAGAAAAAACAACCACATCTTACCAACAACAATTCCGCAATTTGTTCATGGCATTGAACAGCAGCCCCAATTACAATGAATGGATGGGAATTTATAAAGAGCTGGTACGTTGGGAATTGAGCTTGCAAAGGAGTGACAGCCCCGAAATGCAGGAAGTTTTTCAAACGCAAAAAAATGAGGCGAATACAGAATTCTTCAAATTCATTTCAAGAAATTACGCTTCTTGGTTGAAGGATAAGGCAACAGACAAACCTGTGATGTCGCATACATTAATGAAAGAAAAAGTTTTACCACAGGTTGAAAAAGGAACGCCGACTTTTTTTGTTTTGATAGATAACCTTCGTTTCGATCAATGGAGAACTATTCAACCCATTTTTGCTGAAAGTTTTCGCATTGTTGAAGAAGATAGTTTTTACAGTATTCTTCCAACAGCAACGCATTATGCCCGCAATGCTATTTTCTCCGGTATGTTGCCAATTGATATTGAAAAGAAATTCCCCCAGCAATGGAAGAATGACGATGAAGAAGGCGGCAAAAATTTGTTCGAGGAAGAATTTTTCAAAGCACAAATAAAAACACTGGGTAAAAGCGATCTGAGAACTTCGTATACCAAGGTTGTTAATAACCAGGCAGGGTTGGATCTTGTAAATAACATTCATAATCTTTTAAACAACGATCTGAATGTGATCGTTTACAATTTTGTGGATATGCTTAGTCATGCAAGAACCGAAATGGAAGTGCTGAAAGAGTTGGCAGGAGATGAAGTAAGTTATCGCAGCATTACCGCTTCCTGGTTTGAACATTCGCCGCTGCACCAGGCATTGAAGAAAATTGCGGATAAGAATATTAAAATTGTTTTGGCTACCGATCACGGCAGCGTTCGTGTAAAAACCCCCGTGAAAGTCATTGGTGATAAGCAAACAACGACGAACCTTCGTTATAAACATGGACGTAATCTTAATTATGATCCCAAAGAAGTTTTTGCTTTCCGCGACCCGAAGGAGGCAGGCCTGCCAACGCCGACGATTAATTCCTCCTTCATTTTTGCGGGAGAAGATGTATTCCTGTGTTATCCAAACAACTACAATCACTACGTTAATTACTATAAAAACACATTTCAGCACGGAGGCGTTAGCCTGGAAGAAATGATTGTACCAGTGGTTCAAATGGTAAGCAAGTGATTATTTTTTTTTGAAAATAATTTCTTCTGCCTTCATAGCATAAACTCTTTTGAAAAATTCCTGTACATGGGCATATTCTTCTTTTCCAAAAATTGAACGCTTAATTTCAAAAGTTTGCGACATGAAAATACCTGAAGTGTCCACCGAAGTAAAACGTTGAAAGAAAAAACTGGAGTCTGGAGCACGAACGGTGAGGTTTTTGGGTACCGATTCTACTTCAAAGGACTGCGGTAAACTTATCAGCAACGTAAGCGTTAGCCTTTGATTGCAGCCAAAATCTATATCAGTGTTTCTCGTATTATTTAAAAAAGGATTTTTCCTGTCTGAAGTAAAAAAATCCGGGTTGATAAAATAAAATTTATCGGTTTGCTGGGGTATATAGCTAAATTCCATGTCTTCCTGCAACGGAGTGGCATCATTTTCAGGCATCGACTGTTTTTTTGAAAGTATTTTTAAATCGCCCATCTTGGTGCGAACAAACTGGTCTTTGTTTTCTTCTTCGTCGGTTGAATCAAGAACCATTGTTTTGGCATAATCAAAATATTTAGCAGTTATCTTGCCATCAATAGCCCCGCTTTCGTTGAGTACACTGCTTACCAGGATTTCTTGTTTTACTAATGGCCTGCTATCTTCAATCGTTACCCATTTCATATTGTCCTTTATCAATAAATAACCACTTCTGTTCAAAACGTTAAACGGAGGATTTTTAAATGATTGCCATTTGAGACTGGCATCTAAGGTGTACACATCATTGCTGTCCACAGCCAGTACGTCAACCCCGTTAAACTGCGCAGTGCTTGGAAAATTGGTGTTGATTTTTCCATGAGTTCTTGTGCTTACCAACATTGCACAACTTGGCACATTTGCCTTTTGCAAAAGGTTTAGCAGAATGAGGTTTATCTCCGAAGATGTTCCATCTTTATTATTCCATGCTTCGATAAGATCGTCTACCTCCATTGTCTGCTCAATTTTATCAGGAACTCTTTTTTTTACGGAATCATAAATGAATTTGATCCTTTCAGGTATGGATTTGAGTTTTTTCACAGAGTCAACCAGGCCTTCTGTTCCCGGAATTACCTTTTCTATTTGGCCTCCAAAATACCGTGCATTAAGAAGACGAGACCCAGCAAACTTCCACATCGTTTCGGGAGACGTCACTCTGTCTATGAAGTCGTTTGTTTCGGGGATTAAAATGAAAACAATCCGCAGTAAATTGTCTTTATAGGAGCTCATGAAAGGTTCGTATTGAAATGACCTGACGTTTTCCTTGAAATAAATTTTTTCCGTTTTCCTATGTTCAATTTTTCTTGTGATTTGTTCAACCGTATCTTCTCCGTAGATCTTGTCTTTTATTCTTGAATCTTCGGGGATGGTTATTGAGATGGCGGAATAAGCAGTCGGTATTTCATCCTGTAAAGTCCACGGATCAATTTGGAGTATATTTCTTTGTATACTGGTATAGGTAAATTCGACAACGCTTCCCGGTTTTAGATTGGGAAAAGTAAAATCAATTTCAGCCACATTGTTTTCTGATTTTGATTTGAAAAAATCTTTCTTTTCCAGTTTTTGTGTGACGATCTTTCCGGATGCATCTAGGTTATAAACTACGCCTTTCAAATCTTTGATTTTAGAAACGCCTCTTTTGCTGAAATACGGAATCTTAATCGAAGCATATTTGTAGCCTTTTTCGTTGAAGATTTTCAGTCGCGTTCTTTTTTCCGTTTTTAGTTTTGCATCATAACCCGAAAACTCAAATTCTGTTTCTTCAATATCGAAGAGTTTCATGGCGGCAGCATCGGGTTCAAAAGAGCAGGAAGCCAAACGCAGATCTTCCGCAGTGATTTTTCCAAAATCGGGGACAGTTCTTTGGGCAATTGAAGAGCAAGCAAAAAATACAATTGCCAGAGTAAAAAAATATTTTTGCATAAACCGGGCAGCTAGTAAAAACAAGATATATTAAAAAGAAATTTCCCAGTATGATTTATTTCAGAAAAATCAAAATAGTTGCGACTTTTACTTTTTATGAAATACACGCAAACGACTCTCAATAAAGTTGAAGCACTGATAGAAGAAGCCGGATATATCGTTCGTTACGAGCGGGGGAGCTTTCAAAGCGGGTTTTGCATTTTGGAAGATAAAAAAGTAGTGGTGCTGAATAAATTTCTTCAATTGGAAGGCCGCATCAATACACTGATCGATCTTATTCCTCAATTAAAAATTGACGCAGAAACCCTGACTCCTGAAAGCAAAAAATGGTTTGACGATATTATGAGCAGGTACTATGCTGCCAATAACAACCAGGAAGAAAGCTGATGTTTGCAAGTCTCGTTCACAAGTTTTTTGAAACCAACCCACGAACTCGTAAACTTGTGAACTGATGAACACTTCTCCTCTGAAAATAACTTTCCTCGGCACAGGCACCAGTAGCGGCGTTCCTATGATTGCATGCGAGTGTGCGGTGTGCACATCCGCCGATAAAAAAGACAAACGGCTTCGAAGCAGCATCCTGGTTGAATCGCACAATACAAAATTTGTCATCGATACCACTCCTGATTTCCGCTATCAAATGCTTCGCGGAAATGTAAAAACTTTAGATGCCGTCCTATTCACACATCCGCATAAAGACCACATTGCAGGATTGGATGATGTTCGTGCCTACAACTATATTCAGCATCAGCCCATGCAGATTTATGCAAATCAAATGACCATCGATGCATTGATGCGTGAATTTGCTTATGCTTTTGCAGACAAAAAATATCCTGGTGTTCCCAACCTTGAACTAAACACAATTACGCTTGAGCCATTTTCAATTGGTGATATCAATATCACTCCAATTGAAGTATGGCATATGAAGATGCCGGTACTTGGATTCCGTTTTGGTGATTTTACTTATATCACCGATGCCAACAGAATTGAAGAAAGCGAAAAAGAAAAAATACGGGGCAGCAGAATTTTAGTAGTAAATGCATTGAGAAAGGAAAAACATATTTCTCATTATAATTTGGAAGAAGCTATCGAATTGGTTCAGGAATTGAAAGTACCTACCGCTTACTTCACGCATATTTCTCATCAGTTAGGTAAACACCAGGAAATTGAAAAACGCTTGCCTAATGGAATTCATTTAGGCTACGATGGGTTAGTAGTTGAAGTTTGAGGAATCCAGCCAGGAAAGTGGTTATTCCTTTTAACACAACTTCGAACTTCAAACCTCGAAGCAGCAAACCCTTATCTTCGCAGCAAGTTAAACGATTGCACCAATGAACTTCGAAACCTCTGAAATAACGCTGCATGCTGCACAAACGGCCCGTGATTTTGCTCAACAAAAAATTAAGCCGCATGTGATGGAATGGGATGAAAAACAGGAATTTCCCGTACAAATTTTTAAGGAACTTGGACATCTTGGAATGATGGGCGTATTGGTGCCGGAAAAATATGGCGGTGCCGGTCTTTCTTATTTTGAATACAAATCAATTATTGAAGAAATTGCCAAAGTAGATGGATCTATCGGGTTGAGCGTAGCTGCACATAATTCACTTTGCACAGGACACATTTTATTGTTTGCAAACGAAGAACAAAAGCAAAAATATCTTCCGAAACTTGCTACTGCAGAATGGATTGGTGCATGGGGACTAACAGAACCTAACACTGGAAGTGACGCAGGCAATATGAAATGCACTGCGGTTCGGGATGGTGATAACTGGGTCATCAATGGAACAAAGAACTGGATCACTCACGGAATAACCGGTGATGTTGCGGTGGTTATCTGCAGGACGGGAGAGCCTCGTGCAAAAAATAATGCAACAGCATTCGTTGTAGAAAGAGGAACGCAGGGTTTTAGCGGAGGCAAGAAGGAAAATAAATTAGGTATGCGTGCAAGTGAAACTGCTGAAATGATTTTTGATAATTGCGTTATACCCGATGCCAACCGCTTGGGCGAAGTTGGCGAAGGTTTTAAACAGGCATTAGCTGTTTTAGATGGTGGCAGAATTTCAATTGCATCTCTTGCTTTAGGAATTGCGAAAGGCGCTTATGAAGCAGCCTTGCAGTATTCGCAGGAACGATACCAGTTTGACAAACCGATTTCATCTTTCCAGGCAATTTCATTTAAACTGGCTGATATGGCTACAGAAATTCAGGCTGCTGAATTACTAACATTAGAAGCTTGTGACTTAAAACAAAAGAAAATATCGGTGAGTAAAGTTGCTGCCATGGCAAAATATTATGCAAGCGAGGTTTCAGTAAAGGTTTCAAACGATGCTGTGCAAATATTTGGCGGCTATGGATACACCAAAGATTTTCCGGTTGAAAAACATTACCGTGATTCTAAGCTTTGTACGATTGGCGAAGGAACGAGCGAGATACAGAAGATTGTTATAGCAAGAGAAGTCTTGAAAGGATAGAAAACTAAAAATATTTTTTCAGCCTCGCTAACGCGGGGCTTTTTTGTGAACTAACTTTGTGTATCAAACCTTTGTTATGAATCAAATAAAGTACATCCACAGTGCTTGTTTGATTTTGTTGATGCTCTTCATGGGAGTTTTCCTTTACAAAACTTTTCCTCAAAGCGGCATTGTTGCTCAAAGCAATCAAACAACGAAATCAATTCATCAACTACATCCACTGTTGTAAGCTCGAAAGGCGAACAGCTTTTTAAACAAAACTGCGCTTCATGTCATGCGCTGGACCGGGATCTTACCGGGCCTGCATTACATGGCGTTGCCGAAAGAGGGCCTTGGGCAGAAGACAAAAACAATTTGAAAAAGTGGATCAGAAATCCGATGTCATTCATTTCAATCAATGCTTATGCTAAAAATTTAAAAGCAAAGTATGGGACTCCAATGCCGGCGCAGACGCAATTATCAGACGCAGATGTTGAAGAAGTGATTGGTTATATTACGCAGTGATTAATTATTTTACTTCCTGCATTTGAACAAGGCGATAATAATAACCCTGCCTCTGCATCAATTCATCATGGTTACCCCTTTCAACGATTTCACCTTTTTGAAGCACAATAATTTCGTCTGCATGTCGAATGGTTGAAAGCCGGTGTGCAATTACAATTGAGGTTCTGTTTTGCATCATGTTGTTGATAGCATCCTGGACCAAACGTTCGCTTTCTGTATCGAGAGAAGATGTGGCTTCATCCAGAATTAATATTGGAGGATTTTTTACCACCGCTCTTGCAATCGTTAATCGCTGGCGTTCACCACCGCTTAGTTTACTTCCCCTGTCACCGATATTTGTATCAAAAGATTTTTCTTTTTTGGTGATGAAGTTGTAGGCATTGGCAACTTTCGCTGCTTCTTCAATTTCATTTTGTGAGGCGGTTTGTTTTCCAATGCGGATATTACTGGCAACGGAATCATTAAAAAGAATGGGCTCCTGTGTAACGATGCTGATTTGTTCTCTCACCGATTTTAAAGAGTAATCTTTGATGTTCACCCCATCAATTAAAAGTTCGCCGGCACCTACATCATGAAAGCGGGGGATTAAATCTGCCAGGGTTGATTTGCCAGCTCCGGAAGAACCGACCAATGCAATCGTCCTTCCTTTGGCAACTCTTAAATTGATATTCTTCAAAACGTCAACTCCATCATAAGCAAATGAAACATTCTTTAACTCAATACTATTGCTGAACTTTTCTAACTTTTTACCATTCTCATTATCATCAACAGTGTTTTCTGTTTTTAAAATTTCTTCGATGCGGTCAATGGCAGCAGCCCCTTTGCGCATATTGCTGAAAGAGGTGCTTAGCGTTTTGGTGGGATTGATCAGGTTGTAAAAAACTGCGAGGTAGGTGAGAAGCAAGGAGCTTGTAAGAGCATATTTATGACTTAAAACAAGTATACCACCGAAATACAGGATCAACGTAAAAATGATTACACCCAAAAATTCTGACATGGGCGAAGCAAGGTCTCTCCTGTATCCGATTTTATTTTTTACCGCAAGTAAATTTTCATTATTCTGAAAGAATCTTTTCTTTAATAACAATTCCGAATTAAATGCTTTGATGACGCGTAACCCTGAGAGTGTTTCATCTAAAATGGAAACTGATTCAGCGTAATGAACAGCTACGTCCTGAGATTGTCTTTTGAGTGATTTTGTAATTCTTCCGATGACAAAACCCACAACAGGAATGCAAATCAAAACAAATACGGTCATAGGTACGCTGATGATCAAAAGAGTAATTAAGGTGATTACAATAGTCAATGGATCTCTTACCCAGCCTTCTAATGTGCCAATAACGGAAGCTTCTACTTCTCCAACATCATTCGTCATGCGGCTAATGACATCGCCTTTCTTCTTTTCGGTAAAAAAGCCAATCGGCAGATGAAGGATTTTTTCGTACAACTCATCACGTAAGCGGTTGACGATTTTGTTTTTTAAAGGATTAAGTACACGATAGGCGAGATACAGAAAAAGATTTTTTAGAAAGATCGAGACAATGATGAAAACACAGATCCATGCCAGTGTTCCTTCTTTACCCTTCGGACCATTAATACTGGCAACCAGAGTTTTTCGAACATATCGAACAGTTGCACTGTCTGCAGTTCCCATTAATCCACTGGTGCCTGTTTTTTCTCCATTAAACAACATTTCCAAAAAAGGAAACAACATTCCCAAGGAAGCCAATGAAAAAATTATCGATAGAACGATGAACAAAATATAGAGAAAGGCATCACTCTTGTACTGGCTAATGTATCTGAAAACTCTTGCGTACTTCTTCATTGTGGCTTGTGCGCTAAATGTGGAAGCAGCAAAGTAACTAATTTTACAGCGTCTGTCATAGTTAATGCAGACTTAATAATGGGATATGAAACGCCAGTTTCCTCTGGCCAAAATAAAATAAAGGATAGTAAATGAAAGAAGGTAAAAGACAAAAACAGGTTGGTGGGTTAATCCAGGAGGAGATCAATATGATTTTTCAAAGACTTGGATTGAACATGGTTGACGGAGGAATGGTTTCCATTTCTTCTGTAAAGATTACTCCTGATCTGTTGGAAGCAAGAATTTATTTGAGTGTATTCAATGCTGCGGATAATAAGTCTGTTTTGAAAAAAATAGAAGACAGAGCCTGGGAGATTAAGAAAGAACTTGCAGCCAGAGTAAGAAATCAATTAAGAAGGATTCCCGAATTGAAATTCTTCCTTGACGATACCCTGGATCATGTCTTTAAAATGGAAGAACTATTTAAGCAAATAAAAAAAGATGAAAGTCAGGATGAGTCTTCAAACGCTTAACTTGTAAATCTAAACTTCAACTCTTGAACTTTTTATTTGCCTGGCGTTACTTTAAAGCAAAGAAAACTACCAATGCTATTAATATCATTTCGTGGATCAGCATTGTTGCGATAATTATTGGCACTGCCTCATTAATATTGGTACTAAGTGTGTTCAATGGGTTTGAAGGCCTGGTAAAATCTTTGTACACTTCTTTTTATCCGGATGTAAAAATTTCACCTATTTCCGGTAAAGAAGTTGTTTTAACCCCTGAAAAATTGCAGAAGATAAGATCAATAAAAGGGATAAAAGCATTGTCGTTGATTGTTGAAGAAAAAGCTTTGCTCCAAAACAAGGCAAATGATGCTGATTCTGTCGATTTTCAGTCTATTGTCTATTTAAAAGGTGTTGACAGTAATTATACTTCAGTAACTACAGTTGCTGATCATTTATTGGGAGGCGATTTCAATACGGGGACGGAAGATCAGCCACTTCTAATTTTAGGTGCAGGGGTTGAAAGTGCTGTGCATGTGCAATCGGAAAGTAATATTCGTCCATTAGTGGTTTATATGCCGCGGAAAAATGCAGTTAATCTTGATGATCCGCTGCAATCTTTAAGCGAAGAAGCAGTGAATACTTCAGGTACATTTATCATTCAGCAGGATTTTGATAATAAATATGCCATTACCAACCTTGCTTTTGTGAAACGAATGCTTGGGATGGATGCAGATTCTTACAGTGGCGCCGAAATAGCGGTAATGCCAGGCACCGATGCTGATGACGTTCGTGATGAAATAAAAAAGGAGATCGGGAAAAATTACTTAGTGCAAAACAGGTTTCAACAAAACGCTAGTTTATTTTCTGTAATGCGGATTGAAAAATGGATCATTTATGCAATTCTTTCTCTGATATTGATTGTAGCAGCATTCAATATGGTGGGTGCATTAACCATGTTAGTGCTAGAAAAGAAACAAGACATTAGCGTATTGCATGCATTGGGCGCAAGCAGAAGCTTTATCCAGAAAATATTTTTAAGTGAAGGTTTGTTGCTTGCGATTATTGGCGGAGGGGCTGGAATGTTGCTTGCTTTCCTGATCGGTTTTTTACAAACAAAGTATCATCTGATACCGTTAGAGGGAAATACTTTCATGATCAATTACTTTCCTGTGAAAATGGTGCTTTCTGATTTTTTACTTGTTGCACTTACAGTAATGGTCATTGCTTTGATCGCTTCATGGATACCTGCACGAAAAGCAGCTTTGCAACAGTTTGCTTTGAGAGAAGAATAGTTTATAATTGAGACCAAGGGGCGACTGTCTATGACCAGTGATGATGAAGCGCAGAACTTTGAATTTGCTTTGTTAGGATAAACTCTGCAAGAAAAATTTGAAAGTGACGATACGGCTTGTTAAATAAAAAGTCCATCAAATAAATTTATTCAATGGACTAAATCAAAATTTCATTTGTTTGTCAAGTTAATAATCGCCTAAGGTTTCAGGCAATTGTTCCAGTGCCTTTTTCAATTGTTCATCGTTCGGTGCAACGCCATGCCAGTTGTGATCATTCTCCATAAAATCAACTCCTTTACTCATAATGGTTCTCATAATGATTGCAATAGGCTTTCCTTTTCCAACCAATGATCTTGCTTCTGTAAGCGTTTGAACTACTTCGTCCATATCATTGCCATTCATTTCAAGCGTATGCCAACCGAAAGCCTCAAATTTTGCACGGATATCACCAAGATCATTTACTTTATAAGTAGGTCCATCAATCTGTTGACCATTCCAATCCACTGTTGATATCAAGTTATCGACGTTGTGGTTTGGAGCAAACATGATCGCTTCCCAATTTTGTCCTTCCTGCAATTCCCCATCTCCATGTAGAGAATACACTACATTGTTGTCATTGTTCAATTTTTTTGCAAGAGCTGCGCCAATGGCCACACTCATGCCCTGTCCAAGCGAACCACTGGACATTCGCACACCCGGCAAGCCTTCATGCGTGGTTGGATGCCCTTGCAGGCGTGAGTTGATTTTACGGAATGTTGTCAGCTCACTTTTGTCAAAATAGCCTGCACGTGCCAGCGTGGAATAAAAAACAGGTGATATATGACCGTTAGATAAGAAAAATACGTCCTGGTCTTTTGCATCCATGTCAAAAGGCCGTGGCGTATGTTTCATGATCTTAAAATATAATGCTGTAAAAAAGTCGGCACAGCCCAAAGAACCCCCGGGGTGTCCGCTTTGTGCTCCATGAACCATGCGTAAACAGTCTCTTCTTATCTGTGTTGCTATCTCAACAAGTGTTGGCATAAAAATTTTATTGAAGTTTAAACTTTTGTGAACGACAGAAATCCAAAGTCATTTTTGCGCTGCAAATGTGCAACCTTTTTTATTAAGAAATGTATTTCTAAGTCATTACATTTGTACCCCTGACAACCGCCCGACAATAAAGATTTGCCGATGAAACCAATTAGCCAACCCAAAATCCCTGCTGAATGCTAAATGTGATACTGACAGGTTCGCTTGCTTTTGTTATTACATTTTTGGCCATACCAGCCATAATGAGAGTGGCAGAAGAAAAGAAACTTTTTGATCTTCCGGATTCGCGAAAACTTCATACCACTCCGATAGCTTCTCTTGGAGGCGTAGGTATTTTCCTGGGACTTTTTCTTTCCTCTTTATTAACGATCACTACGAATCAAAATGCAGAAATAAAATTTGTATTTGCTTCTGGTATGGTTGTCTTCTTTTTAGGATTAAAGGACGATATTCTGGTCATTTCTGCGCTAAAAAAATTTTTAGGACAAATAGCTGCTGCTGCTATTCTGGTTCATCTTGCAGGCATAAGGATAGAAAGCATGCATGGCATTCTGGGACTAGGAACCCTGCCTGAACCTATCAGTTATTTAATTTCTTATGCTACTATTATTGTAATCGTGAATGCTTACAATCTTATTGATGGTGTGGATGGACTGGCTGGTAGCCTTGGATTAATGACCACTGCTTTATTTGGTATTTATTTTTTCGCGGCAAATATGCCTGCATATTCATTAATGGCTTTTGCAATGGCGGGAAGCCTTTTAGCATTCCTTGTTTTCAATTTCAATCCTGCTAAAATATTTATGGGTGATTCGGGTTCACTGCTCCTTGGCTTGGTGAATGCCATATTGGTTATCAAATTCATTGCGGTTGCAGATGCTCCCGGTGCACAAATTCCTGTTGCGTCCACAGTGGCTGTAGCCGTTTCAATACTGATCGTTCCTTTACTGGACACCTTGCGGGTATTCAGCATTCGCCTGGCAAAAGGAAGATCGCCATTTATTCCTGACCGTAATCACATCCATCATCTTTTGCTGGACCGGGGATTGAACCATCGCTATGTAACTGTTACCTGTGTGGGGCTGAATGCAGGATTTATAGTGATGGCTTACTTTGGAAGGGAATTGGGTTCCAATCTGCTTCTTATACTTATGGTTGCGGCTTCAGCGGCATTCGTTGGAATGTTGATGCTGGTGAAAAAACCTGCTTCTACTCTTGTCATCTCGAGTTCATTTCAGCATTTGAATTCTGAACCGGTTATCCAGTCGACTGGTACCAAAATAGTTTCTATTACAAATGATGCTGCGGTAGCAGAGCAATGATCTTGATTGAAAATCTCCATCCTTTATTAGATTTGCGCTATTAAATTGAAAAGCTATGTCAGCAGAAGATGTGGCCCTAACAATTGAGTTAGCCGAAGACTCCATGCAAAAAGCCATTAATCACCTGGAGGCCGAACTAACTAAAATAAGGGCAGGGAAAGCGAACCCTCAAATGTTAGATGGAATTGTTGTTGATTATTATGGTACTCCCACCCCTATTAACCAGGTAGGAAATATTAGCGTAATGGATGCAAGAACGCTGACGATTCAGCCCTGGGAGAAAAACATGTTGCAGCCAATTGAAAGAGCAATTATCGCTTCCAATATTGGCATTAATCCGCAAAACGACGGTAACCTGATACGATTGTTTCTTCCTCCATTAACTGAGGAAAGAAGAAGAGACCTCGTGAAAAGATCACATGGGGAAGGAGAGCATGCAAAAGTTGCCATTCGTAATATTCGCCGCGATGCTATTGAAAGCATTAAAAAAGCTCAGAAAAACGGATTGAGTGAGGATGCAGCTAAGGATGCCGAAGCTGAGGCACAGGATCTGACAAACAGGTATATAGCCCTGGTAGATAAACATCTTGCCAGCAAGGAAAAGGATATCATGGCTGTGTAGGGTTGACGACAGAGAACAAAAGATCGAGGTATTTCTCTGAACAAACTGCATTGCTGGGTGCGACGCTTGACTATTGTTCGGTAATTCTTATCATCAAATTTTCTTGCCGCAGTTTTTGCGAGAAGATAAACTCATGGAAGAAAGGCTTTCCAGTCTTTATGCTGACACTTCGAGAATGCTGAATAGAATTACTGATGATGAAGCGAGTGACACAACAGGCGACCATAGTAGTAATGCAGCTTGCTACATAATTACCTGTTTGCTAAATAAACTCCTGCAAGTATCATAGCTAAGCACCCAATTTGTGCACCGCTGATATGCTCATTAGCCAGCAGCCCCCACATGATGGCAACAATAGGAATGGCATAAGTAACCAAGGACGCAAACAACCCTCCCGCCTTTTGAATTAAAACATAGTATAAGCCGGTGGCGATGGCGCTTCCCACTATTCCAAGTAAGCAGGCAACGGCTATAGACCAACGTGCTTCTTCATCGTAACGGGCAATAGAAAAAACATTTTGCTGCCACATAATGATGCAGGAAGGAATCGCCATGATGGCTAACGATACCGAAGCAATTTTAAAACCGTCAATTCCTTTTAAGTAATGGCTGACGAGATTTACAGTTATGCCATAAAAAATGGTGGCGATCAAAATCAATAAAAACCCATGATCGCCTGCTGAAACGGGGCCACGTAACAAATTCAAAATAACAAGTCCTGCAAAACCAACCAATACACCTGCGATTTTTCGGCTTTGCACTTTTGTTTTAAAAAAGAAAATTCCGATTACTATTACAAACAAAGGAGTAAGCGAATTCAGAATACTTGCTAGTGAACTTTCTCCATTTTCTTTTATGGCAGATGCAAAAAGAAGTGCGGGAAGAAAATTTCCAAGCAATCCCGTCAAAACAACTATACCCAGTTTTTTAAAAGGGATTTTTGAGATATGGAAAATAGCCCATGGAAGGAAACAGATACCTGCAGCAAATATGCGGATGGAACCAATTTGAAGGCCGTTAAGATGTTGTGCACTTGTTTTCATGAGGATGAATGAACTTCCCCAAACTATTGATAGTATAATAAACAAGAACCAGTTAATAAAGTTTTGATTTGCCATTGCGTTTGCAAAAGTGCATAGATTACATTTGATGAGCTAAATATTTTACTATGGCCACATTGGATAAAATTTCAACAAGAGCTCCCAAAGACATAGATAAGCAACAAACAAAAGACGAAACACTTGGGTTGCTGAAAGAACTTAATGAACTTCAAAATGTGCTGTATGCCGAAGGAAAACACTCGGTACTCGTGATTTTACAGGGAATGGATGCAAGTGGAAAAGATGGAGCTATTAAAAAAGTGTTGGGGCAACTGAATCCGCAAGGCGTAATGGTCACCTCATTTAAAGTGCCTACTGAAGAAGAGCTGAAGCATGACTTCCTATGGAGAATTCACCAGCATACGCCAGAAAAAGGAATGATTGCAGTGTTTAACCGCAGTCATTATGAAGACGTTCTTGTAACACGTGTTCATAACTGGTGTGATGATAAAACAGCTGAAAAGCGTTTTGATGCCATCAACCATTTTGAAGAACTTCTTGCTTTGCATAATTCTACTTCCATCTTTAAATTCTATTTGCACATTTCGCGGGAAGAACAGCAACAACGCTTCAACGAAAGATTGGAAGATCCGGCAAAAGCCTACAAGTACAACGCAAACGACTCAAAAGAAGCGGAACTTTGGGATAAATACATGAACGTGTACGAAGATGTTTTTGAAAACTGCAATGTTTTTCCGTGGACCATTGTTCCTGCTGATCAAAACTGGTATAAGGAGTACATTATTGCAAAGACTTTAGTTAAAGGACTCAAGGCGCTTGATATGAAATATCCACAATTGAACAAGTAAACCTGAACAGTTGTAATTTAAAGTAACCAAAATCAATTCTTATGGCACTTATGAAAGAATTCAAAGAATTTGCTCTGAAAGGAAATGTGGTCGATCTGGCTATTGCGGTAATCATCGGCGCAGCTTTTGGAGCCATTGTTTCATCCCTTGTGGACGACGTTATTACTCCTTTATTATTAACACCGGCTTTGAAAGCCGTTGGTGCTGAAGATATCGCAGCACTTCATTGGGGAGCCGTAAAATATGGCAGTTTCCTTTCCGCGGTCATTAAATTTATTGTGGTTGCTTTTGTGTTATTCTTATTAATTCAGGGTATAAATCGCATGAAACGCAAAAAGGAAGCGAAAGCTGCAGAACCTGCCGCTCCTGAATATACTTTACAGGAAAAATTGTT
The DNA here is from genome assembly GCA_035554655.1 of Flavisolibacter sp. Taxonomy (GTDB): domain Bacteria; phylum Bacteroidota; class Bacteroidia; order Chitinophagales; family Chitinophagaceae; genus Flavisolibacter. Next base: position 177,288 of record DATMIF010000030.1, read on the forward strand.
GATGGAAATCAGGGACTCCCTGAAGAAATAGGCCGTTCAGCACGAAAACTTTATTTTTGTCAAGTCCCGTTTAGCGGGACTTTTCTTTTAAATTTTGAATAGTGAGTTACCAGATAAAGCTTCCGCAATTTGAAGGCCCGTTCGATCTTTTATTATTTTTCATTGAAAGAGATGAACTGGACATTTATAATATTCCTATTACGAGAATCATCAACGATTTTTTGGAATTCATCCATTCCCAGGAATCATTGAATATCGAATTATCCAGCGAATTCATTTTGTTCATTTCTACTTTAATGCGCATTAAGGCAAAAATGTTATTGCCACGAAAAGAACTGGATGAACAGGGTAACGAGATCGACCCGAGACAGGAACTGGTTGACAAGATCCTCGAGTATAAAAAATACAAGGAAGCTGCAGCCAAGATGGCGGAGATGGAAGCCGATCGCATGCTGATGATCAAAAGAGGTAACATTCAAAAAGAGCTATCACTCATTGGTGAAGAAGCAAGTGAAGGCACCGAAATGCAAACCATCACCATCTTCCGTTTGATGAAAGCATTCGAAAAAGTAATGCAGAAGTATAGCGACCGTATGAACAAGCCGGTACATACCGTAGTGCGTTATAATTATTCGATGGAGCAAACAAAAACGGGGTTGATTTCGATGGCCCAGGGTAATCGCACATTATCTTTCGAAAAGGTTTTTGAAAAAGTAGAGAACCGCGTTCATGCCATCTTTACTTTTTTATCCATGCTTGAATTAGTTCAGGAAAAATTTCTCCGCATCATAATTGGTGATGGAAGAAATAATTTCATCATCGAATACAATGAAATACAGGAAGGGTTAACGGATGAAGAGCATATGAGACTCCTTTAAATTATCGGAAAATCATAAAAGTAATTGGCTGCGTTCTGTAAGAGCGAACCTTTTGTCCATTGATTTGCGCAGCTTGCCATTTGGGACCGGTTCTAACAATTTTCTCGACAGCTTTTTTGGTTCCAAAGCCTGGATCATCAAGAGCTTCGACATTAGTAATGCTTCCATCCTGCTCCACTATAAAACGAACATGAATTGTATATTTCCCGTTTTCCATACCCGATTTTGCGGCATTTATAATTACGTCCTTCAGTCCTATTTGAATATGCCTTATCCACGCCGTTTTATCAACCGTAGCTGCAGTATCCATTTTTGCAAAAACTTTATCCCTATCGCTGGTAATAGAAGAGACGATTAAGTCTCGGTTTTCTTTTGGTTGATCTGCTGATTGTGCTTTAAGCGATGGAATTTCAAACACCAAAAGAAAAAATAAAATTGAAAAACCGCAAATTAGTTTGATGTTCATTTGAATTCAATATTGGAAACTTCATTCAAAAATCCAAAGTAAAACCGGCCTTTTCGAATTTCTAATGATGGGTGTCAGCTTTTCCAAAAAACGGGTTGAAACAGTAGGGCATCCATTACTCTGGCAAATCTCTTCCGATACTTCTTTATCTGGCACGCAACTGTGCGAATGCAGAACTACATATCTTTTAAAAGCATTGCTATTTGTCTTTTCTAAACCATAAAGCTTAAAAGCCAAACCAAATCTTCCATAATAAGAATTTTCGATTTTGTATTTGCCTAGTGATGTACATCCGCATCCAATTTCGTTTCCATATTTTCTTCCCTCAAGCCAGTCTTGATTGCAGTTGCCATGTGTAACCAAACCTGAATTCTGAATCGTATCTTTTGTAAGGTCATAAACAAAAAATCTTTTGCGATTGGCTGGCAAGCTCATATCGATAAGGAAGCAAATGGAAGTATCGAAATGGTTTTGCTTGATACACGACTTTGCTACAGCAACTTTCGAGTGTAGTTTCAAAAGCTCTCTTGATGGTACATTATACATCTTTGTGAACTTCGGTCCGTGGAAAGGAACAATTCTCTTCCCTGTTTTTGTAAACGACAACCATGCAAGGGCTATCAATAAAAATAGAAGGAGTAGTAAAAAAGTAATCTTTCGCATAAAACAAAAGCGTTACACTATGATGCGTAACGCTTTTTCTTCCATAAATTTTTTCGATTATTGTCGAAGTAATTCGTTGATGTCAACTTTGCTGCTTAGCATTTCCCTTACTGCTTCTGCAATGGTAACTGCGTCGTATCCACATTCGTGATGAAGTTCCTTCAACGTACCATGTTCCACCAAACGATCGGGGATTCCCAAAATCCTTAAATCATTTTTGTAATTATTTTCTGCCATGAATTCAGCAATGGCACTACCAAATCCACCCACCACAGTTCCATCTTCTACCGTAATGATCTTTTCATAATTCTGCAAGGCTTCATGAAGTAAGGCTTCATCCAAAGGTTTTGCAAAACGCATATCGTAATGAGCTGGAGTAATGCCTTCAGATTTCAAATCACGAATAGCAGCCGCAGCAAAATTGCCGGGATGTCCTAAGGAAAGAATAGCAATGTCTTTTCCCTCTCTCAACTTTCTTCCTTTGCCTATCTGGATTTCTTCAAATGGCCTTCTCCATTCAGGCATAACACCTTCGCCGCGGGGATAACGAATAACAAAAGGAAGTTTCGTGCTTTCAAGTTGGGCAGTGTACATCAGGTTACGCAATTCCTGTTCATTCATTGGCGCACTGATGATCATATTTGGAATGCAACGGAAATAAGCAATATCATAAGCGCCGTGATGCGTTGGTCCATCTTCTCCCACTAAACCACCGCGGTCCAGGCAAAATATTACAGGTAACTTTTGAATAGCAACATCATGCACCACCTGGTCGTAAGCTCTCTGCATGAAAGAAGAATAAATATTGCAAAACACTTTCAAACCTTGTGTGGCCATGCCTGCACTTACCGTAACAGCATGTTGTTCTGCAATTCCAACATCAATAGCACGATGAGGCATTGCCTTCATCATAATATTGAGAGAAGATCCTGAAGGCATGGCCGGAGTGATACCAAATATTTTTTCATTTTTTTCAGCTAATTCCAAAATCGTATGTCCAAATACATCCTGGTATTTTGGAGGCTGGAGAAGATCAAATTTCTTTTTATAAATCTCGCCAGTGATCTTGTCAAACAAACCAGGTGCATGCCATTTAGTTTGATCTTTTTCTGCAAGCGCATATCCTTTCCCCTTCACCGTTACAATGTGTAAGATTTTGGGTCCTGGAATGTTTCGTAAATCCTTCAACGTATCAACCAACTTCGTGATGTTGTGTCCATCAATTGGGCCGAAATAACGGATGTTGAATGATTCAAAAAGGTTACTGCTTTTAGTGAGCATACCTTTCAAACTGGCATCAAGTTTAGATGCCATATCACGGCTGAATTTTTTTCCAACAGGAAGTTTGCCAAGCAATTTCCAAATCTCATCGCGAAGTTTATTGTACGTGTGCGAAGTTGTGATGTCGGTGAGATACTCCTTTAAAGCGCCAACATTAGGATCGATGCTCATGCAATTATCATTAAGAATGATAAGCACGTCCGAATCTGCAACGCCTGTGTGGTTCAATCCCTCAAAGGCCAAACCTGCAGTCATGGCGCCATCTCCAATTACAGCAATTGCTTTGCGGTCAGTCTCTCCTTTGTACTTTGCAGCCATTGCCATTCCCAATGCTGCTGAAATGGAAGTAGAGGAGTGGCCAACGCCGAACGTATCGTACTCACTTTCGCTGCGTTTAGGAAAACCACTGATGCCTTTGTATTTGCGATTAGTCATAAAATTATCCCTTCTGCCTGTTAAGATTTTATGTCCATACGCCTGGTGTCCAACATCCCAAACCAACTGGTCATACGGGGTATTATAGATGTAATGTAATGCAACCGTTAGTTCCACTACGCCAAGGCTTGCAGCAAAGTGACCGCCGTGAACGCTTACTACATCAACTATGTATTGACGCAATTCATCACAAACCTGGTGAAGTTGTTCCTTGGGAATTTTTTTCAGATCATCGGGTGAATTGATCGTTTGCAATAAAGGCCCGGCGTTTATTTGCATTAGGATAATTTAAGGTGTAAAAGTATTCACTTTTTGAATAAAAGCTAACTGGCATCCCTGATGCTTAACAAACCTAAAGCAAAGAAGTTGGCTGCAATAGCCGGACATTTTTGTATTACGGTTTTCGATTATTTACAGATTGCCACATTTTGGGTGGATTTTTTCGTCAATGGCATCTTTCATACGCATATAATTATCGCTCTTTTGTTCATCTTTTAAAAGCGTTTTTGTAACAATGATATAAGCATAGCGGCGGCACCAGTCAACCATTGGCCATGTGCCGTACAACGATGGACTGGAAAGCACATTGGCCACATTATCTTTCCCTTCTTCAACTATCCAACTGCCAAGTGCATAACTAAAGCCCTGGGCTGTTTTGGGCGAGTACTTCATTGCTTCCTGTGTTGTTTCCATTTTACGCATTTCGGTTACTGATGCTTCACTTAATACTTGAATGCCCTGGTATTTACCGTTATTCAGGAGCATTTGTAAAAAAAGCAGGTAGTCATCCGCAGAAGATTGTGCACCGTCTGATGGATCTGAAATTGATCCGTCCAATGAAGTGAATGATGTTTTACGCATGCCCAACGGATTGAATAATCTTTGTTTGATGAGCATATCAAATTTCTTCTTGCTTACGATTTCCAAAACTGCTCCGACTATAATGGGACCGATATTGCTATAACGGAATTGTTCGCCAGCATTTGCATGTATCTCTGTTCTTGCAAAAGCCTCTGCTTCTTGTTTAAGCGTCTCAAACTTTTTCTTGCCAAACAATCCTTTTGAACCGCTTTCCTTTATTCCTGTATAATGAGAAAGACAATGACGGATCGTGATATAATTCTTCGCATACAATTCAAAATCCGGAATGTATTTGCTCACTTTATCGTCAAGCGAAATTTTACCTTCATCTACAAACATCATCACAAGTGCAGTCGTTAGCCATTTGCTGGCATCCGCAATAGGCACTGGCGTTTTCGAATCAAAATCTCCCAGCTCTCTTTTATAAATGAGTGTATCAGTCCAAATCATTGCCACAACATTATTGCCAAGTGCTTTCTGGTTTTGCTGAACGATTGCATCCAAATCTTCAAAGCGGTTAATGCCGACTTCCTTAGGAATTTTTGTGCTCTGAGCAAAAGATATCTGAAAGAATAACATGAAAACAGCGATTGTACTGAATTTGAGGCAGCTTGTTTTAATTTTATATGACATTGTTACGGAGGATTTGTGGTTGGATTAGAGTTTGTGCTTTAGAGCAAGCCTGTACAAATATATTGAAGATGTGATGTCATGCCGAGCTTGCTGAAGCATGAATGTATAACGTAAAACTTTAAACATACAGTATGAACTTATCCAATTTTACCATAAAAGCTGCTGAAGTAATCCAGGGGTCGCAGCAGATAGCATTTAATCATTCCAACGCCAACATTGAGACGGAGCATATTTTAAAAGCGTTGCTTGAACAGCAGGATTCACCCATTGAGTTTTTGCTCAAGAAAAACGCCGTGAATGTTCAGCAACTAGAGCAAAGACTCGATCAGCAAATAGCAAAGCTTCCAAAAGTTTCCGGAGAGCCTGCTCAAAATATTTCACGTGATGCTAACAGCGTAGTGTTGCGTGCAGGGTCGGCACTAAAGCAATTCAATGATGAATTTATTACTCCCGAGCATTTGCTTTTGGCACTCGTCCAGGGAAATGATAACACGGCCAAATTGTTGAAAGATTTCGGGCTAACAGACAAAGGTTTAACTGCCGCTATAAATGATTTGCGCAAAGGATATACCGTAACATCTCAAACACAGGAAACGCAATTCAATGCATTGAATAAGTATGCAAAAAATTTGAATGAACTCGCAAGGCAGGGAAAGCTTGACCCCGTAATTGGTCGTGATGAAGAGATAAGGAGAACACTCCACATACTTTCCCGCAGAAGTAAAAACAACCCAATTTTAGTTGGCGAACCTGGCGTTGGTAAAACCGCCATTGCAGAAGGTTTGGCCATGCGTATCGTTAATGGGGATGTTCCTGAAAACTTAAAATCAAAAGTGATTTATGCACTCGACATGGGACAACTCATTGCCGGTGCAAAATATAAAGGTGAGTTTGAAGAACGTTTGAAGGGCGTTGTGAAGGAGGTAGCCACAAGTGAAGGAGAGATCATTCTTTTCATTGATGAAATTCATACGCTTGTTGGTGCCGGCGGCGGTGAAGGTGCTATGGATGCTGCAAACATCCTGAAACCTGCATTGGCCCGTGGGGAATTGAGAGCCATTGGTGCAACGACATTAAATGAGTACCAAAAATTCTTTGAAAAAGATAAAGCTCTTGAAAGACGGTTCCAGAAAGTAATGATTGATGAACCGAATGTTGAAGATGCCATTTCTATTCTCCGTGGTTTGAAAGACCGTTATGAAACACACCACCATGTTCGTATAAAAGACGAGGCCATTATTGCCGCCGTTGAACTTTCTGTTCGCTATATCACTGATCGTTTCTTACCCGATAAAGCAATTGACCTCATTGATGAAAGTGCAGCAAAACTTCGGCTGGAAATGAATTCCATGCCCGAAGAACTGGATAAACTGGAAAGGCAAATCCGTCAACTTGAAATTGAACGTGAAGCAATCAAACGAGAAAACGACGATGAGAAACTAAAAGATCTCAATACAACACTTGCCAACCTCGCCGTTGAAAGAGATACTTTGAAAGCAAAATGGCAGGAAGAAAAAGACCTGGTAGAAAAAATTCAGAATGCAAAGGCAAATATTGAATCACTGAAACTGGAAGCTGAAAAGGCCGAACGTGAAGGGGATTACGGAAAAGTAGCAGAAATAAGATATGGTCGTATAAAAGAACAGGAAGGGAATATTGATAACCTGCAAAATGAACTTAATGAACTAAGCTCCAACTCCCGTCGCCTCATGAAAGAAGAAGTAGATGCAGAAGACATAGCCGAAAGCGTTGCAAAATCGACTGGTATTCCCGTTACTAAAATGCTGCAGAGCGAAAAAGAAAAGTTATTAAATCTTGAAGATGAATTGCATAAACGTGTAGTGGGACAAGATGAAGCTATTACCGCTGTTGCTGATGCCATACGCAGGAGCCGTGCGGGGTTGAGTGATCCGAAGAAGCCAATTGGTTCATTCATCTTCCTGGGGACGACAGGTGTTGGTAAAACCGAATTGGCAAAAGCACTTGCAGATTATTTGTTTGATGACGAGCACATGATGACCCGCATTGACATGAGTGAATACCAGGAAAAGCATACAGTTTCGAGATTAGTTGGTGCACCTCCGGGATATGTTGGTTATGAAGAAGGCGGACAATTAACTGAAGCGGTTCGTCGTAAACCATACCAGGTAGTGCTGTTGGATGAAATTGAAAAAGCACATCCAGATGTTTGGAACATTATGTTGCAGGTGTTGGATGATGGAAGGCTAACCGATAACAAAGGACGTGTAGTGAACTTTAAGAATACGATCATCATCATGACCTCCAACCTCGGCAGCGATATCATCCAGGAGAACTTTGGAGACGTTACCGAAAAAAATAAAGATGAAGTTGTTGAAAGAACAAAGGTTGAAGTAATGAACAGGTTAAGAGAAACCATCCGCCCCGAGTTTTTAAACCGTGTGGATGAAATCATTCTCTTCCAGCCTTTAATGAGAAGTGAAATAAAAGGTATCATTAAAATTCAATTGGAAGGATTAAAGCAATTGGTGGGGCAAAGCGGAATTCAACTTCATTTCACAGATTACCTGGTTGATTATTTAGCAGAGAATGGATTTGATCCTCAATTTGGTGCAAGACCATTGAAGCGTTTGATTCAAAAGGAAATAGTAAACCAGTTGAGTAAGAAAATACTATCTGGCGAGATCGATAAATCGCATCCTGTTTTGGTAGATGTGTTTGATGGAGTGGTGGTGTTTAGGAACGATGTGGAGCATTTACACGAAGTTTAATTTTTGAAAACTTGTCTATGGAGCCCGTTTATACGGGCTTTTTACTTTTAACGAAAAGTTTTCCATACAAAACCGTTATATCTTATTTTAGCACGGCTGAGGATTATGATGTCGAAAACCATTTCACAAATAGATATTAAGAGCTATAACCTTTTGCTTGAAAGTGTAAGAGATCATGCTATCATGATACTTGATACCGACGGTTATATTGTAAACTGGAGCAAAGGCGCTGAGCAGGTTAAAGGCTATAGCGAGGATGAAGTCATTGGGAAACATTTTTCTATTTTTTATACCGAAGACGATATCAAAAAAAATGAGCCTGGAAAGAATCTTCAAAAAACAAGAGAAGCAGGGAGGCTTGAATATATTGGCTGGCGGGTTAGAAAAGATGGATCGGCTTATTGGGCAAATATCGTCTTTATCACTTTAAAGAATGAGGGAGGCGAAGTAATTGGCTATGGTAAGGTAATTCATGATCTTACCAAACAAATAAAGACCGACGAAAAGATCAGCCAACTAAACAAAGAGCTTGAGAGCCGTTTGCAACAATCTCAAACAGAGGTATCGGACTATAAGCATGCCCTGGATGAATCCGCAATTGTCGCCATCACCGATCAGAGGGGAATTATCAAGCATGTCAATAACAACTTCTGTAAAATCTCTAAATACTCAAGAGAAGAATTGTTGGGGCAGGACCATCGTATTATCAATTCCGGTTATCATTCAAAAGAGTTCATTCGAAATCTTTGGGGAACCATTGCTAATGGAAAAATCTGGAGGGGCGAACTTAGAAATAAAGCGAAAGATGGTACGCACTACTGGGTAGATACTACCATTGTTCCTTTTTTAAATGACCACGGAAAACCCTATCAATATCTTGCCATTCGTAGTGATATTACCCAACGCAAACTTGCAGAAGAGCAGTTGTTAAAGATCAATGAAGATCTTGAAAACAAAGTGAGGGAAAGAACATTGGAACTTACCCACGCACTTGAAAAGGAAAAAGAACTCAATGAAATGAAGTCAAGATTCGTTTCGATTGCTTCGCATGAATTCCGTACGCCGTTGAGTGCAATTCTTTCGAGTACGTCATTAGTTGAACATTATACCAGTGCAGACCAGGAAGAAAAGCGCAAGAAACATGTCGACCGCATCAAATCTTCAGTAAGAAACCTCACCAGCATTTTGGATGATTTTCTTTCACTCGAAAAACTGGAGCAGGGAAAGGTGGAGGCGCATAATTCTGAATTCAACCTCAAAGAATTTATTGAAGACGGTGTAGAAGAAATGGAGGGAATGTCAAAGAGGAAACACCAAAAGATCAATTTTAAATACGAAGGTGAGGAAGAAGTTTACCAGGATAAAAAAATACTTCGGAATGTATTGCTTAACCTGCTTTCTAATGCAGTTAAATACTCGCTGGATGGAAAAGAAATTCATGTTTCAACTATAGTTAACGACGGAAAGGTCTCTCTCTCTGTGAGAGATGAAGGCATTGGTATTCCTGTAGAAGCGCAAAAAAGTCTCTTCGATAAATTCTTCAGGGCCAAAAATGCTACTAATATTCAAGGGACTGGATTAGGATTGAATATTGTGAAGCGATACGTTGAATTGATTGACGGCCATATAAGTTTTGTAAGTAGCGAAAATATTGGCACTACTTTCACCGTAGAATTTCCCAAAACCAAGAAGGATTAACTCAACAAATCATATTCGGAAAGGTTAATGTTTCATGTTTTCCTGCCCATTGCCTCATCAATAAGACATTTCTGTCCATAATTAGCTTCCGGATTGACAAAACTCATATTTCTTCTTTTTAGAGAAATATAGTTTTGAATCTGTGAAGAAAATTCTCATCATAGAGGATAATGAAGAAATAAGGGAAAACACGGCCGAGCTGCTGGGTTTGCATAATTATGATGTTTTTACTGCCGAAGAAGGCGGTGAGGGCTACGAATTAGCTAGGAAGCACGAGCCAGATCTTATCTTATGCGATATCATGATGCCTGAAACTGATGGCCGAAGATTTTTGCGCCTGGCCAAAAATGACAAGATGGTTCGTGATATCCCCCTAATTTTTTTCTCCGCGGGTACCGGTTCTCCCGAAGTTCAAAAAGCCCTGATACGGGCTGCGAACGGTTTCTTACAAAAGCCCTTTACCGAGGAAGAGCTACTAAAAGCTGTACACAAATTCCTCGATAGTAAAGAACTAATATGACCGGTTTTGAGCTTCTATAATGTTAACTGAATTAATGAGAACAAGGGAGCGAAAGCGCAAGCCAGGTAGTAGCAAACTGTCTGTTACATAATCAAATTTACAAGGCTTAAAAAACTTAATCAAAAGGGCAAACCATCATGATTTGCCCTCTTTGCCACCAATTCTCGAAAATAAGAAAGAAAGAATTAATTCAAAGATTGTTCAAGTTTTAATGGTTTCATACAGAAAAACCAGTCTTTGCAATACATGCCGTTTTGCTCCTTGGTCATTCTCTCCTCGGCAACGCCGCAACTGCCTGCCGGTGGAACAATGACATCTTCACCTGGTTTCCAGTCGGCGGGTAAAGCCACAGAATATTTGTCAGCAGTTTGCAGGCCAAGTATAACCCGTTTTAATTCCTCGAAGTTTCTTCCCAATGACAATGGGTAATAAATAATGGCCCTGATGATTCCTTTCGGATCAATAAAGAAAACGGCTCTTACTGCTTTGGTACTGCTTTCATGCGGCTGAATCATACCATATCTTTTTGCAATCTCCATGGTAATGTCCTCGATCAAAGGGAATTTTACTTCAACATTTTTCCAGCCACGGAACTCAATCTTTTCTTTGATGGTTCTCAGCCATGCAATATGACTGTACAAACCGTCAACCGATAATCCAACGAGTTGCGTATTCATTTCTGCAAACTCTTTCTCCATCTTGGCGAAGGTGATGAATTCAGAAGTGCATACAGGAGTAAAATCAGCGGGATGGCTGAAGAAGATGATCCATTTGCCCGAAAAATCCTGCGGAAATTTTACCGGGCCCTGAGTTGATTGCGCTGCAAATGCAGGTGCGTCATCGCCAATGCGTGGCAGGTACTGAGGCATTAGTATGGTTTCTTTTCCGTCAATAACTTCCATAATTAAAATTTATGAATGGTTTACAAAAACAATGTGTGCCAATTGAATTGGGCCTTTATTACAGCGCCTCCCATATTATTTTGCTTGCCAAGTGTTAAGTGAGATGTTTGGGTAGTATCAACCCAGGCTTCTCCTGACTTTCTGAAGACTTTGGCAGCAAGTCCCAATTCAATTTGAAATTCCTGCTCTAACTCAGCAATAGGTGTATTTGGAGAAAAATAAATCGTTCCTTCTTTAAAAAATTCTGAAGTTTCCTCGAGATACAAACCTTTATAAACTTCCTTTTTAAATTGATGCTCTTCTGTGTGTTGCCGGTATTGATAAAGTTCGAGCTTTAAAAAAGGAAAGTAGTGAGAGAACTTTTCTTTTAATTCACGAAGGGTTGTGTTTTTATAGACTTGAAGTTCCATTGAAAATGGTTTGGGGTTTCAGGGATGAAGCGAAGATTAAGTTTTTGTTTACCCCTATGCAATGACGATGGTTAGCGCAATTGATGACAGCTATCAATGAAGAATAAACTGAAATGAAATTTGCAAAAAAATACCGCAAAAAAATTGCGGTATCACAAGTGAGCAATGGCGAATTTCATGTGTTAAACTGTTATCAATAATTCTTTCCTGTTGGTGAAGATGGTAACACCATTGTAAGTAACATCCCATGTTACCGGCATAATTCTCTTCAGCATATTACTTACGCCGCAAAATTTTTCCTGTGAATCGGTTACAGCTTGCAATGCCGCTTCTTTGAAAGCTTCATCTCCCTTAAACTCGTAAACAAGATGAATAGAGGTATATACAATTGGATGTGGCTTGCTGATCTCACCCGTAACAACAATGTTGAAATCATTCACATCAACTCCCTCTTTGCGAAGGATGGACACAACATCCATTCCTGTGCAACCGGATAAAGCTGTTAATACAAATGGTTTTGGAATAGGACCATTGTCTTCGCCGCCCACTCTTTCAGGCGCGTCCATAATTACGGTATGTCCGTTTACCAGGGCATTGAATTGCATTTTTCCCATCCATTGGGTCTCTACTAAATGAGCCATGTTGTTATAGTTTTTTATTGGTTCGAAGGCCGAAAATTCGGTAGAGAGGACAGAAATTGATTATTGCAGTTAAAGCGAGAACAGCGGCAATAATTAACAACACAGTTGCTATAGTGCCATTAATTAAATCAAGAAAATACAGAACTACGATAGCAGCGGCTATTAATAACCTGATGATCCTGTCTGCAGATCCCAAATTAGATTTCATACAAAACAGTTTTGGTGAAATGCAAAACTGTTAAACCATTGTCTGAAATTTTGTGACCTGCGTCACGGTTGACTAAAGTCAGGTTTCATGCAAATTCCGCCAGCCATTTGATCTTTTGAAGAAGGAGTTTAGTTTCTTTCATTCGTAGAAAATAAGCATCTTCCGCGTCGACGAACCCTTCACTGTAAAATTTCAATTCTATACCGTCGCTGGCAGGAATAACTTCGTAGGTAATTACAGTTGTATTCAGGGCTGGTTCTTCAAGCAATTCGTATTTTAGCATTACTCCGGGAATTGCTTGTAAAACTTTTCCTTTATGTATTGTTGCTGTCCCTTCTTCCCTCTTAGCTTTTGCTGTAATTGAACTTCCTTCCGTCCATTGGCTATCAACGTTTGCGCCGGGGAAATATTGATTAATGTAATCGCAACTGGTGAGTACTTTCCAAACTTTGCTTGCTAAAGCATCAATAAAGATCTGTTGATACAGGTTGGTTTTAGGCATGTGGTTGTGGTTAGCCTGTAAAACGTTGATGCCTGACTTTAAGTTCTTAATGAAGTGCTAAATAGCCAGTGAAGACGATTTTACAATTTGTTGTTTGTTGAAGATGAGAAGTATTAGAAGGCAGCTTGAAGAAAAAATAATTATAAACTACTGCATTATTACTATTGAATTTCTTTGCAGCTTATCTGAGTCGGAATAAAACAACATTTACTTGTTCATTCAATAATTCTCATTATCAATATTCAATTTTGCTCACAAAAACAAAAAAGGCTTCAATTACTGAAGCCTTTCATTTGTGACCCCGCAGAGGCTCGAACTCTGGACCCACAGATTAAGAGTCTGTTGCTCTACCAACTGAGCTACGGAGTCAAAAGGCGAGCAAATGTATGACATTAAAAAAGCCGGAAAAAGAACTTCCGGTTTTTTTGAAAATTTTAGACGGAAGAATTTATAGAGCTGTGGAAGTCGCTATCTGTCATTCGCAAAAGAATGCAATGCATAGTGCAGACGCTCAACCTGCCAATTGTAGGAGATGAAATGGTTTTGCAAAGAAGAAGTATACTAGTTTAATAACTCGCTGATATCAACCTGCTCAAGATAAGCTTGTAACTGGTCTTCACAAATAAAGCAGTGGATAGCCACAATTCCATCAACGCAGGTATGATAATGTAGCTCAACATAAAAATCATTAACACGGTACAAACACATATAGTAATTGCCTTTTGACCTGTAGCCAAGGTGTACACCCTGTCGCCATGTAATGCAGGCTTTAGAATGTAGATCGAGATTTTCGAACAGGTGCATGTGCATAACAAGCATTTAGTTGGTTACCGGAGAAAAGCCTGTCGAAATAAAAGATGCGCTTAGAATAATTTAGCCACAAACAAGATAACCATCTTTGTGGAAAGAAAGAAACTAATGGACATTCGTTTTGATAAACTGTTCCATCTTATTGTAAACATCGCTCATCGTACTTGCCGGCCAAATATCATGACCAAGATTTGGATAGCTCGTCATTTGATTGGCAATGCCAAAGCTGCTTAATTTATTTTTCAATGCAACTGACTGCGAAATTGGAACAACCACATCCGCGTCGCCATGGAAAATAATGGTCGGACATGATTGTGCTGTTACAAAATTGATAGGACCTGATTGGGTATATAATGATGCGTTACTGACCGGTGTTCCATTCATCAGTAATTGAAAGATGGTTTGGGTGCTTGGATTCGATGAGTAAAAATTATACAGGTCGCCTAGATCAGTTGGGCCAAAGAAATCAATAACGGCTAAAATCTTAGGAGAAGGATACTTGTACGCCTGCAGCAAAGCCATATGTGCGCCTGCACTTGCTCCAAGCAAAACAATCTTTTGAGAAATGTGATAATCGCCTGATTTCTGAACTAAAAAATCAATAGCTGACTTCATATCATTTTCCTGCGCAGGAAAGTGGTTGGCTGTTGCAGTAGCTAACCTGTAATTAATATTGGCTATTGCGTAATCTGGAAAGCTCTGTTGAATAACCGGTATGAACGAAGCAAAATCTGATTTATCTCCGCTTACCCATGCGCCGCCGTGTACCAATATGATCAGTTTGGTGCTGTCTGTGTTTCTGCCCGCAGGCAAATAGATGTCCATTTTCTGTGCAGCATCCGGACCATATGAAACATTTATTTGGGTTTCAGATTTTAGTTTCTGATCTGCAGATGTTTCCTTTTTACACGATACAGCAAGCACTACGATCAGGGAAAGAAAGAAAATCTTTTTCATGGTGTAACGTGAAAATAGAAAAAGCATCTCACGATGCTTTCAATAGCTAAAGAAAAAAATGTTAACGTACATTGGTTTGAAGAAATTCTTCAATTCTATCAAACGAATTGCTCAAAGTTGGTCCATGCCATCCATGAGATTTGCCTGGATAAACAATCAATTCGTTTTTCACTTTTGCCTTATCCAGCATGTTTTTTAAAGATTGGGATTGAGAAACATTCACGATGTTATCGCTGCCTCCATGCAAAATCAAAGTAGGAGCGGAGTGTGTATTCACATAATTGATGGGACTGGATTGCTGGTACAGTGATAAATTTTGCTTCGGCGTTGTCCCAGTGATCATTTGAAGAACGAAAGGAACATAAGGATGCCATGGCTTTTGGAACATTGTCACGAGATCAGTAGGACCAAAAAAATCGATGATGGCGGCAATCTTTGGATTGTTGTATTTATATCCCTGCAATAATGCTAAATGTGCACCCGCAGATGCGCCAAGCAAAACCAATTTGTTTTTATTGATGTGATATTGACCTGAGTTGTGAACAATGAAATCAATTGCTGTTTTAACATCCTGTTCCTGTGTTGGAAATAAATTGCCGCCATTTACCAGCCGGTAATCAAGATTGAAAATGGCATAATCAGGCATTCGTTTTTTGAATGAATCAATATAAGTGGCAAAATCATTTTTGCCCCCGCTGTTCCATCCACCACCATGTATTAAAATGATAGACTTTGTTGAATCAACAGAGCGGTTTACAGGTAAATAAACATCCATTCGCTGTGCAGTATCTTTTCCATAGGAAAGATCAAGAATTGTTTTCGGCTGAGATAAATCTTCTTTCGCAAAAACGTGTTCGTTTCGCTGGCAACTTGTAATTAAGGACATGGAAATTAATAGTGTTAAGATCATTTTCATTGGATGTGAATAATGGTCAACCTTCATGCCTTTTTAGATGAAGGATACGTTAAGAAGTTTAGATGAAAATCGTTAGGAAAATGTTGTTATGAACAATGAATAAGATTGGAAACACATCACCAGATATACCATGGAAATTGCCCTTCAGCCATATTGTAAATGCGTTGTTCAATATCTGCTGTTTTGCATTTCATTGTAATCGCTTCGGCAATCACACGCAGGCTTTTTCTTGAGAAAAGATCCACTTGTATTTTAGATTTCTTTGCAAATTGGTCTTCAAAATACCAGTAAAGGCTTCTTGATTTTCCGTGGTGCTCCGATTTGAGATAAGTTTTGAAAATACTGTCCCAGGCAATTTCCTTTGTTTTAAATGCAGTTTTCTTAGTAATACCAAAATCGTCGACAATCACCTGCGATTTTGATATCAAAAAATACAATCCAATTGACAGGGCAACAATGCCCAGGCCAACATAGATCGGAACTCTTGTATTCTGATTTCCGGGGATGAAGAAAATTCCAATCCCGATTGCCATCATCAGGAATGCTGGCCATATTCTTTGGCGAAGTACAGTTGTTTCGATTGGGAACATTTAATTAAAGTTAGTTTTCTTTAAACATTCCCAATTGATTTTATGAGTCAAACGAAAAATGTTACCAGATGTACCACGGAAATTGTCCTTTAGCCATGTTGTGAATTTTTTCAGCTATTACAGCATGTTTTGCCCTTTCGATTAATTGTTGTGACAGTATGGCCAAATCCTTTCTTGAATAAAACCCTAATCTAATTTCCATTTCTCTTCCATTAAACGGCTGAAAAATCCAACTAAGGCTTAGACCGTGTGCTCCTTCTGGTTGCCAAGTCAATCTTGATGCAGCAATTTCCTTCCAAAAAAGCTGTTGCTTTCTAACAATAGTCTCCATTCTGATAACGTCATTGTCTATATAAATTTTGGTTTTCGACAAAACCGCCAACCATAGCATAACGAAAATAGTAACGCCACCAAAGTAGTAGTAGAGAGTCGGATTTTTGTACCCGACTTTGCTACCAATTAGCACGATAAGGAGAATAAAAAACAGAAAGAAGACATAAACAAACGTATGTTTTGGTTTGATTGTAAATGATGATTGTGGAAGCATTATCTGATTTTCTGTCGTGAGTTAGTTCATGGAGAAAAAAAAGCCTGTTGGATAACAACAGGCTCTAAGTTATTAATGAAAAAAGAATTATTTCAAATTCAACTTAATGCTCAACTCATCTAACTGTTTATCATCAATCGTTGCAGGCGCATCCAACATCACATCTCTTCCGCTGTTATTTTTGGGAAAGGCAATAAAATCACGAATGCTTTCACTGCCGCCTAGGATAGAACACAACCTGTCAAAGCCAAAGGCAATGCCACCATGCGGCGGTGCTCCGTATTCAAATGCGCCTAACAAAAATCCAAACTTGTGTTGTTGTTCTTCCTTATCCATTCCTAATGCAGCAAACATTTTTTCCTGCAGTTCTCTTTGATAAATTCTGATAGAACCACCACCAATTTCATTTCCGTTCAAAACCATGTCGTAAGCATTGGCTTTGATGTTGGCATAAGGATGTTTCAAATATTCGGCAGCATTTTTAATAACAGGATCATTGCCTATCATCTCTTCAATCTGGGAAGGTTTTGGTGAAGTGAAAGGATGGTGACGGGCAACCCACCGATTGCCTTCTTCATCATACTCGAACAATGGGAAATCCAAAACCCAAAGCAATTTAAATTCATCTTCTTTGCGGTAGCCCAAACGTTTACCCATTTCCAAACGCAATTCACTGATTGCTTTTCTTGTTCTTTCTTCTGCACCTGCTAAAACCAAAATCAAATCACCGGATTTTGCATTTGTGAACTCGGCGATCGCTTTTAATTTTTCCTCGCTATAAAATTTATCTACGCTGCTTTTGTAAGTTCCGTCTGCATTGCATTTAATAAACACCAAACCTTTCATTCCTATCTGTGGACGTTTTACCCACTCAGTCAATTCATCGGTTTGTTTTCTTGAATATTCGGAGCAACCCGGAACAGCGATAGCAACAACTGTTTCTGCTTCATCAAAAACTTTGAAGTCTGCTCCACCAATCAAACTGCTATTGCCTTTTCTTGAAGGGAATGTATGTGATGGAAATTTCAGATTTGCCAGCTTCATTCCAAATCTAATATCAGGTTTGTCGTTTCCATACGTCCACATCGCATCTTCCCAATTCATTCTTTCAACAGCTTCAGTGTAATCTATTCCTTTCACTTGTTTGAAAATAAATTTGATCAGGTTTTCAAACATGTTCAAAATGTCTTCCTGTTCAACAAAAGCCATCTCGCAGTCTATCTGTGTAAATTCCGGTTGTCTGTCTGCACGCAAATCTTCATCACGAAAACATTTCACAATTTGATAGTAGCGGTCATAACCACTTACCATCAGCAGTTGCTTGAACGTTTGTGGAGATTGTGGTAGTGCGTAAAATTGCCCCGGGTTCATTCTCGATGGGACCACAAAATCCCTCGCACCTTCAGGAGTTGATTTGATCAAAAAAGGCGTTTCAATATCTAAAAATCCTTGTTGATGTAAATATTCTCTCGTTGCACGATTCACTGAATAACGCAGCTCCAAATTTTTCTTCACTGCATTGCGGCGCAAATCCAGGAAGCGATATTTCATGCGCAGGTCATCACCACCATCAGTATCATCCTGGATAGTAAATGGCGGCACTGCAGATTTATTTAAAACTTTAAATGATGAAACTGTTATCTCAACATCACCAGTTGGAAGATTTGGGTTTTTATTCGAACGTTCCGTAACATTTCCGGTCACCTGCAAAACAAATTCACGGCCCAACGGATTTTCAACCAATTTTTGGTTCAATTCTTCTCCAAATAATAATTGGGTAACGCCATAGCGGTCACGCAAATCAATAAACGTTATCGAGCCAAATTTGCGAACGGTTTGCACCCATCCGGCCAGCCTTACTTCCTTGCCAACATTATGTAATCTTAACTCTCCACAGGTATGAGAACGAAACATGAAAACTATAATTTAAGTGTAAAAAATCTGGCCGCAAAGATAAGCCCGTACAGCCTTGCAGGAAAGTTTATTGGGTAGGAGTTTTATGGACCAAACTACACGGCTACTATGAAGCTTCTCTTGTACAGTTTATCCTGACTGAAACGAAGGACACTCTTGTACGGTCTTAATTCTATTGAGCATATTGCGGTCAGTCCTCCAACTCAATACCAATCTTCTTCATGAGTAATGAAGCATTCAAACTATGGCAAACGCCGTCTTTTAATTTATAATCGAAAAACAGTTCTTCGCCTTTTACCTGTACGTCAAAATGATAATTATCTATGCTTTGAGGATATTGCTTTTGCAATTTTGCCAATACAAGATCATGTGTTGCAATTACTGCATAAGCATCATGACGAATCAGTTGCTTGATCAATGCATCCGAACCTGTGTGACGATCATGCGAGTTCGTGCCTCTTAAAATTTCATCAAGCAGAACAAAAACCTTTTCGTAGTTGTTAACAGCTTCAATAATTGTTTTGAGTTTCTTCAGTTCAGCATAAAATGTAGAAGTGTTCTCTGCAAGATTATCACTGATCCTCATGCTGGTCATTAATCGCACAGGTGAAACTGTAAAACTCTTTGCACAAACAGGTGCACCCATCTGTGCTAAAACAATGTTTACGCCAATGCTTCGAAGAAAAGTACTCTTGCCTGCCATATTGGAGCCCGTCACTAAACTTATGAGCATACCTTTTTCAACCGAAAAATTATTGTTGATTCTCTCTGCATGTGGAATTAGAGGATGTCCCAATTCTTTACTTTCGAAAGCAAAATGTTCATTAACCAGTTTTGGCAAACACCAATCAGGATGATTGAAGTGAAATGTAGCCAGGCTATTCAGCACTTCCATTTCAGCAATCATTTCAAACAGTTTGGGAACCACGTTTCTATTCTTTCTTCTCCATTCATTCAACGCCATCATTTGACGAACATCCCAAAGCAAAAAGCTGTTGAGAAAAAGAGGACCGACAAGATTTAATCGCAGATCAAACTTGTCAAGGATGGATTTCAGCTCTTTAATTTGTGTTGAGGCGCTTTCATTATTTATTTTAATTTCCTGCTGTAACCTATTTAGTAAAGCGGCATCGAAGTTTTTTGTTTCTATCCAGCTAATAATCTTTTCCAGCACCGAGATTTCATCTACAATCCGCGAAAGGTGGATGTAGGGCTTAATTGTATTCCTGCTGAGAAAAAGTGATACAGAGAAATAAACGCCGAATAAAAATAAAAAAATACCGGAGGGAATGAGCCCAAAGATGGTTACAGCAGCGGTTGAAAGTGTGATAACAGTATATATCCAAACACTTGCTTTCCATGGTGTACCAACGAAATGTTTTTCTTCCTCGTCTAACCAATTCATTGTTTTTTGTTCTGTCGAAAGCGTAATAATAGTTTGTTCTGAAAACGATTGTAATTGCTGCCGCCAGTCGATTTGCGTAGACAATTCCTGAATTGCTTCCTGCCTTTCTTCTACCTCATTAATTGTTAGCGGAGATAATAAATTATCAGCAAATAGTTTTCTGCTCTGCTCCGTTATACACCGGTTCGCCCATTGAAACAAAGAAGCGCTTCCAAAAAGGTCGAGATCATTTGCATAATCATGAATAGCAGGTGAGAATTCACTGCCGTCATTTCGATGCAGGTAGTCGTTGTTAAGGATTTTCAGTTCTTCTTCATTGATGTTGATAAGCCTTTTCGTGTTCGCAATCCTTTCATTGTTGTCTGCGTCAGTTAAAAATAAAAAGATGAATGTGCCTATTCCAATAACAAATGGTATGAGCCCTAGCCAGTCATAGTCGGCAAAAACTTTATAGGAAACAATAATTGTTGTAACAAAAACAACAAGCCTTATCCAGCCAAAAAGATTTCTTTTTTGAACTAGTGTTTTTAGATCGGCATTATATTTATCTATCTGCTGTTGATAAACTGCTGTTGGCGATTGATCTTTCATATCGCTGTTAAGATAAGAAGGAATGCTGCACTATGCTCAATAGAATTACTGAACGTACAAGTGAGTGACACAACAAAAGCTTCATAGTAGCAGTGCGGCTTGGTTCATAAAATTATTTCGACAAAATTCTTGTAAAGCGATGCACATCAGCTTCGGGAGAAATTGGAAAATTATAGACCAGATGTTGAGCAAGTTGATGGGCAAAGAACGGAGCCAACGATGTTCCCTTTGTGCCCATGCCATTCAATATCCCGATGTTCTGAAATTGCGGATGAAAGCCAACGAACGGCCTGCGTTCCAATGTAGCAGGACGGACAGCCGCTTTATGTGCAAGGACTTTGTATGGCTTTTTCAACCAGCCATTTAATACCAAAGTGGCGTGTTGATAGAACTGATTTGATGGCTGATTGTTCTCAAACTCCCATTGATAGTTGGAGCCAATCCAATAAACATTTTCCTTTGGCAATGGAACCAATGCTAAACTTTTTTTGAAAATATGTTCAGTGGTCAGGTCTTCGCATTCAATAATAATTGCTTCTCCTTTATTAGGTGCATATGGTAGCATTTGAAACCACGGGTTGTTGACGCCGTCAGTTCCATCACAAAAAATAACTTTTTGCGCAGTGATGTTTTGATAGGAGATAAAATCTTTTTCGGCTTTCAAATCATTTACATCAAACTTCTCTTCTTTGATGACATCCAATTCTTGCAATTTTTTTCTCCATGAGGAGATGACTAACTGGAGGTGAACCGTGTATGCAGGATTGATTTCGCCACAACCAAAATCATAATTAAAATATGGGTTGAAATGATTTTGATCGGGATAAGAATGCAGGAAAGTATCGTCTTCTGTTAAACGATCAATAAATGCATTGCGCATTTGTGGTGATGGGAAAAAGTCGATAACACTTTTTTGGAAAACGAATTGAGTATCGAAATACTTTCCCATTTCTTCATAAGCCTGAACAGCAAAAGGCATGATCTCATCGATCATCCAGGTGTAGGCATAACGCCGGCCGGTTACAGGATTGATAACACCTGCTGCAACTTTTGATGAAGCTTTTTCACTGTTATCATCTATAATCAAAAATGTCTTTCCTTCTCTATGTAGAAACCATGAGAGCATTGTACCACAAATCCCTTGTCCAACGATGAGATAATCAACTTGCATTTGGTAAAATTAGGAATGCAGCGAACATTGTTTAATTTTTGTCATTGAACATATGAATAGAATTAAAACCCTTAGCCTGTTTTTTTGCCTTTTTATTTCACTATACGGAAGTGCGCAAAGGAGTGAAAAGAAACTTGCTGTTACTGCAGATCCTGCCTTTTTTTCAAATCATGTTGTTTTTCAGCCAGGATTTCAATACACATTCAACAATTGGGCTGTGCTCGGAGAAGTTGCTTATATGTCTGCAAAAAAGATGGATTTTGACGGAGGTCATTGGCTGCGAACACAAGTTGAACTCAAAAGATTTTTAATTAAGGGTACGGTAAAATTCTACGGCTCTTTTCAAACAGCTTTTAGCTGGAGAAAATTCGTAGATGCTGACTCGGGTTTCTATTTTATAAACCATTTAGTAGATACAGGCGCAACTTATAGCAGTGCCATCATTCATTCCCCAGTGCTTTCTTTTGCTCCAAAGATTGGCATTGAGGCTTCATTTGATAATGCTGTTTTTCTTGATTTTTTTGTAGGATGTGGTGTACGAATAATATTTAATCGCTACGATGCGAAAGATGTTGTGCCGGTAATGGCTTTTCATAGAAGAGAATGGGGACCTGATGGTGCATGGAAATATAATCAGACGGTGACGACCTTTCATGTTCCGATGGGAATGAGATTGGGTTTTAGATTTTGATCAAAGAAGCTTATACATCTTCCCTGGCAAACTTGCAATTACATTCTGTAATTCTAAATTTAAAATAGCTGCCGCTGCAGTGCTGCTGCTTAATCCACTTCGTAAATTAATTTCATCAATATGAACGGTTTCTTTTTCCTGCAGCAACTGAATGATTTGTTTTTCTTCAGCAGAGAGTTCAATAAATAATTCCTTTTGTTGTTTCTTTTCTTTCTTCTTCTCCTTCCAGCCTAAAACATCAAGCAACTCTTCTGCATCTGTCAATAGAATTGCTTTGTTGTATTTAATGAGATGATTACATCCGCTACTTGCTTTATCAGTTGTTCTTCCGGGAACGGCAAACACGTCGCGGTTGTAAGCATCGGCTAATTTGGCCGTGATCATGCTGCCGCCTTTGATGTTGGTTTCAACTACAACAGTTGCATCACTCAAGCCGGCAACAACCCTATTGCGTAACGGAAAATTGTGTTTATCGGGCTTTGTTCCGCTGAAAAACTCGGTCAACAGCCCTCCTCCATCTTTCACCATGTCCTTCGCAAGATTTGTATTCTCCGATGGATAAACTTTATCCAACCCGTGTCCAACTACACCAACAGTCGGCAGATTATTTTTAAGTGCAGATTTATGTGCAATCGCATCAATACCATGTGCCAATCCACTGATGATTAAAATATTTTGTTCGGAAAGATCTTTCACTAACTTTTCTGTAAACAACTTTCCATAATCTGTATTACTTCTTGTGCCAACGATAGCCAAAACCTTTGAGGCATTCAGGTCTGCATTGCCCTTGTAAAATAAAAGAGTAGGAGAGTCATAACAATTCAATAAACGTTTGGGATAGTCTGCATCAGTTAGGAATAACGTTTTGATGTTGTACTTCTCGATAAACTTCAATTCATGTTCTGCCAAATGAAAATCATCAAAATCCTTTATCGACCTTGCTCTTACTTCGCCAATGCCTTCGATTTTTTCGAGCAAAGTTTTCTTTGCATTGAAAATAGACGAAGCATCACCAAAATGATTGACCAATATCTTGGCCTGGACATCGCCAATATTGGGAACAAGGGTTAATGCAAGTTGGTTGAGCAGTTCTGAATTCATAAGCTGTTACCAAATATAAATTACCTGGCAACAATTTTTAATTCTGTTCTCCTGTTTTGTGCACGACCTTCGTCATTCGCATTATCTGCCATAGGCTTTGTAGAACCAAAACCTTTTGCTATCAATCTTGTTACGGAGATGTTTTTGCTGACTAAATAATTCACCACTGCCTTTGCCCGGTTTTCCGAAAGCTTCAGGTTATCCGCAGCTTTACCAATGTTATCTGTATGTCCTTCAATTTGAATTTTCACCGTTGGGTTATCCTGCATCAATTGAACAACTTTATCTAATTCAACTTGTGATTCAGGTTTCAAATCAAATTTGTTGAAGTCGAAGAAGATGTTTTTCAAAACAATCGATGCATTGACTTCTATCGGTTGTAACGGAATGTTTTTCTCATAGGTAGAGTCAGGCGATTTATCCTTCAACGAATAATTATCGGAGTAAAATAAATATCCTCTCCTGTTCACATTGAAAGCATAATCTTTCCCAACGGGCAATGTGATCAAATAATTTCCCGTTTCATCTGTTTGAACTTTTGAAATGGTTTGCTTCGTAGCAAGATCAATTAATTCAACAGTCGATGGTAATGCAGCATTTGTTTTTTTATCGAATACTTTTCCTTTGATCCAAAGCGTTTTGAACGGGCGCATACTTGGCCGCATTTGGAAAGTATAAATATCCGTGAAACCACGACTGTCGCGTCTGTCACTTGAAAAATATGCAGTAACGCCGTCAGAGGCAATGATCATGGTGCCATCTGTATTTATGGTATTGATAGGATAACCTAAGTTTTCAGGTTTGCCCCATTTGCCGTTGCTTCCTTTTCTTGTAATAAAAATATCTGTTTCGCCATAACCAGGTAAGCCGTTGGAAACAAAATACAGACTTTGATTATCGGCATGAATGAATGGCTCCGACTCATCACCACTGGTATTGACCTCAGGACCTAAATTTTCTGCCTTGCTCCACTTGCCGTTTGGCAGCAAATGCGAAACATAAATATCGCTTCCGCCATATCCGCCGGGCCTGCGGCTTGCAAAGTATAAATCTCTTTTATCTGGTGAAATGGAAGGCTCGGACTCCCATTGATCGGTATTGATATTTCCACCTAAGTTGAAAGGTTCGCTCCATCCATTTTCTGTTTGATAAGACATGTAAAGATCACAGCTTCCGAAACCATCGGGGCGATAACAACCAGTAAAGAATAACCAGTTACCATCCTGCGAAAGATTTTGTGCGCCTTCATTCATTGGCGTATTAATGCCGCCCGACAAAGGCAGGGCTTTTCTCCATCCATTTTTATTTTTTATGGTTCCGAAGAAATCTTCATTGCGCCCATTTAAACGACGGGTAAAAATCAATTTGTTTCCATCAAGAGATATGGAAGGAAAATATTCTGATTCTGCAGTGTTAACACTGTCACCTAAATTCTGCGGCGCAAAAACATAATTTTCAGAAGCATGTGCCTTTGCGAAATCTACGGCAAACTGGTAAGTCTTCAGCCTGTATTCTGCAGCTTTCCTTGTTCTTTCAGAAAGATCGGTTCTTTTAAGAAGATCTGTAACTACATCGAAGGCCTGTTCAAACCTGCCAAGCCCCGCGAGGTTTATTGAGTAAGAGAGACGTGTAAAAGTTTGATTGCTGTCGAGGTTGAACGCTTTTTCATAATAATAAATGCTGTTTTCATAATCTTTCATATCTCCATATACACCGGCAAGCGATAAGTAGGCATCTACATAGTTCGTATCCAATTTGATAGCTTCTTTAAACAACCTGATAGCTTCATCATAAGTGTCAGCCTGGGTTTTCATCATAGCCCGGTTGTAAGTATCAATGGCCTTCGGGTTGATCTTTGAAGAATTGTTTTGGGCAATTGCAGGAACAGAAGCGGATAAAAGGAAAACAATACAGATAAGGATGCGGTTCTTCATCTGATGAAGATAAAAACATTGTTGTGAAGCCAAAACTGTTTGAAGGTTTTTAACAGAATGCCTAAGGGACATTAATGTATTTATGAATTTGCAAAGACAGTTGCCATTGTGGATGTTCCTTGATGTAATCAATGATCAATGGAGTTACTTCGGATGTCTTACTCCATTCAGGTTGCAGGTACAATTTGCATTGATGCGAAACTTTTGAAGCCCATTTTTCTGCCCATGCAAAATCAGATTTGTTGTACACAACAATTTTGAGTTCGCTTGCATGCGGAAGAATTTCAGGCAAAGGCTCTTTAAATTTTTTTGGAGAAAGTGTGATCCAGTCCCAATCACCGGAAAGCGGGGAGCTTCCCGAGGTCTCCATGTGTGTTCTCAACCCGGCCCTGTGAAGTTGTTTGGTAAGTTTAGTAAGATCATGCATTAAAGGTTCTCCGCCCGTGATGACAACAATTTCTCCAGGATTTTTCTTTACCTCTGAAATTAAAAAATCAATGGAACGCAATGGATGTTTGCCGCTATCCCAACTGTCTTTTACATCACACCAAACGCATCCAACATCACAACCGCCAAGGCGAATGAAGTATGCAGCTTTGCCCTGGTGAAATCCTTCACCCTGTAAAGTATAAAAATGCTCCATCACCGGGAGCATTGTAATGTTTTCTTTTACTTCCATCATACTTCCTCATAGTAATGTTTCAATGCACATGCCTTAAATGTATTCTTCATCAACGCGGCAATCGTCATTGGACCAACGCCTCCCGGAACAGGAGTAATAAAAGAACATTTCGGCGCTACATTTTCAAAATCTACATCGCCGGCAATCCGGTAACCCGATTTTTTTGATGCATCTGGCACTCTTGTAATTCCCACATCAACAATAACGGCACCTTCTTTCACCATATCTGTCGTAATAAAATGCGGCCGCCCTAGGGCAGCAATGATAATATCAGCGCTTTGGCAAATTTCTTTGAGGTTTTTTGTATGTGAATGACAAATAGTGACCGTACAATTTCCTTGAGGCCTGTTCTCACTTAAAAGAATACTGATTGGCCTTCCTACAATATTGCTTCGTCCAACAACCACTGCATGCTTGCCTTTTGTGTCAATTTTATAATGTTCAAGTAAAAGCATAATTCCGTACGGAGTTGCAGGAATAAATGTGGGATGACCAAGGATCATTCTTCCAATATTGTTGGGATGAAATCCATCAACATCTTTGTTCGGATCAATCGTGTTGATGACTTCTTCTTCTGAAATGTGTTTGGGTAAAGGCAATTGAACAAGAATTCCATGGACATCAGGGTCACGGTTGAGATCAATGATCACATCCAACAGTTTTAGTGAAGAAATATCTTCTTCCAGGCGGATCAGCGTTGACTTAAATCCTACTTCCTGGCAAGCCCTCACCTTAGAGGCAACATAAGTTTCGCTGGCGCCGTTATTGCCAACCAAAACTGCCACCAAATGCGGTACCTGTTTGCCCTGAACTGCTATCTGCGCCATTTCCAGTTTCAATGAATCCCTGATCGCCTGCGAGGCTTCTTTGCCATTTAAAATTTGCATGGCACAAAGGTAAAGTGCGGCAGATTGGCAAATAGAAATTTATCTTTTATCTTACAAAAAACTGGCTGCTTTGAGACGGATCACCCTTTGCCTGATGGTTTTTGTTTGCTTGTCATCAAAAGCACAAACGCTTCATGCGCCGCTTTCAATTCCTTATATCAAGACCAATACGTATAGCTCAGCACATATCGATGCTTTTTCATTAGTAGGCAACCAGGCTGCCCTGGCAGCACTCAAAAACTTTTCGGTTGGCGCATATGGTGAAAGAAGATTTATGTTGGCAGATTTGAGTTCTTATTGTTTAGCTTTTGGATTACCAGCAGCGAGCGGCAATTTTGGTGTACAGGCAAATTATTTTGGAAGCGCATCTTACAATCAATCACAACTTGGATTAGCGTATGCAAGAAATCTCGGTAAAGTGGATGTTGGTGCACAGTTCAATTATCATCAAATAAAAATTGCAGGTTATGGAAATGCCTCTGCTATCAATTTTGAAGCGGGTGCTATTTTGCATGTGAGTGAGCAATTTCAAACGGGAGTTCATATTTATAATCCCACCCGTGTAAGCATCAGTAAAAACGGCGATGAGAAATTACCGATTGTTTACTCTTTTGGAATGGGATATGATGTGTCCGATAAATTTTTCATCGGTGTCGAAATAGAAAAAACTGAAGATCAACCCATCAATGTAAACGCCGGACTTCAATATGCTTTTGACGAAAAACTATTTGTGAGAGTGGGAGTGGCATCTGCAACATCTTCATTTTATTTAGGTGTTGGCTTTTTGTGGAATGGACTGAGAATCGATGTCGCGGCATCTCTGCATCCCTCTTTGGGCGTTACGCCGGGAATGTTGTTGGTTTATAATTCACCTGCCAGAAAATGAAAATCGTGTTTTTCATATCGCTGCTATTGTTGGCATTGTCTGTCTTCTCCCAGGAAATTCCGCCTGTAACACAGCAGCAATTGGAAAATGTCGCCGAAACCATTGATGAAGATCCAAAGGATGATGATTTGTTGCAACAGTTGGATTACTTTCGAAAACATCCGATTAATCTAAATACAGCTACTGCAGAAGAATTACAAACATTAAGGTTTATTACTGATTTACAGATTGGCAATTTTATCCGTTACCGGAATTTGTTTGGAAAGTTTATCAGTATCTATGAACTGCAGGCAATCCCAACATGGGATCTTGTAATGATCAAAAAAATACTCCCTTTCATAATTGTAGGTGAGGCCGTTTCAATAAAGGAGAATTTTCTTTCTCGCTTTGAAAAGGGGGATCAAAATTTATTATTTCGAGTTTCAAGGGTGCTAGAAAAATCGAGAGGCTACGATACGTCTTTAAACAATCATTATCTCGGCGATAGAAATCATTTGATGTTTCGATACCGCTACCAGTATAAAGACCTTATTTATTTCGGCTTAACGGGAGATAAAGATGCAGGGGAGCAGTTTTTCAAAGGCGCACAATCAAAAGGATTCGATTTTTACTCATTCCATTTTTTCGCTCGAAGGCTTGGGATTATTAAAGCACTTGCATTGGGTGATTATACAGTAAACCTTGGGCAGGGATTGATTCAATGGCAATCACTTGCTTTTGGAAAAAGTGCTGAAGTGATGTCTGTAAAAAGACAGGCACCTGTTTTAGTGCCTTATCGTTCAGCGGGCGAATTTTATTTTAATCGTGGTATTGGTATTACACTGCAAAAGAAAAACATTGAAGCGACTGTTTTTAGTTCTTATAAAAAGATCAGCGGAAACATTGTGAACGACACTTCAGAAAGATTTACAAGCTTCCAAACTTCAGGTTATTATCGAACGCCCCCTGAAATTGCCGATAAAAATAAAATTGCAGTGGGATCATTCGGAGGAAATATCAGCTATCGGGCTTCTTCTTTAAAAGTTGGTTTCAATACAGTGGCACATAAGTTCGATATTCCTTTTCAAAAAGCAGATGAACCGTATAATCTGTATGCAGTCAGCGGAAAGAAAATTTTCAATTCAAGCATAGATTATAGTTACACCTTTAATAATGTTCATTTATTTGGCGAGGCTGCTATCGACCAAAATTTCAATAAAGCATGTGTCAATGGTGTATTGATGAGTGTTGATCCCAAAATTGATTTGTCTTTTTTGTATAGAAACATTCAAAAGCAGTATGAATCTCTTTTTGGTAATGCATTAACCGAAAACACTACACCGGTAAATGAACAAGGGTTGTATGCTGGCATTGCGATCAGACCTATACAAAGCTGGCAATTGAATGCTTATGCAGATTTCTTTCAATTTCCATGGATAAAATATTTGGTGAATGCGCCAACCCACGGCTACGATTATTTGATTCAACTCAACTATCAGCCAAATAAACAATTTGGAATGTATGTTCGTTATAAGAATAAGAACAAACCTATTGACGGCTCAGGCAACGGAGTAATTTATTATCCACAAGAACAGCTGAAACAAAACCTTCGCGTACACCTTAGTCAGCAATTATCGTCAAACATTTCAATTGACAGCAGGGTTGAACTCATGTTGTTCAATCATCAACAAAAAAATAATGAACAAGGTTTTTTGAGCTATGTTGAAGGAGCATATGAATGGGAAAAATTTAGTGCTAATCTCCGCCTCCAATACTTTGAAACAAACAGCTACAACAGTCGCATCTACGTTTACGAATCAGATGTTTTGTACAGCTTTTCTATTCCTGCATTTTACGATAAAGGTTTTCGCTACTATTTCAATTTGCATTACACAATAAAAAAAATGCAATGTTGGTTAAGGTTCGCCCAAACAATCTATGCTGATAAAACAATTATTGGAAGCGGATTAGATGAAATTAAAAATAATACGCATTCAGACATCAGGCTGCAACTACTATACAGTTTTTAAAGCTATGAAATCTTTATTTGTTGCTAAGTGCAGTAAAAAATGCATAAACCGTCTTTACCTGGTACTAAAGGTGCCGGGAGCTTCTTTACATACCTGTGGCTAAGTGAGATTGTTTTAGTACTTAGGGAAAGGGGCGCCCTGCTAATCAAAGTATGCGTGGTTTGTTGAAGGCTACGTAAATGTAGCGTTGATGAAGCCTTTTATTTTGAAAAATGCCATAGTTCAGAAATTGCTAATGTTTCCAATTACTAATTGATAATCCTGTGACAATTGTAGAGTTAAAAAGTTTTCTCGAATAAGTATTTGTTAAAAAAACCTTTATCTTACGCAGCAAATTTTATGGATGACCTGTCTCACACAAGCAGTTCGTCTGTAAATAACACATGGACGATTTAAGTTTTTAATCTAAAATTGAACATTCACATGAGAAAAATTGCATCACTGCTATCAGTGCTGATGCTCGTTTGTGCATTAGCATATGGGCAAACCCGGGAAATCAGTGGTCGGGTAACTGACGAAAATGGTAACCCAATCCCTTTCGCCTCTGTGATCATTAAAGGATCTACAGTAGGTACTTCCGCAGACCGAAACGGTAATTTTACACTTAAGGCCAGGACAGGAGATGTACTGGTTGTTTCGAGCCAGGGACATACTACCCGTGAAATTCCGGTTGGTACTGAGTCAGTGGTTACTGCCAGTCTTTCAACAAGTTCCAGCTCTACTTTAACAGAGGTAGTTGTTACAGGGGCCTACGGCACCAGGCGTACATCACGGAGTACTTCAGTAAATGCACAGGTGGTTACTGGGGACCAATTAAACGTTGTCCGTCAGCCTAATATCAACAACGCTTTGGCCGGTAAAGTATCCGGTTTACAGGTAAGAAGCCAGTCTGCAGCTGCGCTTGACCGTCAGGGTACGGCAAGGTTGCGTGGTGAATCCGGCTTAGGTGGCGGAGGTGGAATCATCTACGTAGTTGATGGAACCATTCTTCCAAACGCCAACGATATCAACCTCGATGATGTTGAAGACGTAACTGTATTGCAGGGACCAGCCGCTTCCGCTCAATTTGGTAGTGCCGGTGCAAACGGTGCAATAGTTATTACACTTAAAAGCGGAAAAAGGAATAGGGGTGTTGGTGTAGACGTAAATCTCGGCGCACAATGGGATAAAGTTTACATTCTTCCTGACTACCAAAACTCATATGCAGGTGGTAATACATCCGATCTTAGATTATATACCTGGAAGACAGGTGATCCTGTTGAATGGAAAGCTCTTGACGGTAAATACTATCCTAACTACTCTGACGATGCCAGCTGGGGACCAAGAATGGTGGGACAGGAATATATTCCCTGGTACGCATGGTACGGCGGTTCAAAATATTCTTATAAAACTGCTTATTTGAATCCACAACCTGACAATGCCAGGGATTTCTTCAATACAGGTGTAACCTTAAATAATACAGTGTCATTTTCAAAAGCTACAGACATTTTCAATATGAGATTGTCTTACGGCAATGTCGATATAAAAGGTTTACTTCCTACTTCTTCACTGAAGAAGAATACATTCAATTTTAAGTCCGAGGTGAATATTGTGAAAAACCTGATCTTGGGGGCGAACATTAATTTTATCACTCAGAAGGTTCAGGGCGAAATTAATGATGATTACTCCAACCAGTCTTCAGGATCTTTCAACCAGTGGTTCCATCGCGATATAGACATGGGTATAATGAGGGAACTAAAAGATTTAAGAACCCCCCAGGGTATTTATGCATCGTGGAACCACAATGATCCCGATAGTTACAATCCCAATGATCCCCGCGGATTTTATGCAGGTAACTACTGGTATAATTTCTTTACCTGGTTCGATCTTGCAAAGACGTACAACAATAGAGACCGTTTATATGGAGATCTCAATCTTACTTATAAAATCACAAATGATTTAAGCATACGTGGAACGTACAGAAAGCAGCAGAATTTTACCTGGTTTGAAGAAAAGTTCAGCTCAGATCTTGCTCTTAGCGGTACCCAAACGACGGGCAATGAAGCTAGGGCTAAAGGATACTATGCTACAAGTGAGTCTAACTCCAATAGTCAGAGCTTGAATTTTTTGGCAAACTATACTAAAAAAATCACCGAGGATTTTACATTAAACCTGAATGCCGGTACAGATTTTTTCCATTGGAGATATAAGTCTAACGGCGGTAACACAAACGAAGGTTTGAATGTGCCAAATCTTTTCACGCTTCAAAACTCAAAAAGTACAGCGTCGATATCAAACAGCAGAATTGAAGAAAAATATCGGGCAGTAATGGCTTTTGGTAACATTGGATTCAAGAATTTATTGTTTGGCGAGTTTTCTTTACGTAATGACTGGTATTCAACACTGCCACCTGATAATAATGATGTTCTTTCTAAATCTTTCGGAGCGTCCTTTGTATTCAGTGATTTAATTAAGAATACAGTGCCTTGGTTAAGTTACGGAAAGATCAGGGGTGCTTGGGGCGAAATTCCACAGGCGCTTGGCACATCGGCAACCACCTTTGGAGCCTATCGCTATCCTGGCTTCGATTATGGAGTGGGGCAGTTCCAATGGAACGGCAATTTTTTGATGAATACGCCAGATCAGCTTGTAGATTCTGCTATTCATGGTGCGGTGAAGACACAAAAAGAACTCGGATTGGAATTAAGGTTCCTGAAGAACCGTTTGGGTATTACCGGTACATACTGGGATGGAACAGAAAAGGACCTTCCGTTAGCTGTTGCCACAAACGGTGCCAGTGGATTTACTTCCAAATTGATCAATTCGGGCGAAATCGATAAAAAAGGTATTGATATCCAGTTTTCAGCAAGACCTATCTGGATGAAAAATCTGAAATGGGAAATCAATGCTACCTGGGGCAGACTGTTGGAGAACAAAGTCGTATCTATTGCACCGGGTATTGACAGGATTTCTGTAGAAGGCGTTTGGGGTACAACTGCTCCTTACATGGTGCACCAGGTTGGACAAAATTGGGGGCAGATATATGGTAACGGAATGAAACGCATAGACGGCAAACCAGTTTTGAATACCGACGGTACTTATGTAAACGATCCTAACGTTTACTTCGGTAGTGTACTTCCGGATTACACAGGTGGGGTCCAAAACACCATTACTTTCCTTAATGATTTCACACTTAATGTAAATATTGACTACCAGAAAGGTGGAAAATTTGTTTCGCTGTCTGATATGTGGGGATCTTACTCAGGCCTTACTGCACGTACAGCTACAGTTAACGACAAGGGTAATCCTATTCGCGATGCAGTTGTTGATGGTGGTGGTGTCCATGTGTTTGGTGTAGATGGTACGGGTAAACCGGTAGATTATTATGTAGAAGGACAAAGCTACTTCCAGGACCTGTACAATAAGAAGGCTTTCGATCCGTATGTTTACGATCTTACATTCATTAAAATGCGTGAGTTGTCTATAGGATATAATATTCCTCTTGACAAATTTAAGAAGATGGCAAGTTGGGCTCAAAGAGCTACGATTAGTCTGGTTGCCCGCAACCCAATCCTGATTTATGCCGAGACTGCCGATTTCGATCCTTCCGAGATCAGTAATGTAAGCGGTGAAAGAGGAAACTTCCCTGGTACACGCAGCTTTGGAGTGAACTTGAGAGTAGGATTTTAATTAACCTGTTAAACTGAAAAAATGAAAAAACTAAAAATATTTCTATTAATCGCTGGCCCCCTCACACTGTTTACCAGCAGTTGTGATAAGTTCAAAGATTTTGGTGATACCAATGTTAATCCGGGGGGCGTGAATACGCCTATAGTAGCTGCTTTATTAACCAATGTTGAGTCAGGCCTGGGAACATATGCAGCCATGACGAGAGGTGGTTTATATGGGCAGTATATTTCTGAAACCCAGTACACCGACGTATCGCTTTATTCACTGCCTCAGTTGGCATTCAACGGTGAATATGCCGGTTCCCTGATGGATCTCCAGGATATCATTAACCGAAATGTGAGCAATAATGAAAGCATTGTGGCCAAGATCATACAACAATATATCTTCTGGACAATCACTGACAGGTGGGGTGACGTTCCTTACAGCGAAGCTTTAAAAGGCAATCCAACTCCGAAGTTTGATAAGCAGGAAGATATCTATAAAGGAATGATTAGTGCTTTGAAAACGGCAGTTACTCAATTTGATAATTCATCGCTTATTACAGGTGATGTAATTTATGGTGGTGATGTTGCCAAATGGAAAAAACTGGCTAACTCGCTAAGAATGTTAATGGCACTGCGCATGTCAAAACGCTATCCTGGTCCAAGTGAGTACGCAGCTACTGAATTCAAAGCTGCTTTGAATGATCCGGGCGGATATATTTCATCTAACGCCGACAATTTCACATTAACCTATCCCGGTGGTAATTTCAGAAATGCATGGTATCAAACCTATAATGGAAGAAAGGACTATGGCGAAAGTGCACCGATGGTTAGTTTGCTTTCTACTTTAGGAGATACCCGCCAAACAGTTTTTGGTGGTGCTTCAGAACTTCCCAGCCCTTCTGCGGGATGGAATCAAACTTCAAGTAAAGGCGTGCCCTATGGAAGAACGAGATCAGTAACAACAGCATTTACTGATGGTAACCCGGATTGGGCTCGAATTCTTCGTGGTGATTTTAGAGAAGAAGCAGACCCCATTGTGATCGTTAGTGCAGCGACTGTAACACTTGCAAGAGCTGAAGCCGCTGATTATGGATGGACAAGTGAAAACGCTGCCAATCTTTTGGTTCAGGGTGTTAATCTTTCTTTTGCAGAGTGGGGACTTCCGGCACCGCCTGCATCTTACTTTACACAAAACGGTGTTGCCTTAACAGCCGCACAGGGAACTGGTGCTAACTTAAAGCAAATTGCCACTCAAAGGTACATTGCTTACTACCCCAACGGCTTGCAGGGATGGAGCATTTGGAGAAAAACAGGATATCCTGTATTGACACCTGCACCAGACGCTGTAAATAGTTCTAAGCAAATTCCGCGTAGATATGTTTATGGACAGAATGAATATGCTACTAATAAGGTGGCAACTGACGCAGCAGCAGCAGCCATTGGAGGAGATACCCAAGACACCCATGTGTGGTGGGATAAATAAAAACACTAAAACTATTTAAATATGAAAGTTAGATTTTTGAATTATGCTCTTGGGCTTTTGGTTCTTTCTTCGGCCCTGGCATCTTGTATTAAAAATGATGTGAAGGAATTAGGGAACGCGGGAACTGCTAGAGTCAGACTTTCGGAGGCACCTGCTAACATTCAATTCTTTTCTCCTTTTTCCGATTTGAAAACTGTTCAACTGGTCACAGTCCGTAGAGATGAAGTGTCTCAATCTGATGTAAATCAGACTGTGACTGTTAAGTTAACAAACGTCCCAGATTCGATTGACAAGTATAATACAGTTCACGGTACGACATTTGAACCTTTGCCCGACAGTCTTTTTACTGTTGTTGCAGGAAAAGGCGTGACCCGGTCAGGCAATGTTTATACAGTTACTTTTAATCCAGGAGTGACTGCTGTTACAATTCCAGTTGCATTAAATGGTGCAAAGTGGAACCTTTCGCATACATATGCAATGTATTTCAAGATTACTGATCCAGGAGGAAAACAAGTATCCTCTTCGTATAAAGAGGTGTTAGCTGCTGTAGCTGTAAAAAATAAGTGGGATGGTGTCTATGAAGTAACTTCAGGAACCATGGTCGATATAGCAAACGGTACTCTCAGTCACCTAAATAATTATCTTGCTGCTAACGGATACGACCCTCAACAATGGGAACTTAGGACAAAAAGCCCGACAGAATGCGAAGTGTATGATAACTATTTTTTTGGTGGACACTACTCTCCAATTACCTCGGGAACATCTTATAGCAGTTATGGTAGCTTCAGTATTGTTGTCGAGTTTGACCCAGCCACTGATAAAGTAGTTAAAGTAACCAACTATTACGGTCAACCTGCTTCTAACGGAAGATATGCTCAGTTAGACCCAACTGGTATCAATCAATACGACGCCGCGACTAAAACTGTTAATATTAAATATAACATGGTAGGGGGCTCACTTGTTGCTCCAAATCAAGTCAGGTCTACTTGGACTGAAACTTGGAAATGGATAGGCGATAGGTAATTTTGATAAACTAATTTAATTTTAATTGTGAAGAGGCTTTCTAATTAGAAAGCCTCTTTTTTGTCCGTACATTTGAGCTCCCCTTACAAAGAATTTTATGGATCAACAAAATCAGCCTCAAAATCAAATCAACATAGAGATTTCAGAAGAAGTAGCAGAAGGTAGTTATGCAAACCTGGCCATCATTACACACTCACATGCAGAGTTTGTAATTGACTTTGTGAATGTAATGCCAGGCACACCAAAAAGTAAGGTCAAATCACGTATCATATTCACGCCTCAACACGCCAAGCGTTTTATGAAAGCCCTGATAGAAAACGTTAACAGATATGAGGCATCTAATGGAAGTATAAAGGACCTCGAAGAGATTCAAATTCCAATGACTTTTGGCGGGCCAACAGCACAGGCATAAATCCGGTTTTATTTTTTGATTCTATTTTTCTTTTCGGCAAATCTCTTATTTTGCAGAGTTCATTGGCGATATTGTAGTCACTGAAATCTTTTTCTTTCTTTTGTGCTTTCGGTTCATCGACTGCTTTTTTTATGTAGCCGAACTCTATAAGATATTCATTCAGTATTTGTTCTGCATCTGTCAAGCCTTTTCCTTCTTTTAAAAGCAGTATGGCTCGTTTCTTCAAAAAGCAAAACAGCTTGTACTGTCTTTTCTCTTTTTCAAGATGCCTGTAAAGTTTTGATGCGAGCTTATTGCCTTCCGCAAATCTTTTGCAACTTTCCCTGCTTCTTTCAAAAGCCTTATGCTTCCAGAACTTTTTACCAGTGAGCGAACTTTTCATTCTAACGTAATACACCCCATACATCTTGTAAAAAGTAAGATCATCTATGGTGCCGTCAATAAAGAAATTACCAGCTTGTTTTGCCATAAGCAATGTATTGAAAACAGTGAATAAACTGCAATAATAAAAGCAGTTTTTTAAAGATGAAAACAACCTGTCCCTTTATGTCCCTTTTGTCCGCTTTAATACCAAAAATGCCGCCACCCTCATTTATAAAGCAATACCCATTTGCATATTAGTCAAGATAGCTCAAGGTAAATAGATAAGAGCAGGATACTTAATAGATATCAGCATTATACGGCGTACTTACTGCGTGGTAAGTGCATGAAAGGCATCAGCCTTACTTGCTTTCAAACTACCTAATGGATGATGATGTCAAAGAATAAGATTGTGTCATCTTCCTGTGTATTTTTCTTAGCCCTTTGCTGATTATTAAAATGATTGACTTTGTAGATGGATGTCGGACACCATGAAAAGAGTGTCAGATTACGTATGTGGTACGGCGTTAATACACCGCACATTTCATGACAGCATAAAACGTTAACCAATATGTGAGATCAAATAGAAGTCGAATGGTTTTAAATATGTTCAAATTCTAATAATCTCTGCGCAGGCGCACATCTATAAACATTGAATCTAATATCGGCAATTTCTTGCCTTATTGGCGATAAAGATTTTTTACTAATGATTTTTTTTTCCGAAAAAAAATTACTTTCGGTGCGATATACTTAATTAGATTGCTTGTTTAAAATTCATTGCACCTGCTTTATTAAATTCATTCTTTAAAAGAAACGTAATACACATGAGAAAAATCAAAATCACCTCCTGTCTTTTGTTATTTGATTCCATTAACAAAGTTTGATCTTGGGTTTTCTGAAAGTCTTTGATTGAGTCGATCCTAATTCTGTATCTAATTA
Organism: Flavisolibacter sp.; assembly: GCA_035554655.1. Taxonomy (GTDB): domain Bacteria; phylum Bacteroidota; class Bacteroidia; order Chitinophagales; family Chitinophagaceae; genus Flavisolibacter. The sequence continues at coordinate 215,097 of DATMIF010000030.1, forward strand.
GGAGAACTATATTTTTCCGTATTCCTGCCTGACACATTGCTTAGATTTTATTAAAACAAAAAAACATCACATGAGAAAAATTGTAACACTGCTTTCAGTGCTATTACTGTTTGGTATGGCAGTATTGGCACAAAATCGTACTGTCACCGGACGAGTTCTAGATGGACAAGGTAAACCGGTGCCGTTTGCCTCTATAACATTGAGGGGCTCTCAGGTCGGCACCTCAGCCGACGAAAACGGGAACTTCACTATCCAGGCGCCGCCTAATGCTGTTTTGGTCTTTAGCGCAGCCGGTTATCAAAACTCGGAGATTAATATTGCTAATCACACAACCGTTAATGCTACTATAAACGCCCAGTCCAGTATGAGCGAGGTGGTTGTAACAGCGCTTGGAGTCAGAAGGTCAAAAAACACTTTGCCTTATGCTGCCCAGCAGGTAAATGCAGAGGAAGTAAGCAAATTAAGGGGTGGAAATATTGCAACTGCTCTTTCGGGTAGAGTGTCAGGTTTACAAATCATTCAGGGAAATTCTATCGGCGGTTCTACCAATGTAGTTATCCGCGGTATTAAATCTCTGACAGGAAATAACCAGGCTTTGTTTGTTGTAGATGGCGTACCGATTGATAATTCTAACACCAATTCCGGTAACCAAAGAACAGGCAGAGGTGGTTATGATTATGGTAATGCTGCAGCAGATATAAATCCTGACGACGTAGAATCTATTAACGTATTGAAAGGCGCTGCCGCAACCGCTTTATATGGTTCACGTGCAGCTAATGGCGTTATCATGGTCACTACTAAAAAAGCAAAAAGAGGATTGGGCATCACTGTTAATTCTGGTGTTATCGTAGGTAAGATTGACAAGACTACCTTTCCCACTTACCAAAAGGAATATGGAGCAGGATATTCTGACACATATCAAAAAGACGGCTTTCTATACTTTGATGTAGATGGCGATGGTATTAAAGATTATGTTGTACCTACTTCCGAAGATGCATCTTACGGTGTAAAATATAATCCTGCCCTGTTAGTCTATCATTGGGACGCTTTTGATCCGGCCTCACCTTATTATCACAAAACAAGGCCCTGGGTTGCTGCAAAAAATGACCCTTCTACGTTTTATGAAACGGCTGTTTCAACGAATAATAATATTATGTTTGACGGCGCTTCAGATAAGGGATATTATAAACTTGGCTTTACCCGCAACGATGAGAGAGGCGTTTTGCCAAACAGTAAAGTGCTTAAAAACATTGTCAATTTTGGTTCAGGTTACAACATTACAGACAAGCTTACTGTTAGTGCCCTGGCTAATTATTCCAAGATTGACGGTAGAGGCAGATATGGAACTGGTTACAGTGGTAGAAATGTTAATCAGAACTTTCGTCAATGGTACCAAACCAACGTAGACATTCAGGAACAAAAAGAAGCCTATTTCAGAAACGGCAAAAACATCACATGGAACTGGAAAGATCCATCGACAGCTTCTGGATTACTTCCTATTTACACAGATAATTATTACTGGACTGTCTATAAGAATTTTGAGCAGGATACCCGCTCAAGGATTTTTGGTAATGTGCAGATGGATTACCGGGCTACAGACTGGTTAAGTTTCCTGGCTCGTGTTTCAGTTGATAATTATACGGAACTGCAGGAGGAGCGTATTGCTGTAGGTAGCCAGGCCGTTCCTTTTTACTCACGTTTCGACAGAAAATACAATGCCTTGAACTATGACCTGATGGCAAATGTGGACAAGCAGCTAACTAAGGATTTTAACCTGAAAGGATTGCTGGGTACCAACCTTAATAGAACAACCATTAGTTCGGTGTTTCAAAGCACATCAGGTGGTCTGATCGTTCCTGATCTTTATTCTATTGCTAATTCTAAGGGAACAGTACCGAATCCAACAGAAGTTTATCAGCCAAAGGCAGTTGATGGTTACTTCGCCGGATTAACTATCGGTTATCAGAATTTCCTGACACTTGATGGAACCATCAGGAGAGACAGGTCGTCTACACTGCCCGTAGATAAAAATGCCTATAATTATTATGCGGTTTCAGGAAGCTGGTTATTCTCTCATCATCTGTCTAACGTGACTTGGTTATCCTCAGGAAAGATCAGGTTAAACTATGCGACCGTAGGTAACGATGCCCCATGGGGAAGCATTAAAGACGTGTATGATCAACCCAATCCGTTTGGGAGTACTTTGCTTTTCTCCTTGCCGGGAACTAAAAACAATGATGAACTGAAGCCGGAGCAAACCACAAGTAAAGAAGTTGGATTGGAAATGGCATTTCTGAAAAACCGTGTTGGATTTGACGCTTCTTACTATCATACAAATACTATTAACCAAATCATTCCTGTCGCAACTTCTACCGCTACCGGATACTCAAGCAAGTTTGTGAATGCCGGGAACATCGAGAACAAAGGAATTGAGCTGTCGATCTATGGCACTCCCGTTAAAACCGGGAACTTCTCGTGGAATGTCAATGTAAACTGGACTCGTAACAGAAATAAAGTACTTGAGTTATACAACGACAGTAAAAACCTTCTGCTTGGTTCTTTCCAGGGCGGTGTGAGCATAAATGCTTCTTTGGGCCAGCCTTACGGAACAATTCAGGGCAAAACCTGGAAAATGATAGATCCTAATGATGCAACAAAGACCGTAGCATGGGATGGCCACAGTCCAAAGCTCGTAAAATCAAACGGGTATTATGATATTACCACAACTACCACGAATGTTATAGGCAATGTAAACCCTGACTGGATTGGAGGTATTTACAACTCATTCAGATATAAAAACTTTTCGTTGGGCTTTTTAGTTGATATGCGTCAGGGAGGCGATGTGTGGTCCTTGGATATGTATTATGCAACAAATTTTACAGGAGTATTGGCTGAATCTGCCCGTTTAAATGACCTGGGTAATCCTATAAGAAACTCCTTAGCTGACGGAGGTGGTGTAATACTCGACGGAGTAACTGCTGACGGTAAGCCTAATACAAAGCGTGTCGTAATAGATGCAAACTCTCCTGGTCTGCCGGTAGCTGCTTTCGCTTATGATGCAAGCTATGTTAAGTTAAGAGAAGCTACCATTTCATATGCTTTGCCAAACAGTTTATTATCAAGGACCAAAGTGGTAAAAGGAATTGAGTTTTCCCTTATCGGAAGAAATTTGTGGATCATCCATAAAAACCTTCCTTATTCTGATCCTGAAGAAAATCTTTCATCTGGTAACATCCAGGGAATGCAGAGCGGTGCTTATCCAACAACAAGATCGCTGGGCTTAAATGTTAAAGTGAACTTCTAAAAATTTAAATCATGAAAAGACTAATTTTTTTAATACTACCGGTTTTGTTTTTTGCTGCCTGCACAAAAAATATCTCCCGGTTTAACGAAGAGACTAAAAGAGCGGCAAACGTTCCCGCTGGCACCTTGTTTTCTAATGCGGTGAGAAATGTGTCTGATGCGCTTGCATCCGCAAGTGTGAATACAAATGTGTTCCGTTTTACAGTTAAACATTGGGCAATGGCTGTTTACCAGGATGAGGCACAGTATGATTTTTCAACTAGAAACATCCCACAGGCATGGTGGACTACAATGTATCGAGATGTGTTGGTTGACCTGAAAGAGTCATCCAGGCTGGTTTCCGCAGATGCAACACTTGCGCCAGGAGTCAAGGCCAATCAATTAGCAATTATTGATCTGATGCAGGTATACACTTACAATATTCTCTTAAATACTTTTGGTGACATACCATATACCGAAGCACTGGATCCGACCGTTTTGTTTCCGAAATATGATGATGCCAAGACCGTTTACATGGACTTATTGAAAAGAGTTGCTGATGACATTGGTAAATTAAATGCTGGGAGCGCCGGGTTTTCATCATCTGAAGATCTGATCTACAAAGGAAGCGTTGCTAAATGGATCAAGTTTGCCAATTCATTGAGATTAAAGATGGGAATGATCATTGCCGACAGTGATCCCGCAACCGCGAAAACTAATGTTGAAGCAGCAGATGCAAATGCGTTTTCTTCGGCTGCCGACAATGCTATGCTCACTTATCTGGCAGCTACTCCTAATACAAATCCTTTATATGCTGATATTGTATTAGGCGGAAGAGGCGATTATGTGGCTGCAGAAGATTTGATGAACAAACTTATCTCGCTGAATGATCCGAGGAAACCACTGTACTTTGGTACTAATAATGCCGGCCAATATGTAGGTGGTGTTGTAGGCAAGGTAAACACCTACTCTGATATGTCTAAACCAAGTACACAGGTTTCTGCTGCTACTGCTCCATTAGTGTTGCTGGATTATGTTGAAATTGAGTTTTATAGGGCAGAGGCAAAAGAAAGAGGTTTCAACGTAGCAGGCACAGCTGAGCAACATTATAATAATGCCATCAGGGCTTCTATAATTTTCTGGGGTGGCACGAACGCTGACGCCGATGCCTATCTTGCTCAAACAGCTGTGGCTTATTCAACAGCAACAGGAACTTACAAAGAGAAAATTGGTTTTCAGAAATGGATTGCTTTATACAATCGACCATTTGAAGGCTGGACTGAGTTGAGAAGATTAGATTATCCTCAACTGAGCCTTCCGGTTGCTGCAAAATCTGGTTTCCCTAACAGGTTTCAGTATCCTAACAATGAGCAGCAGTTGAACGGAACTAACTACACTTCTGCTGCCTCGAAAATTGGTGGAGATAAAGTTGAAACTAAACTTTTCTGGGATAAGTTTTAATTAAGATCAAGTTCCAAATAGAATGTCAAAAGGCTGTTTCATTGGAAACAGCCTTTTGATTTACACGAAGCATAGTTACTAATGTGATTAAGCTAAAGCATTTTTTGAGCTTGCTTTTCCTCTTGCCTGTTCTATAAAAGACCTTCGTCCGCAAAACTGTAATACCCATCATCGCTCACAATTAAGTGATCAAGCACTTTTATGTCGAAGTATTTAGCTGCCTCTTTTATTTTGAAAGTCAGTTCTTCATCTGCCTTGCTTGGTTTTAAACTTCCAGAAGGATGATTATGACAAAGAATGATACTCACCGCATCCTCTTCGAGTGCTTTCTTTAATATTATTCTCGGGTCAGCAACAGTTCCGGTAATTCCGCCTTCACTGATAATTTGAAAATGATTGATTTTGTTGGACCGGTTCAGAAACAAAACGGCAAATACTTCATGCTTATAGTCCTTCAATAAAGTTTGAAGATAGTTTGCTACATCAGTACTGCTTGTTATTACAGCCTTTTCGCGATGGGCAGTCGCCTGTCTTCGCCTGCCCAGTTCCATTGCAGCAACAATACTTATGGCTTTTGCCTCACCGATACCCTTTATCTTCATCAGTTCTTTTACAGACAATTTTCCTAGTTCATTCAGATTGTCCTTACCGGCTTTTAAAACTTCCTGTGCCAGTTCTACTGCACTTTTTTCCTTTGTTCCGTTAATAATAAGAATAGCAATCAGCTCAGAGTTGCTTAACGCCGAAGCACCTTTCGATAGTAATTTTTCGCGGGGCCTATCGTCTTTTGCCCATTGCTTAATTGAGTATTTCTGCTCTTGCATCAGTTAAGGTTATGAAATAATTTTATGATTGTCAAGATTCCTATTTAAAAACCTAACCGACCATTCCTATGAGACGAAATTCTACTTCAGCAATGGGAGCGTTGCATCCTGTTTTGTTTTTCCTTGTTATTTATGGCATTTCTCTTTTCCTGGCCATATTTGTCTGCCGTACCGTCTATTACAGTATTAATGGTGATGGAGTAGCAAGTTCCAATACTGTTCAAACTGATATGTACTCAACCCAGATTCATACTACCGCGTTAAAGTAAGTTTTTCATGCGCAAAAGCACTGAAAGGAGATAAGCCTGGAGCTTTTCTCCTTTTTTATTGTCGGTTGTTTGGCGTCAAGTTTTACGCTTCGTTTTCTCATTTTCTCTCTTAGACCTATCTTCGCCGCACATTTGCGCTTATGGGTCCACAAGCTAAAATCTTTGCAGGTACAGGCTCTCAAAAACTCGCAGAGAAAATTTGTAAAAGTTATGGTTGTCCTCCTGGCAAGATCAATATACAAAAGTTCAAGGATGGAGAAATTCAGCCTATTTTCTTAGAAAGCATAAGGGGTGACTTTGTTTTTTTGGTACAAAGTACCTACGCCCCCGCAGATAATTTAATGGAGCTTTTATTGATGATCGATGCTGCAAGAAGGGCGTCGGCTAATAAGATCATTGCAGTTATTCCTTACTATGGTTATGCCCGTCAGGATAGAAAAGATCGACCTCGTGTGGCTATTGGGAGTAAGCTTATCGCGAACATGTTAACTGCAGCTGGAGCGGACAGGATCATCACTATGGATCTTCATGCTCCGCAGATCCAGGCTTACTTCGACATCCCCGTTGACCATCTTGATTCTTCTGCCGTTTTTATACCTTATATAACACAACTAAGGCTTGAAAACCTTACTTTTGCGGCCCCCGACGTGGGAGCTACCAACCGCATCAGGGAAATTGCCAGTTATTTTGAGGCTGAAATGGTGATTTGTGATAAACACCGTAAACGGGCCAATGAAATATCCAGCATGGTGGTGATAGGCGATGTAACTGATAAGGATATTGTGATCATTGATGACATTGCAGACACTGGCGGCACCCTGGCAAAAAGCGCAGCTCTTTTAAAAGAAAAAGGTGCAAGAACCGTAAGAGCCTTGATTACGCACCCGGTTTTAAGCGGCGCCGCTTACGAAAATATTGAAAACAGTGTGTTGGAAGAATTGATTGTTTGTGATACGATCCCGTTGAAAAAGGAATCATCCAAAATCAAACAAATCACTACTGCCGAACTGTTTGCAGTAGCTATTCGCAATGCCTTTGAGAATAAGAGTATTAATAGCCTGTTCTTTCACTCGCAGATGAGGGATAAGGGTTGATAGGATTTGCTGATTAGAATACCGAAAGTACAAGAGTGCGACGCAACAGAAGCTTAATAGTAGCAATGAATTAAGTCAATAATTAAACAAACATAAAATGAAGACAATTACAATCGAAGGACAACTGAGGACCGAACATGGCAAGTCAGCCACCCGCCAGCTTCGCTCTCAGGAACTCGTGCCTGGTGTAATTTACGGGGGTGCACAGGAGATCAATTTCTCTGCTCCTGCTAAAGCCTTTAAAGGTTTAGTATATACACCAAATTTCCAGTTGGCCGATGTAACAGTTGAAGGCAAAACTTATCGTTGCATTTTGAAAGACCTGCAATTTGATAAAGTAAGCGATGAGCTGATTCACGTTGACCTTTTGGAATTAGTGGAAGACAAAAAAGTGATCGCAACTATCCCTCTTAAATTTACCGGCACTGCCGTGGGCGTTAAAGAAGGTGGACGTTTGATCCTTAAAATGAAATCGCTGAAAGTAAAGACTTACCCACGCTATTTAAAAGAACAAATTGAAGTTGCAGTTGATGATCTTCAAATTGGTGGCAACATTCGTGTCGAAGATGTAAAGGTTGACAACTACGAGATTCTTAATTCACCTCGTATTCCAATCGCATCTGTAGTTACTACACGTCAGTTGCGCCAGGAAGAAGCTACTACTCCTGCTGCCGGTGCTACTCCGGCTGCTGCACCTGCCACTCCGGCAAAAGCTGCTGCACCTGCAGGAAAAAAATAAGTTTAAAAAGCTTTTTAAAAATCCTCTCAATACTGAGAGGATTTTTTTTGTTCACACTTCAGTAGTGATATTTGCAACCATGAAATTTTTGATCGTTGGGTTGGGAAACTTCGGCAATGAATATGCGCATACCCGTCATAACATTGGCTTCGACGTCGTGATGGCCTTTGTCTCCAAACATGGAGGGCAGTTTAAAACAGATCGTTTAGCCTACACGGCTGAGGTTAGGTGGAAGGGAAGAATATTTGTATGTGTTTGCCCTACTACGTATATGAACCTGAGCGGCAAGGCGGTGAAGTATTGGCTAGATAAAGAAAAGATTGATGTACCGAACATGCTCGTAGTTTTTGACGATATCGCCATTCCTTTTAGCAAGATCCGGCTACGGCCCGGCGGCAGCGATGCAGGGCATAACGGTCTTAAAAGCATACACGAATCCTTGGGAACAAGCGATTACCCAAAGCTTAGATTCGGTCTCGGGAACAATTTTCCAAAAGGCAGGCAGGTTGATTTTGTTTTAGGCAAATGGCAGAAGGAAGAGGAGCCAATAGTGAAAAAGAAAATAGAGCTTTGTGTTGAAGTTATTGAGACATTTGCAACAGCAGGCATAAACACGGCTATGAATAATTTCAACAATGTGGAAACTACGTTATGACAAATAAGAGTTATTATTTACTTTAGCGCACCAGCACAATTTCAATTCCCTGTAAAATCCCTGTCTCTTGTTAAACCATGAAATAAATGGGATAAACAACCCTATGTGTAAGTATCCCTGTTATTTGAATATCTAAACCAACTTTCTTTATGAAGATTTTTTGCGTAGGCCGAAACTATTCTGACCATGCTAAAGAGCTTGGAAACGACGTACCAGATGAACCCGTGATTTTTATGAAGCCAAAGAGTGCTTTACTTCAACCGCATACTCCTTTTTATTATCCCGAGTTTACAAACGAATTGCATTACGAGTGTGAATTGGTCTTGCGTATTTCAAAAAACGGGAAATACATACAGGACAAATTTGCGGGTAAGTATTACGATGCTGTTACTGCGGGCATTGACTTCACAGCCCGGGATATCCAGAATGAATTGAAACAAAAAGGACTTCCCTGGGAAAAAGCAAAAGCATGGGATAATTCTGCGGTGATTGGTAAATGGATTCCGCTTGCTAATATCAAGGACAAAAAGAATGTCAACTTCAGTTTCAAGAAAAATGGTGAGTTGGTTCAGCAGGGAAATTCAAACGACATGATCTTCGATTTCGACTATATTGTTTCTTATATCTCCAATTTCTTTTCAATTAACATAGGCGACCTTGTTTTTACCGGAACTCCAAAGGGTGTTGGTGAAATTGTAGTAGGTGATGAAGTGGAAGCCTTTATTGAAAACGAATCCTTGTTAACACTGGACGTTAAATAAAACCATTTTATGGTAATAAAGAGTCCCGCAACAGCGGGATTTTTTTATGCTCATTAAGTTGACACAGGGTATATTTGTTTGCTTGCAATATTTATGGATAGAAATTTATTACTGCACACGTACCGCCTGATGTATAGTGCAAAAATGATGGCGGAAACTTATGAGGCAAACCGGCAGATCACAAAGTATGTTCACTCAACCTCCCGTGGTCACGAGGCCATACAATTAGCTACAGCATTCAATTTAAAGTCTCAGGATTGGGTGAGTCCATATTATCGTGATGAAAGCATGCTGCTGGGGTTAGGATGGACACCATACGAGTTAATGCTTCAATTGCTTACAAAAAAAGATGATCTATTCAGTGGCGGAAGAAGCTATTATGCTCATCCTAATTCGCTTGCAAAAGATAAGCCTAAGGTCATCCATCAAAGCAGTGCTACAGGCATGCAGGCTATACCATCAACAGGTATAGCACAAGGAATTCAGTATTTGGAAACAATCAATAAACAATCTGAAAATGATTACGAGAAGAATGCTGTTGTTGTTTGTTCATTTGGAGATGCTAGCGTAACCGAAGGGGAAGTAAGCGAAGCATTTCAGTTTGCAGTATTGAAGCAATTGCCAATTATTTATTTGGTGCAGGATAATGATTGGGGAATTAGTGTTAGTGCAGAAGAGGGAAGAGCAATGAATGCTTACCGTTTTGCTAAAGGCTTCAAGGGAATGAAAAGAGTTCGTGTGGATGGAACGAATTTCTTCGAGAGCTATGCAGTGATCGAAGATGTAATTGCAGACGTACGCGAAAGAAGAAGGCCCTGGTTGGTGCATGCAAAAGTTTGCCTGTTGAACCATCATACAAGTGGTATAAGAAAAGAATTTTACAGGAGCGAAGAAGATCTGGCTAAGCATGCATATAATGATCCGTTTATAAAATTTAGAAATGAAATTGTTGATGACTTTGGTGAAGAATATTTACAACAAATAGAAAAAGAAGTAAAAGCAGAAATAAAAGAAAGCTTTGAAAGAGCAGTTGCTGCTGCGGATCCTGATCCTGCAACCGTTGAAGAACATGTTTTTGCTCCAACACCTGTTATTGAAGAAAAGGGAGAAAGAAAACCGGCAGGAAAAGAAAAAGTGATCATGGTAGATGCTGCACTGCATGCGATAGGCGAAATCATGGAAGAAGATGAACGTTGTATTTTATATGGACAGGATGTCGGAAGGAGATTAGGTGGTGTGTTTCGTGAAGCAGCGACACTTGCGGAACGTTTTGGTGATCATCGCGTTTTTAATACAGCTATACAAGAGGCGTATATTATTGGTTCAACAATTGGTATGAGTGCTGTTGGGTTGAAACCAATTGTTGAAGTGCAGTTCGGAGATTACATCTACCCGGGCATCAATCAGCTTGCAAGTGAAATTTCCAAATCATGTTATCTCTCTTGCGGCAAGTTTCCTGTATCAACGATTATTCGTGTACCGGTTGGTGCTTATGGTGGTGGCGGACCTTATCATAGTGGCAGCGTTGAAACAACTTTATTGTCAATAAAAGGAATCAAGATTGCTTATCCGAGCAATGCAGCAGATATGAAGGGATTGATGAAAGCTGCATACTACGACCCTAATCCAGTGATAATGCTTGAGCATAAAGGTTTGTACTGGAATAAACTTGCCGGCACGGAAGATGCAAAAACAATTGAACCTTCAAAAGATTATGTACTTCCGTTTGGCATAGGAAATATTGTGCTACAAGCGGAGGAAGATTATGTTGAAAATGGTGAAGGCGTTTGCATCGTCACTTATGGAATGGGTGTGTACTGGGCAAAGGCAGCAGCAAAAAATTTTGCGGGACAAGTTGAAGTCATTGATCTGCGGACATTATTTCCTTTGGATGAACATTTGATTTACTCCACAGTAAAAAAACATGGAAAATGCTTAGTGCTTACAGAAGAACAACAGAATAACTCGTTTGCAGAAGCATTGGCCGGAAGAATTTCAAAAGAATGTTTTCAATACCTCGATGCACCTGTTGAAGTATTAGGTGCACTAAATCTGCCTGCAGTGCCTCTCAACATTGGATTGGAAGCAGCAATGTTACCAGGCGTAGAGAAGGTTAGCGAGAGGTTACAGATATTGCTAAACTATTGAGATGTTTTATTTGATCCATCAGATTTACAGGTCGTGTTAGTTATAAATGTCGAACATGGCGATAAGAGTTACCGAAAGTACAAGAGTGCGACGCAAGTAAGGTTCAATAGTAGTAATGCAGTTTGGCTTATAACACATACTTCAACTAATTGTTAGCCAAACTTATTTTATACTTCAATTCTCATTTAGAACGGATATCCAATGGCGAGGTTATACACTAAATTTTGTCTTCGCCAGCTTGGATCAAAAAAATTGATATCTCTAAGAACTGACGGCGGAATTGTCCATGGTTTGCGCAACGGGAATGCTACATCAAACCGAATGACAAATAAAGTAATATCCAACCGCAAACCAACGCCGGCATCAACAGCCAATTGGCTTAAAAATTTACCGGTGAATTGTGCGCCTTCTTTATGTGTGTATGACGAGTCATTCAGTAACCAAATATTTCCCCCTTCAAGGAAAATGGCGCCATACAATGGGCCTGAAAGGTGTGGACGAAATTCGGTGTTCATTTCAAGTTTGATGTCGCCAGTTTGGTCAGGAATAATGCTCGATGGCTTGCCTGAGGTTGTTTTAGGGAAATAAGTTCCTGGTCCGATAGAACGGCTTCTAAATCCACGCAAACTGTTATTACCGCCAATGAAAAATTGTTTAATGTAAGGAATTTGTGTTGAGTTCCCATATGGAATTCCAATGCCTATATCAATTCGGTTTGCCCACGTAGACTTCAAACCAACCTTTCTGTAATAACGAAGATCTCCTTCGAGTTTAACATATTGTGCAAATGGTGAACCAAAAAGTTTTGCAGTATCTCCCTTCTTTACATTGGCGCCCATCAACAGTCCGGCTATATTTCCCGAAATATCAATGATCCTATTGAAGTACCAGGCATTTACGGGTTGTGCTCCAAGTGCTAACTGGTTATATAAATACTCATAGCGGCTTCCAAGAATAAATTGCTGATCAATGATGTGATTTAATCCAACAATGCTATCCTGCAATTTTTTATACGTTTCGGTAACGTTCAATGGTTGTGCATACGTAATGCTAATCGGATATAGTTCATGGGAACGTTCAAGGTTTCTCTTCCAGTCATAACCGTATTCAAAACGATAAGAGTTGAGTGTGTATAATTTATTTCTTTTAAGAATGTCGTATCCTAATTTAATCGCTGTTCTCGGTGCATATGGGCCCCGTTGACGAAGGTTCATAAATGGAACAACAAATCTTGGAATGGCAAAATTGGCCTCAACGCCGGTTCTGTAAGTATTATATCCGCTGAATGCTCCACTGAATTGAACATCAGAACCCAGATAGGCTGTAATGTTTGCCTGTGCAGCACTCCTGAACATGTTTCGATGCTGCCAGCCAAGATTTATCTGCGAACCATTCAAATTGTTTGATCTTGTAACTGTAGTTAACTCTGCTCTTAGCGACTTAGGTGGCAACGGAGTGAGATAATAAAATGCATCCAGCTTAGGGGAGTCTGTCTGTGCAACTTCAAAGCGATTCTTCACAAACTTGAATGTGTTTAAATTGATCAAACGGTTCAATGTCTGGTTGTGATCCGTTCTATTGTAAACATCATTCGGCTGAAATTGCATGGCTTCTTCAAACACATAGGGCTTGAATCTTTGTCTCCTGTCAATAATATGGTAGCCTTTATAGAATTGATCGTGTGCTCTCGCAGTATCCAAACGTGCAGAGTTCAGGTTATAATTACTGTAAATGTAAACATCATTGATACGATAAATCTCTGTAGCCTGCTTCGGTGTTTCAGGCTTTACAGTGAGATACATATCTACGAGATGATTTCCAATAGTGCTGTCTGTCTTGAGTAATAAATAATCGGGTCCAAAAAAATAGAATCCTTTTTCTTTTAGTATAGCGTCGATCCTTGTTCTTTCGCCACGTATCACTTCAAGGTCAAACGGATCGCCAGGTTTTAATAATGTATGGTTTGCTGTTTGTGCAATGGCTAACGAAAGCGCATCACTGTCTGATGGGAAATGAACACTGCTGATCTTGTATTGATCTCCTGTTTTAACCGTATATTTTGCTGATGCCCTTTTTCTTCTTACAACAGTGTCGCCTGTTGTTTTTGCATGGAAGTAACCCTTGTTTTCAGTATAGTTTTGGAGCAATTTGATATTAGCATCCAGGTCAACCTGGCTTAATAAAACCGGCGGTTGCCCAAGCTTATCCCTTAAGTTTTTGAACAATCCTTTCTTAGCATTGTAAAACATGTTATAGATCATCAGCTTAACAGGTACGCCTAAAAGCCTCGAATTTGGTTTTGGCCGGGTTAGCCCTGTAAGATCTTCCTTCAGTTCTTTCCTAGCTCTAACAGAAAGTGAAGGCCCTTTTACAGTGACGGTAGCACCCGTATACAGTTTTTCATTAGCTGGAAGATGCTTGGTAGGACTGCAACCCAGTAATAGCAAAACAAAAAATGAAAAGATTGCAATGTTTTTTCTCCGATTCATTTCGTTGATGTAGTATTTTGAATTGTTCCTTTCTTTTGCTCCTCTGTTCCGTTAGGCGTTACTCTTTGCTTGCGTTTGTGCAACAATTGTTTCAACCGGTAGTAGTCCGCTGACAGAATAAAACTTAGCCCGGTTTCGATAATGTATCCATCAACTATGCCTTCATATTGATTTCGGCGGTAGAAACGCAGCATATACCTTCCATCCCTACTGATTTGGTAATCCACCGCAATATTGCCCACCATATTGTTGTTTTGCGATCTTGTATTTTGTGGCCCTTGTAATTGAAAATTATTTCCGACAGAAATTTTTAACCGGTCATTCAGCAATCGTTTGCTCAAACCAATGTTCAGGTCTGTCCTGTTCTGCAGGCTTCCGGTTGTGTAATCGTCGGTAGATGTTACGTCAAAATTGATATCAACTCCCTGTATCAGTCCTGCAGCTAATTGATTGAGTTGTTCTGTCAGGAGATTGCTTACACTTTGCCTTGCATAGGAGGCCGCATTGAACGAAGCGCCTTCTGATTTGAATGGATTTTCACCCACAAATCTTCCTAACAAGAGAACAGCAAACACCTGTTTGTTTAATTCGCCCTGATCTTGTCGAATTTGGTCCAGCCTTGATTCAACTGCAGTTATGATATCATTACTCACACCATAACTTTTGTTGGTTGGCAGCGTTATATCAAAGGCAACAACTGGCTTAAGTAATTCGCCTGTCAAATTCAGATGAACTTCAAATGGAAGTTTTTGCAGGTAAGTATTTCTTATGGCAGCAGCAGATGCAGATATCTGTTGCTCTACCAGGTCAATGGGCGCCGTGTTAGCAACATATACCGCATTTACATTTAACTGTGCGGTTGTTGGCTCGCCGGTCCAAGTAATAGTGCTGCCAGGAACGATGTCGAATTTGCGTTGGATAAAATTGTAAGATATCTGATACGAGCCTTCTGCCAGCGTGTAGTTGCCTACCATAGTAATCTTTCCGCTTGGGTCTACACCAGTAGAAATTTGTGCCTCACCCCTAACATTAAGAAAGTCACCATTTGCGGGATCAACAATCACATTGAAAATAGCTTCCTTTTTTACTTCAATGTTTACAGTAACATCCATTCCAAACACATTGGCCTTATTCAATGAATCATATCCCCGGAACAGTGAATCGTTTTCTGGTGCATCCATATCAACAAACTGCACAATGCCATCCCGCTGCACAACTCCGGGATCTTCCTGCGGAACCACAACAAATAATTTCGTTCCATCATTCACCGTCAGTGAACCATCAACCATAGGTCTTAATTCAGTACCTGCAATATGAAGATTGGTGGAAACATTCAACTTGCCATAGTACAATTTGTTTTGCGACTTGGTAGAATTTAACACCATGAAGTTTGTTGCATTTACCCTTAGATTGAAATTATAGTTGATGAAATTGTTGGTGAGAATATTTCCATCAATGGTTAGTGCATTGTTTGTTGAATCACGAATCGTAAAATTGTTGAAGGTCAGCCCATCATTAGTAACAGAAATCTTTTCATCGTCAACTTTGAACCGGCTTCCTAACATTGTTATGGCAAAACTTGCATTATTGAAATTCAAATCGCCATTGATATCGGGTTTGCTAGCAGTGCCTGCAATTTTTACCTTTCCATTTATTGAGCCGGAGGCATTATTGATGGCAGAAGCCATTGCACCTTCCAATGTATGTAATTGCAACGCACGAACGTCCAGGTTCAGGTCGAGGTTGACATCATTACCTACAGGTGCAAAGGAACCCGTAACAGCAGCGTCATTACCACGGCCTGTTAATGTAATATTAGTATTGTAGCGGCTGCCATTTGAGTTCACCAATGCATGTACATCACCAAGCGTATCCTGGCGCATGCTCAAATTATTAATGGTAAGGTCACTCGTGAACACAGGTTGTTTCATAATGTTGGGGAACGTAACATTTCCACTCATTACACCGTCAACCAACGTTGAATCGGCTTTAATAAATCCTGTAATTGTTGCAAGACGGAAAGTATTAAAGCTTACTTGCAATGGAGGAGGATTACCTCCACCAATACTTGTAATGCTTAAGCGTTGATCGCCTTTCTGTAAAACAAAGTCGTTAGCTGTGATTGATGTTGGACTGATGATGATTTGGTTATCGGGTGTTACAGACCACATTTCATAATTCAACATCAAACTATCAGGTCGTAATTTGATTGCATAAGTTCCTGTTGATGGTTGCGATACCAAACCACTCAAATGATATTTGTTTTTTGCATTGGCATCATCAATGCCCAAGCTAAAATCAATAGTGTTGTGAAGAGCTGTTGCGTTAACTCTTGCGTTGTAAACATCGAATGAGTTTCCATTCTTCAATCTTGCAATACTGCCTTGTATTCGTAAACCATTAGCTGATGTAAATGCTTTGAGATTGACATCTCGCATCTCACTTCCGTTGTATGAAATGAACGGGGTTGTGAGATTAGCATTCATTCCCTGGCCGGTCGCAAAGCTTCCGTCAGCATGAATGGTTTCCATTGTTGTGAGCCCTGGTACAAATTGCGAAAGGATAGGCGTGTACACAACATCTGCGGTAAACCGAAAATTGTATGGATGCAACTGCGGTGTCTTTGATGGTGGTGTAACTGTAAAGTACGGCTGGATGCTATTTTGAACAATGCTGCCTAATTCAGTAAAACGATATTGACCAACCAACATAACGTTAGCAATATCACTTTTCAATTGAATGTAGTTTGCTGTATCATTTCTGCCAGAGACCAACTGCACTGTATCTAAAGGCAGTCGTTCATCATTGGAAACAAATAATGCCTTTGTGATTAAAACGTCCAGATCAGGGTTATCGGCATTAAGGTTAGCAACGGTACCGTCAATTCTTCCACGGAATACCATAGGGTCAGGAGTAAAATGCAAAGGCTGAAGCTTGATGCTGTCAACCATTCCGTTTATTTTAAATGAAGGATTGTTCGAGAAATTTCCACTCACAGCTAAATTCAAATCCACGTTAGGATCATTGATATCTGTTTTTACATTGAAGGTTGTTCCTCTTAATGAACCACTCGCTTTTATATTGTGGTACTGGTAATGATTATAACCAAGGCTGCTGATATTTCCGGTAAACTTTGTGTTGATTGCTTTAGGTGTTAATCCTTTTCCATTCAACAAAAAATTTCCTGAAACTGAGCCGATCACATCTTGCTGTCGGAGAATACTCCCTAAACGCAATCCGTTTGTTCTGATGGAGGCATTATAAGAAGTTGTGTTTGGATTCATAAGGTCGGCAAAGCTTCCATTAACGGCAATAAAACCTGCCGAGCTGTTAACGTTTAAATTAGTGTGTAATCTTCCTGCATTGCCTGAAATATTTCCATTGATATCAAATTCTTCGGGAAGATTAACCTGTGGAGTGGATAAACGCTGACCGGTAAACAAAGCAAGATCAGTTTGCGTAGTGTGGAAACGATTGATCCTGAAGTTGCCACCGGCTTGTTTGGGATTCATCAATCCGGTTAGTGTTCCGTTGGCATCCAATTGTGTATTTCTTAAACCCTTGAATTGGAGCGTTTGAAAATTCAACTGGTTAAGTGTTCCATTTCCCACAACGTTTACATACCAAATATCATTTGGATTGCGGAGTGCAGGGTTATTTCTTAATTGCGGAGCAAACAATAAAATATCTTTTACCTGCAAACGGGTATTTGTAAGGTTGAGATTGAAAACTGTTTTTGCGAAATCATTTTGCAATGCATCGAAAGAAGCATAACGCAATTCAGCACTGCGTTGAATTTGACTGCCGGGCGTTTTAATGTAAATATTTCTAAGATAGGTTTGATTGGATGCGTATAAAAAGTCTCCCTGTAAAGCATCTAATTCAAAACCACTTTTCTCTTTTACAGTTCCCTTCGTAATTTTTCCAGCAATAGAATCTGTTTTCATTACGAAATTGTCAACGCTCAGGCTTAGGTCTTCGGCATTGATGTGACCATAATCTAATCCATACTTTAATCTCGGCTTATTATCATCATCAAATAGAAGCTTGTTATTGTCTAGATCGAGATTAGCGATTTTAAAGTCCCAGCCTGCTTGTGCCTGTGCTTTTACTTCCTGGTTTACTTGTTTTTTTACAGCCTGTGCTTCAGGTTTTCTTCCAAAGCGAATGGCAATTTTGGAATTGTTCAGTGCTAACCCATCGAAATAAATTTTATTGTTTTGGAGATCAATGAGCCTTTCAGTTCCTTTCGCCTGTCCAAGATTAACTACAGTGTAAAAAGCGGAAACATCGTTTCGATAATCAATATTGATTTTGCTTAAATCGATCGTGCCCAAATTAAACTTCATGGTTGAAGGTTTTTGAGCTTCAGCAATGTCTACTGCAAGGGGTTTTGGTTCTACCAACGGTTTTATTTGTTTGATTCGGGCAGTTACATTCCTTGCGATGATGGTAGGAATATCAAAGTGCTGCGTGTAAGGATCCAGAGTGTCAATTGTAGCAGAGAGATTGCCAATGTGGGCAAACATATCACTACCAGTTACAGCATCAGTGTATTTCAAATTGACATTGTCGAGTGCAATATCGCTGATGTTCAATTTGAGCGGTGCTGTTTGTGCGGTATCGGGCTTTTTGGTTTGTTCTGTTGCAAATGCATCCACGATGAATTGAAAATTGTAAACAGTATCTGGTAAAACACGTTTTATTTTAGCTGTTATGTTCTGTAGTTCCAGGTCCTTTACCTGCACTTCGTTAGAGAATAATTTGAAATAATTGAGGTGCGCTTTGATAGTTCCACCAGAAACTAAAGTGTCCTTTGTTTTGTCCTCGATGTACACATTCTGAAGGTTAATGTTCCCTGAAAGACCAAAGGAAATACTCCCGATCTCGACTTTGGTCTTCAATTTATCCTGCAGATAACTTTGAACTTTTCCCGTAAGAAAGTGTTGAACAGGCGGCGTCAGTATCATCAAAAAAACAAAAACGATAAAGAGAAAAAGGAATAGAATACTCTTCAGTACTATCCTGGCAATTTTTCTTGGATAATTCGTGGTCTTTTTGTCTTTTTCCATTATCATCAGGGGATGGCAATAACAGAGGTTACAAATAACAGACCTCGCATTACACTACTCTAATGCATGGGTAAATGTCAAATAATTACAGGGGATGCTAATGATAAGGGCTTGCCATGTAGAAGTTTTTCTACATGAGAAAAATAGCGAACCATTTGATCCGCTATTACTGCTTGTGTTTTTATTTAATTAATAACCCAGTACTTTTTCTATAGCCGATGATCGAAGCAGTTTCGCTGCCTGGCTAACGCAAATTTCATTAGGGTTGTATTTTTTGAATTCTTCATTCAAGCGTTTTACATTTTTTGAGTAAACATCATTTTCCAACACTTCCTCAACTGATTTCTTCAATTGGGGAATCGAAGGTGTTTCCGTTTTCAAATTGATACCTAGTTTAAAATAACCCACTCTTGCATTGATCTCATTTTTTCCTTCATGCACACCTGCTACTACCATGGGCAACTGGTTTTGTACAGATAAAAGGACACCTCCGTAGCCACCATTAGTTACATACACATCAGCATAAGGCATTACATCATCAAACGGAATAAAATCTTCGATAATTATATTTGGGTAAGCATATTTTTGCCTCAATTCTTCTGTTTGCGATCCGCCGGTTGTAACGATTACAAGGCAATCGGAATTTTTGAAAACCTCCAGTGTGGGTATCAAAAGTTTA
Organism: Flavisolibacter sp.; assembly: GCA_035554655.1. Classification (GTDB taxonomy): domain Bacteria; phylum Bacteroidota; class Bacteroidia; order Chitinophagales; family Chitinophagaceae; genus Flavisolibacter. The sequence continues at coordinate 234,570 of DATMIF010000030.1, forward strand.
TCGATGTCTTTTTCAACAGTTCCCTGTGTTACTAAGATGACTTTTTCGTATTCTCTCAACTTATCATTATACCACGGTTGCCCTTCTCGCTTTTTTGTGTAAGGAAGAAGTGGACCTGCAAAATAAATATGATTACTGATATCACTGCGTTGATATTCAAAACCAGGCGTGCCGCTTTGAAGAACTATAGTTGATTTTTGAATGAGAATATCAAAGATGTTTGCCTTTCCTGCGTCAATGCCATGGTCTGCAAGAATTTTCCTCATCACCTTAGTTGGCTCGGCAAAAAGTAAAGCATCTGAAAAACGGCGTAATAAACTTTGTTTGATTTTTCCGAAAAATGAATAAGAAGGTGTGAGTCCCAATCCGGGCGGTGGAAGATCTTTTGAAGTTTCCGGCAAGGGCACTACACTAACAGCAATTACTGGTATCTTCATTTTTTCCTTTATAAAAGGAATTGCACCAAACATAATGTCTGCTATCATCAACTCGAATTCAAACTCTTTGTAGATCTCTTTAATGTCTTCGTAATATTCGGTCGATCTTAGAATAAAGACATTGATCATGTCAAATTTTAATTTAGCAACCTGGCTTTTGTGTTTTTTTCTTTCAGGAAAAAATTTTTCGATTTCCGAATTGGCGCTAAGGTCCAGTGCTTTATCAAGGCCATAAAAAGGAATTCCGAGGCGTTGTATTTTCTCTTCATATTTTTTTGCAGTGTACCAGCGAACGTCGCAGCCCATACTTTTTAAATGTGCAGCAAGGCCGGTTAATGGGTTAAAATGACCGTCACCTGGAAAGTTGGCAAATAAGATTTTTGTTCCGGGTTGTATTGAGTTAATATGATAGTTGCCCATGGTTCAAATGGTTAAGAGTGATTGATACAGCGAAACTAAAAGCAGTCAGACGCTCGTGCAATTGCATTGCGGATCAACTGAGGTTTTGGATTCATGAATTGTAGCGTCTAAAAATTCTTTTCAATTTGAACTGTGTTTTGTTCAACTCATACACCCTTGCATTGTCATCGCTTCTGCAGTAATGTAGGTTTGAATAATGAAACAGAAATTACCTGCAAAAGAGCATGACAACGGGGACGAGTGCAGTACCAACTCCTGCCGCTCCTGTCAGAGTTGTAAAGCCGTTGAGTTTGAGGAATTGAGACAAAAGCCTGCAGGCGACTCTTTGCAATTGTATGCAAGGGAAGCGGAAAACTATTTTTTCTATTATGCGCTTTCTATTAAAAAACAGCACTAAAGCTTGTTGTATGAAGCCACAATTTATTCTGGCATTCCTCTGTATTATGCTATTGGGTGGCATGCTGCTTCGTGCTGCCAGCAATAACAAAAAGCAATTGGTTATCGAAAAGAAAACCGAGGAGATAACTGTTGTTGAATTGAAAAAGGAAATGCAGCTGTTACCAAACGCTTTGTTTTTATAGATTATTCTTCGTTTGTTCCTGCCTGTAAAAAAATCTTTGATATTCGGTCATAGAAAATAAATTTGAAATTTCAACTCTTGTCTATGACCAAAGGTAGAATGGAAGCTTTCAGCGATGGCGTCTTTGCGATCATTATTACTATTATGGTTTTGGAAATGAAAGTGCCACACGGTTCTTCCTTTTCAGATCTGAAACCAATTATCCCAATATTCATAAGTTATGTTCTGAGTTTTGTCAATGTCGCTATGTATTGGAACAATCATCATCACATGATCCAGGCCGCACATAAAATTAATGGCACTGTGTTATGGACCAATATACATTTACTGTTTTGGCTTTCGCTTTTCCCTTTTGTTACCGGCTGGATGGGGGAAAATAATTTTCCCGTTATTCCGGTTGCATTGTATGGCATCGTTTCATTGATGGCAGGTGTTGCGTATTATATACTTGCACATTGTTTAACGGGTATTCACGGAAGGGAATCTGAATTTGCAAAAGCATTAGGCACTGATACCAAGGGTAAATTGTCCGTGATCATTTATACATTAGGGGTAGGACTTTGTTTTATTCATCCATTGATAGGATTGGGAATGTATTTCCTGGTTGCAGTTATGTGGTTTATACCAGACAGGAGATTTGAGAATAAAGCAGCAGACTGAATTAATTGTGAGCCGGCAGCATGGCTCTTATCGACTTTTGTTGTGTCCGTCACTTGTGGCGCTTTCTCTTTAGTTCAAATGAAAAGCTCCAGCGCCGTCACGCCAAAGGCGTTGATACCTTCAGTATTTCTAATCAGCACTATGACAGTATCATTAGTTGTTATAGTGTCTTCAAATATTCAATCACTGCTTTTCTTTCTTCATCGGTCAATGCATCACCAAAATAGTGTCCATAGTTACCGTAGCCCGGTAGTCTGGTGTTATAAACAGTAGTATTACCTGGCTTTTCTTCCAGTTTGTATTTCCAACCTGGATTAGCATAATCATACTGCGGATGATCAAAATCTCTCGACCAGTATTGAGGACGCAGTTTACTATTTAATACTGCTTCCAACGTTGGTACTGAACCATTATGTAAATATGGAGCACTGATCCAAATACCGTCTAGCGGCGGTGCAATGTAGCCGTTGAAGGAAACTAATTGTGCAGGATGATCGCCTGTTGTAAACCAGCTTTTATTAAACCAGTTTACAAACTGCGGATTGGAATAATTGCTTTTATACAAAAGCGAATCTGTTTGAACAATGGATTCTGGAATGAGCAAATTGGGATAACTGCCATTAGCACCGTAAGTGCCGTGGCAATCAGAACATGTTTGTTCAAAAATGATTTTGCCCTTTGTTGCTAACGATTCATTGATTGCTTTCGGATATTTTGGAGGCTGCAATGAATAGATATAGGCAAGAACGTCAGGCATATGTTCGTCTACACTTCTTGATTCGGAAGTGTCTCGCACTGTTAAAAGGTTTGATGCCATAAGGAATCTCCCAAAATCTCCTCTTCCAAATCCATTGTAGAACATGGCATTTTTCTTTTTCAGCAACCACCATGGTGGAGTGTCAGTAGGTATAACCTCATTTGGAATTGGCATAAGCGCTTCATTACTCCATTGAAAACTTAAAGGGTCACGATGTGCTACCAATATCGCCGCCAGGCGATCTGCAATATTTACACCTTTTACTTGCGCAAACAAATAAGGTGCAATGGTTTTTGAAACATTAATAAAGTTAGCAGCGGCTTCGTATTGTTTTGGTGCATTTGCTTTTAAAATTCTTTCAAGCAATTCAGCATTCGTGGCATTGAATCTTTCATTCTTTGTAAAATCGGCTAGCGAATTGCCGAGGCCGATGATCAAAGAATCATTAAAGATCTGTGCATGACACTGAAGACAGTTAGGAGCAACCAATACTTCGCCATTACTGGCTTTAATTGCTGTAAATGCGTAGCTAATGTTTTTATTGAGATCTTCCCTTTGCAAATATGTCTTTTGTCCCATAGTGCCCATGAGAAAGAGATTAAGCGGGACACCGCCCTTTACATAATCGCCGGTAACCAGATAATCATATCCCCGATTTGCATCACCGTTTGTTCTTTGCTTACTTGCAGGAATGGGAACAGGTTTATCATCAGAAAATTTTGTAAGAAAGGTGAAGGAACTTATTACTGCTGCCAATATCAATAACACGGTTAGCTTTTTCATGCAGGTGATGTTTGTATAAAGATATTTTTTCTTCTTTTACTTTTTGGCATTGCCCCAAAAAGTAAGAAAAAACTCTAGGCAAACGCGAATGCTCCACCGCTTTGCCGGCCATCGCCACTGCAACACTCAAATAGTTTTCTGCATTCTATAGGTCACAGCAGCTTTATAATTTTTGAAAGTGCCTTGTTCTTGTACACGATCTGCACTACGGTTACAATCGGGAAAACGTTTAGCAGTCACTCTCTTGTTTTCAGTCCTCATGCCGCCGGAGCGTTGGATTGTGCAATTATTCTTTAATTAGGTGTGAACCTGTGAGAGCATTCCTCAAGGCAAAGGCCACCACTTCAAATCATTGGAACTGTTCAAACGCCTCATTTTTCACTGACTAAAGCATTAGGCAAGAATAATCACTCAGTGAAAAATTCAGCGCCTTCGGGAAACGTATAATAATACAAGGCAGAGTCTCCAACCTAAAGACCTTCGAAAGTCATACTCTTCCAATTGCGAGTTCGTCATAGCAAATCTTGCTTCGTCGGAATGCTTCGCATCGAACTCGCTTGAACTTTTTGTTACTTTTTCTTTCAAGAGAAAAAGAAAGAAGACTCTACTTCCCATACAGTTCCAACATCTTTTTCAAATCTTCTAAAGTATTGATCTCATCTGCTTTTTTATCGTGTCTCCAACGATTAATCCGCGGAAAACGCAAGGCTACTCCAGATTTATGACGATTACTCGCAGCAATTCCCTCAAATGCAATTTCAAAAACCAATTCAGGCTTAACCGTGCGCACAGGGCCAAACTTTTCCAATGAATTTCTTTTTACAAAATAATCTACCTGCGCAAATTCTTTGTCAGTTAGTCCCGAATACGCTTTTGTAAATGCAATTAATTTGTCTCCATCCTTAACGGCAAATGTGTAATCAGTGTATAAATTGCTTCTTCTGCCAGCGCCTTTTTGCGCATAGATCATTACAGCATCAATAACTAAGGGATCAATTTTCCACTTCCACCAATCACCGCGTTTTCTCCCAACCTGGTAAGTTGAGTTTTTCCTTTTCAGCATAAAACCTTCGGCGCCCATTTCCCTAGAGCCTTTTCTTAGCTCCGCCAATTGCTCCCAGTTATCAAATGGAACGATAGGAGAGATGAGCAATGTTGAATGATTTACCGAAGCAATAATTTCTCCAAGCTTGATTCTTCGTTCGTCTAAAGTTTTGGATCGCCAATCTTCACCATTGTATTCAAGGAGGTCGTAAGCAAAAAATGCAATTGGTGCTTCATGCAATTGCTTCTTGGTTACGTTCTTTCTGCCGATTCTTGTTTGCAATAATGCAAAGGGCAATGGCTTTTGATCTATACTTGGAATTATCTCTCCATCCATTGCAATGCCATCAGGCAAAAGATTTTGCAGGGAATGATATTCGGGAAATTTTTCTGTCATCAACTCTTCTCCCCGGCTCCAAACAAATAATTCACCGTTACGTTTGATCAATTGTCCCCTGATTCCATCCCATTTCCATTCTGCCTGCCAATCGGTCGGCTCACCTAGTTCTTCAACATTATTTTGTTCAACGGCATATGCTAAGTAAAAGGGATAAGGTTTTGACCAATCAGTTGCAGTTGCATGCTCGCTCAATAATTCATCAAATGAAATCGTTGACGGATCCCAATTTCCGCTAATACGATGCGCAATAACAGATGACTCAAGCTGCACTGTTTTTGCCAAAGCATTCACCATTAATTTTTGTGAAACCCCAATTCGAAACCCGCCGGTAATAAGTTTATTGAAAACAAAACGTTCGGCGTAATTCATTTCCATCCATGAGTCGATGATGAACTGTCTTCGAACTTCTTCGGCTTCCTTCTCAATTGCTTTCAACTGCTCGATATAATGGTGAAGAGGCTTTGTATTTTCTGTCGTACTTGTTTTGTCGGGAAGCAATAAGGTTATCGTTTCTGCAAGATCGCCAACGGTATGATAAGATTCTTCGAATAACCAAAATGGAAGATTAATCAACTCAACCGCATAAGTTGCCAATTGAGTTGTGTTCACTGCACGTTTGGGTCTTCGTCCGCTGAAGATTGCGATTACCCAAACCTTGTCTTTATCATCGGCAACGGAGAAGTAATTAACCAACGCATCAAGTTTGTCATTGGTTTTAGTTGATGATCCAAGCTTAGTTACCAGTTCTGCAAATTCCCGCATTTAGAGTTTGAAGTTTGTCGTGGTTATTCAACTTTAATTATTCAGTGCATTGCTGCCGCTATCGTCTTCATCGGATAAAATACTTGGCTCCTCCGTTTCATCATCACCATATTCCGTTTTTACTTCCTTCGAATAAATCCCTTGCTCATTTAGATATCTTGTGAACACCGATTGAAATCCATGCGTTGTGTAGATGCATTCGGCTTCCGTTTCTTTACAAGCCGTTATCAATCCGCTCCAGTCCGCATGATCACTGATGGCGAAACCTGCATCCGCATTTTTTCTTCTTACATTTCCACGTACCTGCATCCAGCCGCTACATATACCAATTTCATAGGGAACAAAACGTTTTAACCAGGTAGAACCTTCTGCCCCGGATGGCGCAATTACAACGCTTCCTTTCAATTCTTCTTTTGATGCATCAAATACCCTTCTCGCATTTGGCAATTTCCATCCTGCATTCACCAATGCATTATGCATGTTGTACACAGCACCATGCATAAAAATTTTGTCTGTCACTTCTGCAATAGGCAATAATATTCTTTGTGCTTTACCCAAACTGTATGCAATGAGAATGGAAGTTTTTCCTTCGCTTTGGTTCTTCCTTATCCAACTTTGCATTTCTGAATAAATTTCCTGCTGCGGTTTCCATTTGTAAATAGGTAAACCAAATGTTGATTCAGTAATAAAGTTGTGGCACTTGACTGGTGCAAACTGTCCGCTTAATCCATCATTCTCTAATTTATAATCACCACTGATCACCCAAATTTCTCCTTCGTGCTCCACCCGTATTTGCGATGACCCGATTATGTGTCCGGCAGGAAATAAAGTAACCCGAACCCCATTCATATAAATGGGCTCATGCCATGCAATGCTTTGATAATTGTTGTTACCTAAACGTTGTTGAAGAATTGGTTTTGTATCATGGTGGCACAAATAATATTTGCTTCCCCATCTTGCATGATCGCTGTGGCCATGTGTAATGACCGCTTTGTCAACAGGTTTCCATGGATCAATATAAAATCCGCCTGCAGGACAATACAATCCTTTGTCCGAAAATTCGATCAAGGGCATGATTAAAGATAGTAAATAGCGGGTTGTAAGTAGCGAGCAGGACTAGTACAGAATGTTTTTAACGGAACCAAAAACTTTGATGAAATACAAGTGCTTGTTCTCAAAATAATCAAGCGACATTTTAGATTCATCTTTAAACACTGGCTGTATGTCATACGGAGTAAACACCACGTTACCTTTTCTTGAAAGATTAGAAGATACATCACTTCCGGTGTCTAATAACAACAATGCAAATCGTAAAGTTGTTTCATAACCACGGAAAAAAAGTTCGGACGGTTTGAACGCTAATGTTTTTGAATATTCGCTCGCCAAAGAACTTTCAAGCGCTGAAGTGCGGTTGTAATAAAATGGGCTGGTGTAAATGATTTCAAGATCACGTGCCTTATTGAAATTATAATTCTCCCAGGTCGGCATCCCAATTACTCTCACCGGATACTGGCCGTTGACGCTTGCCAATGTTTGTGTAAGCTTCATGGCAAACGCCTCATCCAAACTGCCGGCAACAACCACTGTTCTTTTTGTACTATCAAGATGTGCTGATAAAGTTTGAGGAACATAATCTGCAGTCAAATCAACGAACTTGATGTTCAAAGGAGTGGACACCGTCGACTTTGTAAAATCAGTAAAATAATTTTTGATCAAGTCTTCCTGTGTTCCTGGCTTTTTAAAAACAACAATCTTATCGAGGTTATGATATTTTTGAAGGAAGCGGTAAATGCCTTCAACCTGCGATTTCAAAGTTGTATTGAGGATAACAAAATAAGGATTGCTATCAAGGCCTGCGTCGTTTGGAAAAGTAGCAGAGATAAAAGGAATCTTTCTTCTAAGAGAACCTTCTGCAAGCGTTTTTGTTTCTGCAGCATTGGATTGAGCAATGATCATTTCAACATCTCTCATTTCCGGTTTTGCCATCTGGTAGCTGATACTTTGCTTTCCCTTGCTATCGCAAATAAAAACTTCAAGCGGTGCGCCTCTTTTTTGCAAAGAATCTAACGCCAGTTGTGCACCGTAATAAAAATCCAGCCCGGCATTCGTAAATTTCGCTCCCGTTTTATCGTACTTAAAGTTGCCTGCAGCATCAAAAGCCGAATCCAAATACAAAGGAGTGAAGATGGCAATTTTGTGCTTCTTAATTTGCTGTGCATAAGTAATGCCTGAAAGAAAAAGCAACGCTGTAAAAACAGAAGTGATTTTTTTCATCATAATCTTTTAGATCCTAAAAATCCAGGTTCACTTATTCCCATTCAATTGTTGCCGGGGGTTTGCTGCTGATATCGTATACAACACGATTGATTCCTTTTACAGAATTAATGATCTCGTTCGACACATGTGCTAAGAAATCATAGGGAAGATGGGCCCAGTCTGCTGTCATTCCGTCCACGCTTGTTACTGCTCTTAAAGCTACTGTAAATTCATACGTTCTTTCGTCACCCATCACGCCTACGCTCTTAACCGGGAGTAAGATGGCGCCAGCCTGCCATACGGTTGCATAAAGATTGTGTTTCTTCAAAGCCTTAATATAGATATCATCAGCCTCTTGCAAAAGATGCACTTTTTCTTCAGTGATTTCGCCCAAGATTCTAATTGCTAAACCGGGCCCTGGGAAAGGATGACGGCTGATCATATCTTCGGGAATACCTAATTCCAATCCAACTTTTCTTACTTCATCTTTAAAAAGATAGCGAAGCGGTTCAACCAAATTCAAATGCATTTTTTTCGGAAGCCCGCCAACGTTATGATGCGATTTAATAGTAACCGAAGGACCATGTACAGAAACGCTTTCAATGACATCGGGATAAATTGTTCCCTGCCCGAGGAAAGAAACATTCTTGATTTTTTTAGCTTCTTCATCGAAGATCTCGATGAAGGTTTTTCCAATCGCTTTTCTTTTTTTCTCGGGATCAGTTTTGCCTTTTAGTTTTTTATAGAAATCTTTTTTAGCATCAATGCCTTTTACATTCAGACCAAGTTGCTTGTATGTTTTTAAAACGCTCTCAAATTCATCTTTACGCAGCACACCATTGTCAACAAAAATGCCATGAAGGTTATCGCCAATAGCATGACTAATTAAAGTTGCGGCAACAGTTGAATCGACACCTCCACTGATGGCCATCACTACCTGCTGGCTGCCAATTTGTTTTTTCAGCGCTTCAACTGTGTCGGTAATAAAATGAGCAGGCGTCCAATCCTGTGAGCATTTACAAATATTCACAAGAAAATTGTGCAGCACCTTCTTTCCTTCAATTGAGTGATACACTTCCGGGTGAAATTGTAAACCATATAATGGTCGGTTCGAAGAGTCGTCTTTGTACCTGAATGCGGCAATTGGGATGCTATCCGTTGTTGCCAGCAATTCAAAATCATCGGTAAGTTCCAATATGGAGTCGGCATGGCTCATCCAAACCTGCGATGAAGCAGTTAAGTTCTTTAACAAAGCGTCCTCTTTTTGCAGGTGCAAAACAGCACGTCCGTATTCCCTTTTATTACTTTTTTCAACCTTGCCGCCAAATTGTTTGGCCGTTAATTGAGCACCGTAACAAACACCTAATACAGGAACACTCTTTATCAGCGATGCAATATTCACTTCCGGCGCATTGTAATCATTTACCGAAAATGGTGAACCGGACAAAATAACTCCTTTAAGTGCAGGGCTGTATTCAACCGGTTTATTAAAGGGAACAATTTCGCAGTAAACATTAGCCTCTCTAACGGCTCGGGCAATTAACTGGGTGTACTGGGAACCAAAATCGAGAATTAAGATCTTTTCTGTCATGGGTTGCAAAAATAGTAAACAGTGATGGAATGGTTTTGCAAATAGCTGACGACTTTGTCTCATTTAAGGAAAGTCATGACACATTAAAAATCTTGCCCTGTAACCCCAATCATTTATCTTGCGTCATATACCAAAACAACCATACTATGCGCATTTTATTTATAGCACTCGCTTCTACATTTATTTTCAGTTCCTGCCGCTTTATCGGAGGCGAAAGAGTTTACGGCAACGGCCATATTACATCAAGACAGGAAAATGTGGGTTCATTTAACAGCGTGGATGTTGGGGGAGCAATTGAAGTGCACGTAAAACAGGATGCTTCACAATCGGTAAAGATCGAAACCGATGAAAACCTGGTTGAATATATTGAAGTATACACCGAAGGAAGCACATTGAAAATTCATCCAAGAAATGGTTTTAACCTCGATCCTTCGAGAGAAATCATCGTTTATGTATCCGCACCTGCTTTTAAAGGAATCGGTGTTTCTGGTGCGAGCAAGATTATTGGTGATAATGCTATTTCAGGAAATGATGGACTGAGTTTAGATGCCAGCGGTGCCAGCAAAATAATGTTGGAATTAAGTGGCGGAAATGTTGGGGGTGATGTTAGTGGTGCCAGCTCAATAAATCTGAAAGGCCAGGTGGCAAAAGTTGATTTCCAGGCAAGTGGAGCTTCGCATATCAATGCGTATGATCTTGTAGCTGATGAAGCAATAGCTGATGTATCAGGAGCGTCCAGCATGGAGATTACAGCAAATAGAAATTTAAAGGCAGAAGCATCAGGTGCGTCTCATGTGAGATATAAAGGAACGGCTTCTGTAAATTCAAATACTTCAGGTGCTTCAAGTGTGAATAAGGAAGGATAAGAACAAAGAATAAGAGACAAGGAATGAAGAATGGTGATTAATACCTTGCCTTCTTTGTTCCTTGTTTGCTTTTTATAAGTTGACATATTTCACTCTTATCCAAATATTCCTGTTTCTTCCTTTATCATCCGTGCATGAAATTTTCACAGGGCCTTCTTTTGGAACAAAAAATTGTTTCTCCTTTGCCCCGGTAGTTTTGTAAAACTGATCATTGATGTACCAGTACAATTTGGTGACATCAGTTCCTGCAGTCGCCATTAATTGTAAAGGTTCGGGATCTTTTGTGTTGATGTAATACTCATTTCCATTTACAGGTGAAGTAATTCTCGGCCCATCGCCTTTAAATATTTTTTCGCATTCGGGATTGTGCGGAGGAATTTTTTGATAAGCAATTCCATTTTGATTGAAATAGTCCTGCATTTCGGGAGCAACTACACGATATAAACGTTTAATGTAACCAGTGGATGGCGCACAACTTTCACAATAAGAAATAGAGCTATCGGGAGAAATTTTTATTTCCTGTAAATGATTGCATTGCTTTGTTGAACTGATTAGTGGAATGAAATAATCAGAGATTAAATTGGTGCAAAAAGGACCGGAAGGCAAACCGGTCTCGCTGCACACTTGCCTTAATTGACAGTCCTGTGGAGGTTCGTACCAATCAGAATTGCTGTCGTAATCAATTGTGTTGAAAATTTTAAAAAGAAGTGGCGTGGCTGTATTTGCACCGCTCAATTCAGGAACACCAACCCCTGAAAAATTTCCAACCCAAACACCAACTGTATAATTTTTATTATAACCGATGCTCCATGCATCTCTTCTTCCATACGATGTTCCTGTTTTCCATGCAATCTTCGGCATGTGTTCAGTTGCAGTCCAGTTCAGGGGAAAGTCTGGGCGATTAACCTTGGAAAGAATTTCTGTAACCATGTAATCAGCAGCGGGCGAAAGCAATTGAATTTTCTTTGAAAAAGAATCGGACTTCAAATATTGCGGATGAACATAGACGCCATTATTAGCAAAAGCAGAAAACAATCCTGTAAGCTGTTCAAGGGTTGCACCACATCCACCGAGAATCATTGATAACCCTAATTTTTTCTGGTCTTTCTGAATTTGTTCAAAATCACATTGAATAAGTTTGCTAACCAAGCGATCCTTTCCAAGCAACTCTAAACTTTTTACAGCCGGAATATTCAGTGAATGCTCAAGCGCATATTCAACTGTAACATAACCATTGAATTTCTGATCATAGTTTTCTGGAGTATAGCCTGAATAATTTACAGGCACATCATTAACAACAGTTTTCGGAGTGAGCAAACCTTCATCAATGCACAATCCATACAACAAAGGCTTTAATGTGCTTCCCGGTTGACGAATAGCTGCAGCACCATTCACCTGGCCTCCATCTGTTGTATCTGCAAATCCTCCCGAACCAACATAAGAAATGACCTTGTGTGTTCTATTATCAATTACAACAACCGCCGCATTATGAATGTTATTCAATCTCAATGTCCGAACATAATCTTCAGTGAGCTTTTCAAGTTTCAGTTGAGTGTTGAGTACAATGTTGGTATTTATTGGGGTCTGATTAGACTGTGTTTTTAATTTGTAAGAAAGATGAGGAAGAAAATGAGGTACTGATGTTCTGTATGCGTTTAATGGTTCTGCAATGGCATCTTCAATTTCTTTTTTTGTAAACACACCGTCGTCTGCAAATCTTTTTAACCAGCGGTTTCTTTCTTTCACTATCAAATCATTGCTTTTACCAACAACCAACGAAGAAGGACGATTGGGAATAATCGACAAAGCAGTTATCTCCGCCAGAGAAAGATGGTCAGGATTTTTTTTGAAATAAAGAAGCGAAGCAGATTTTACGCCTTCAATATTTCCGCCATAGGGAACAAGATTCAAATACAATTGGAGAATTTCATTCTTACTGTATTTTAATTCCAGTTGAAAAGCCCTGAACATCTCAATTGTCTTGGAAATGAGCCTCCTTTTTCTTGGATGTAGTGCTCTTGCAACCTGCATGGTAATGGTAGAAGCTCCCGAAGTTCTCCGCATATGAAAAAGGTTCATAAAAGCTGCTCTGCCTACTGCAAAAAAGTTAACCCCAGGGTGGTAGTAAAAGTATTTGTCTTCCTTGGCTACAATGGTTTTGCGGAGAAGCGGAGAGATTTCGCTCAACTCGGTTTTCATTCTCCACTTTTGGTCGTTGGTTAGGTAAGCATTGATTACTTCTCCATTGTTGTCGGTAATGATCGTTGAGTATTCAATCTTGTCGGGAAGGGGAAAAATGAAATTCAGCAACAGGAATAGAAGAAAGAAAGAAACCGCTACAATTAGAAATCTTTTAACAAGCAACAATAAATTTCGCTTTGTAACTTTCTGTTGCAATCTTTTAAATCTATATGGACTCATCGAGTCTGCCTCCTTAGCTTCTCTTAGTTCTACACGAATTTAATTCACGAATTACACGAATTAATTTCCAAAACGTTTTTTTCAAAAGCTTAAGAATTTATTTTAAAAACAGCTTGCTGAATTCAAACGAAGAATGATCGTGCAATCCGAATTAAATCCTGTTGCCTTTAACGAATTATACTTAGTAAAGACATATAAAATTGTCGAAAACTTATTGGTGTAATTCGCAAAATTTCCTGTTATTTTATTTTACCAAACTGCCAACAATCATTTTTATGCGTAACAAATATTTTATAGCGACTACAATCGTAGTTGCTATTTTTTTGTCCTCATGTAAACGGAACTATGTTGCACTCGATTATACAAATGCAAAAGGAGAGGTAGCTCAATTGTCCAACCTGGTTTTTCGTTTTAATAAATCGCTATATCCGGATTCATTAATCAACAATTGGGATTCTACTGACTATATTTCTTTCGAACCAAAAATACAGGGCCGCTTTCGCTGGAACGGTCCGGATGAATTAGTGTTTTCTCCTGTACAACCTTTGTTGCCAGCGACCAATTATAAAGCAACCATTAAGGACGATGTTTTGCGTTTCAGTAAGTTCAATAATGTAAAGGATGACGAGTTGAATTTTTACACGTCGCCTTTACAGTTGGAAGATGCACAGGTAACCTGGGTAATAGCAGATGAGAGCAGTCATTTGGCAGTTCCGCAAATCAATCTCCGGTTCAATTATTCAATTAAAATTGATCATCTGAAAGAAAAGTTCAAAGTTGATATTGAAGGAAGGAAAACAAATTTTTCAATTCAGAATATCGGAACAGCAAACACTGTTACTGTTCGCCTGAATGGATTTAAAGGAGAAGACAAAAATTATGAAGCTAATATCACGATCGATGCTGGATTAAAACCTGAAAAGGGTGAGAATAGTACAAAGGATCCGATCAAAACTGTTTTATCCATTCCTTCGCCTTACGTACTTAACATCAATAATGTTGAATCGGAGCATGATGGCACAGAGGGCTTGATTCACATTTACACCAGTCAGCAATTGACTGGTCAAACCATTTCTAATTTTATCAAATTCAGTCCTGATGTAAGCTACACAGTTCAATACGAAGATTACGGTGTTACATTGCGCAGCGATAAATTTGATTCGGAGAACAGTTATGCCTTCACCATTGATAAAGGTTTGAGAGGAACGATTGGCGGAGTGCTGAAAGAATCATACAACGGGAGTGTGGCATTTGGCCAATTGGAATCTGAAGTAAAATTCACCAACAGTAAAGCCATTTATCTTTCTAAAAAAGGTGGCGGAAATATTGAGGTGCGAATTACCAACACCCCTAAAGTGAGATTGGTTATCTCGAAAATTTATGAGAACAATTTGCTGATGGCAGACCGCTATGGTTACGAGCCAAACGATGAAGATAATTCTGAAAACAGCGATGCAGAATATGCTTCTTATAGCGGTGAAGGGGATGGGGAATATTATAACAGTTACCGCGATGACCTTGCAGGGGATATTATTTACACAAAAGAAATTGATACACGTTCGCTCCCAAAATCAGGCTCCGGCAGATTGCTGAATATTTCTCAATTTGAAGATCGCCTGCCTGAGTCTAAAGGCATCTATCATGTGATGATTCGATCTACAAAAGATTATTGGGTTCGAGACAGTCGTTTTATCTCTTTCTCCGATATTGGTTTAATTGCGAAACAGGGACAGGACAAAATGTTTGTCTTTGCCAACTCTCTTAAAACTGCAAACGCAATAGAGGGTGTAACGGTAAATGTCTATGGGCAAAACAATCAATTAGTAGGAACCGGCGCAACTAATGCTGATGGTGTTGCCGAAGTTCCAATTGCTGTAAAAAATTATTCGGGCTTTAAGCCGGCAATGGTTATTGCAAAAACTGCTGACGATTTCACTTATTTACCATTTGCAAAAACGAAGGTGAATACTTCCAGATTTGATGTTGGTGGAAAAAGAAACAACACAACAGGCCTCGACGCTTTCATTTATGCAGAGAGAGATATTTATCGTCCCGGAGAAAAAATTAATTACTCGTTGCTGCTGCGTAATAACAATTGGAGAAGTCCCGGTGAAATTCCTGTAAAAGTGAAATTTCTTCTGCCTAACGGAAAAGAATTGAAATCATTCCGTAAAAGTTTGAATGAACAAGGAGCCACTGATGGTAGTGTGGATATTTCTACAGCTGCAATCACCGGTAGCTATTCATTAGAGTTGTACAGTTCCAATGATGTTTTATTGGGTACGAAAAATTTCCAGGTTGAGGAATTTGTTCCGGATAGAATTAAAGTGTCCGCAAAACTGGATAGGCCTTACTTGCAACCATCTGATAATACTTCATTGCAGATCAATGCTGTAAACTTTTTTGGCCCGCCTGCGGCAAACAGGAAATACGAAACTGAAATCCAGGTAAAGCAAAAACAATTCTCTTCGAAGAAGTATGCAGGTTATGACTTCACACTTGAAAATCAAAAACAGTTTTTTGATAAAGATGTTCGTGAAGGAACGACTGATGCCGGCGGTAATGCAGTTGTTAGTTATAGTGTGCCTTCGCTCTATGCAAATACAGGCTTGTTGCAAGCCAGTTTTTATACAACAGTGTTTGATGAAACAGGAAGACCTGTAAGCAGAGTTGTATCAAGTGATATCTATACGCAAGGTATTTTCAATGGAATGAAGACGGATGGCTATTGGTTCTATGCACTGAATCAGCCTGTAAAATTTTTATTGATTTCATTAAATAAAGATGGAAATGTTGTTCAGTCAAATGCAAGAGTTGAAGTAATCAAACACGAATACAGAACAGTATTAAGCCGCAGTGGAAGTTATTTCAGGTATGAATCGCAACAGGAAGACAAGGTGATGGCTGATAATGAAATAACGGTTGGGGAAAACACCGTTTATAATTACGTGCCTCGTTCGCCCGGAAATTATGAAGTACGGGTATATCGCCCCGGTGCCAATGTTTATGTAAGCAAAAGTTTTTACAGCTATGGCTCATGGGGTGCCGACAATGCTTCTTTTGAAGTGAACACAGAAGGTAACATAGATATAGAATTGGATAAGGAATCTTATAACAGTGGAGATAATGCAAAGCTTACTTTCAAAACACCATTCAGTGGAAAAATGTTGGTGACAATTGAAACTGATCACCTGATCTCCTATCAATATGTTGATGTAGCAAAGAAACTGGCAAGCATCGATCTCAAATTGAAAAGCGAATATGTACCGAATATTTATGTGACAGCTACATTAATTAAGCCACATGAAATTTCAGGAATTCCTTTAACAGTAGCCCATGGTTTTCAAAATATAAAAGTTGAAGAGAAAGAAAGAAAAATTCCAGTGGAGATCACTGCACAAAAATCATCACGTTCCAATACGCATCAAAAAGTAAGAGTGAAAGCAGTGCCCGGAAGTTATGTAACACTTGCTGCTGTTGACAATGGTGTGTTGCAGGTGACTGATTTCAAAACGCCTGATCCATATAACTATTACTATCAGAAAAAGGCTTTGCAGGTAAATGCTTTTGATATGTATCCTTTGTTGTTTCCGGAATTGCGCGGAAGGTTAAGTAGCACCGGTGGTGATGGCGAATTGAGTTTAGACAAAAGAGTAAACCCGATGCCCGCGAAACGATTTAAGATCATGTCGTACTGGAGTGGATTAAAAAAGGCAAACGGAAGTGGCTATGCAGATTTTGAATTTGATGGTCCCCAATTCAATGGACAAATCCGTTTAATGGCTGTTGCTTTCAAAGATGAAAAGTTTGGTTCGTCAGAAAATACTACAACTGTTGCCGATCCGATTGTATTGAGCAGTTCTTTGCCAAGATTTATGAGCCCTGGTGATACAGTTACTGTTCCTGTTACCATTACAAATACAACAAACAAATTTGCAAGCGGGCAGGCAAGTGTTTCAGTAAGCGGACCAGTAAAAGTTTTAGGGGCAAATCTTCAAAACATTTCCATCAATCCAAACAGCGAAGGAAGGGCAGTCTTTCAAATTGTTGCAGCACCAACTGTAAACGTTGCTAAGATCTCTATCAACGTAAATGCACTTGGAGAAAAATTCAAAGATGAAACAGAGATCTCTGTTCGTCCGCCATCAACGTTGCAGAAAATTTCAGGTGGCGGATCAATAGTTGGCGGCTCTGCTCAAAAGATCAACATTCCGCAAAACAATTTTGTTGCAGGAAGCTTTAAGTATGATTTGATCATAAGCCGTTCACCTGTTGCTGAAATTTATAAACAGTTGAAATATCTTGTTCAATACCCATATGGTTGTACGGAACAGACAGTTTCCGCTGCATTTCCCCAATTGTATTACGGCGATTTTGCTGATGCTATGGGAGTGAAAAATGGTAGCCAGCAAAATGCAAATTCCAACGTAATGGAAGCTATTCGCAAAATAAAAATGCGACAATTATACACTGGTGGTGTTACACTTTGGGATAATGAAGGCACGGAACATTGGTGGGCTACGGTTTATGCTGCACACTTTTTATTAGAAGCGAGAAAGGCCGGATTTGATGTTGATAATAGTTTGATCGAAACCATGCTTTCTTATTTGTCCAAGCGATTGAAGACAAAAGAAACGATCGATTATTATTATAACCGCAATCAAAATAAAAAGATCGCACCTAAGGAAGTTGCTTACAGTTTATATGTTTTGGCAATGGCAGGAAGAACTGATGTTTCTGTGATGAACTATTACAAAGCCAACCAGGGATTGCTTGCCATCGATAGCAAATATTTATTGTCGGCGGCTTATGCAGTTTCAGGCGATAAACGTTCTTACACACAAATGCTTCCGCATTCATTCAGTGGAGAAGAATCCGTTCAGGAAACAGGTGGAAGTTTTTATAGTGCTTTACGTGATGAATCCATTGCATTGAATACATTGGTAGATATTGATCCGGGTAATGCACAAATTCCAGCCATGAGAAAACATGTGGCTGATAGATTAAAAGCAGATCCATGGATCAACACACAGGAAGCGGCGTTTTCATTTTTGGCATTAGGAAAACTGGCAAGAGTGGAAGGCAAATCAAATGTGACTGCTGAAGTAAAAGCGAATGGAAAGACGTTTGCCAAAGTGGATGGAGATTGGAAAGGAAACAGCAACCAGTTGAAATCAAATTCAGTAGAAATTGAAACGAAAGGAAGCGGGCGTTTGTATTATACCTGGGTGGCAGAGGGTATAAGTACAACAGGCGAATACAAACAAGAGGATAATTACATCAAAGTAAGGAGACAGTTTTACGATCGTTTTGGAAGTCCTATCAATGGCACAACATTCAAGCAAAACGATTTGGTAATTGTAGAACTGACTTTGGAAAGTGCGTATAATTCTCCAATTGAAAATATTGTATTGACAGATTTGTTACCAGCGGGTTTCGAAATTGAAAATCCAAGAACAAAAGAAATTCCGGGAATGGAATGGATCAAAAATGAAGCGACACCTGTTGCATTGGATGTTCGTGACGACCGCATTAATTTCTTTGTAAATGCCTATGCCGCTAAACAGAGATATTATTATGCAGTTCGTGCCGTTTCATTAGGGCAATTTAAGCAGGGACCTGTGAGTGCGGATGCGATGTATAATGGAGAGATTCATTCCTATCATGGTGCGCAAACAATTAAAGTAATCCAATAGTTATTTGAATTAAAAATCTCTTTAATCAGGTGCCTGTTTCGATGGAAAAAATTCGATGCAGGCACTTTGGACAACATAAAACCCGTCTATTTCTGTTTTTGCCAAAAAAATAGAACGGTTTATATTTAACCGCTTTGAAAACGAATCCTGGAAAAATTAACGACAAGCTACAGCAGTTAGGCCAGCAATTGGAAGGCGAACTTTTTTACGATGACACTATGCGGCTTTTGTATGCAACCGATGCATCGGCCTATCGTGAATTACCCCTTGCAGTATCCATTCCAAAATCAATTGATGATTTAAAAAAACTAATTCACTTTGCCCGTGCAGAAAAAACTTCATTGATTCCACGAACTGCAGGCACCTCGCTTGCTGGTCAGGTGGTGGGCGATGGAATTGTGGTCGATGTGTCGAAGCACTTCACGAAAATTCTTGAATTCAATAAAGATGAGAAATGGGTGAGAGTTCAACCTGGAGTGATTCGTGATGAACTCAACATGTTTTTGAAATCACATGGTTTGTTGTTTGGTCCTGAAACATCAACTGCCAATCGTGCGATGATTGGCGGAATGGTTGGAAATAATTCCTGCGGTTCCAACTCAGTTGTCTACAGGAGCACCCGTGAACATTTACTCGAAGTAAAAGCTTTGCTGAGTGATGGGACTGAAACAGAATTCAAAGCATTGAGCATTGATGAATTTCATGCAAAATGTGAAGGAGACCATCTCGAAGCGAAGATTTATAAAACGGTTCGAAGCCTGTTAAGCATTTATGAGAACCAGGTTGAGATCAGAAAAGAATTTCCAAAGAAAAGTGTTGAACGCCGTAATACAGGATATGCTGTTGATATTTTGTTAGAGTCTGCACCATTTACTGCAGGTGCACCTAATTTTAATTTCTGCAATCTTATTGCAGGTTCGGAGGGAACGTTGGCTTTCATTACTGAGATCAAATTGAATGTTGTTCCGCTTCCGCCAAAGGAATTGGGATTACTTTGTGTTCATTTCAACAGCATTGATGAATCGCTTCATGCCAACCTGATTGCATTAAAGTATAACCCAAGTGCAAGTGAGTTGATTGATCATTACATACTCGAATGCACCAAGAATAATATTGAACAATTAAAGAATCGTTTCTTTGTCCAGGGTGATCCGGGAGCTATTTTGGTTATTGAATTTACGAGGGAAACGAAAGAAGAGATCATTGAAATAGCAAAGAAAGTCGAAGAAGAAATGCGTGCAGCAGGATTGGGTTATCATTTTCCTTTGCTGTTTGGAGCTGATACAAAAAAGATCTGGACACTTCGCAAAGCCGGTCTTGGACTCCTTGGAAATTTGCCCGGCGATGAGAAAGCGGTTCCTGTTATTGAAGATACCGCGGTAGATGTGAATGATCTGCCTTCTTATATCCGCGACTTTAATGAGATACTGAAGAAGCACAATCTTTATTCGGTGCACTATGCACACGCCGGTTCCGGTGAAATTCATCTTCGCCCCATCATTAATTTAAAAACGGAAGAAGGCAATCGTTTGTTCAGAACCATTGCAGAAGAAATTGCTATACTGGTAAAAAAATACAATGGTTCATTAAGTGGCGAGCATGGTGATGGAAGATTACGTGGAGAATTCATAAAGCAAATGGTTGGTGAAAGAAATTATGAATTGCTCAAGCAAATCAAATACACCTGGGATCCGGAAAATATTTTCAATCCAAATAAGATTGTGGATACGCCTCCGATGAACACCATGCTGCGTTACACACCGGGACAACAAACACCGGCATTCAAAACGGTGTTCCGTTTTTACAACCAGGATATTTTGCAACATGCAGAACAATGTAACGGTTCTGGTGATTGCAGAAAGACAGAATTGTCCGGTGGAACAATGTGTCCTTCCTTCATGGCTACACGAAATGAGAAAGACACTACACGAGCGAGAGCAAACATTCTTCGTGAGATGTTGACAAATTCAACAAAGTTGAATCGTTTTGACCATGAAGAGATTAAAGATGTGATGGATCTGTGTTTGAGTTGCAAGGGATGTAAATCAGAATGTCCATCGAATGTTGACATGGCAAAACTGAAGGCGGAATTTCTTCAACACTATTATGATGCCAATGGTGTTCCGTTTCGTTCAAAGTTGATCGCAAACTTTAGTAAGTCTGCCAAGCTTGGTGCTATTGCTCCGGCGCTTTACAATTTTGCAGTGACCACACCTGCTATCAGTAATTTGATCAAAAGAATTTCAGGATTTAATGTAAAGCGTTCCATGCCGACACTTTATAAAACAACGTTGATGAAGTGGTGGAAGAAGCATCAGAGAGAGGGCAATAGGGAGCACGCAACAGGCAAAAAGAAAGTGTATCTGTTCTGCGATGAGTTCACCAATTATAATGATACTGAAATTGGGATCAAATCGATTTTGTTGCTAGAGAAGTTAGGTTATGAAATCGTAATTCCTAAACACATTGAAAGTGGAAGGACATGGTTGTCAAAAGGTTTGATAAGAGATGCAAAAAAGATTGCCAATAAAAACATTGGACTGTTAAAAGATGTTATCACTGCCGAAACGCCATTAATCGGAATTGAACCATCTGCGATTCTAACATTCAGGGATGAATATGTTGATCTTGCATATGATTATCAATTCAATTCTGCAAAAGAATTGGCTAAAAATGTTTTCATCATCGATGAGTTTATCGCTACCGAAATTGAAAAGGGAAATATCACGAAAGAAAACTTCACCAAAGAAAAACGGAATATTAAACTGCATGGCCATTGCCAGCAAAAAGCATTGTCTTCTGTTGCCCCTTCAGTAAAACTTTTATCACTGCCAGAAAATTATTCGGTAGAAACTATTTCTTCCGGTTGTTGCGGCATGGCAGGCTCTTTTGGCTACGAAAAGGAACACTACGACATATCAATGAAGGTGGGAGAGTTGGTTTTGTTCCCTGCAGTTCGCAATAGTAAAAACGAAACAATTATTGCAGCTCCAGGCACAAGTTGCCGCCATCAAATTAAAGACGGAACAGGCAGAAAAGCAAAGCACCCCGTAGAAGTATTGTACGAAGCGTTAACATGAGTTATATTTACTTCTTTGTATAGCACAATGAAATATTATTGACTGCTTTCGAAAAAAATATAGCCCTTGTATGTAACCCGACTTCCGAAAATGCGAAAGCATTGCGCATGACAAACAGCATTGAAGTTCTCTTGTCTGGAATGGATATTTCTCACAAAGTTTTTTCTTCCACGTGGCCGGAAGTATTTGATGATTTTACTGAAGTATGGATCATTGGTGGCGATGGTACAGCTAATTGGTTCGTCAACCATTATCCGACTATTCAATTACCACTGTCATTGTTTGCAGGGGGAAGCGGTAATGATTTTCATTGGATGCTGTATGGTGATAAAACTGTTGAACAACAAGTTGAACAGGTTTTGCAGGGAACACCTCAAATGATTGATGCAGGTGTTTGTAATGAAAGATTTTTTTTGAACGGAGTAGGTATTGGTTTCGATGGTGCTATCGTTCACGATCTTTTAGGCAAGAAAAAATTAGGTGGTAAAGCGTCTTACCTTCTTTCCATTCTCAAACAAATTGTTGGCTATCACGAAAAGGAATGCTTAATACAAATGCCGTCGGAAACACTCAGGCAGGATTGTTTTATGATTGCTGTTGCCAATGGCAAAAGATATGGCGGTGGATTTCATGTTACGCCAAATGCAGTACTTACCGACGAATTACTGGAAGTAAATATTGTTGGAAGGGTTTCTCCCATTAAACGAATGAAATATCTGCCTGTTATTGAAAAAGGCGAGCATCTTGATCTTGAATTTGTAAAATACAAGCAGACAAATAAGATCAGTATCCGATCTGTAACAAAGCTTCATGCGCATGCTGATGGGGAATATTTCCAGTCAGATTATTTCGATATTGAAATTCTACCAAGACGCTTTTCGTTCATATTGTAAAACAGGTTTTCTTCTTGCAAACATTTTTACAAGAAGTAATCCGGCAATGAAACCACCAATATGTGCAGCATAAGCAATTCCTCCTGCACCTTCGTCTCCGCCTAATGCACCTAATCCGTTTACTACCTGGAAAACAAACCATAATCCTACTGCAATGAATGCAGGAACCGATATGGTGAAGAAAAAGAACAGCCAGATGTGAACTCTCCTTGTTGGAAACAAAACAATATAGCCGCCCATTACACCTGAAATGGCACCGGAAGCACCGAGGCTTGGAACGTAAGGACTCTGTCCAAAGAAATAAGTTGCAAACACGTGTGATAGTCCTGCAATGATGCCGCACAAAAGATAAAAGAAGAAATACCTGCTGTGCCCCATGACGTCTTCAAGATTATCGCCGAAGATGTAGAGGAAAAGCATATTACCAAGTATGTGTGCTAAACCTCCGTGCATAAACATGGATGTTATTAATGTGAGATAGACATTGATGTTTGTTGGCTCAAGACCCGGTATTTGAACACGTTGGCCGGTCACTTCATCAACTACAATTCTTGAATGAGAAACAATATCGTGACCTGTAAGAATTTCTGCAGGTACCGTTGAATAACCGTAAGTGAACGGAATATTTCTTCCCCAATCCTGCAGAAAAATAAAAACAAGAATATTGATGAGAATGAAAAGGTAATTTACAATTGGTGTTGTTCGCCTGTCCCTGTTGTCATCGCCAATCGGTATGAACATAATTCAGTTTTTACAGTGCTTGCAAATGGTGTTCCTGCAAACTAAAAAAGTCCTACTCTTATGAAGCAGGACTCAAAGTACAGTATAAGTATTATAGATTAATAGTTATCTCTGTATCCGCCACCACCGCCACCGCGGTTGTAGCCACCACCACCTCCGTTACCACCACGGTAGCCACCGCCACCGCCGCCTTTCTTGTAGCCGCCACCGCCGCCGCCACCAAAGCTTCTTTTCTTGAATCCACCGCCGCCGCCTTCTTCTTTGGGGCGTGATTCATTAACAACGAGATTTCTTCCTTCAATCTCGCTGCCGTTAAGTTGAGCAATGGCAGCTTGCGCTTGTTCATCATTAGGCATTTCCACAAAACCGAAGCCTTTGCTTCTTTGTGTGAATTTGTCCATAACAATTTTGGCTGAAGCTACTTCACCAAATGGTGCGAATAAGTTGGCCAGGTCCTGGTCTTTCAGACCCCAACTAAGATTTCCGACGTAAATGTTCATGTTGAGAAAAAATTTAAAAAACAAAAAACGTGTTTACAGCCGTCAAGAAACAATGAACATTTACCGAAACGTTCAAAGATTTGAGAAACTGAAAGAACACAATACTTAACGAATATATGGGAATTTCGTTTGATTACCTATAGCAAAAAAACAAAAGCTGTCGCAGATTTCGCGACAGCTTTCTTTATAAAGAACAATCTTCATCTATTGTTTTATCAGCTTTGTTGTTTCGGCCTGCCCGTCGGCGTTTACAAATCGTACAATATATAAACCTGCTTTCAGAGCGGAAACATCAATAACAGTTTGATTCAATTCAGGCTTGGTATCAACCTGCTTCAGAATGCGTCCGTCCGAAGTGGTAATACTAAGTGTTCCCTTGGTGGTCAAACTGTGCTCAATTGTTAACTGGTCTCTCACAGGTGAAGGATAAGCCCTAAGCGTGATGCTTCGGTTCAGATTGAGTTTCACAATAGTTGAATACTTAAACTTTCCGTCAATATCTACTTCTTTTACCCGGTAAAAAACCACTCCGCTCACAGGCTGATTATCCAAAAAGGAATAGGCAGTGGAATTGGTTGCAGATACGGTTCCTAATTTGGTGAAAGCAGTTCCGGTTGCACCCCTTTCTACCTCATAATATTGCACATCTCTTTCGCCTGCCACATTCCATATCAGTTCTACTCCGGTATCAGTCTTCTTTGCACCGAAACCAATGAAAGTAACTGGTAATGCCGCTTGGGCAGCCGTTCCGGTGACCCTGAAATCGTCAAAAACGAGGCACTGGTTATTATTAGATCCTGTCTCTGCAGTAATCTGTACCAAAATTCTGTAACGTTCGCCTGCAGTAAAACCTGTAATGCTGCTAATATTCGTCTGCTCACATACCACGAGTTGTTGATTAGCTCCTGAACCCGTATAGGCTGTAGCTGTATTGGTATAAACCAATACGGTATTTATGTTGTTGTTATTGTCCACGTATTGTACGTATACATCTACCTGCGATGCCTGTACGTCGCCAGTCAATGTAAAACCCCATCCAATAGTGGTTTGCGAAGCAAGCGACTGGTAGGTTGGAGAAACAATATAATAAGAAGTTCCAGCAGAAGGTATAGCACAACGCTGAAGGTATCCGTTTTGTCCCGTTTGCCCATAAGTAAAGCCCGGGGCAGAGGAAAAAACAGTTGAAGAAGTAAATCCAGCCATTGAGCCGCCGGTATTATTGAAGTTTTCTACGACTGGGCCGCAAGGCGAAACCTGCCCAAAGGCCGAATGGCTTACCAGACCGGCAATGAATAAAAAAGAGCATTTCTTAGCAAAAGAGTAGAGATGTTCCATAAGTCGCAAAATGTTTAAGGTGAATAATAAAAACTTTGACGCAGTAGTGTGGTTTCAGTTTTTCGCGACCGGAACTTGGATAGCAGGTATACCGTATCAAAAATTGTTCCTTAACCCAAATCAATGCAGGCAGTGGCTGGCGTATAAAAAAGGAAAGTCCACACCATGGTGTGGACTTTCCTAGAAATAATTATATGGCCTTTATTCAGCAACTACTTCAAATTCAACATCGGCGTGCTGGCCGTTGCCAAAATCGATAGAGGCCTTGTAAGTACCTAATTCTTTTACTTCATCAACAATGTGGATCTTTTTCCTGTCGATATCATATCCTTTCTGGTCCCTGATAGCACGGCTGATTTGCAGCGGCGTAACAGTTCCAAAAATCTTTCCACTGGTACCCGTTTTAGCACCAACCTTTACTGGTCCTTCCTGTAGCTTGGCAATTACACTGTTGATCTGTGCAAGCATTTGATCTTCTTTCTTTTTGGCAACTTTTAATCTTTCATCCAGTTGCTTACGGTTTGAAGGATTTGCTTCTACAGCCAGTCCGCGAGGGATTAGAAAATTACGGGCATAGCCGTTCTTTACTTTCACCAGCTCGTTCTTGCCACCAAGATTATCTACGTCTTGAATTAAAATAATGTCCATGTTATTTGTTTTAGCCAATGGCGTCCGCGCCACTGTCCTCTTCCTTGTTGCCAAAGAAGGTTAGGTTAAAAAATTATTTCAAAAGATCTGTCACAAATGGCAACAGTGCCATTTGGCGGGCTTTCTTTACAGCATCAGACACTTTGCGCTGGTACTTTAAAGAGTTACCGGTAATACGGCGGGGTAACATTTTACCTTGCTCGTTCAGGAATTTTTTCAGGAACTCCACATCTTTATAATCGATGTAACGGATGCCATATTTTTTGAAGCGGCAAAACTTTTTAGGACGTTTTTCCTGCTTAATGGCGGTTAAGTATTTGATTTCATTTGGACGTGCCATAATTAACCCTCCTGTACTTTTTCAATTCCTGTTGGTACGCCACTTCTCTTTTTTTGGTTATACTCAACGGCGTATTTGTCGAGCTTGGTAACCAGGTGACGAAGTACACTCTCGTCACGAAGAAGCTGGATCTTCAGCTTCTCATTGAAGTCGGATGGCGCAATAAATTCCGTAACCCAGTATAAACCAGTGGTTTTTTTCTGGATCGGGTACGCCAGTGATTTCAGTCCCCATGGATTTTCAGCAACTACCTGGCCGCCATTATCGGTAACCAGCGTTGTGTACTTTTTTTGAGCGGCCTTAAACTCATCATCGCTCAAAACGGGGGTAAAAATCACCATCAATTCGTAATTGTTCATTACCCTGTTTTTTTGTTTAAAAATTTGTTGAATCCTTACCTGTTGGGTAAGGGAGCGCAAAGGTAAGGGTAAGAAGCCGATCTAAAAAGCAAAGGACAGGGATTTTGGGTTAAAGGGTGTTAAGATTCTCCGACGGCTTTTCTCCTTCCTTCGGAATCAATTTGTCAGTAGTTTGGTCTTCCGGTACCCGACCGAGTCTTTCTTAGAAGTAAAAAGAGGAGCTTTTGGCTCCTCTTTAAAAATGGTTGGGAATCGAATTTATTGCTTGATCAATTTTATTTGTTTGCGAACACGCCCCTGAATCACTTCTGCAAAATAAACTCCATGTTGATAAGAGTTGCCGAGCATAACATTTTGGTTTGAGGAAAGGCTGTTCTTTACTTCAACTGTTCGTCCAATAACATCAGTTATCCTAATGTTGATTTTCTCTGCAGTGTTCCCTCCTGTGAGTTTCAAAACGAAATAATTAGAAGAAGGATTTGATAACACTTTAACCTGTAAGTCAGCAACAATTTCAGTTTGAGTTTGATACCTGCTTGTAATAGCTGGGCTAACAATTTCGCAACTACCTAACATATCTCCATGCGCTAAATGTGCAGGAGCCGCAGAAGGATCAATTTGAATGGAATGTGTATTGCCGGAAACATGACAGATGTTGATCTTATCCATCTTCTTTCCAGCCCTGATGTCTAAAACAGAAATGTTCTTAGTGGCAGTTCCCTGGCAGCCATTCGCATCCGTTACTGTAAGTGAGTAAGTGGTATTAGATGTTGGACTAACCATAGCAGATGAAGTCAAACTGCCGTTGCTCCAGCTATATGAATAGTTGGGCGATCCTCCTGTTACCGTTGAACTCAAAGTGATAGAAGACGCAGGTGTATACCCGATATATACTGTATTGGCGAGAACACCTGAACTTAATGCGTATGCATCCGGAGTGGTAACTACAGGATTTGCATTCACAACAACAGTTGTTTGGCAGGTAGCGCTGTCACCTGCTGCATCAGATGCAACCCAGGTGATGATGCTTGTTCCAATTTCAAAACTTCCGCTTGCATCATTAGTAGTACCACTTCTGTTCGTTGCACCTGTAATAGTATAACTGTAGTTTACAAAGCCACAGGGACTTGTTGCTTCAAAAACCGGGATTGTATATGTTCCATTTGTGTTTGCACAGAATGCTGAAACAGTAGGACAAGTCTTAACAACAGGAGGTGCAGGCGCTTCAAATTTGTAACGGGTAAATACAGGATAGTGGTCGGTTGTAGTAGAACCATAATTGCTGATCAGAGAACTTACCTCACTTAAAACAGTTGCAGTAGATGGCATATAATACGTTTCCATCTCGTTGCTCAACATAACATGGTCGATAACGTCATTATAGCTCACAGTTGACTTCTTTCCTGCAAGACTTAAGGCCAATGTAGGAGAGAAGAAATTAGCATTGTCCGTGGTAAATGAACTGTATGACGTTGTTGGCGGATTGATTCCGGAAGTAATAGTTTGGTCCAGGTCGTCATTAAAATCACCCAATACAATTACATTTTGCTCGGCGAAGTAAGTTTGAATGGTGTCGTGCAATTCTGCTGCTGCAGCTTGCCTTCTCGCATACGAAGTTGCAGTTGGCGAGGTGTTTGCTTTTGCATGAACTAAAATGAAATTGATTTTTTTAGTTACACAATTCAATGTTACATCTGCAGTCATGAGCAAAGGATATCTTCCGCTTGACCAATTGTTGTAAGAAGTACTTGATGTGTTTTGATTGTTGATCAACGGTCTTACACTCACATTGGTGAACACAGAAGTTTTGTAAACAAATGCAAGTTTCTGAGCTTCTGACAATGGACCACCTGACGGATCGGGCGGATTTACGTGTGAACCATATTGGCCAACAACATAGGTATAACCCGGCATCTGGCTAACAATGTTTGCAAGTCTTGATTCATCTACAACTTCAAGCAATCCGTAAATATCAGCGCCTACATTTTGTAAAACACTTTTTACATTTTGCTCTTGCAGGTTATCATTTGTCGGGCCGAGTGTTGTGCTTCCAAACCATTCGAGATTCCAGTTCACGACTTCAAGTGTAGTTGCAGGATCAATGCTTGTTCCTTTCAGGTTTACATCGTCTGATAAAGTTGAAGTAGCAACTGTAATTGTGCCGGAGTAATCCTGGTTCTGTTGGGTTGGAGAGAATCGAACATACACTGTTTCATTTTGATTGTTTGCTTCAGCAACTGAATAAGTAATTGATGGACTAAATGAAACTCCATCTTTTGAAACTTCAAATGCACCTGTTGAAGTAACGGTTACATCATCGGTAAGATCATTACCTGTGAAGTTGAATGTTTTTGTTGCATTCGATCCGCTGGCAACATAGGTGAATTGAATATCGGTTGCACTTGTTGTAAGTGATGGTGGCGGAGGTGTTAATGAATTTGCTAACGTAACATCATCAATCGTCCATCTTGCACCATCTTCATTTGTGGATGTATAAACAAAAGCAATAAAGGTGTGAGTTGATTTAAAAGCAGAAAGATTAATATTGTTGGATAATGTCCACACGTCGGAAGTTTGATTGGGAAACTTGCCATTTAAATCTGTCCATGTAAAAACTCTTGGATCGCCAGTGCCAGGATAGTCGGTCGAAACTTTTAATTGTAATGGACTGCCATTAAAAGCAGTTCTGCTCCAGAAAGATAGCAAAGGATAAATTGTACTGCTCAAATCAAATGCAGGTGTAATTAACCAATCCTGATTTGGAATATTAGTACCTAAAAATCCATTGATTTGCAAACCGTTTGCTGCGCTGCCTGTTGTAGTGTGTGAAGCGTCTACACCGAAGGATGTGCAACCCCATTTTTGATCACCAAGAACATTATATTGGGTAAAGCCATCGGCAAGGTTTGAGCCACAGGTATTAAAATTATAAATTGAGCCAATTATGCCCGTCGGTGAAGTGGCCGCAGTTGTAAAGCTCCAGCTGCCACTTCCACTTGTTCCGGCAAAATCATTGTTCGAAAGATCTTTAAAAGAACCACTGCTTATTTCAATATAATACGCAGTACTAAAATCTAATGACGAAACATCAAACGAAACCTTACTGCCCGAAACAGTAACGGTTGCATTCATAATATTTGTTGTTTGAACGATACTATTATCAGAAAGCTTTTTTACGGTAATTGTTCCTGATGCACCTTTTTGAATGGTTTCACTGAAAGTGATAGATGCAGTAAAAGATGTAATTACATTAGTTCCACTATTGGATGGAAACAGGGAGGAAATGGTCGGAGAAGTTAGATCAACACCACCAGTAGAGTTAGTTGGACTTGGTGAACCTACAGTAAAATCAGAATTATTGTTAT
Source organism: Flavisolibacter sp. (assembly GCA_035554655.1). Lineage (GTDB taxonomy): Bacteria > Bacteroidota > Bacteroidia > Chitinophagales > Chitinophagaceae > Flavisolibacter. The sequence continues at coordinate 264,504 of DATMIF010000030.1, forward strand.
TTGAATCAAATCCTTCAGGAGTTCTTTGAACAGATGTAGTATTGCTTGGAGCAGGCGTTGGCCCACTTCCTTCAAAACTATTTGCTGTTGACCCGAAACCAACTTTGTCAATAATTTGAGCTCCACTTGGGTTGGAGCCTGTTTGTGCTGTTGTAGTGTTGCACAAAATAACTTTGCCAGCAGTAGCTGACATTGCAATCGAACCTATTGCATCAGGAGTTGGAAGATTAGTTGTTCCGCCGGAACCAACAGCTTCCCGAATCAGATAATAACCGTGAACCGGGATGCTTCCACTTAAATTAGTGACAGCCCATGTAGTACCCGCAGCGCTTGCATACTGAACAGACCATCCTGCAAGGCTGACAGCAGAACTACCATTGTTATACAATTCAATAAAATCATTCTTGTAAGTGGCGCCACTATTGCCGCCTCCACCATATAATTCATTAATTACAACTTGAGCATTTGAGGCAAAACAAAAGATTACAGTACATGCCAGCAGCAGGTAGAATTTTTTCATGCGTTAAATTTTAAACAGTTAGAGGAAAATCAGTAGGAAAAAGGAAATAAAGTCTTAATAGAAATTGGATTCAGGAGTGCGCCAAAGATAGAGGGAAATAAAAACCAGCAAAATGATTGCCGGTTATTTTATTGTGATGTGCATAATTTCCTGGCATCGGAAAATTACTATCTCAAACGGTCCATGCTTTTGATCAGCTTTTCATCCTTCCTGATTCCATTCAGCGCAAGAATGTAAAAGGCTATGATGGCAAAGTAAATGATGCAGCTTAATGCAAGGCTGCCACTTGTAAATTTTGTCATCTCCATAAAGCACAAAGCGATTAAAACAGCAGATAATATGATTCCGAACACACAAATGCGTAATTGCAGTTTGCGGTTATTAAAGAAGAAAATATTGATAAATGCCAGCGCACCCGTTAGTGCAGCTACAATGGTTAACCAAATCGTCGATTGAGCATCCACTGCAGGCTTGGTGTCAACCGCTTGTAAAATGGCACCCTGGTAAAAAGGTAATTTAAACGTAAGAAAAGCAAATACTGCTGCTAACAACAACCAAATGGATTGTATACGTTGAATCATAACAAACGCTTTTTAAAAAACTGCCTGAAAACTACTCGAATAATTTCAAATAAACACTAACCCAATTCAGGATATAAAGGAAACTGCGCCATAAATGCATGAACATCATTTGCAACACCATTCACAACCGATGCATCATCAATATTCATCAAAACCTTGTCAACAAAATCAACCACAGTTTGCATATGGCTTTCTGTCATGCCTCTTGTTGTAACAGCCGGAACACCTACACGAATGCCTGATGTTACAAATGGACTTTTATCATCAAAAGGAACAGAGTTTTTGTTAAGAGTGATATGAGCCCTATCCAAAGTTTCCTGCGCTTTCTTACCGGTGATGTTTTTGTTTCTGAGATCGATCAACATTAAATGGTTATCAGTTCCCCCGCTGATGATATTGTAGCCTTTTGCAACAAAAGCTTTTGCCATGGCTTGTGCATTGGTTTGAATTTGCTTTGCATACTGTGTGTAATCATCGCTTAGTATCTCACCAAATGAAATAGCTTTTGCAGCAATTACATGTTCCAGCGGTCCACCCTGTATACCAGGAAAAACAGCCATGTCCAGCAAATTGCTCATCATACGAATGTTGCCTTTCACATCTTTCAGCCCAAACGGGTTATCAAAATCTTTGCCCATCAAAATGATTCCTCCACGTGGACCGCGTAAGGTTTTATGTGTTGTTGATGTTACAAAATGGCAATGCTCAAATGGTGAATTCAATAAACCTTTTGCAATCAGTCCGGCAGGATGTGCAATATCGGCCATTACAAATGCGCCTACTTCATCTGCAATCTTTCTGATTCTTGCATAATTCCAATCGCGGCTGTAAGCGGATGCACCGCAAATAATTAGTTGCGGTTTTTCTTTTTTTGCCACTTCTTCCATTTGCGCATAATTCACCAAACCGGTTTCTTTTTCTACGCCGTAAAAATGAGGTTCGTATAATTTACCGCTGAAGTTAACAGGAGAGCCATGAGTTAAATGTCCTCCCATGCTGAGGTCGAGACCTAAAATTTTATCGCCAGCTTTCAAAATAGCCAACAACACAGAAGCATTTGCCTGAGCACCACTGTGTGGTTGCACATTGGCATATTCGCAGTTAAAAACTTTTTTGATGCGGTCGATGGCCAGTTGTTCTGTTTCATCAACAAACTCGCAGCCCCCATAATATCTTCTGCCGGGATAACCCTCTGCATATTTATTGGTCATTACATTGCCCATGGCCTGCATAACCTGCAAGGATGTAAAGTTTTCAGAAGCGATGAGTTCAATACCGTTGCGCTGGCGGTCCAGCTCTTTTTGAATAATGTCAAATACCTGTTGATCTCTTTGCATAATGATTTTGAATTTCTTATGGTGTGTTTTGAATCTTTTTTAAAATTCGATTTGTTCAGTGTTTGCTAAGACTAGAGGAAAGTTGCTTTTGAACCAATCGTCTACGGCTACTATGTGACTTCCGTTGCGGCGCTCCGTTCATCGTTCTGTACTTCTTATCATCTCAATCACAACCAGCCTTACGGTTTCCGTTATTCACGATACAAAGCATAGATCCATCGTGCTTCGGAATGACAAGAAAAACTGTTCACTGTTTTCATAACTCAAACCTGGTGAGTTTGAATCAGGTGATGACACTTGTGCATTGTACAGTAAAGTTTTGAACGTACAAGTGAGTGACACAACAGGCGGTGATAGTAGCAGCCAAGACGGCTACACAACCAACAACTCTATTTAAAAGAACCTATTTCTTAACCATTAACCTCATTCTCCTGAAATGCATTATAATTCACCACATGTAACTCTACACTATTGCTTCTCAATTTTCGGGCACAAAAATAAGGGCAGGGCATTTAGCAAAGCCCAAAACTTGTTTACATTAAAATCGTTAATTTCACCCGCTTTTTTACTAAACAAAACTGTTGATGATGGCAGCAGACAAGCTATGTGATTGGAGCCATCAAAATAGAACCGCATGAAAGCAATTATACCTGTAGCAGGAGCCGGAACGAAATTAAGACCACATACTTACACACAGCCAAAAGCCTTAATTCCACTGGCGGGCAAAACTGTTTTAAGCATTATTGTTGATCAGCTGAAAGAAGCAGGTATTAACGAATACATTTTTATTGTAGGCTATCTTGGCGAAAAGATACAGGATTTTGTAAAGAACACCTATCCTGATATTGCAGCACATTTTGTTTACCAGAACGACCGCCAGGGAATAGGTCACGCCATTCGTTTAACACGAAACATTGTAAGCAACGATGAAGTAATGATTGTTCTGGGCGATACCATTTGCGAATATGATTTAGCAGAAGTGATCAAAAATCCTTCTTCAATGCTGGGTGTAAAAAAGGTTGATGACCCGAGGAATTTTGGAGTAGCAGAAATGAACGGTGATCAGGAAATTGCTCATGTTGTTGAAAAGCCCCAGATCCCAAAATCAAATCTGGCATTAGTGGGTATTTATAAAATCAGGGAAACGGATCTTTTGTTTCAATGTCTCGATGCAAATATTAAAAGCGGTATTAAAACCCACGGAGAGTTTTCTATTACTGATGCATTGGATTGTATGATCAAAAAAGGGGCAAAGTTCAAAGCGTTTAAAGTAGATAGTTGGTTCGACTGCGGGAGAAAAGAAACGCTGTTGGAATCGAATGCTACGTTTCTCAAAAAATTCAATTCCCGTGCTGAGCAATGCCCACAATTTGAAAACACTGTTTTAATTCAGCCCGTGAGTGTTGGTAAAAACTGCACTATAAAAAATTCTATTATCGGTCCTAACGTCACCATTGGCGATAATACCGAAATCGATTACTCCATTATTAAAGGTTCTATCATTGGTTCTTTCTCCAACCTCTATGATATTGTGCTTGACTATTCATTGATTGGCAGCGATACCACTATTCGGGGGGAAACAAGAACACTCAATATTGGTGACAATACGGACATTGATCTTGGATGATATGCAGATGTGCAAATAGCACTCTGACCTTAATCACTCTGCCGGTTAGTTTTTAATCTGCATATTTGCACATTGCAATATGTTCTCCAATAGAGTCACTCAATTTTTTAATATTGATTATCCCATCATCCAGGCTGGGATGATTTGGGCAAGCGGATGGAGACTTGCCAGCGCTGTAAGCAATGCAGGCGGACTGGGATTGATTGGTGCAGGCAGCATGTACCCGGAAATACTTCGTGAACACATTCAAAAATGTAAAGCCGCAACCAGCAAACCATTTGGCATAAATTTTCCGTTGCTGTATCCCGATATTGAAAAGCATATTGAGATTGCAATTGATGAGGGGGTGAAAATTGTTTTTACATCGGCAGGCAACCCAAAAACATGGACGCCGCTTTTCAAAAGAAACGGAATTACTGTTGTGCATGTGGTAAGTAGCAGCAAGTTTGCACTGAAAGCACAGGATGCGGGATGTGATGCGGTAGTTGCTGAAGGTTTTGAAGCCGGCGGACACAACGGGAGAGAAGAAACTACAACAATGGTTTTAATACCAGCAGTAGTGAAATCTGTTTCGATTCCTGTGATTGCGGCAGGCGGTATTGCTACAGGCAGGCAAATGCTCGCTGCAATGGTGATGGGAGCAGAAGGTATACAAATGGGATCGAGGTTTGTTGTGAGTGAAGAAGCTTCTTCGCACATCAACTTTAAGCAGGCCGTGATCAATGCAGCAGAAGGCGAAACATTGTTGTCATTAAAAAAGTTGACACCTGTGCGGTTAATGAAAAATAAGTTCTTTCAAGAAATACAGGAAGCGGAAGGGCATGGTGCAAATGAGGCCGAATTGAAAGAATTGCTTGGAAGGGCAAGGGCAAAGAAGGGGATGTTTGAAGGCAATTTGGATGAAGGTGAATTGGAAATAGGGCAGGTAAGTGCCTTGCTTGATGGAATTTTACCAGCTGGTAAGATCGTTGAAAATGTTTGGAAGGAATTTACTGAAGGGTTGAATCATCCATTAAAAAATACTAGATTTAATGAGTGAGAGAAGGTGTTGAAAACGTTGATCACCTTTTAAGATAAACCAATGAAGTCCAAACTCTTTTTTTTGACAATTGCATTAACTGCGGCTGCATTTACAGCCAGTGCAAATAGTACAGATCCCACTAACGGTGAGGAAAGTAAAAAGACCGATATCACCGGTGGCGTGGTTAATGTTGATACTAAAAAGCCAATAGGTAATGTTAGTGTAACTGCATATTCTGCTGCCAAAAAAGAAAAGGTTGTATACACCGATGCTAATGGAAATTATTCATTCGATGAGTTGAGGGCTGGAACTTACAGGCTGGTTTTTGAAAAAACCGGCTATAAAAAACTAACTAAGGAAAAAGTGCTCATTCGTCCTGACGAGGGGTGCCAGTTGAATGTTGAAATGGATAATGAAGATGAAATGCAAATTCTTCCTGGTTCGTTGTTCAATTTTGACTAAAAATATTGACCTGCTTTATTGAATTGGGATGTATACATAACGTCCCAATTTTTTTTGTTGTGCTTTAAGATAGAAATTCCTTCCGCAGTCCATTCTTCTGAGAATTTTTTTTCGGCAAACCACGGCCATATTTCGTAAAAGCTTTTTTTGAACAAGTCTCTCGTAGCAATAGTGATGTGAGGATGGAAATGCCGTGAATCGATTTTTATGTTGTAAAAGGAATTGTTTTTGAAAATTTCATCTGCTGAATTTTTTACCTCTTTCAATTGTTCATTTTCTGAAACGGCAATAAAAATGGTTCTTGGTTTGAACGCCGAAAAGTTATTTGTTGAGATAGGGAGAGGATGTAACCGCTGACTTAACGAGTTGATATCTGCAATTAGTTGTTGCTCTTTTTCGTCTTCCATCCAAAATGGCGGAACAAGTGTGATATGTGCAGGCGATTTCAATCCTACTTTGCAATTGTATTTCTCAAGCATCATTTGCTTGTACTTCAAAACTTTTTCATTGACATTTTGTGGAAGAACGATAGCAATGAAATACATCTGCATTGGACTAAATTAAAAAACTGCCTTTACAACTAACGAACACCATGGGATAAATTAGACCTTGGCTTAAATTCGTCCGTAAATCTGTTCTGATGATTTCTTTTCGCACTTACGCTTTGACACTGACAACTTTAATTTTCATTGTTTGTTCCTACAGTTCTTTTGCAAGTATTAGTTCATTGCAAAGCATTCGTCCAAAACCGTGGAAGATTACAGAACAACAATTTCTTGATCAATATGGTAAAGACGATTCATCCCGGGCATTGATCCGTTATTATTTTGAAAGAAGGAAGGTTTATAAAAGTCGGACAATCCTCTTCACCGGTATTTCCATATTTCAGGAATTCTATTTGCCGCTCTAATTGAAAGGCTCGCGGTAACGTTTTAGACGCCATACTGTTAGGTGTTCCTCTTCTTGTAGGACTTTGGTTCTTTGGTTTTGCAGTTATTATCGAAACTGTGAGGTGGATTAGAACGTCGAGAAAAGCACTTTTTAAATTGCTTCAGAATTACGAAAAGGAGAAAAGAATACCCAAAAGGATCAGCAGCAACCGTCGCTTTCAGAATTTTTTGAGGGCTGAAAATAAAAATCCCGCCTCGTGAGGCGGGAGCACAGTTGATTTAGTTAGGACAAGCTTCATTAGTCGTTATCAATATCAAAACGATCATCATCTTTTTTGATGGTGAAATCTTTTTTGTCCTTTAAAAAGCTATTGTACTTCTTTACAACTTCGGCAGATTGTTTTTTGCCGTTAATGCTTAACTCGCCATTCTTATATTCAATCTTATAATTTTTATCCTTATCGATCAAGCCGTCTTTGTCCAGGCCATCAATAAAGTTTTTGTATTCAAGCATTTCCTTCTTTGCTTTTTCAACACTTTCCTTCGCAGTCTGCATTGATTTTTCGATTTCAGGTCTCATCTTCTTTAGACTCGCTTCCATTTCCTTGAAATCAATGTCTTTAACCTTATCCAATTCAACCTTGATTTTATCCATGTTAATCTTTGCAATGGAAGTATTGATGTCAGCCTTTATTTTTTCGGCATCTATTTGTTTCATGGCTTTAGCAATTTCATCCTTCATATCCTGCATGTCTATCTTATCCATGCTTTCTTTCAATTCTACTTTCATTTTTTCGAAGTCAACGTCCTTCATTGCTTTGCTGATTTCTTCCTGGATCTTTTTTGCGTCGATTTGCTTTACGGCTTCATCAATTTGCAATTTCATTTTGTCTGCATCGAAATGCGTTTTGTCTAAGGCTCCTTTCATTTCCTTTTCCCAATCTTTCGACTGCAAAGTGCGATCTAATTCCTGTTTGCTTTTTTCAATTTGATCCAAGGCATCGTCAATGTCTTTGATCTTTTTGTTTTTATCGGGAATAGTGTCAGTAGCGGTGCGTGTAGTTTTACCGGGTTGTCCCTTCCATGCGGCTGCCGTAATCACCAATGCAGAGACTAATAAGGCGATTGGCAACTGTTTAAGCCAGAAATTCCTTTTCATAAACTTTGGTTTTTTGATGACGAAATGTTTCGTACCAAATGTACGATTGTTTTCGTAAACCCAAATTTGCCCGTGTATTTTTTTAATTCTTTAACAGGAATAAAAAAAGTGCCACTGAATGATGGCACTTTAAAAAGCGATTTATGTCGGGCGATTAACTCTTTCTGAATGCCCACTTGATCATTTCTTTCCAGCTTGGTTTTTTGCCATACATCAAAATACCTGTACGATAAATTTTTCCCGCAAACCAGGTCGTGAAAACAAATCCTAAAACAAGTAATGCCATTGACAAACCTAGTTGCCACCAGGGAACAGTGCCTGGTACTCCAAACGGAATTCTTGCCATCATTACGATTGGTGAACTGAATGGAATAATACTCGCCCAGAATGCCAAAGGACCTGTTGGATCGGCCATGGCGCTTGTCATCATTACGATTGAAAAAATTACAAGCATGGTTACAGGAAATGCAAGCGATTGCGCTTCACGCATGTCTTCGTTAACTGCACTACCGATTGCGGCGTATAGAGAAGAATAAAAGAAAAACCCTCCAAGTAAATAAAATGCGAAACAGAAGATGATTAAGCCAACATTTATACTTGTAAAGACTTTTTGAACGTCGCCAACCATGCCAGATATATTATTGCTAGCATTACCCGAAGCTCTGGTAACGTTGTAAATCACAAAAATGAAAGCTATCCACAAAGCAAATTGTGTCAATGCGACTAAGCCAATTCCAATGATCTTCCCTAACATCAATTGAAAAGGCCTAATAGATGAAACCATTACTTCTGCAATGCGGTTTGTTTTTTCTTCCATTACACCCATCATCACCTGCGAACCGTAAATGAGCATGATAAAATAAATAAGGAAGCCACATGCATACCCAACGTAGCCCGCAATCTTTGCGTTTGACTTTTCATCATTTACATTCTTTGCATCAATACTAATCTTGCTTTCGCTTAAAATTTTTCGTTTGCTTTCATCTATTCCAAGCTTTTCTGATTTTATTTTAGTCCAGACTCGGTTAAGCTTCTCTTCAACTTGCATAACAGGAGCCATGCCATATGTCTTGCTTGTTTTTAGCGGAATATTGCTTACGCCTTTTTGCCAGTCAAGTTGTGGGATAACGATGTATGCATCATAACCAAGTGCGGAGTAATTCTTTGCGATTGTATCCGGGTTGGTCGTTACATATTCGATGTAAGAACTACTGTCTGAGAGGTTTGATTGTGCAACTGTTGCCTTATCAAAATATCCTGATGAATCGATGAGCGCCACATGAAGTTTGCGGGAAGTTTTTTCCGCGATATATCCTGTTCCGAAAATGAGACCGAGATAAAGAAGCGGGAATAATATGGTAGAGATAATAAAGGTTCTTTTTCTCACACGGGTAATATATTCTCTACCTATGACCAAAAAAGTTTTATTCATAAAATAAGATTAAGCAGTTACGGTTTGAAATTGTCTTGTTGCAGGCGTGTCTTCAACCAGTCGGATAAATATTTCATTTAGCGAAGGAAGAATTTCGTTGAATGCATGGATACCTGCGTTCGATTGAAGGAAGTAGTGAAGAATATCATTGGGCGTATATCCATTGTTGATCTTTACTACTAAGGAATAATCTTCATTTTGTTTCACGATAGTAAAGGCATCGTTGTTAGTGGTTAAAGGCATTGCATCAAAACTGATACGGTATAAGTTTTCTTTAAACTGTTGCTTCACTTCTTTTACTGTACCATCTAAAATCTTCTGGCCTTTATTTACAAGAACGATGTGATCACAAATTTCTTCCACCTGCTCCATGCGATGCGTACTGAAAATAACAGTAGCGCCGTTTTTTGCAAGATTGAAAATCTCGTCTTTTATCAGGTTACTATTTACAGGGTCAAGTCCACTAAACGGTTCATCGAGAATGATGAGTTTGGGGTTATGCAAAACAGTGGTAACGAACTGTAGTTTTTGCGACATCCCTTTTGAAAGATCTTCCACTTTTTTATTCCACCAGCTTTCCATTTCCAGTTTGGAAAACCATTCTTTAATCAATCGGGTTGCATTGCTCTTGCTTAAGCCTTTTAGTTGAGCCAGGTATAATGCCTGCTCCCCAATTTTCATTTTTTTATACAATCCTCTTTCTTCGGGCATGTAACCGATGCGTTCAATATCTTTAAAAGGGTCGAATTTTTTGCCGTCAAAAAAAATATCACCTGAATCAGGATAAATGATACCGGTGATCATTCGGAGTAGGGTCGTTTTGCCTGCGCCGTTAGGACCCAGCAATCCGAAAATACTTCCCGGGCTTGCCGAAAGGGATATGTCATCAACAGCTTTTTGAGTAGCAAAATATTTTTTGACGTGTTGCGTCTCAAGAAGGTTCATAGGCAGTTATTTAAGGAATAAAAGTAATGTCAAAACCTTTGATGTAAAGAAAAATTGACAAATGGGAGTTTGGTCTGTACGAACTATTGGATTGGGGATATGAAAAAACGACTCTTAGCATATGATGATAAGAATTACCGAACGAACAAGAGTGCGACGCAACCAAGTTCAATAACAGAGATGCAGTTTGGTTTATAAAAATTCCACTGATTAAATCATTCGTCTGCAAACTCAGAATCAATACTTTTAATAATCACCTTATGCAACTCTTTTCATTACTTGTTCGCAATCCAAAAACAAAAAGCTCCCCGATAACAGGAAGCTTTTCTATTTATTCATCATAATAAGGGTGTGAACGCAATATTACAACTTTGGTCCTGCATCCAAAATTTCTTTTGAAACACCAGTTGCATATTTTTCAAAATTCTTTACAAACAAACAGGCAAGAAATTTTGCTTTCCCATCGTAAGCTGCTTTATCATTCCAAGTGTTCTTCGGAATTAAAATTTCATCGGGCACGCCGGGAACATTTTTAGGAATGGCAAACCCAAAAACAGGATCAATAGCTGTTTTTACATTGTCAAGACGTCCACTCAAAGCAGCGCTGATCATAGCTCTTGTGTAAGAAAGTTTCATGCGATGCCCAACACCGTAAGGACCGCCTGTCCAACCTGTATTGATCAGCCAAACATTTACATGATGTTTTTCCATTTTCTTTCCAAGCATGTCGGCATATTTGCCTGGATGCAATGGAAGAAACGGGGCACCAAAACATGCACTGAATGTTGGTTTAGGCTCCGTAACACCAGCTTCCGTTCCCGCAACCTTTGCAGTGTAACCAGAGATGAACTGGTACATGGCTTGCCCCTTTGTTAATTTGGAAATGGGCGGAAGCACGCCATAAGCATCACAGGTCAAAAAGAAAATGTTTTTTGGAATATTGCCGATGGATGGCTCCTGTGCATTTTCAATAAAATCCAAAGGATAGGAAACACGGGTATTTTCAGTAATCGACCCATCATCAAAATTGATTTTATTGGTGCCCGGATAGAACATTACATTTTCAACAATAGAACCACGGCGGATGGCATTGAAAATTTCAGGTTCTTTTTCTTCGGACAAACCAATCAGCTTTGCATAACAGCCACCTTCGAAATTGAAAATATTATTTTCACTCCACCCGTGTTCGTCGTCTCCAATCAATTTTCTATTGGGATCACTGCTCAAAGTTGTTTTGCCCGTGCCACTCAATCCAAAAAATATTGCGGTATCGCCATCCTCGCCCATGTTGGCAGAGCAGTGCATACTCAAAACATTTTTTTCATGAGGAAGAACGCAATTAAGAATTGAAAAAATTCCCTTCTTGGTTTCACCGGTGTAGCCAGATCCTGCAATTAAAATTGTCTTATGTCTAAATGAAACAATAACTGCATTGGATTGACGAACGCCACACTCTTTTGGATTTAATTGTAAATCAGGGGCAGAGATGACATGCCAATCGGGTTTGAAGTTTTCGAGTTCATCTTCCTCGGGTCGCAGAAACATGTTGTAGGCAAACAAATTCGTCCAGGGCTTTTCTGTGATCACACGAATGTTTATCCTGTAACGTGGATCGGCACAGGCAAAGCAATCACGAACCCAGATTTCCTTTCGCTTGTTCAGATAATCCATCATCTTATCATGAACAATGTGGAAATACTTATCCTCGATCGGCATATTAAATTCATTCCAATCGATGACGTGTTCTGTCGTTGGATCTTTTACAGTGAATTTGTCCTTAGGACAACGCCCGGTGAACTCACCGGTCCGGATAGCTAACGCTCCCGTACTGGTTAAAATGCCTTCACCAATACGCAAAGTGTCTTGAATTAAATCTTTGGGGGTAGACTGGTAATGAATACTGTGGATATATTTCAATCCCATATTCACCAGCTTTTCTCTGGGAATAGAAATAATAGGTACTGACATAGCAAGCAATCGTTTAAAGGTCGAAGGTAAGGCATAAAAACCTTAGGCCATAGCCACGTGTAGACCACACACATTGTTAAAACGTTGAACGCAAATAATATTTGCGAAAAAATTTCATCATTTCGGTTACTTTGTTCCGTTTTAAAAATTGACACATGAAGAATCTTCCACTAAATCCCCAGTTGTTTGTAACAAATCGCAACCGTTTCATTCAAAAGATGAAACCCAACTCCATAGCCATTTTTGTAAGCAATGATGAGGTGCCTAGCAATGGTGATGCCTTATATCCTTTCAAACAGAACAGCGATTTGTATTGGTTAAGCGGCGCAACACAGGAAGATTCGATGGTTGTTTTATTTCCTGATAACCCTGATCCAAAATATCGCGAAGTATTGGTGCTTGTTCGTCCGAATGAATTAAAAGAAAAATGGGATGGAAAAAGATTGCGTAAAGAAGAAGCAACTGCATTGAGCGGGATACAAACGATTGTTTGGTTGGACAGCATTGATGGTTTGCTTCAGCCATGGATTCATTTAGCTGATACCATTTATTTAGATACAAACGAAAACGATCGCAAAGCAAGTTGGGTAAGAACGAGGGACTATCGTTTTGTAGATGAGATGAAGAGCCGTTATCCTTTGCATCAATACGAAAGAGCTGCAAAGATTCTGAAAGAACTGAGAGGCATTAAGACAGAATACGAAGTTGAAGTAACACAAAAGGCAATTGAGATTACAAACAACACTTTTCAACGTTTGCTGAAATTTATTCAACCCGGTGTTTGGGAATATGAAATTCATGCAGAGATTATTCATTCATTTCTCATGCAGCGATCCGATGGAGAGGCATACGGAAGTATTATTGCCAGCGGTGACAGGTCAAGAACCTTGCATTATGTGAGCAATAATCAGCAGTGTTTGGATGGTGAATTAATATTAATGGATTTTGGTGCAGCTTATGGCGGATATAATGCCGACTTAACAAGAACAGTTCCTGTAAACGGAAAATTCACCCGCCGCCAAAAAACAGTTTATAACGCTTGTTTGCATTTGCATGATTATGCAAAAAGTTTATTAAAACCTGGAATTTCTATTGTTGATTATACTGACAAAGTTGGCGAAGAAGCCACCCAGCAATTTTTGAAAATTGGATTGCTGAAAAAGTCTGATGTGAAAAATGAAGATCCTGAAAACAGGGCGTACAGGAAATACCTGTATCATGGTATTTCGCATCATCTTGGAATTGATGTGCATGATCTTGGAACAAGAACAGAACCGATCAAAGCAGGAATGTTGTTTACAGTAGAACCCGGAATTTATATTGAAGAGGAACAAATGGGAGTAAGAATTGAAAACAATATCTGGATCACAAGAAATGGGAATAAAGATCTGTTCAAAAATATTCCTATAACAGTGGAGGAAATAGAAACCTTAATGAAAAAATAGGGCTAACATTAACTACTCGCCTTCACTAATTAAACAATCACTATTTTTAAAAATGCCACTATTTAAAAATATTCCAAACCTTTTTACACTGCTTAATTTAATTTTTGGTTGTATTGCTATTGTTTACATTCTGCAGGTTGGACAAAGCATTGTAATTCTCAACGATCAAACAGGTGCTTACGATCCTTTCTTTCCAGAAAAATTGGCTTGGGGAAGTTTGTTTATTTTTTTGGCGGCTGTTGTTGATTTTCTCGATGGTTTTGTTGCAAGGATGTTCAAAGCAACTTCCAAAATGGGAGAGCAATTAGATTCACTTAGCGATCTTGTAAGTTTTGGTGTGGCTCCCGGGATGATCCTGTATCAATTGCTTCGGCTGGGTTATGCGCAGCAGGAAAATGGATTGGATGTTTCTTTTGTTGCTTTGTTACCTGCATTTATTTTTACTGCCGCAGGAGCATGGAGATTGGCTAAGTTCAATATCAGTACGGATCAATCCAATAGTTTTAAAGGTGTTCCTATTCCGGCTGCCGGTTTGTTGATTGCTTCTTTTCCTTTAATTATTTGGTATGGATATTTTGGCATTCAAGGTTTGTTCATCAACAAATGGTTTTTATACGGAATGATTGTTTTAACAAGTTATTTAATGGTTAGCAATCTGCCGTTAATGGCTTTGAAGTTTAAGGACTTTTCATTTGGAAATAATAAAGCTAGATTTATCTTGCTTGCACTTTCATTAATAATCGTTATTGTTTTAGCCGTTACGAAAATGATCTGGCTTGCCTGGCCAATCATTTTTCTTCTATATGTGTTGCTATCGTTGTTTTATAAAGAACCGGTTACAATTAAATCTTCTGATGAAAAAACGCTCAATGTAACTGTGTAGAAAGATTGTGATTAAACAACCACAAACTAGCCATCACAAACCACAAACTTTCTTAGGTTTGCGCATAAATTTTTCAAAATGAAATTCAACATACAGGTCAAAGTGATGCCCTTGAAAGAATTATTGGACCCCCAGGGAAAGGCAGTAATGACAGGTTTAGGAAATTTGGGTTTTAAAAATGTAGGCAACGTTCGCATCGGAAAGAACATTAGTCTTGAAGTAGACGCGTCATCCAAAGAAGAAGCGCAGCAAATTGCAGAAGACGCCAGTAAAAAGCTTTTGGCGAACCCGGTAATGGAATATTACGAGATTGAAATTTTCTAAAGTGCGAAGCGAAGTACACTTCGTACTTCCAAATTCTAACTTCGTACTATGCTGTTTATCGTTCCCACTCCAATCGGCAATTTAAAAGACATCACACTTCGTGCCCTTGATGTATTGAACGAAGTTGACGTAATCCTTGCTGAGGACACACGAAATACATCTCGCTTGTTGAATCACTATCAAATACAAAAACCACTTTCTCCTTACCACCAGCATAACGAGCACAAAATTCTTCAGCATTTAATCGATCAATTATTGTCAGGAAAGAAAATGGCTGTGGTTACCGATGCCGGCACGCCTGGTATTTCTGACCCTGCTTTTCTATTGGTTCGTGAATGCATTAAAAACAATATCAAAGTAGAAACGCTTCCTGGTGCAACAGCTTTTGTTCCTGCCTTAATCAATAGTGGACTTACTACCAACCGTTTTGTTTTTGAAGGGTTCCTTCCTCTAAAAAAAGGACGTCACACGCTTCTTACTCAATTGAAAGACGAAGAACGTACCATGATTTTGTATGAATCTCCTATGCGGTTAACAAAAACTTTGCAGGAGCTCATCGAATACTTTGGAGCAGAAAGACAGTGTTGTGTAAGCCGCGAACTAAGCAAGATGTTTGAAGAAAATGCAAGAGGTACATTGCAGGAAGTGCTCAATCATTTCAAACAAAAAACTGTTAAAGGTGAGATCGTTATCATAATTCAGGGAAAGGAATGAACGTTTCCATATTGCTTTGCACAAAATTTGATGTTCATTCAAAAACCCAAATAATGAGAAAGGTATTTATCTTATCCCTGGCCTTAATTTTTGCTGTTACCGCTTTTGCGCAAATCAGGAAAACCCCTTCAGTTGTCAGCTCTGCGTTTGAAAAGCAATATCCCAATGCAAAGAAGGTTCAGTACGAGGATAATTTAATTAATGTGCAGGTGCATTTTGTTTTAGATAGTTCCAAAATGGTGGCAAAGTATAATGGCGATGGTGAATGGAAGGAAACAGAAAAAGAATATAACTATGATAGTCTTCCTGCAGAAGTAAAAAGCGGTTTCGATAAAAGTAAATACTCAGTTGAGTGGAAAGTAAAAGAGACTTCAATTATTTATTTGCCAAGCGGTGAAAGTCAGTACCGGGTAAAGGTTCAAAAGAACGACCTTCAGAAAAAATATCTATTCTTCGACAAGACCGGAAGACTGCTGAGAGATTCCGTGACGATATAACTTCAATTATGAATTTGATAATAGTAGCCGGATTGGCTACTATTTTATTTTATATAATATCGATTTGGCGAAATTTGCCACTTCAAAATTGGATAACACACATGATGAAAAACATTTTGACCCTATTGTTTGCGTGCTTAACGATTGCAGCATTTGCACAGCCAGACCGCTGGCAACAGAAAATAAAATACACGATGAACATCGACATGGATGTTCAAACCAATCAATACACCGGTAAACAAAAAATTGACTACTGGAATAATTCTCCCGACACATTAAACCGTGTGTTTTTTCATTTATACTGGAATGCATTTCAACCCAACAGCATGATGGACATGCGCAGCAGACGCCAGGGAACCATTGTTCTTAGGAAGGGCAGAAGTGGAGAAGATGTGCAGGATTGGGACTCCCGTGTTGAAGACCGAATTGCGCTTTTATCTCCCGATGAAATGGGATACGAAAAAATTGCGTCCATCAAGATGAATGGCCGCGAGCAAAAAACAAAATTGCATGAAACGATTTTAGAAGTGATCCTCGATAAGCCCATCCTGCCAAAATCAAAAACAAGTTTTGAAATGGAATGGGCAGCGCAGGTTCCGATTCAAATTCGCCGAAGCGGAAGAGATAATCCTGCTACACAAGTGCGATATACCATGACGCAATGGTACCCGAAAATGTGTGAGTACGATTATGAAGGATGGCACCCTACTCCTTATGTTGGGCGTGAGTTTTATGGTGTTTGGGGCGATTATGATGTAACCATTTCTATTGATAAAAACTATTTGCTTGGCGGCAGCGGTTATATTGCTAACCCAAACGAAGTTGGATATGGTTACGAAGACAAAGGCGCATCTGTAAAAAAGCCTTCCGGTAACCGACTCACCTGGCATTTCCTTGCACCTAACGTTCATGATTTTGCATGGGCTGCTGATCCCGAATACAAACATATTGTTCGTCAAATTCCAAATGGTCCAACCATTCATGTCCTTTACAATGGACAGGCATCGAGATTAGTTTTTGAGAATATGACGGCGCAACAAAAAGCAGTTTATGGAAATGATTTTAAAAAATATGCTGCAAGCTGGGATACTCAATGGAACACCGTTGCTGATGCGGCAGTGATTGTTTTCCCTTTCATCAAAAAAACTTTTGGTGATTATCCTTATAAGCAATACTCATTTATTCATGGGGGTGATGGAGGAATGGAATACCCCAATTGCACCATGATATTTGGTCCCGGTTTGGGAACGGCGTTCCACGAATGGATGCATACGTGGTATCAAATGCAAATCGGGACAAACGAATCGGAATATCCGTGGATGGATGAAGGATTCACTAACTGGGCTACTAACAGAGTGAATGAATACTATCGTGGGCAGGTAACAAGAAAAGCATTGGCAGGTAATCCGATGTCATTGCGCATCAGCGATTCGACTGCAATGATGCCGCCGGCTTATCATCAAAATATTTACAGAGCTTATTTGCTGCTTGCGAAAAGTGGTAAAGAAGAACCTATGACTACACACGCCGATCATTACAACACTAATTATGCTTATGAAGAAGCTTCGTATGCAAAAGGCGCTGTGTTCATGGAGCAGTTGGGATATATTGTTGGCGCTGATGTTCGAGACAGAATTTTGCTGGAGTACTACCGCTTGTGGCATTGCAAGCATCCAAACGCACAGGATTTCATCAACGTTGCTGAAAAGGAGAGCGGAATGAAGCTTGATTGGTACAAGGAGTATTGGGTGTACACAACAAAAACAATAGATTACTCAATTGACAGTTTGTATGAAATCAATGGTATGACTAATGTTCGTCTGCGTGATATTGGTTTGATGCCTATGCCTATTGACGTGAAAATTACTTTCAAAGACGGAAGCAGCGAATGGCATTACATTCCAATGAATTTAATGTATGGGGAAAAACCTGCAGAAGAAGAGCAAACCAATCGGAAAGTTTATCCAGAATGGAACTGGACAAATCCTATTTACGAAATTTCAACAACGCATCATTTGATGGATATTGTTTCCGTTGAAATTGATCCATCGTATCGAATGGCGGATGTGGAGAGAAGGAATAATAAGATAGAACTTAAGTTCTAATCTGTCTGAACCACGATTTGGGTGGATTAAAAGATTAGTGGGAAATAATTAAGAGTCTTCATTTGAAGGCTCTTTTCGTTTTACTGTGATGTCATTCAGAGCTTGTCGAGAATGATTGGAAATAATTATTTACTAAACTGCATTACTACTATGATTCGTCTGTTGCGTCGCACTCCGTTTTCCTCGTTCGGTAATTCTTATCATCATTTGGGTGGTGTTTTTCTCTATTGAAAATAACTTTTTTATCATTGAATTTAGAATAGCGCTGCACCAAAAACCACCACATATAAAATGATGTTGCTTATAACATCCATACCTGTAATTTTTCTGTTCACATCTTGATTTGTCCAGGTCTTTTGCCAGAAAGTATTAACAATAAAATTTCCAGTTATTCTTTTCGAAAGCTCATTCAAAACCCAATATGCAACCAAAAAAATGAATAAAGATTTCAGGGCAGATGTTGAATGATCAGACATTGAAGAGTTAAATGCGTTCGTTGTGTCAAATTGATCCGACCGATGAATTATGAATTTAGGATTGTTTTTTGTAGTAATGCTGATTGACAGGAGAACTGTTGCAATGGCTAGCCAAGTCAAAAAAACTTTCTTATTATTTAGGTCAATAATTGTGGAAAAACAAAGTAGTGAAAACGGAACCGCCATGCTGTAAAAGAAGATGAATGAATTCAGACTATCCTCCGACAAAGTATTTGTTCCGGAACAAAACATTATTATCAATCCCACTGCTATTACTAAAACAAGCAGAAATTTTTGACGACTTGGTAGGAGTGAAGTCATTTCCATTAGTAATCTACATCACATAAATATAAAAACTCACTTCACCACATACAACAAATACTTTTCCTTAAAATATTCTTCTTCAAACAAACTGTTTATCTCTACCATCTTTGGCCTTACACCGCTTTCAGAAATCTCCTGTGCCAAATCCCCACCTTTCAAACAGATTAACCCCGATTTGTAGATGCTTCCTTCTTTTTCCAATTGAGTATTCTTCAACAATGGTCTACTCCAATGCCATAATTCTTTCAACGGCGCAACGGCACGACTAACAGCAAAATCAAATTTCCTGTTTTTGATTTCTTCTGCACGAGTGTGTTGTGTCGTCACATTAGTTAAGCTAATGGCATCTTTAACGGCTTCAATAATTTTTAGTTTTTTATTGATGCTATCGACCAAATGAAATTTTACTTCAGGAAAAAAAATGGCAAGAGGAACTCCCGGAAAACCGCCGCCTGTTCCAATATCAATGATCTCGGTTCCTGCAGTAAAATCAAAAACAGCAGCAATAGCCAACGAATGCAAAACATGTTTCTCATACAAACTATCAATGTCCTTTCTGGAGATCACATTGATCTTTGCATTCCATTCTTTGTATAATTCATTCAATGCTTTGAACTGTTCAATTTGTTTTGGAGTAAATTCCGAGAAATATTTTGTCAGGGTTTGGGCCCCTTGTCTGCCGAAGGAAGAATTTAGATGTGAACTGTCTCTAGCTATTTCATCTCTCATTATCGTCGAAGAATTTTGCAAAGCAACTGATTATTTGCGAGTTTGACTCAACACCATCATCTGTATCTGTCATCTTTTTTCTCTGTCATTTCGACGAGACTGCAGAATTTTCAATTTTGTTTGACATCATTAGTTGAGGAGAAAACTCTCGGTAGAATGTCATACATTGGAATAAGTTCTCTCAGTCGCTTGAAGATTTTTATCACAAATAAAACCTCTGTTTGCTCCTTCGAGATGACAGGTGAGTGAAGGATGAGATTCTAAAGAGAAATTCAAATGGTCTCTAGGAATGTCGAATAAAGAAAAGTTTTTCCGACTTAGTCCCCCACCGGGGGCCTTAATTCCAGGTCTTCTTTGGTTTTTTCCAAAGAGCAGGTGCAAAGATGATGTAATAAAAAAACATCCAGATATCCCAAAAGAAAAACCATTTGAAAAGATCTTCTTCACTTAATTTCTTCATGGTTTTATTCCAGATGATAGCCTGTGTAATTAAACGAATGGCAAAAGGAATCAATGACCATCTCCAATCAAAAAAGATGATGGATGCTACCAGCAGCGGATAAAATAAAAAGAAACTTAAGGTGTAAAGTCCCAACAAAAATTGATGAGACTTTTTATAAAATTTCCCCGTTGAATAGTGACGGTCTTTCTGCCTTCTCCAATCTTTCCATGTTTGTTTTGGCTTGGATAAAGTGAAAGCTTCCGGATCAACTACGATAGAAGTATTATGCTTGGTAGCAACACGATTAATAAACAAATCATCATCGCCACTTGGGATATGGTTGATGGCTGAAAAACCTTTGTTGCGAAAGAAAAGATCTCTCCTGTAAGCTAAATTTCTTCCAACACCCATGTAAGGCTTGCCAGCTAACGCATAGCTGAAATATTGCAATGCGGTATGAAAAGTTTCAAAGCGAATGGCTTTATTCAAAAAACCCGGTAATTTTTGATAAGCGCCATAACCCAAGGCTACCTCAGTTCCGTTGCTAAATGCATCTTGCATTTTATACAACCAGTTCTCGCTTGCGGGAACGCAATCTGCATCGGTTAATAAAACAATTTCATGCTTTGCCTCTTTAATACCGACGGACAATGGAAATTTCTTTCCTGCAATCATTTTAGCTTCCTGGGTGAGATCAACAATCTGGAGCTTTTTGAAAGTCTTTTGAAGTTCAGCTAAAATGTATTTGCTGTCATCAACCGAGTTGTCATTCACAACAATCACTTCATGCGTTGTAGGATAAGTTTGTACTAATACACCGGGAAGATTTCTTGCAATGTTCTCGTCCTCATCTCTTGCGCAAATAACTACGGAAACGGGGTGCTGTTGCGATTGTTCTTTCTCCTCTGGTTTATAAACAGCAAGTCTTCTGAAGAAAAAAAGATAGTAAAATAATTGTATGGCTGTAACCAATACAAAGGCATAGAAAATAAAAGCCGTCCAGCTCATAAGCATGATTGCGAAGATAAGGTCTGCTGCAATTCAAGCCGAGACTGCATTTCCTAATTTTTGATGAAAACCGATTTATCTTCGCCGCTATGCCTGCGTTGAAGTTTGAATTGCACAAAACAGATGATAAAACTGCTGCCCGTGCCGGAAAGATTACTACTGATCATGGAGATATTGAGACACCGACGTTCATGCCTGTCGGGACGATTGGAAGTGTAAAAGCTATTTCGCAACAACAGTTAACTGCTGAGGTAAAGCCGGGAATTATTTTAGGAAATACCTACCATTTGTATTTGCGTCCGGGAATGGAAACGATGGAAGCTGCAGGTGGTTTGCACCAATTTATGAATTGGAATAAACCCATTCTTACCGACAGCGGCGGCTTCCAGGTTTTTTCTTTGGCTGCCAATAGGAAGATCAATGAGGAAGGCGTGATGTTTCAAAGCCATATTGATGGAAGCAGGCATTTGTTCACTCCTGAAAAAGTGATGGATATTGAACGAACCATCGGGGCCGATATTATGATGGCGTTTGATGAATGCCCGCCAGCGAACTCGGAATATAAATATGCGTTGGACTCTATGAAGCTTACACATCGCTGGTTGGATAGGTGTGCGGATCATTTCAACTCAACGCCGGATAAATATGGGCATACACAAAATTTGTTTCCGATCGTTCAGGGTGCAGTGCATCACGATTTGAGAAAGGAATCCTGTGAATACATTGCTTCAAAAAATACAACAGGCAATGCCATTGGCGGATTGAGCGTAGGAGAACCTGAACCAGTGATGTATGAAATTTGTCAATTATGCTGCGAAGCTTTACCGAAAGACAAGCCTCGTTACTTAATGGGTGTCGGCACGCCATGGAATATTTTGGAATGCATTGCTCTTGGTATCGACATGTTTGATTGTGTAATGCCCACCCGTAATGGTCGTAATGCTATGTTGTTCACTACACAAGGCGTCATCAACATTGATAATAAAAAATGGGAAAAGGATTTTTCGCCGATTGATGGTGGATTGGATTGTGAGACGAGCCATTATTATAGCAAGGCTTATGTTCGGCATTTGTTTAAAGCAGGTGAAATTTTAGGATTGACAATCGCATCGATCCAAAACCTCGCTTTTTATTTATGGCTCGTGAAAGAAGCAAGGAAGCATATTTTGGAGGGAAATTTTTTGAGTTGGAAGAATGAGATGTTGCCGATTTTAAAAACAAGATTGTAAAGCCCTTTCAATCACCCGCTATTTCGCTTTCCGCCGAAGGCTTTAGCAGAATCTAGAATAGTTGGTTGGGATGGGATTTTTTTATTTTACTTCGCTGCGCAATGCCAACAAAAATCGATTGGTACATACTAAAGAAATTTTTCAGCACCTTCTTTTTTTGCATGCTGTTGTTTACGGTCATTGCGGTTGCGGTGGATAGCAGTGAGCATACTGATGATTTTGTAAAATCTCATTTAAGTACGGCGCAGATCATTAAGCAATATTATCTTGGATTTGTACCCTGGATTTGGGGATTACTTTATCCTTTGTTTGTTTTCATTGCGGTCATTTTCTTTACCAGTAAAATGGCGATTCGCTCCGAGGTGATTGCCATCATTGCAAGCGGCACATCGTATAACCGCTGGCTTCGTCCTTATTTAATTGCGGGACTCATTTTCGCCACAGGATTATGGTTTGCCAACCGATATGGCATTCCAAAGGCTACGGCTATCAAAAATGCCTTCATGGCAAAATATGTCGACAATCCGACCAGCGGTAACAGCGTTGGTCTGTGTCCCACCTGTTTCTACAAACGTATTGACCCTGTGACTTATGTAGGTATTAAGTATTATGATACCACTTCCAAATCGGCTTCTGTATTTTTTTTGGAAAAGGTGAGAAACGGTAAGGTGTTTTACAATCTCCGTGCACAAAAAATTGAGTGGGATACCAGCAAACGGAATTGGAAACTAACAAATGTTACAGAAAGAAGGCTCGATAGTGCAAGGGAAACGCTTCGTGAAATTCCGCTCATGAACATTGACATGAAATTAAAACCCCGAGATCTTACTCGCGACGAATATTTAAAAGATAAGCTCACCACTCCCGAACTAAATGAGTTTATTGCCACGGAAAAATTACGTGGGAGAGAAGGCCTCGAAGCATTTGAAGTAGAAGCTTACCGGCGTTCTGCAACACCATTTACGGTATTGCTGCTAACTATAATCGGTGCTATTATTGCGGGAAGAAAAACTCGTGGCGGTAGCGGCTTACACCTGGCTCTTGGTATTATCATTGCTTCCTTATTTATTTTATCAGACCGCTTTTCAACCGTGTTTTCTGTACAGGGCAATCTTCCTGCGCTACTTGCCGCCTGGATTCCCAACATCATCTTTAGTGTGGTGGCCTTGTATCTTTATGCGAGGGCGCCCAAGTAGTTTGAAAACTACAATATCCGGACAATATCGATTTTGTCGCCCAACCCTCATTCAATAACTTTACGCTTTTCACAATCACACACATCTCTCAAAAATTATTGGAATGGAAATTATCAAAGAAAGGTTCAAGGCAAAAGGCGATGCGCTGGCAGCCGAGATTAAAGAACTTTTAAAGGAACATGGCACAAAAAAGATCGGTGAAGTACAACTTTCGCAGATTTACCAAGGCATGCGTGGTATGACTGGCCTTGTTACGGAAACTTCATTGCTGGATGCACAGGAAGGTATTCGTTTCCGCGGTTATTCCATTCCCGAATTGCAGGAACAATTGCCAAAGGCAGATGGTGGTACCGAGCCGCTTCCGGAAGGCTTATTTTATTTGATGCTGGTAGGTGAGCTGCCCACAAATGAACAGGCGCAGCATGTAACGTCGGTATGGCAGCGCCGAAGTCACGTGCCTAATTACGTATTCGATACCATTGAGGCATTACCTGTTAATGCGCATCCTATGACGCAGTTCGTTATTGGCATAATGGCTTTACAAACAGAAAGTCAGTTTGCTAAACGCTACGCTGCAGGCATGGCTAAAAAAGACTACTGGGATGCTGTGTTTGATGACTCCATGGATTTAATTGCACGACTTCCGCGAATTGCTGCTTACATCTACCGCAGGAAATATAAAAACGGCGATCACATCCAGCCGAATGGTTTACTTGATTGGGCTGGCAATTTTGCCCACATGATGGGATTTGAAGATGAAAGCTTCAAAGAGTTAATGCGTTTGTATATGACGATACACGCCGATCATGAAGGGGGTAACGTGTCGGCGCACACAACGCATCTTGTTGGTTCTGCACTTTCTGATCCTTATTTAAGTTTTGCTGCAGGTATGAACGGACTGGCAGGTCCGCTGCATGGGCTGGCAAACCAGGAAGTGATCAAATGGATTTTTGAATTGCGTGAAGAACTGAAAACTGAGTTGCCAAGCAAAGATCAAATTGCAGATTATGTGAAGAAAACTTTGAGTGAGGGCAAAGTGGTTCCCGGTTATGGTCATGCAGTATTACGCAAAACCGATCCTCGTTTTACTGCGCAAATGGAATTCGGCAAAAAGCATATGCCTGATGATCCGTTGGTGCAAACGGTTTGGAATATTTATGAAACTGTTCCTCCCATTCTTCAGTCGCTCGGGAAAATAAAAAACCCCTGGCCTAATGTGGATGCACACAGTGGGGCATTATTGGTACATTATGGAATGGTGGAGTATGAGTTCTATACAGTGTTGTTTGGAGTGAGCAGGGCTTTAGGCGTGCTGGCAAGTTTGTGCTGGGACAGAATATTGAACTTCCCGCTAGAACGTCCTAAATCAGTTTCAACCCGTTTAGTGAAGAAGTGGATGAAAGGTGAAGATGAAATTTGGGGAGATTGATTAGATAAACTGATTTGTATTAAAGGCCTGAGTAAGGCCTTTTTCTTTTTTTAGGCAGATCATGTGACCAGCAAATGGCTACTATCATTTATCGTTGTGTCACTCCCTTGTACGTTCATGAATTCTATTGAACACTGTACAAGCGTCGTTGCCGGATACAAACATTTCCTTAATGCTATCATCAGGTGCTTCGTTCCTTAGCATGACAATCAGTAGGTTAACTGTTTTAATCACCCTGATGATTGAAGAGTTCAATCGCAGTAAGTCTTTCTTTGTCATACGAGTC
Source organism: Flavisolibacter sp. (assembly GCA_035554655.1). GTDB lineage: Bacteria > Bacteroidota > Bacteroidia > Chitinophagales > Chitinophagaceae > Flavisolibacter. The sequence goes on from DATMIF010000030.1 coordinate 289,533, forward strand.
AAAGTGAAGCGCCTGACTTTTAAATTTCGACGACAATTAAATAGGCAATGACACGCTATAAATAATGATAAGAATTACCGAACGGTGAACGAGGCGTCGCAAGCGAAGTAAAATAGTAGTAATGCAGTGAAGTTCATAAGATTGATAAAACTGCAAACGAGAAATCAGTTTTTCTTCTTCCAGCTCTTTTATAGAAAAGTTTCTAAAAAAAATTGTCCAAAGACTTCAAACTGATTGGCTTTTCCCAAATAGTTAGCTTGGCTCCGTCCAGCTCCGAAGGCATGGTGGGACGAAATGCACTGATCAAATGAAACTGGATCTCGGGATATTTTTGGTACAACTCAGGCAATTTATCCCAGCCCAGGCCATCCGGTAAATTATAGTCTATAAACAAATACTCGGGAACAATTTCATTTAACCTCGCCAAACCGTCATTCAAAGTATGGGCAATATATACTTCGTAGTTTTTACGCAGGAAATATGTCTTCATTAAAAGACAAAGGTCCACTTCGTCGTCAATAATCAAAACCTTTTTTCGAGTCATCATGGTATCAGCAATACTAAATTCCTTTAATTATCATACCAATCTCATAAACCCCGCTGACTGCCGTCAGCGTAAAATTAGGCATTGCTCTATATTTTCCTAATTCAAATCCATTTATTCGTACAAGGAGTGCAGCAGTCCGGTTTGGTATGATTATTTTAAAAATTTAAAACATAATTGCTCATTTTAAAATAGTGTACTATGACCACAAGAACTAAAGTTATCCTGGGACTGGTAGGTGCTGCAGCTGCAGGTGTAATTGTGGGCCTTTTGGTGGCTCCGGAAACAGGTGCCGACATGAGGAAAAAGGTTGGAGACACAGCAAGTGATTGGGCTGGTCGTTTGTCAGACATCTTCGCCAAAGCAAAAGGTGAAGTTGACAACCTCAAAACCACGGGCACAGACATGGCTAAAGAGGCAGCCAACAGGTTCAGCAATGTACAAGAAAGTTACAGCTAAGTCCTACCGCATTGCAGGCCTTCGGGCCTGCTTTATTTTCTACCTTTAAAGAAAGTCACTGTTCATGCAAGAAGAAGTTAAGCAACCCAAAGAAGATCTGAAAACCAAAGTGAATCGTCTTAAGGACCATGTTGGAGATTATGTAAACACATTTACTCAATTAGCAAAAGCCAAAGCGGTTCGTGGAGCATCAAATGCTACTGCGGGAATTGTAATTGGCGTAACTGCCTTTTTCTTTGCTTTCTTTTTTTTATTCTTCGTTGGATTCGGATTGGGATGGTGGCTGGGAACATTATTCAACAACATGGCTGCAGGGTTTTTTGCAGTGGCAGGTTTTTACCTGCTGCTTATTGTTTTGATGTTTGCACTTCGCAAAAAAGTAATTGTTCCAATGATTCAAAAAATGATTATCTCGAAAGTGTATGAGTAAAATCAAAACATATAAGGACCTATTAGAGGAAGAGCAAAGGCTTCAACAAGTTTTGAAGAGCCAGGAAATTTTGATTCGTGAAGATTTGGTGAGCATGAAAGAAAACCTTGAGCCTATAAAGAAAGTATACGACCAGGTACACAAAGTATTTACTAGGGATAATCGGGTTCCGGTATTTAACATTGGCCTTGAACTGAGTATAGACATGCTGTTGAGGCGATTCCTGCTTGCGAGAGCCGGCTGGTTTGCGAAGACATTCGTGCCTTACATTGTAAAAAATTATGCATCTCACATCATAAGCGAAGAAAAGCGAAAAGTTATCATTAAAAAGATAGAGGAACTGTTTAATAAGATCCGTCCTAAAAAAACACAAGCGGCCGAAGCAAGCCCCTCTGAATAAACACGTCACAGTTCGCCTTTGCTGTAGAACTTCTTCCATCATAGATGAATAGTTGAGGAAAAACTTTCTGATGAAAATTATTTTTTCAAGCCGATACAAATAAGGTATAGTTTTTACTTATTAGTTAGTAAATCTGTTAAACAAAATTGTATGTCACACAATATGCGTCGGAACGATCCTCCAAAAACAAGAAAAGGAAATGCTGATGCAAACGGAAGAGAAGGCGGCGATGATTCTTTGGTGAATTCATCTCCTACGGATAGCCGCTCTGATGAAAAAGTGGTAGTAAATGAGCAGAGGTCTGATAAAATTGTGAATGGCCCTTCTCAAACCGCTGCTAACACTAGCGAAGGAAATAGCAATGACGAGGAAATACTAGATTGATCAGAGTTTAGATGAGAAATTAACCTATGGAACGGATTTGAAATTTAACCTCCTGGTATTTGTGAGCAAAGTTGGTGGATGTGATGAATGAATGGCCGGGAGGTTTTTAATTTTTTGTCATCAGAGGGTTAGGTTCAGCTGTCCCGCAAAAAATGCGGGACAGCTTTTTATTGAACATTGAATGTAGACATGTTGAATATTGATTTTTTGTTGTGAAAAAGAACAATGTTCAAAGGGAAATAATTCATTCTATAAAAAAGGCGCAGTTACAAACTGCGCCTTATCATTAATTAAAAACTTTTAGTCAACTCTTCTGAAGCCGCCTGCTATTAGTGAAAGTACAAACAGCACTAAGAAAATAAAGAATAAAATTTTAGCAATAGATGCAGCACCTGCAGCTATACCACCAAATCCAAAAATGGCTGCTATAATAGCTACCACTAAAAAAATAATTGTCCAACGTAACATAGATTAAAGGTTTTATGGTTAATAAATTTTCATAGGAATAAATTAAAGAACCGTACCATAATGATGATTTGAAAGGAATTTTTTGAAATAAAGGTGAGTTGGTTTTTTTGAGGAAAATGTTCTACTACAAAAGCTACTCGAAATCCATTTTGGATGGATTTATAAGGGGGGAAAGATTGGTACTGTTTTTTCAGCTAAAAAAATGGACGGGCATCGTATGCCCAGCTGATAGAATTGTGAACTTTCAAACTATTGCTTCTATGCAAAAAATAAATTTTTCAACGACAACTGCTGTTCCTAAACTGGTCAGCACGGGCAGGCCATCAATGCCAATGATATCGAGACAACCGATTGTAGAAAGAAAGACTTCAGATCCTTCATCAACATTACCGAAAGGAGAGAGGTATCCTATACCTTCTTTCTTTGAGTACAGGATCAAGCCTCGTGAATACGATCCACTGTAAAAATGTAGTTCACCCTTAATCATTACAATAAAGCGTCCCATATGGGGCGTTTTTTATTTAGGAAGTCAAAGACGTAGATGAAATGTAGAGATTGTTTTTTTTATAGTCGATAAGGCAACAGTTGGGGAAATTGCTCCTCAAAATTGGTTGTTGATCGGGTTATATGAAAAATAACTAAGCCTTCTTCTGTAAATTCTCTTTCACTTAAACTGCTGGTTTTCAATTTTTTTAAAACAAATTCAACAATTCTCAATTTTTGGTGTCTTGCTTGTCATATAAACACTACGCCAAAATCATTCATTTCTTAATCCGCCAAAATCAGCACAAATGATCAATCAGACTTTAGCCCAAAAGCAGCGACTGAAAATTTTGCCACAACAGATCCAGTTGCTGAACTTCTTCCATCTGAACACACTCGAATTAGAACAACGTATTCAGCAGGAAATTGAAGACAACCCTTTGTTGGAAGATCAAAAAAATGAGTTTGAGACCACGGTTGAAAAATACAATAAAGATTCGGTGCAGGATTACCAGGATTGGGAAGAATATGGGTATGACGACATTCCCGACTACAAAGTGGAGTACAACAATTACCTGCACGACGATAAAATGCCTGAGCGTCCGGTTGTGAATAGTTACGACTATCGTAGTGCGTTGAAGGACCAATATAAGCTGAGTACGGATGATGAAAGAGAAATCGAGTTAGCCGAGTTTCTAATCGATTCTTTGAACGAATGTGGTATCATGGAACAAGATCTTGAAGCTCTTGCAGAAGATATTTCTTTCAAAAAAAATAAATGGGTTGAAACTGACGAGATTTTAAAGATATTAAAAAATATTCAGCAGCTAGAGCCTGTAGGGATTGGTGCAAGAAACATTCGCGAATGCTTGATGATCCAGCTTTCCAGGATGAATACCAAAAGACCTGATGTTAAGATGTCCATTAAACTTTTGGAAGAGCACTTTACTGATCTCCACAACAGGAATATGGACAAAATAAAAGTTCATCTTGGTATTGACGAAGAAGAGTTGAAAATAGTATTAAGATTGATTGCTTCGTTAAAAATGAAGCCGGTTAACGAACTACAGGAAGGTGTTAACACCAATCAGAATATCTTACCGGACTTTATTGTTACACGCAATGCTGATTCCATTGAAGTATGCTTGTACAGGCAACGTTCTGAAAGTCTCAGCATAAATTCTTCGTGGAAAGAAATGGCAGAGAACAATGCCAAGGTAACCACGGATAAATCTGCTGTTCAATACATCAAAAACAAATTACAATCAGCTCAGTGGTTTATTCACGCCGTTCAACAACGAGAGTCCACGATGCTGAAGATCATGAAGGCGATTGTTCAAATGCAATATGATTATTTTATTACAGGCGATATTAACCAGTTGAAGCCGATGATCCTGAAAAATATTGCTGAAATGGTTGGCGTGGATATTTCAACTGTTTCAAGAATTACTTGTAATAAATATGCCGAGACTCCATTTGGGTTATTGTTACTGAAAGACTTGTTCACGGAGGGGATTGCCAACCAGCAGGGACAGGTGATCAGTAACAAAGTAATCCAATCTGCAATTGAAGAAGTGATTGAAAATGAGGACAAGCATAACCCTTATACCGACCAGCAATTGGTAAAAATACTTTCACAAAAAGGTTTTTCGGTGGCAAGACGGACAGTGGCCAAGTACAGGGAGCAATTACAAATACCCGTTTCGCATGTTCGCGGGTTATGGGCATAAGTTTTTAATTTTGATCTTCAGACCTAACATTTTTTACGAACCATAAAACTTAATTAACCAAATGCAAACCATTTTAATTATTGATGATGATCGCGACATGTGCCTTTTGCTAAAACGTTTTCTTACCCGCCATGGATATGAGGTGATGGAAGCATACAACGGCAAAAAGGCTTTAGAAATATTAGAATCCACCGAGCCATCTCTGGTCATGTGCGATTTTCGCCTGGAGGATATGGAGGGAAATGTATTGCTTGGAAAGATAAAAGAAAGATATGCTCATTTGCCTGTCATCATTATTACCGGGTATAGTGATATCAAGATCGCTGTTGAAGTCATGAAGATGGGCGCCTACGATTATATTACAAAGCCTCTTTTCCCCGATGAAATACTGGTAACTATCAAAAAGGCTTTGGCAGATGCTGAAAGGGGAGAAAGTTCTCCGGCCATTCACACAGCTCCTGCCGCTTCATCTGAGCAGAGACCAGCAACTCCAGCCGAAGAAAAGGAGAGAACACAAGGAGTAGTTTATTCCGGTGACTATATTTTTGGTGATTCGCCGGTGTTCAAACAAATCCTTCAGCAAATTGACCTGGTAGCGCCAACAAATTATACCATTATTATTCACGGTGAAAGCGGGAGCGGAAAAGAAGCGATCGCTCAGGAAATTCATAAACGCAGTAAACGCAAATCGAAACCCTTCGTAGCTATCGATTGCGGCGCACTTTCGAAGGAGCTGGCAGGAAGTGAATTATTTGGACACGAAAAAGGTTCCTTTACCGGTGCGCTCAATCAAAAAAACGGAAGCTTTGAAATGGCAAATACAGGAACAATTTTTCTCGACGAAGTTGCTAATCTTTCTTACGACATACAGATTTCCCTTTTACGTGTGATACAGGAAAGAAAAATGCGGCGTGTTGGCGGCGTGAAAGATATTGACCTTGATGTGCGTATCATTATCGCAAGTAATGAACGTTTGTGGGATGCCGTTCGAAAAGGAAAATTTAGGGAGGACTTGTATCACCGATTTAATGAATTCAGCATTGACGTGCCGCCGCTTCGGCAGCGTCCGGATGATGTGATGTTATTTGCTAATCATTTCTTGAAACAAACGAACGCGGAATTGGGAAAGAACATCAGGCGTTTCAGCAATGAAGTTGAACAAATTTTCAGAGGATATGTATGGTATGGTAACCTTCGTGAGTTAAAGAATGTGATTAAGAGAGCAACACTTCTTAGCGACGGGGAGGAAATTGAAGCAAGCTCATTGCCCTTTGAAATTTCTCACTTCAGCAAGTTGCAATTTGAAAAACAACCCGAGCCTGTTTATTCAAGTGTTGCAACAGTACCCAACTCATTTACCGAAGTAACTGAGAACCCGAGAAACATTTCAGAAACTACTTTGAAGGGAGCAAGTATTGATGCTGAATATGAAATGATCTTGAAGGCTTTGAAAAAAGTAAACTTCAATAAAAGCAAAGCAGCCAAATTGCTGAATATTGACAGGAAAACCCTGTACAATAAAATGAAACAATACCAGGAGTTCAATAATCAATAAGCTCACAATGTCAATTCTTGATTCAACGTTCCCAAACAGGAACTATAAGACCCTTGAAAAAACCTTTCTTCCTGGCTTGCTTTCTTTAAATGAAGTTTTGCAGGATAGTTTGAAGAAAGCACAAGCCCAGGTAGATAAGGCACAACTCATTGTAAGATGCGAAAGTCTTCCTTTGGTACAAGCTGATCACGGCGAAATGATCAGACTATTTGATGATCTCATTGCAATGATATTAAATCAGCCTCCTAATACTACACGTTTATTTTTATATGTCGATTGTGAAGTAAATGATACTGATATGATCGATATGACTTTGCAACCGGGATTTAAAAAGTATACTATTAAATTTCACACGAATATCACGACACACGAACATTGGAAAATAGTAAACAACAATGCATTGATTAATTGCAAACAAATTCTTTCAAGGCACAATGGTAACTTAGCGATGCACGACATCAGCAGTACCGGATGTTTATTCTCCCTTTCGCTGCCGGGTAAAATTGAATAAAATGCCAGGAACGAAGCCGCCCAACATAAGGATACTGATCATTGACGACGACGAAGATGACTTTTTTATTACTTGCGAATATCTCAAACAAATACAGGAGTATCAGCTACAGATCGATTGGTGTTACCGTTATAATGATGCTATACAGCATTTGCATGAACGCAAATATGACATGTACTTTGTCGACTATCGTCTTGGTGCAAAAACCGGTTTGGATTTTTTGAAAGAAGCTGTTCGTGTGGGATGCGAAGAGCCTATCGTGTTGCTCACAGGTAAGGGCAATAAAGATGTTGACATCGAGGCCATGCAAATGGGTGCCACCGATTATCTCATCAAAACGGAATTAACTACCGATAAACTTGAACGTTGTATTCGCTATTCATTGGAAAGAATGGCGTATTTGAAAGCGCTGCGGGCCAACGAAAAAAAATATCGCAGCATATTTGAACTGTCCAAAGACGCCGTCTTTACGGTTGACAAATCTTTGAAGTTTCGTGATATGAACCGTGCCACTTCCGCTTTATTAGGATACGAAAGAGAAGAGTTAGTCACAATGACGATATATGATTTGATAGAAGATGTTGCCGATAAAAAATTACTTGAAAAGATCATTTACGAAGAGGGGGATGTGAATGATCTTGAGCTTGACTTCAAAACGAAATCTTCTGAAAGAAAGTCCTGCATATTTTCCATCACTGCAACAGTAGATGAATCAGGCTCCTATTACCAGGGGCTGCTGCACGATATCACTAATTTGAGAAGGGCAGAAAAAGCAAATCTGTTAATTGAAAAATTAGGCGCAACGGGAAGATTAGTTCGCACATTAGCACACGAGGTGAGGAATCCGCTGAACAATATCAACATGTCTGTTGAACAGTTGCTTCAAACCGTTGATGGAAATAATGGAGAGGAACAACCACTGTTTCTTGACATCATACAAAGAAATAGTAAACGCATCGGCGACATTATTACTGAATTACTAGATACTTCGAGACCATCTGATCTGGTATTTGACAGGTGTACACTTCAGAGCATCATGGATGAAAGTATTGCTGAGGCTCTCGACAGAATTACTTTGCAACATGTAAACATGCAGATACGCTATGCAAATGAGGCTTGTTATGTGTCGGCGAACAAAGAGAAACTGAAAATTGCTTTCCTGAATATTATCATCAATGCCATTGAAGCAGTACCAAGTATAACCGGCGAACTTAGCATTTCGATCGATTCAACAAAAGATCATCACATTGTTACAATAGCTGATAATGGTTGCGGAATTCCTGAAGAAAATATCTCAAGATTGTTTGAGCCTTATTTTACTTCTAAACGTAACGGAATGGGATTAGGGCTTGCGGCAACGTTGAATATACTTCAATCACACAAAGCAACTATTGATGTGACTTCCGTATTGAAACAGGGAACAACATTTACCATTACATTTCCTTCTGCGTAGCCAGATCCAGTTTTCCTTTTTCTGTTTCTTTATACTGGTCGCCTTTGGTAATGGAACGTATCATCCCGAAGAGCAAGCCCATTTTGCTGGAAGAATGATTCCAGAAATGAGCAGTTTCGGTAGCCACTTTGACCAGGCAAATTTTCGGATCTTCCAGTCCTTGGGGAAACCAATTCCTTAATTCAGGGTCCCAAAGTTCTTCCATCTTCTTTTTGTCAATGATCAAACTGCAGGTTCCCTTTACATCAACGTAAATATTTTTTACGGGATGGGAATAAATGAGATGGACCAGGCTATCTTTCGACGCTTCATTTATTTTTTCTGAAAATTCGTTTGTAAAGAACCACACATTTCCCTCATCATCAACAGATGAGGTGAACATTGGTCTGCTGGCAAGATCATGATTCTCATCCAATGTGGTAAACATGCAAATAGTTACATCTTTTACAAGATCGCGGAACTTGTCAATAGCTTCGCGATCCTGTAACCTGGTTTCTTCTGTATTCATAATTTAATTTAATCAGGTAACAATTTTACCAGCTTCCTGGTGAAGTCCATAAAACACCATTGCTCCGAAAACCGGAACTGCAATGACAATAATTAACCAAAATCTCTTTTGATAAGGTCTCATATCATGGCGGTTGATTACGTCAATTATTGCCCAAATCCAATGTATGCCTGCAAGTAATGTACCTGCTATAAGAATGTAATCTCCTGCCTGGTATCCGTTTGCCTTGAAGCCAATTCCTAAAAACAAGATAATGGCACTTACAATGGCCAGGAGAAAATTTGGATGTCTTAGATTTTTCATACACACAGTTTTAAATTAACCCTATGACATTTCGCCACAGATAGTTAAAAATCTATGCCATTTAGCAGTTTTTGTTACAATAAAATAAGAAAGATTTTACTGTTAGGCCCGCCAAAAATTTCCGTTAAGTGTCTAAATGAGAGGGTGAAATTTCCTTGGTTTCTTTTTTAATAATAAATACTGCAGTTTGCTTTGGTCTTATTCCTTCGCCCGAGTGCAGTGCATATATTTTGGTGAACTCGGCTCCAAAGTAAAGTATCAATGATGAGTAATACACCCATGCAAGAATAATTATCACAGAAGCGGCGGCCCCGTATGTTACCCCTAAATTTGATTCTCCGAGATAATAGCCAATTAAAAATTTTCCAAGTAGAAAAAGTGCGGCGGTGAATATCGAGCCTATCCATGCATCTTTCCATGAAATGATGGCATCGGGTAATATTTTATAAATAATAGTAAACAGGCAGGTAATCACTGCCAATATGATCACCGAATTTGTTAGATTAAAAAGGCCAACGGGAAAATGAGGAAACTTTTCGCTAAGTTTTTTGCTTAGCAACAAAAGCAATGCATTTATCACCAGCGACACAAGCAACACAAAGCCTAGGCCCACTATCAATGAAAATGAAAGCAGGCGGTTGAGTAGATATTTCAGCCAGCTTTTTTTAGGCTTTGCTCTTACTGACCAAATGAAATTGATTGAGCTCTGAATTTCGGTAAAAACGCCTGTTGCACCAATAAAGAGAATAATGAAACCTATGATAGCTCCAAGTGTTGACGCATGGGTCTGTTGTGCGTTGCTTAATATATTCTGTATTTGTAGAGCGGCATCTGCACCAATCAAACCGCTTAGTTGTTCAACTAATTTGCCCTCAACTACCTCCTTGCCATACACAATTGCCGATAATGAAATTACAATTATCAGTAAGGGGCCCAAAGCGAAAACGGTGTAATAACTTAAAGAAGCGCTTAACTTAAATGCGTTGTCATCTAAAAAAGCGATGGCGGTATTTTTAAGTAAGGAGAAAACCGTTCGTATCCTTTTCATGGCCTGTCTTTATATCCAATTATAAGAAAGTGTGCCAACACTGTCGTTAAAAATCTTAATTAACTGGAGTCGTGGGGAAATATCTACACAGAAAAATACAGAAGATTTCATAATAATCACTGACAAGTTTGATTTTCAACCAGGTGATTGTTGGCAGCATTTTTTTATCTCTTGTAACGAGAGATTAATATCATGAGAAGCATACTTTATATTATAGCGGTCATTTGCCTTATAGTCTGGTTACTCGGGGTTTTTGTGTGGAGTGCAACAGGGTTGATTCATATCCTGATCATACTCGCCGTTATCTCTTTGTTACTCGGAATTATTCGAAGAGCTTAGGATTTTCTATTCAGTCTTTCTCATATACACGGTCCATTCTATCAGCAAGGCTACAGTTCTCTACTGTAGCCATTTTTTTGTCCTAACTTTTGCACGGAACCTGAATGGGTTGAAAAGTAATTATTAAGCCGGCTGAATTGCTACATAGCTGCGGCGGTTGTGTCACTCCCTTGTGCCATTGGAACTCTATTGAGCATTGTGCGCATGGACTATAAACGGCGGTTATAATGCTTTCCTAAAGGGTCAATGATCAATGGAAAACTTATAAACTAACCACCTTGAATTTGATGACGAGAAGTTACCCGAACAATGAACGCTGCAAGTTGTTTCGCTAGTGTAAACTGTGCAACAGAAGCTCAATAGGAGTAACGGCGTTTAGCTGCAAAGCGAAGCCTGTTAATAAACGTCATTTCGTCAATGCTACTGACGGCCTGTAAATGCTATTGCACTCATAACTTCCGAACACTGTCTGCAAACCAATGCGCAATGCCTGAAGCTCTCGTCATTTAACTGATCACATAGTTCAGCACATTCCTCACAAATGCCTACGCACAAAACAGCAAAATGAGCTGTGTTAACTGACCTGGTTTTTAATGCATGAAATGTACTCATACAAATCAGTGCACATTCATCCACCACCTTCATGATTTTTTTCGAAAAAGATTTTTGTGTTTGCGCAATGGTTGCTGAGAGGTCTTCGCATTTCATCCACGCATCAAAACAGGCGTTCGTATGGCAGCTTGTAGCAATCATTATTTAGTTTTTTAAGCCTCTTTTTTGAATATTTTCAACGTCTTTCATAAACCGGGAAACTTTTGGGTCATTATAAACTCCATATGCATCGATCAGGGTTCCTTTGGTTCCATCGTTGGTTTCAATTACATAAAGAATAGCGTTATCGTCAGGGTCTGATTGTCCTTCGAAACGAAAGAAGTTAACTACCTGGATCTGCTCTGGGGTGTAGTTGCTATGTTTATGAAGCGATTCCAAACCTTGTTCTGTAATCTGAAAATCTTCGGTATAGCCCTCCGTAACCATCTTGTTTAAACAGGTTGCCAAACTCTTCATATAAGGCACACTGTTATTTTCATTCAACCTCATAGTTCTATACTTTACCATTTATCTTAAAATTTTCTGCCAAAAAACGCACCCTGTAGAACTAAATTTTTATCTAATTGATGAGTAGTTATTTCTACAAAAAAAGTCCCGTTCTTCACGGGACATTTCCTTATAGCCGCTATTTTAAAAAATGTGAACCGGTTGTTAGTTATTAACTGTCAGTTCATCTATTTGTTCGCTGAATGCATATCACGCAAACGTTTCACCTCGTCATGACCAGCTTTCAATGAGGCTTTTTGTCGCACAATTAAGTCACGAATTGAAGGTTCCAATTCAACATCTGCATTTAATGCCGTATCATACGCTTTTTGTGCAGCGTCTTCACCAAATTCGCAATTGTCCAAGACCGTTTTGCGATCATGTCCTGTTACTGTCGCTTTGAGATCCATCCACACGCGATAAGCTTTTCCCGAGTTGGTAGTGCCATCAGCCGGGTTGCCTCCAAGACGGCTTACTTCTGTAGTTAATTCCTGGCCATACTGCCTGCTCTCTGTAACATAGCGTGTAAATAATGCTTTCAGATCAGCATCTTCATCCTTCAACTCATCCATTGCTTTTTCATAACCTACAACACGATCGTGATTGATGCGAATGAGGTCATTAAGTATTCCTATGATTTTTTCGTTGTCCATAGTGCTGTTTAACTGAATCACTTAAAAAATCATACCTGTACAGAAGAGATGTCGGGGTACGAAAATTTCTGTAAAAAGAATAGTAGTTCTGCTACTAACCCAAAAACAAAAATTATGGCTAAGTATTCAAAAAAGGCTGGCGACAAAGTTGAAAAAGCCATGCACGAAAAAAAACGCGGCCAGTTAAAAAGTGGCCGAAGCGGGAAAAAAGTAACATCACGCAAACAGGCAATTGCTATTGGTTTATCTGAGGCAAGGAAAGAAGGTGCAAAAGTTCCAAAGAAAGGAGGAGCAAAAAAAAGTGGCGCTAAAAAAGGCGGTACAAAAAAGAGCGCAGCTAAAAAAGGAACAAGCAAAAAGAGTGCATCAAAAAAAGGAGCAAAAAAGGGCGGAAGAAAATCAAGTAGCCGTTCAAGGAGCACCTCAAAAAAGAAGAGCAAATAATTTTTAAAAACAGAAGGCTGAAATATATCTTCAGCCTTCTTCCGAGCTTCACAGGGTTTTATGAGTTTACAACGTTCTCTTTCCTTCGAAGGTTACTTTTTGATTACGCCACGTGAATACTGCAAAGTGAATTTTGGTTGGGATAAAGAAATCGATGCCTGGGATGTTAAGTAATGATGGTCATTAGTTTTTTGACTGATAAGTATCAGGAAGCATGCGTATCTATATGATCGATTTAAAGTGTTTGTGACAGGTCAGGTTGACGTTGAAACGGCGATGTACTTATACAAGCTGTTTTAAGATCTTCATCAACACTCTTTCTTCTGACGTTAATCCCGCGAGGTCGTCAGGTTGTTCAATTTTATCGAGTTCACTTAGATATTTGAGAAGATTTTTTTCTTCATACAATTTAATGATGCCCGGATGTACATAATATTTTTTACAAACAGTTCTTGTATTGCCTAATTGTTTGCTTACTTCGTCTAATGCGGCAACTATTTTTTTCTTACAATCTGTTTCTGATTCCGATTCACCGATAGATTTAAATGCACGAATGATATTTAAAGTTCCTGCCCATGTTCTGAAATCCTTTGCGGTAAAATCACCACCCGATGCATCTTTAATATACCGGTTTACCATTCCTGAATCAATCGGCTTTCTATTACCTTCTGCATCGTAATACTGAAATAGTTCTTTACCGGTAATGTCGCGGCATTGCTTCACCATTTTTGCCAGGCGCTTGTTTTTCAGTGTGATCTTATGTTCAATTCCTTTTTTGCCCTTAAACGAGAAGTAAATTTTATCGCTTTCAATTTTTACGTGATTGTCTTTTAATGTGGTCAGCCCGTACGAGCCATTGAGTTTTTCGTATTCATCGTTGCCAATCCGTATGTAAGTTCTTTCCATCAGGCTTACTACGGTTGCCAAAACCTTTTCTTCGCTCAATTCTTTTTTGATAAGATCATCTTCAATCTTCAAGCGAATCGACGGAAGCACTTTGCCGAACTCATATAAGCGGTGAAATTTTGTTTCATTACGCAATGCGTTCCACATGGCGTGGTAACGGTATTGTTTTCTTCCACGAATATCGAAACCTGTTGCCTGTATGTGTCCGTCTTCACTTGGGCAAATCCAAACGTTAGTCCATGCTGGGGGAATTACCAGTTTGCGGATGCGTTCAATTTGGGTTTTGTCTTTTAATGGCTTACTGTCGTAGATATAAACGAAACCTTTTCCTTTTTTTAGGCGATTGATGCCCGGTTCTTTATCATTGACATAGGTTAAGTCTGCAACTTTCGCCGCCTCACTGTAATCTTTATCTATCTTCAAAAATTCCTTGTGCGAAAGTTCAATCACCTTTTCCATAATTTATTTTTTGTTGCCATTTCCATTACTTGCAGGTACCGGCTTTTTTCGGAGGGAAAGTTTGTGTTGGTGCTGCCCTGTTGCTTCATCTACAGAGTGAGAACTAAAAAGATCTTTTTCTTCTTCGGCCAGTTCGGAAAGCCGGACGTAGAATTTTTTCAGTATTTCCAACTCTTCCTGAGTTAAATCTTCCACATCAATCAGGCGGTTACTTGCTCTTTCTTCACAAGCAATTAATTCGTTCAATTTTAATTGTATCGCCAGTGAATCCTTGTTTTGAGATTGCTGAATGATAAAGACCATTAAAAAGGTGATGATGGTAGTTCCTGTATTAATTACTAGTTGCCATGTATCGGAATAGTGAAATACTGGTCCTGTTACTCCCCAAATAATAATTACGGCAACAGCCAGCAAAAACGCGGTTGATGAACCGGTGGCTTTGGTGATGGATGCGGCAGCTTTTTCAAACCAAGCTTTAAACCCTTTCTTTCCATTTGCAGCTTTAACTTCCTGAATTTCCGTATTGATGTCCTTTTCAAGATTATTCTTCGTAGCCATGTTAATTATTTTATTGAACTGTATCTTATCCAAAGAAAAAGCCAGACCAAAAGGTCTGGCACTTGCCGCTGTTTCAGTAATACTGTTTAAACGGTACGCAGGCTTTTATTCTTCCGGCTCGTTTTCGGCTGTAATATTAATGCCGCTCACTGCCAACTCGGTTAACAGCTGGTCTGCTTGTTTTTCTTCATCCAAAGTTTGTTGTAACAGGTCAGCAATCTTATTTTCGCCCATAGTTTTTGCCAGTTGAACCAAGCTGCCATAGGCTGCAATTTCATAATGCTCCACTTTTTGGCCGCCAATAATCAATCCCGCGTCAATAACCGCAGAACCTTTTGGTAGTTCTTCCATGAGATTCTGAGCTTCTTTCACCAATCCTTCCATGGCCTCGCATTTCTTTGCTCTCGGTGTCATTTCAAGCAACTCAAAAACCTGTTCTATTCTTGCTATTTGATTTTCTGTTACGGCTAAATGATCTTCAAACGCTGCAGCCAGTTCTTCGGAAGTCGCAGCTTTCTTCATTTTGGGCAATGCTTTGGTTAAGTGTTTTTCTGCCCAATAAATATCCTTCAGTTCATCAACGAACAATTCTTTCAACATAGTTTCTTCGCTCTTCGTTGAAGAAGCACCAGAGCTTTTTTTACCTTGGGACGTACTTGAATTACGTGGCATAATAAAACGTTTTTAATTATGAATAATAGGAAGTAACTGTAAAAAAAATAATGCCAATGGAATTAAATTTTTTTGAACCCCGCAAGCGGTCTGTAGAGTTTTTTACACAGAGTTCACGGATGAGTTTTCGGTTTTACGTCAGGTTTTTTGTGGTATTTAATTTGGAGTTATACCACTGAGTCTCTTTGATTACTCACCAAAAACAATTGTATGGCTACAATGGCGACCAATCAGCAGTTAAGCTTTTTACAGGAAAAGATTCGTGAAATCGGCAGTGCCCTGTTCTTTAATCTTAGTGAGTCTGTATTAAAACTTCCTACTTCTATTGTATCTACTTTAAAAGTGGATGACTATGGCTATGTATGGTTCTTTGTTCAAAAACCCCAGCAGAGTCTAAAAGAATTTGAAATGGATTTTCCTGTTCGTCTTGATTTCTTCAGGAAAGGTTCCGGATGTTTTCTACAAGTAAACGGAAAAGGCTGGGTGGTCAGTGATCCTGAAGAATTGAATGGATTTGTTACGCTTCCTGAGGACGCAAAAAAACTAGCGATGAATGAAATGGTTTTAGTTAAGGTAAAAATTATGAAGGCTGAATATTACGAAACCAAAACTGCCAACCGTCAATCGTGGTGGCAAAGTGCAGTGAATACAGTTACTACCTGGTTCAGGCATTCAAATAATCTGCGCCCCGAAGTTTATTATCCTGTATCATAAAACCTTGAGTCATGAGAGCCATTTGGTCTGGTGCGATAAGTTTTGGTTTAGTAAATATTCCTGTGAAACTCAATAGTGCTATTGAGTCGAGCGAAGGTCTGGACTTCGACATGCTTTCAAAAAAAGACATGGCACCTATACGCTATGCAAGGATAGACACTAAAACAGGAAAAGAAGTGGCATGGAAAGATATTGTAAAAGGATACGAATATGCCAAAGGAAAGTATGTAGTTATCGAAGACGAAGATTTTAAAAAAGCAAGTCCTGAAAAATCCAGGTCGGTTGATATCATCCAGTTTGTAAAGGAAGATGAGATCGACCCGATCTATTACGAGAAGCCTTATTATTTAGTGCCTGATAAAGGAGCTCACAAATCTTATCATCTTTTGATAAAAGCGTTAGAAGAAACCGAAACAGTTGGGCTTGCCGAATTTATGTTGCGCAACCGCATGCACATTTGTGCGTTGAAAGCAAAAGATGGTGCCTTACTGCTGCATCAGTTGCGCTACCAGGAAGAAATTCGCGAAGCACCCGAGTTAGAAAAGCACGGAGATAAAATTTCTGCTAAAGAAGTAGATCTTGCAAAAAAATTGATCAACCAACTTACCGAAAAATTTGATCCCGCTGCGTTTAAGGATACTTATGTTTCAGAACTTAAAAAAGTAATTAAAGCAAAAGCTGCAGGAAAAGATATTCATATAGCAGAACCGAAGAAAGCTAATGCGACAGTGAAAGACTTGATGGAAGTATTGAAGCAAAGCCTGGAATCCACACCGCCGAAAAAGAAGAGAGCTGCATAAAAAATCAACATAAGAAAATGCCTCTGATCAGCAGAGGCATTTTTTTTAAACAATTTCTTCGTCTTCCTCTTCATCCTCATCCTCATCTTCATCAATTTCAAAATCATCTTCAGTTAATTCTTCATCGTCGTAATCTTCGTCCCCTTCTTCAATGTCATTTGATATTTCACGGGTATCCAAATTATCTTCATCATTAACCCGTTCGTAATCTGAAGAAAATGTTCTTTCATCAAGATTTTGATTGCTGCCGTCTTTTCTTGGTGCCATGTGTGTTGGTTTTAGAATGAATAGAGCAGTTAACGCAGTAATTTTTATGCCAGTTAATCCAACACATCTTAGATGCCAGTTCACTGCTAGAACCTCAAAATGTTTTTAATGCTCCGATTGCTTTTGGGGCACTATGGCCGGCTTCAATGGCACAAGTTTTTCAACCTTGAATTTATTATGAGTCTTTCTCTGTATAAAAAGAAGCGTCGTTTCAATGAAACTTCGGAACCTGAAGGAAAAGAAAAATCATCAAAGGGCTTTTTGCGTTTTGTAATTCAAAAGCACGATGCATCACATGTACATTATGATTTTCGTTTAGAAATGGAAGGTGTATTGAAGAGTTGGGCAGTACCAAAAGGGCCTTCTCTTAATCCTTCAGATAAGCGATTGGCAATGCAGGTTGAAGATCATCCCTATGACTATCGGAATTTCGAGGGCATAATACCAGCAGGCAATTATGGTGGGGGCACTGTGATTGTTTGGGATGAAGGAACCTATGAACCAATGGATACAGAAGGGTTAAGCAGGAAGGAGCAGGAAAAACTTTTGTTGAAACAGTTGTACTCCGGCAATTTGAAGATTCGTATGCATGGCAAGAAAATCAAAGGCGACTATGCACTGTTTCAAATGAAAACAAAAGGCGAAAGATCATGGATATTAGTGAAGAAGAATGATGAATTTGCTTCGGAAGAGGACATCACAGAAAATGATAAATCTGTAAAATCGGGAAAGACTTTGGTTGAGGTGGCAGAAGAAAACGGTACCACAGTTAATCACCCTGAAGCGCATACAAAAAAAACTTCTACATCGAGGCAAAAGCCTCTTCAACTTTTAAGAGAAGAGGAAAGAGAAACACCGAAGAAGAAAACAGCTTCAAAAAAAACTGCGAAAGCTGCAACTTCAACACCGGTAAAAACTGCAGTTAAAAAAAAAGCCAGGCCAATAAAAGAGCTCCTCGGTGATTCATTTTCATTAGCACATAAATCGTCGATGCCCAAAGATGTTGTTCCCATGCTGGCAACCCTGGTTGATGAACCTTTTGATAATGACAACTGGATCTTCGAAATAAAATGGGATGGTTATCGTGCGGTTGCTTATTGCGATGGAAAGAAGGTTGAGTTGATTTCAAGAAATCTCACTCCTTTCACCGGAAAATATTATCCTGTTACTGATGCATTCAAACAACAAAAACTAAAAACTGTTTTTGACGGGGAGATCGTAGCGGTAGATGAAAGAGGTTTAGCCGTATTTCAATCGTTACAAAACTGGCAGAACACTCCGGTTCGATTGCAATATTTCATTTTCGATATTCTTTGGTTAGATGGTTACGATCTTACTAAAATTCCACTGATAGAAAGAAAGAGAATTTTGAAAGAAGTATTGCCTGAAGATGATGAGATATTAAAATATAGTGACCATGTTGTTGGTAGTGGAAAAGAATTTTTCCAGGTAGCAGTATCAAAAGGTTTGGAAGGCATCATGGCAAAAAGAGCCAACAGCATTTACCAAATTGATAAACGAACGGATAATTGGGTTAAGGTTAAAGTAAATCTTCGACAGGAAGTCATTATTGTTGGATTTACGGAGCCAAGAAATACAAGGAAATTTTTTGGATCGCTGTTATTGGGTTTGTATGACGGCGACGAATTAGCATATGTTGGTCATACAGGAAGCGGATTTAACACCAAGTCGTTAGAGCAGATCTATAAAAAATTACAACCTTTAATTACTGAAGAATGTCCATTTGAAAAGTGTCCAAAAGGAAATATGCCTGTTACCTGGGTGAAACCAAAGCTGGTATGTGAAATAAAATTTGCAGAATGGACAAAAGATAGAATTGCGCGGCAGCCCATTTTTATGGGATTACGTGTTGACAAAAAAGCAAAAGATGTCAGTTTCGAAAAATCAGTAAACATCGCTATGATAAAAAATACTTCCCCAAGCAAGCAGCAAACTACAAACAAGAAAGCTGCTTCAAAAAAGTCCCGGCAAACTTCTTCTAAATCTTCCAAAGCTGTGGATGCAAAAAAAAAATCAGTAAAGACAGTTAAAACTTCAAAAAAGCAAATTGATTTAGGTGCGGGAGAAGAACAGCAAATTGTTTTGGATGGGCATGAGCTGAAACTTACCAATCTCAATAAATTATACTGGAAGAAAGAGAAATTCAGCAAAGGAAATATGATCAACTACTATTTGAATGCAGCTCCTTTCATTCTTCCCTACATGAAAGATCGTCCGCAATCATTAAACCGTCATCCTAACGGTATTGATGGACCTAACTTTTTCCAGAAAGATCAAAGAGGAAAACTTCCGGATTGGATGCAAACACATGAAGACTTCAGTGAATCAACTAATGAAACGATAGAGTATTTGGTTTGTAGCAATGAAGCAACACTCATATACATGGCAAATCTCGGGTGCATTGAAATGCATCCCTGGCATTCACGTTCAAAAAGCTGGCAATATCCTGACTGGTGTTTAATCGATCTTGATCCCGACAAGCCAAACTCATTTGAGCAGGTGATGAATGTTGCGAAAGTTGTGAAGCAGGTTTTGGATTCAATAGGCGCAGATGCTTATGTGAAAACATCCGGCTCGACCGGTATTCATATTTATATTCCACTCGGCGCTAAATACGCTTATGATCAATCAAAACAATTAGCAGAATTGATTGTTACCTTGGTTAACCATGAGTTGCCTGACTTAACAAGTGTTGAAAGAAGTCCTTCGAAAAGAAAAGGAAAGATTTATCTCGACTTTCTGCAAAACAGGGAAACCCAAACTGCAGCTGCACCTTATTCATTGCGACCTAAACCCGGCGTGCCTGTTTCTACACCACTTGACTGGAGCGAATTGAAAAAAGGGTTGACTCCAACTACATACAACGCCAAGAATATTTTCGACAGGTTGAAAGTGGAAGGTGATCTTTTTAAAGCTGTACTTGGAAAAGGAATTAATCTTGAAAAAGTGTTGAATAAGCTAGCTTCACAAATGAAATAGGCGAATGAAGCTTTCAGTCATCCGAACGAAGTTTAATATGCATCCATCGATTAAAGTTTACAAAGACTCGGTTTTTAATTTCATCAATCGGGATTTCGAGATCATTACTCTTGCCGATGATTGTTTGTTTACAGAAGGTCCTGTGTGGAATCAAGAGGGGTTTTATTTGTTTAGCGACATACCGACCAATTGTGTTTACAAAATTGATGAGAAAAAAAATAAACAGGTTTTTCTTGAAAAAAGTGGAACAGACAATCCCGACGATCCTGATTTAGAACAGGCCAGGAAGCAAATCGGATCAAATGCGCTGGCTTATGATGATGAAGGTAGTTTATTGATTTGCCAACATGGTGGGCATGGAGTTGCAAAATATGATGGAAAGAGCTTGCAACCCTTCATTCAATTTTACAATAACAAACCTTTCAATAGTCCGAATGATTTAATTCTTCACAATGATGGAAGCTTGTATTTCAGTGATCCGCCTTATGGGCTGAAAGACGGAAAACTGAATCCTGGAAAATTTCAAGCACTTGCCGGCGTTTATTGCTGGAAGGAAAATGAGCTACAATTGATCTGCGATAAATATCAATATCCTAATGGAGTTTGTTTGTCCAACAACAAAAAAACTCTGTATATCTGTTCTACAAAAGAGTATGAAAGATTTGTTTCAACTTATGATACTTCCAATAATAGTTTTATAAAAATTTTTGCGGAGGAAAATGGTGATGGAATTGAAGTAGATCGTTATGATAACATTTACCTGTGCAATAAAGATGGAATCATCATCCTTGATCGCAATGGTGAGCGGTTGGCTTTAATTGCATTACCGAAAGTACCTGCAAATATTTGCTGGGGTGGAAAGGACATGAATGATCTTTTTATCACGGCAAGAGAAAATGTTTTTTTGATTAAGGATTTTCAGAGAAAGTAAAAGATACTTATAAAGCAACACTCCGTACTAAGACAAGCAACAGTCATTACTTCTTCTTACATTTATAGAAACCCCTTGCGATGCCTTTTAACCGCCGACATTTTTTGCAAAAAACGGGTGTATTTTCAGCAACTGCACTATTATCATCAATTGTAGAACCAGCGTGGAGTAAAAATCTTGGGAGAGCCATTCGTGAGGCAGAGAATATTTCACCGGATCAATTGGCAACAGACGAAGATTTTTGGTATTACATCCAGCAATCATTTACAGTTTCTCCCTCCATTATTAATCTAAATAATGGCGGTGTTTCGCCTGCACCAAAAACAGTACAGGAAGCGATGAAGCGTTATTATGATTACAGCAACGAGGCGCCGAGTTATTATATGTGGAGGATACTGGACCAGGGAAGAGAAACATTAAGAAGCAATCTTGCAAAACTTGCCGGATGCAATGCAGAAGAAATTGCTATGAACAGGAATTCATCTGAAGGCTTGGAAACGATCATATTTGGTTTGCAACTAAAAGCAGGTGATGAAATTGTTGCGGCAAAGCAAGACTATCCCAATGTTGTAAATGCATGGAAGCAAAGAGAAGAGAGGGATGGAATTAAGATCAACTGGATCAATCTTGAGTTGCCAAGTGAGGATGAAAACTATTTGGTGAAACAATACGTGAATGCTTTCACTCCCAAAACGAAACTGGTTAATATTACTCATATCATTAATTGGAATGGACAGATTCTTCCTGTTAGGAAAATTGCAGATGAAGCCCACAAAAGGGGCATAGATGTATTAGTAGACGGTGCACACAGTTTTGGACATTTTGAATTTAAAATTCCGGATTTGCATTGCGATTATTTTGCCACCAGCTTACATAAATGGTTATATGCGCCAATTGGAAGTGGAATGTTGTATGTGAAAAAAGATAAGATCAAAAATATCTATCCCATGTTCGCAAGCGATGTGCCTTTGAAAGAGGACATACGCAAATTTGAACATTTAGGCACGCGGCCATTTTTTATTGAACAGGCCATTGGAAAGGCGTTGGAATTTCATGACATGATAGGCAGTGAAAGAAAAGAAAAACGGCTGCATTATTTAAAGAATTACTGGATGGAGAAAGTAAAAGGCATTCCAAAGGTCAAAATAAATACTTCACTCGAACCGAAATGGGGATGCGCCATTGGAATGGTTTCAATTGAAGGAAAGAAACCATCGGACCTGGATAGTTTTCTTTTCAATAATTACAAGATACACACGGTTGGAATTGAGTGGGAAAATATTATAGGTGTTCGAATTACACCAAACGTTTACACTACCACAAAAAATCTCGACGTATTAGTACAGGGCATTACCAGCTTCGCTAATCAATTATAAGAAGGAGCGCTAGTTAATCTTTATTGACTTTTTTCAGTTGGATGTTACTTTGTTGCATTGATTGTTCCATTCACAAATTTCCGAACGATTGTCGTTCCTTAGTTTTGCGTTTTCATGAATGAATTAAAACGAAAGATTGGTTTAGTACAGGCGACGGCTATTAACATGATCGACATGGTGGGCATTGGGCCATTTGTTGTGATGCCTTTGGTAGTTAGTTATTTTCATAGTGGTCTCTTTATTTGGGCTTGGATATTTGGTGCAGCGGTGGCTTTTATTGACGGAATGATTTGGAGTGAACTGGGGTCAAAATATCCATTGGCAGGAGGAACCTATAATTTTCATCGGATTGCATTTGGAGAGAAGGGTGGAAGGCTAATGAGTTTTTTGTTTGTGTGGCAAACGAGTCTGCAGGCGCCATTGGTTGTTGCTTCCGGTGCGATCGGTTTCGCTCAATATCTTTCTTATTTAGTCGCTTTGAATTTTTGGCAGCAGAAAATGATTTCGGGTGGATTGGTTGTTCTCGTTTTCTTATTGTTGTACAGAAAGATTGAAACGATTGGAAGAATCTCTGTTGTTCTTGGCAGCATTGTTATTCTTACAATTTTATGGATAATCATTAGTGGTTTAAGCCATCAACAGCACCAAATACATTTTTTGCCACCTGTTGGAGAATCATTTTTCAACAAGAACTTTATTGCTGCCCTTGGCCTTGGTTCTGTTCAAACCGTTTATGCTTACCTCGGTTATTATAACGTTTGTCATTTAGGTGGAGAAATAAAAGAGCCGGGGAAAAATATTCCAAAAAGCATTTTTATTTCGATAGCAGGCATTGCCATTCTTTATTTATTGATGAATGCAAGTGTGATGAGTGTAGTGCCATGGCAATCTGTGAAAGGGGACGACAAATTTTTGGTTAGTTCTTTCATGGAGCAGTTATTCGGAACCGGTGCCGCAAGCCTGGTGACAGTATTGATCCTTTTCATTGCGTTGTCCTCATTGTTTGCTGTAGTGTTAGGATATTCAAGAGTGCCTTATGCAGCTGCGTTGGACGGGAACTTTTTCAAAGTGTTTTCGAAGCTTCACGCGACAAAAGAATTTCCTTACGTTTCATTAATTGTTTTATGCGCTGTAGGTTTTTTGTTCAGCCTGATTTTTAAATTAGAAAATGCTATCAAAGCAATTTTGGCAATGAGAATTGTCGTTCAGTTCATAGGACAAGCGGTAGGGGTTACCTTGTTAAGAGGACGATATGGCAGCAAAGATCTGCCTTTCAAAATGTGGCTCTTCCCAATTCCTGTCATTCTTTCAGTTACTGTTTGGCTCTTTCTTTTTTGGTCAACAGGAAAGTTTGCATTTTGGGGGATTGGAATTGCAGCAGCAGGAATACTTGTTTATTTTATGAAAGAGGCAATGAACAAAAAAGGAGTATAGAACGCTCCAATTATTTTGCATTCACCAGGTAATAATTCTTCTTACCCTTTTGCACCAGTAAATATTTTTCGTGAAGTAATTTTTTGTCGTTGATCACTTCATCAATGCCGCCCACCTTAATTCTGTTGATGCTGACGCCGCCATTTTGAATCATTTTCCTTGCTTCTCCTTTACTTGAGAAAATTGTTGTTTCTGCTAAAAATGTAACTGCATCAACACCGGCTTGCAATTTTTGCTTTGAGTAGTTGATGTGCACAATCCCTTCCATACTTTTCAAATCATCTTCGCTCAAAGAATCAGCAGAAGCATTTTTTTGATCGAACAATTTTTGGGTGGTTTCAATCGCTTTTAAATATTCATCTACTCCATGAACAAAGACAGTTAGTTCCTGTGCTAATTTTTTTTGAAGAGTTCTTTTAGATTGGTCTTTGTGATGCTCTTCAATTAAATCATTGATTTCGTTCTGAGGTAAGAACGTAAATATTTTAATCCATTTCTCGGCATCGGCATCTGCAGCATTTAACCAAAATTGATAGAATTGATAAGGGGTGGTTTTTTCTGCATCCAACCAAACGTTGCCGCTTTCTGTCTTGCCAAATTTTCCTCCATCAGCTTTAGTGAGCAAGGGACAAGTAAATGCAAAAGCTTCGCCGCCTGCTTTTCGGCGGATCAATTCTGTTCCGGTAGTAATATTTCCCCACTGGTCACTTCCGCCCATCTGAAGTTTGCAGTTCTTATTCTGATAGAGCCAGTAAAAATCATAACCCTGAATTAATTGGTAAGTAAATTCAGTAAAGCTGATACCTACTTCACTGTCAATACGCTTTCGAACACTGTCTTTGCTCATCATGTAATTGACAGTAATATGCTTTCCAACGTCACGAATGAATTGAAGAAAACCCACTTCCTTAAACCAGTCGTAGTTATTCACCATTTCCGCGGCAGTAAGGCTGTTGGAGTCAAAATCCAAAAACTTGCGAAGTTGCTTTCTTATACCTGCCAGGTTTTTTTGTAGCACCTCTTCACTCAATAGGTTTCTTTCCTGGCTTTTTCCGCTCGGGTCACCAACCATACCTGTCGCACCACCCACCAGGGCCACGGGTTTATGCCCCGCTCTTTGTAAATGAACCAACAATAGGATAGGAACAAGGCTCCCGATATGCAAGGAATCGGAGGTGGGATCAAACCCCACATAGCCGGAGGTTCTTTCCTTAAGTAATTGTTCCTCAGTACCTGGCGTTATATCTTGGATCAGCCCACGCCAACGTAATTCTTCTATAAGGTTCATAAACGCAAAATCTTTGGCGGCAAAAGTAGGTAGGCTTACGCAATTTGAAGCTAAGTCTTTCGTTTTCAGTAGGGTAATTTTACATTATCGACATTATGAATTTGAAAATGAAAGAATTACATTTGTCGACGCAGCCAAAGCCTTTGAAAAGACGTCAATTAATCCATTGCTTATCTGAAAATTGAAGAAATGAAAATCAGCTTCATAGCTTTCTTTGCTTTAGTCCTTACCACTACTACAACTACTTTTTCCCAGTTTAGAAAATATTCAAACGAGTTTTTAAATATTGGGGCAGGTGCCCGCGGACTAGCAATGGGAAGTGCGCAGGTTGCTTCCGTGCAAGATGGCACTGCGGGTTATTGGAACCCAGCAGGGCTCATTGGCGTAAAAGACCACCCCAGCGTTAATCTGATGCATGCTGAATATTTTGCCGGCATTGGAAAGTATGATTATGCAAGTGTTGCGATCCCAGTAGCAAATAATAAAAGAACAATTGCCATTACCGGGTTACGTTTTGCTGTAGATGATATCATGAATACCTTGTTTTTAGTAGAACCTGATGGCTCTATTAATTACAACAACATCCAGGCGTTTTCTTCAGCAGATTATGCCTTCCTTCTTTCGTTTGCCCAAAATTTAAAGCGGTCTGCTAATAAAAACATTGATTTTGGTTTGAACGCAAAAATCATTCATCGAAACGTAGGAAGCTTCGCCAAAGCATGGGGTTTCGGTTTGGACGCTGGTTTGCAAATTCATGGCGATAAGTGGAAATTTGGTATAGCCGGAAGAGACATTACCACGACTTTCAACACGTGGAGCTTCAGTTTTACGGATAAAGAAAAGGAAGCATTATACCTTACGAATAATGAAATTCCTGTTAAGTCAACTGAACTTACAGCCCCAAGATTAGTCATAGGGCTGGGCCGCAACTTTTATTTCAGTAAGAAACTAAGTTTATTGGCTGAGGCCAATTTTGATTTGACCTTTGACGGACAAAGGAATACAGTAGTTAGTGCTGACCCGGTAAGTGTGGATCCAAAACTTGGTTTAGAATTGAACATTAATAAGATTGTATACGTAAGAGGAGGAATCAATAACTTTCAAAAAGCACTTGCTGATGGCGACACTTTGAATCAAAAGAAGGTGTGGATTTATCAGCCAAGTGCTGGAGTTGGCTTCCAAATTCAGAATGTGAGAATTGATTACGCATTTACAAACCTTGCCAACCAGTCAAACCCATTATTTACACACGTGTTTTCACTACAGGTTGCCCTTGTAAACGATAAAAACAAAAAGAAAAAATAACCCGTACCTAAAACTTTGCTTCATGAAAAAATTACTACTTGGCTTACTGCTTATATCAGGCTTTATAGCAAAAGCACAGGTGTATAATAACGAATGGATTGACTATTCGAAAACCTACTATAAGTTTAAAGTGGGAAAGACCGGCTTGTACCGCATTTCACAATCCGTTCTTTCATCTGCAGGTTTGGGTATCATTTCTGCCGAGTATTTCCAACTTTGGAGAAACGGTAAGCAAATTCCTATTTATACTTCTGTTGCAACAGGCAGTTTGTCCAGTTCAGATTACATGGAGTTTTGGGGAGAAATGAATGATGGCAAGCCTGATAGAGAACTTTATCGTGATCCTAATTGGCAACTGAATGATAAATGGAGTTTGGAAACAGATACGGCTGCTTACTTTCTAACGGTGAATACAAATATTTCATCCAACCTGCGTTTGCAAACTACAGCTAACAACGTTACTGGTACTACGCTTCCTGTTGATACTTATTTCATGTATAAAACCGGGAAATATTTTAGGGATCGCATTAATAGCGGTTATGCGGTTAACGTAGGCGACAATTTATATTCGTCTTCTTATGACAAAGGAGAAGGTTGGTCTTCTACAGATGTAATCACTACATTCAATTCCTCATGTGTGCCTACTTACGGAAAGAACTCATTTATTTTTTCGAACCTGAATATTTATAAAGGACCATCCGCACCGGCTCCAAAATTTAAAATTGCTGTTTCGGGAAATCAAATTAACCAGAGACGCTTTTATACACAGATCAACTCTGATTCTGTTATCGGTAACCAGGTTGACTTTTTCAACTACACGGTGGACTCAACCAATTTCTCCCTTGCTACGTTAAATGGAATGTTAGACACTGTTAGTGTTTACAATTACTCAACCGTTTTTGTAACTGGCTGTAGTCCTTCAGACAGAATGACGATCCACAAATATGAAATAACCTATCCTCGTAATTTTAATTTTAACGGTCAGACAAATTTTGAATTCACTCTTAATGCTAACGTTGCAGGAAATTATTTGCAGATCACTAACTTCAATTATGGCAGCTCAAATCCGGTTCTTTATGATCTGACAAATGGCAAAAGATACGTTGCTGATTTGAGTTCTGCACCAACATTAAAGTTTGTTTTAGATCCCTCTTTAACATCAAGAAATCTTGTACTGGTAAATGAGGATGTTGCAAACATAAATGCGATTACGACTTTACAAACCCGCAATTTTATTAATTATACCGACGCCTCAAACCAAGGCGATTATTTGATCATCAGCGACCCATTGCTTTTTGCAGGTGCAGGAGGTATTAACCCTGTTAACGAATATAAGGTATACAGAAGTTCTGCGACCGGCGGATCATATAATGCTAAAATTTACCTCGCTCAAGAAATTATAGACCAATTTGGATTTGGGATTAAGAAGAATCCTGCGGCAATCAGGGATTTTTTACGTTATGCCCGGAAGAAGTTTTCGGTTACTCCCAAACATGTGTTTATTATTGGGAGAGGCATGACTTATCCCAACCAGTTAGCTTACGAGTCCTATCCGAACATTGATCAGTTAAACTTAGTGCCTACTTTTGGATTTCCAGCATCTGATGCTTTATTAGTTGCAGAACCAGGTAGTTCCCAACCTGAAATGTCCATTGGCAGGCTTTCGGTGATCTATCCGGCCGAAGTGTCAACTTATTTAAAAAAGATAAAGGAATTTGAACAGGCCCAGGCCTTCCAATCGCCCCTGATAAAGGATAAAGCATGGATGAAAAATGTTATTCATGTAATTGGAGCGGGTGATGCAGCACTGGATGCAGTGCTTTCGCAGAACATGGATGCATATAAAGATATTATTAAGGACACGTTATATGGGGCAGACGTTTTTAGTTTCAATAAAACTTCAACAGATGCCGTGTCCCAGATAAGTGATAAGAGCATAGAGTACCTCATCAACAATGGGCTTAGCATGATCACCTATTTCGGGCACTCTTCGGCAACCACTCTGCAGTTCAATCTTGATAACCCCGAGAACTATTCGAACTATACGAAGTATCCCTTGTTTTTAGGGTTGGGTTGTAATGTGGGAAGTTTTTTTGGATACAGTACACTTAGATTACAGACGTATAAAGAAACCTTATCGGAAAAATATGTACTGGCTCCGGACAGGGGGATGATTGGCGTAGTTGGAAGCACCCATTTTGGAATAGTACATTACCTCAACATTTGGGCAGAACGGGCTTACCAGCATATCACATATAAAAGCTATGATAAAAGCATAGGTGAAATTATTAAAGAGACTGCAGCAGATGTCTTTCAATACACCACTCAGGAAGATTTTTATGCCCGTTGTAATGCAGAAGAGACATTGTTTCACGGAGATCCAGCAATTCATTTAAATCCGCATTCAAAGCCCGATTATGCAATTGAGGATTCTATGGTTAAAATATCTCCTAATTTTCTGTCTGTACAAGACCAGGAGTTTAAGGTAGATGCACAGTTCTTAAATATTGGAAAGTCGCCTGACTCGAATATTGTTATAGAGGTAAAACGATTTCGCCAAAATGAAACAACGCCTTCCTTTGTTAAAAGAGATACAATCCCCGGAATTCGTTATGCCGCCTCAATGTCGGTTAAGGTTCCTATTGATCCAACCAAAGACAAAGGGTTAAATAAAATCGTTGTTACTGTTGATGCAGACAACAATGTTGATGAATTATTTGAGAATAATAACTCGGTTACCAAAGACGTAATGATTTATGAGGACGAAGCAACGCCCACATATCCATACAACTATGCTATCGTAAACACACAAAACATTAAGCTCATTGCCTCAACCGCAAATCCATTTGCTATTCGTAAACAATACCAAATGGAATTGGATACAACTGAACTCTTTAATTCGCCATTGAAAGTCACAAAGATTGTAGATTCAAGCGGAGGTATCATGGAATTCGATCCAGGAATTACTTTCACAAACAATACTGTTTACTATTGGAGAGTTGCTCCGGTTGTAACAACGGGAAGTCCTTCATGGAATACTTCCTCTTTCATTTATTTAACTGGCAGTGATGTTGGATTCAACCAATCACATTTTTATCAGCAAACAAAAGCGGATGGACAAAATATAAGTCTTGATTCGACATCAAGGAAATGGAAGTTTGGAACTCGGTTAAACAATTTATTTATCAGACAGGGATCATGGGTTACGAGTGTTGTTCAGCAGGGTGGTGTTACAGTTGCCATAAACGGAGATGCTTCATTAATAAGAAGTACGTGTTATTATCAGTCATTGGTATTTAATGTATTCGATCCTGTCACTTTTAGACCAATGGCAAATCAAACTTTAATACCTGAAAATTCGCCAGGATATCCTTTCGGCCTGGGCTTATACGGCAGTTATGCGAACCAGTGCTCAGGGTTTGTCCGTCAATATAATTTTGAATACAGGTACACCGACTCCGCCACCAGGAAAAAAATCATGGATTTCATGAAAAATGGTATTCCGGACGGTTCATACGTTGTGATAAGAAACTTCACACTGGATCCTGTAACGTTCCCCAACTTTCCTCAAGCCTTTATTAGCGATTTTCAAGCTGATGCATCGGTTTATGGTCAAGGGCAAACTTTGTATGACTATTTAAAAAATGCAGGTCTTGCAAGCATTGATTCATTTTACAGGGCTCGCCCCTTTGCTTTGGTATATAAGAAGAACGATCCCTCATTTTCACCCAAATGGGTTATGGGCGATGGCGTTTACGACAATCCAACCTTATCAGTGGATTGTGTAACTCCCGATACTGCAGGTGTAATTTTATCTCCAGTATTCGGCCCTGCAAAAGCATGGAAAGAATTAAGATGGAACGGGGCGAGCATGGATTCGAAGCCAGGCGATAATGCAAGAATAGATGTAATTGGAATTAAGAATGACGGCGTTGTTGATACCCTTATTCAAAATATCAATACTACCCAGGCAACAGTTGACGTGTCTTCAATTAACGCGACAACTTATCGTTTTATTCAGTTGGTGATGCACAATGCCGATTCGGTCAATGTTACTCCGTACCAGTTAAATTATTGGAGACTCACCTATCTGCCTGCGCCGGAAGGAGCTGTCAATGCAAGCCAGGCATTCAGTATTAGTGATACGTTGGAAGTTGGCCAGCCTTTACAGTTTAAGATGGCGTTTAAAAATATAACTAATACAGATTTCTCTGACAGTATGAGAGTAAAGATTGTGGTAACAGATCACAATAATGTGAAACGAGTTATTACTTCGCCCAACAGACTGAGAATACTAAAGTCAAGCCCTGATACTTTAAATGTCAACTATCAAATAGATACAAGACAGTTAGCAGGTGCAAATACTTTATACGTGGAAGTAAATCCTGAAAATGATCAGCCGGAGCAATATCATTTCAATAACTTCTTCTACAAGAATTTCTATATCAGGGGCGATACACTTAATCCTTTGCTCGATGTTACGTTTGACAACGTTCACATTCTCAATCACGATATCGTATCGGCAAAACCGACTATCCTTATAAAATTGAAAGATGAGGCTAAATGGAATCTTTTAGATGACCCGTCAAAGATCAAAGTTCAGCTGCATAAGATGCCCCAGGGAACACGTGATCCCGGTTATTTACGCGACTACAAATTTGATGCTGATACACTTCTCTTCCAGCCTGCAAACCAGGCGCCGCCGACTAACAATAATACGGCAAACGCAATATTTAAGCCTCAATTGGAGGATGGAGAATACGAGTTGATTATTTCCGCTACAGACATGAGTGATAACAGTGCAGGCCCGATGCAGTATCGTGTTGCATTCCAGGTTATCAATAAGCCAATGATCTCGAATATGCTGAACTATCCGAATCCGTTTACAACTTCTACAGCGTTTGTATTTACGCTTACGGGAAGTGAGGTGCCTCAGAACATAAGAATTCAAATTCTTACAGTAACAGGTAAGATAGTCCGTGAAATACTTAAAGATGAATTAGGACCGCTGCATATTGGTCGTAACATCACCGAGTTTAAATGGGATGGTACTGATCAATATGGACAGAAATTGGCAAACGGTGTTTATCTATATAGAGTAATAACTAATCTAAATGGTAAGTCACTTGACAAATACACATCCGGTGATGATAATACCGATAAATATTTTAATAAGGGCTACGGCAAGATGTATTTGATGCGATAGCATATTTTCACTTTTTAAAAAAGGTTGCAGTAATGAATTGCTGCAACCTTTTTTATTTGCTGTTTTTGTAACGAGCTAAAATTTCAGCGATGACCTGTCGATAATTAAGAATAAAACTTTAAAGAATAACTTTAGTTGATGGAAGCAGCCAATCGTAATGCATCAAAATCTTCCGCTACTTTTTTTGATTTAATAAATAACCCGGTTAAATTCAGGTTATTGCTTCTAAAGAATTTACCTGCAGCTTATTTCTCAGGTCTGAAAATAATTAATGCAAACCAAGAAAGATCAGTGGTTTCAATTCCATACAAGTGGTTTACACGAAACCCTTTTCGATGCACCTATTTTGCCTGTTTGAGTATGGCAGCAGAAATGAGCACGGGTATTTTATCAATGGCCAACACCTATAAGCGTTCCCCAAAAATTTCCATGTTAGTTACAGGTATTGAGGGACAGTTCTATAAAAGAGCAACAGGCCTTAGCGTCTTTATTTGTGAAGAAGGTGATGCCATCAGGCAGGTGGTTGAACAAATAATTAGAACTAATCAGGCTCAATCCATTAAAGTTTTGTCTTCCGGTTTTAATAAACAAAATGAGTTAATTGCTGAATTCCGCATCACATGGTCATTTAAGATTAAATCATGATTGACCGTGCCTGTGCCGTACGAACTTTCTTGTTACATCCATTTCGCCCATAAATGAAAGAACTGGACCGGGCAACGCAATACAAAAGCTGTTATCAAATCTCTATAAGGAATTAAATTCTTTTAGAAGAGTGAAGTGTTTTAAGGTGAACTGTTTTTGTCCTCTATCTTTTGTGCTAAACTTTCGTCATCAATACCATCAGGTATGAAAAAGATAATTGGGGGAATTAAAAAAACTATGTAAGCTAAATAAACATTTACAAAAGCAAGCGGAATCGCACACAAATAGGCAAGTGATCCTATAAGACTTTTTGTTTTTGCTTTTAGAGACACCCACCTGATAGTATCAGTTACATCTTTGTCTTTATCGCGGTGCACAAGGTTTTTTCTTAAAGTGTACACTCTCATAATAGCGAATGTTATCGTGGTAAGTAACAGCACACTGCCATAGACTGCTGCAGATTCGGGAATTTGAGGATTGGCACTTACCATAGCTGTTCCCAACGGTATCAGGCTCATCCAAAAAAGAAAAAAAAGATTCTGAATCAACAGCGGTTCATCTGTTTTTTCAAGAAGATGGAACATGTGGTGATGGTTAATCCAAAAAACGCCAATCATCATAAAGCTGAACGCGTACGTAATAACGTATGGAAGTAGGTTTTGCATATTATGCCTGATTGTCCATGCCGAACCGTGCCTGGTAACATCAGGAATCTTTATGGTCAGCACCATTATAGTGATGATGATAGAAATCACACTATCACTAAACGTTTCCACTCTGGAAGTACCAATTTTCATCTTAAAAATTGAATACACTCAACATTATAAATATCAAGCCAAGGGAAGGCCTTTTAAAACATTAAGCTGTGGTATGAATTTTTTAAACTTTGCGAAAACACTTTATTATGCCTAATTGGTTAAGAGCATTAATTGCAGGATACGGAGCTAAAAAGCTGGGAGGGGGTTGTTTAAGTACGATTGCTATCTTCCTTGTGCTTTACTGGCTTCTCGGTCAGCATTGTTGATGGTGTGGCATTGATTTGGTTTTTCATTTCAAAAAGTTACGGACAACGAACATCGCCAAAAAGATACTCGTTTGGATACTGCTGGGGAATCCAATACAGAAAAGCATATTAATTTTCCCGAGGTTGAAGAAGAAAGCGCAGAGAACTTGGCGATAGGTAAAACAACTTCTGACCGCCAAAAACAGTGGCAAAATGAAATATGGGAGGTGAAGAAGAAAAAAGACGTTCTGCTCAAACGAAGGGCAGTTCAACAATGCCAAGGAATGAAGACGATACCTTGGTGTTCCATGACCATTCTAAAGAGCCACACAATTAATTCTACCAACTGAAAATGGCAGCGCATTTGTAGTAGGGTAAGAAAAGAAGTTATGAAGCATTTATTCTTTTGCGCAGGAATTTTATTTCTGATCAGTGCTTCTGTACAGGCACAATCCAAAGCGAAAAAAGCAAAAAAGAAGCAAACAGTTCATTCAAAAAACGTTTCTCAAAACAAACCAATAATTAACCAAACCAACAATGCTGTAAATACGATAACACTTAATACAACAACAAGCAATTCTGCAAAAGCTAATACAAATGCCCTGTCTGTTCTGAAGAATAACTATACAGTTACCGATCCTATCATAACCACGCTTGACGCGAGAGCCAATGGGGCAAATATCAGGTTCAATAAATCCGGCATCATAGGTATGCCTAAAAGAGCTTATGGTTTCGCAAATGGCCATATAATTCTTAATACTACAGGGGCTGTTACATCAGGTACACAAACCGGTAGCGGTGCCGTAGGAACGGGAACGAGTTTGGCAACATTTGGAAGCATTGGCGCACCCATGAATGTAAATGGAAAAAGCCCTTATGCAGGTATTAACATGTGGGGCAACGCTATGAACATGCAAGTGATCCGAAGAGATTCATCTGTTAGATTAACACCTGCAAA
This sequence comes from Flavisolibacter sp., assembly GCA_035554655.1. Taxonomy (GTDB): domain Bacteria; phylum Bacteroidota; class Bacteroidia; order Chitinophagales; family Chitinophagaceae; genus Flavisolibacter. The sequence continues at coordinate 323,865 of DATMIF010000030.1, forward strand.
AAAACAATAATCCTCGAAAAATTGGCAATACATAAGGAAATCGCAGTAAAATTCTAGGAAGAAATGAAGCACCAGGGATAGTGGAAGAGTGCATTTGCCGGGCTCGCAGGTGAGCAGTCACAGCAACGTTGGTTAACAAACGCCATGAAAGGTACAACTCTTCAAAGCTGAAAGAAATTACTACTCACGATATTTGATCGTTCACTTTGACTGGGCGGCATTTTGGAGCAATCGTTCCTCAATGATTTGCTGAAAAACATTTTTTGGCAACGCACCTTTTTGAACCATTGGATTTCCATTCAAAGGAATAAATAATAATGTGGGGATGCTTTGAATGCCAAAAAGCGATGACAGTTCAATTTCTTTATCAGTGTCAACCTTGTAAATCACCAATTGATCTTTGTATTGTTCTGAAAGTTCTTCCAATATGGGAGCAATGGATTTACACGGGCCGCACCAATCGGCATAGAAATCAATAATGGCTGCTTTATCGCCTTTGAACTTCCATTCTTGTTCGGTTTCATAGTTAAATATCCTTTCTTTAAAACCCTGCGCATTTAGATGTATTGTTGCCATATTTGTCAATTGACAAATGAAGTGCCATAAAATTGCCCTCGTTCCTGTTTAAAACCGTGGCTGGCCTTTATTTTAGGGCTGATTCTACTAAGGGCTTAGCGGGTTTCTACTAGCCGTTTTTAAAGGATTTACCGATTGTTTTTTTTAACGGAGCCATATACTTTAGCAATAGAAACTGATCCAAAAATCAAAATTGAAAAACCATGCCGCGTCAAAATTTTCTTTCCCGCGAAGCTTTTGTTGAAGCCACTGAAATCCAGGCAAAAGAAAGTTTATTGTCCATCCCTGTTTTCGTTCCCAACATTAAGCTCATCGCTGAAAATAAAAAGCTGCAGTCTTTTAAATTTCGTTATCAGCTACCACAGAAAAACCTGGAGTATCATGTAGATGTTACAGTGCTTCCGTTAGATACCCAGTACACAAGAATCAGTTTTCATGGTGAACACAGTAACGGTGAAGCATTCGATAATGATGCGGACATGGTAATGGCCCTTCACGATTTTGAGTCTGCTATCGGCGCTGCGTTGAAAGGTAATGTGTCAAATTATCAACCTTATAAGCCAAAAGAAAAGAAATCAAAAAAGTTTCTGCAATTCAGTGCTGCATTCGTGGCATCAGCAGGAATTTTTATTCTAAAGAAAAAGCTTTCCTGATTACGGTCTATGCCAAACGCCAGGGCCCCGCATTTTTGCGGGGTTTTTTAGTAATTGCTTATCTACCTGGCAAGATTGCAACTATCATCATTGGTTGTGTCACTCACTTAAGCGTCTGGCAATTCTATTCGACACATACCGAAAGTTCTCATCATCGAAACAAACGATAATTACTTTTTCAATGGATTGATCTTTTGAAAGAAATTCTTGAATGCTGTCAACTGAGATATTTGCTGCTTCTTCCTTCGGAAAATGATAAACACCTGTACTGATGTTCGGGAACGCAACTGTTTTACAATTGTTTTCAACCGCCAGTCGGAGTGAGTTGAAGTAGCAATTAGCCAAATTTCCTTTCTCATTATTATTGCCTCCGTTCCAAACCGGGCCAACCGTGTGAATCACATAGTTAGAAGGAAGATTTCCTGCAGTTGTAATCACTGCTTTGCCGGTTTTGCATCCACCTTGCCGTGCCACAATTTTTTTACATTCCTCTAAAATTATTGGTCCACCTGCACGATGGATGGCACCATCAACACCGCCACCGCCCATTAACGAAGAATTTGCAGCATTTACAATCGCATCTGCTTTTATTTTGGTGATATCACCTTTGATGACCTCTAGTCTGTTTTTCATACGCATAGCTTAATAAGGCAAGTTTCAAATATTTTTAATTCAGTTGTAACTTATTTCCTACCGGTGTGCATTTCGTCAACGAAAACCAACATATCATGTAAGCTGTTTTACGCAAAGGAATTTGTAGATTTATTTAGAGTATGCGTTTTAAACAAACGATATTCCGCTATAAACTGCACCATCTTCCTTTATGGATAATTTTCGGTGCTACCTGGTATTTTTTGCGCTACCAGGATTACGCATCACCTCAAACAGCACTTAAGGTAACTGCTATAAAGATTTTCGACCTTGCGCTGCTGATTTACATTGCCAATTATGTTCTTGTTCCCAAACTGCTGTATCGGAAGAATTACATTTTATTTTTCGTGATCTTCATTTCAATGATCGCAATAAGCAGCATTTTTAAAATGCAGCTTTTGGGAAGGTTAACACACAACCAGGAACTGGTTTACTGGACAAGAAATTTCAAAGTCCGCCTTTACGATAATATTATTCCACATTTCTTTTTAGTGATCGCAGGCGTGGCTATTAAACTGATCTCGGATTATTTCCGCATGCAAAAGCGATTGATGGAAATTGCTAAAGAAAAAGCAGAAACCGAGTTGATTTTTTTGAAGTCACAAATCAATCCACATTTTTTATTTAACTCAATTAATTCCGTTTATTTTCTCATTGATAAAAATAACAATGAAGCAAGAAGGGCACTACTCAAATTTTCCGATATGCTTCGTTACCAATTGTATGAAGTGAAAGGAGAGAAGATCTCCATTGAAAAAGAAATTGGTTATTTAAAAGATTACATTGGTTTGCAACTACTGCGAAATGAAAATTGTTTAGTGCAATTTAATGTGGAAGAAGGTATGAATAGTTTTGCTATAGAACCTTTATTACTCATTCCTTTTGTTGAAAACTCGTTTAAGCATCTTTCGCATTTTGTCAATGGAAGAAAAAATGAAATATTGATCGATCTGTCAAGACAAAATGGCGAAATGAATTTTCATATCAGGAACACCACCGAAGGCAAGCAGGTTCACGAATTTCCAAACGCCGGCGGAATCGGTTTGAATAATGTGAAAAGAAGACTAGAGTTGCTGTATCCCCGGAATTATGAACTAGATGTAGAAGAAAAGGAAGGATGGTTTGATGTTCAACTAAAAATCAAAACAAATTAAATGCAACCCATACGAAGCATTATAATCGATGACGAGCCTCTGGCCAGGAAAGGTTTGAAAGAATACATTAATGATGTAGACTTTCTTCAACTTGAAGGAGAGTCCGATAACCCATTAAAGGCAACAAAACTTTTAAGCGAAGGAAATATTCAACTCATTTTTCTTGATATTCAAATGCCGAAGATCACCGGCCTTGAATTTTTCAAAACCCTGCACAATGCACCGCCTGTAATTTTTACAACAGCCTATCCTCAATATGCTTTGGATGGCTTTGAACTCAATGCTTTGGATTATTTAGTGAAGCCAATTTCTTTCGAGCGTTTTTTGAAAGCATCGATGCGAGCGAAAGAATATTATGAAGTAAGAAATAAAAATCTTGAGGAACAAAAAACAGCAGGGAAAGACGATTTCTTTTTTGTGAAGGCCGACAATAAACTTGTAAAAATTTTTCTTGATGATATTTTGTACGTGGAAGCATTGCAGAACTATGTTTCTATTCATACCAAAACAAAAAAATTCATCACTTATCTCACTTTTAAATCCATTGAGGAATATCTTGCTTCTGACCGTTTTATCAAAACACACAAATCGTATATTGTGTCTGCATCGAAGATTGATAATATTGAAGGCAATGATATCCGCATTGGCGATCATCATATTCCGATAAGCCGTACGAGTAAAGACGAAGTGATGGAACGATTACTCAAAGGGAGGTTTTTAAAACGTTGAGCTGAGGATGGAAACTCCGTAAATTGCGGCATGACCACTGACGAACAAAAGTTTTTGGAGAGAGCTATCGAACTTTCAAAAGAAGGCATGCAATCGAATAAAGGCGGTCCTTTTGGCTGCGTAATTGTCAAAGATGGAAAGATCATTGGTGAAGGATGTAACCAGGTTGCTTCAACTAACGATCCTACCGCACACGCTGAAGTTGTCGCTATAAGAAAAGCCTGCAAAACACTGAACAGTTTCCAGTTAACGGATTGCGATGTATACGCAAGTTGCGAACCTTGTCCTATGTGCCTCGGCGCTATCTATTGGGCAAGACCTAAAAGAGTGATTTATGCTAACACTAAAAAGGATGCAGCAGCCATCAATTTTGACGATCATTTTATTTACGATGAGATAGAAAAACCTGATAGCGAAAGATCAATTGAATTCATTCATCTTCCCAATCAAAATGCAATAAAAGTTTTTGAGGAATGGAAACGTATGGAAAACAAGGTTGAATATTGATGGTTCAGTTCACGGCTACCATAAAAAAATTTGATAAACAAGGTGAGAAAACCGGCTGGACCTATATTGAAATTCCTTCTTCGATTGCAAAGAAGTTAAATCCGGATAGTAAAAAAGGTTTCAGGGTTAAGGGTAAGCTTGATGAGTATGAGTACTCAATGATTGCTTTGTTGCCAATGGGTGGCGGTGATTTTATTATGCCACTCAATGCTGCGATGAGAAAGGGGATAAAAAAGCAAAAAGATGCGACAGTAAAAGTGAAGATGGATGTGGACACAAATGAAGTTAAGCCGCCGGAAGAGCTGATAGAATGTTTACTGGATGAACCGGAAGCCCTGGAATATTTTAATAGCTTGAATAAGGGGCATCAAAACTATTTCACTAACTGGATCAACAGTGCAAAAACAGATCCGACAAAAGCAAAGCGAATTGCTGCTACGTTAAACGCACTCAATAAACATTGGGACTTTGGTCAAATGATCCGTGCTATGAAGAAATGAATAACGAATAAAGGCTAGGCATCTTCACCATCGGTTATTTCGCTGCCAACACCAAAAGCGGGTTCTTTTTTTTGTGTCTCCGGTTCTTCTGTTCTCATGCGAATATTTTCATTGGCTTTTGGATTGGGGTTCTTTACCAATTGGTCAGGTGGAATTACTACAGGTTTTGTTCTTGTGTTATCACTGGCATGTTGTTTATCAACCATAATGTTGTTTTAAATATTTTTGAAAATAGTATGCCAACCGTTCATCTTGTTATTAGTGGAAAAGTGCAAGGCGTTTTCTTCAGAGCAACAGCCAAGGATGTAGCCGATGAAATTGGTGTGACAGGGTGGGTAAAGAACACGGAAGAAGGTGATGTTGAAATAAAGGCAACAGGCGACCATGATCAGCTTCAAAAGCTTGTTGACTGGTGTAAGATCGGTCCCCAAAGAGCCATTGTTACAAACATTACTATAACAAATGTTGATGAAGAAAGGTTTAAAAACTTCCACGTCATTCGTCGGCACTAACTATTCTTATCAAATTATTATGTAACTAATTGCTCCTATCAACTTTCGTTGTGTCACTCATTTGTACGTACTGTAATGCTATTGGGCATTGCGCACCAGTCTTACTGAATTGTGAAGGTTGAATGGCTAATTGCTCTTCAACTTTGTTGAAAAGAATAACTAGTGATAAACGGAGCGTCGCAATCGAAGTTCAATAGTAGCAATGCGGCATGTCCAAATCATTGCCATAAAGTAAAGCTCCGTTTCTAATCGCCAATTCCACACTTTCTACAGTTGTCGCGTTTGTTTACCCACTTATTACGCAAAATGTTGATTTCTATAGCAAATTTTACACACAACCTCTACAGCCCCGCTTTAAAATACTTGGGCATCATTTTGTTGACAACCTCTTAAACCAGCAATTGTTAACCTTTTAAATGTAGTGGTATGTCATCAGCCGGACAAATAGAAAATCAAAACAGTGAAAGACAAGAAGAAATGAGCCGTGGTTTCGACGGCATGAGCGATCAGCAACAGGAAATTTCCAACTCTTCTTCCAATGGCAGAAGGTCAAATCGGGGGTTTGCAGCCATGAGCCCTGAGCGGCAAAAGCAAATTGCAAGCGAAGGCGGACGTGCGGCGCATAAACTTGGAGTGGCGCACGAGTGGAACAGTGATGAAGCTAGGAAAGCAGGAAAGAAAGGTGGCCAGATCGTTAGCCAGAACCGAGAACATATGAGCGAAATTGGAAGAAGGGGAGGCCAGAGCTCTGGAGGCCGCAGAAGCAGGCAACCAAATGATAATTCAGAGAATAATACAGAAAGCAGCGAAGAATGATTTGTGTTGATGGTGGCTTTTCATTATACGTCCCGCGTAGTGCGGGACGTTTTGTTTATGCTCAATCATAATCCACTTCGTCAAAAGAAGGATCTGCATGTGAATCCGAATCATCTTTTGTACGGAAGTCATCTGCTGCAGTTTTGGTGAGTTTTTCGTTGTCCTCATCATAATCACTGTTGCTAACAGTATTTATACCGGGTTGAGCAGCAGATTCGTCACGAAGGTTCGGATCATTATTTCTGCCTTCTTCCGTTGGCTGATTTCGGCTGAGACCTTTTGGTTTCATAAAATGTTTTTGAAAAAAGTCGAAAATCTTGTGCCAGTTAAGTAGGCCAGATACAAAGTCTTAATTAAAACGCCTGGCTTAAACCAGGCGTTTTAAAATTTATTGGATCACAATCTTTTTTTTATCAGAAAATCCGCTTGCATTAATGTTGAGCAAATAGACACCCGGCGGCAATTGATGCGGGATGGACAATGTGCTGCTGATATTTTGCCTTTGATTGAGCTGCAATTTTCCATTCATGTCATATATACTAATATTCATTTCTCCCTGCAAAGCCGATGAAATAACAAGCTTGATACAACTATTGTGTGAAGGGTTTGGATAAACATCAACTGTTTTCTGTTCCGATAAATTCACCGCTTCGATATGAGAATATTTATAGCTGCTGTTATCATCCACCATTTTTAACCGGTAAAATGATTTGCCATTTAATGGCTGATCATCAACGAAAGAATAATTCTTTGTTTCAACACTGCTTCCCCCAGCATTTACAGTCCCGATTTTTTGAAAGGCTGCCCCGTTTGAGGATCTTTCAATTTCAAAGTGATCACTGTTTTCTTCAAGGCTAGTTCTCCATGTAAGCTTCACTTTGTTTTTCTCAGGCAAAGCTTTGAAATCAATTAAAGAAACAGACAATCCACCAGCAGCAGGCGTAGTGAAATCCCAAACAGGGCTTACGGTTGTATTTTCTCCATCAAACACTTCAACATACCATTCGTATTGTGCATTGGCTAAGAGGTTATTCCAGTTTATACAGGTTTGAGAACCAGGGCTAACATTTGTGTTTTCTCCCAATAGTGAAAAGCTCCCGCTGCCTGAAAGATCTGTGTTCAATACAAATTGGCTATTAGCATCCGTTTCATATTGATTGGTCCATGGTGAGTATGTTTTTACGCTGATGGTATTTGCCGATGGATCAAATTCAAAAATGCGCAAAGAACCATTTCCACCGTTTGTTGTGGATTGATAATCGGAAAGTATGGAATGAACTGTTCTGCCATTGTACGTGTCGCTGCGCTTGGACTCGCCTGGAACGTGTCCGCACACCATCAATATCAAGTTGGAATTATTCTTAAGTGCATTGTAAATATTGCTTCCTTGGGTTGCGAAACTTCCATCGACGTTGATAATGTTATGGCTGTAAATAATTCCTTTTCTGTTCGAATAAGTTTTCAGCAGATTATCTGCCCAATTTAATACTGAAGCATTTGGGGTAGTGGATGCATCATATTCAAGGCTGATAGCAATGAAATCAATTCCACTTGCAGAAAAGAGTTCGTAGTGATTGTCATTGTTAGTGCCATAATGTCCGCCATAATAAGGTCTGCCGTTAAACCTTGTTTCGCCAAAATATTGATTGTAAAAATTGGTCTGAGCATTCGGATCGCCTGCTGGGCCCATTAAACCTTGATCATGATTGCCTACTGCCACGCCAAACGGAATGCCATAGATTAAACCAGTGGTTGTTGCATCTTCAATTATTTTGAAAGCAGTATCCGCTCTTTTCCACTCAATATCGTTTCCATTGTTGTCGCCATGTTCCGAGCAATCTCCTAATTGCCCTACATAGGCAATGTTGAGATTTGTTTTGTTAGCAGCGATCCAATTTGTTTGACTTTTAAAAATGGCATTGCTGCCGCCATTTGCTTCAGCCGTATAGTTCTGTGTATCTGGCAACCAAATCACTGAGAATTTACTTCCCGAGGCAGTTGTTTTTTGACGGCCATATACCCTCACTCTCAATTGATCATTATTTGGATCGTCAACCGTTGCGCACAATTGAACATTCCTGCTTATGGTTCCATGACCATTTGCAGGATTGGGATTAGCTGGAATATTCGGTGCAGGATTGAAGCCGGAATACCAGTATGGTCCGCCATTAGTTGGATATGTTGTTGTATTATTACTGGTTAATGTTCCAGTAGCGCCACCTGCAACTGAATTGTTTGCGGTATTATTACAATTCTCATTCAATCCCCACCTGCCAAGTAAACCTGTACCGGAGGTAACGGGGCTAAGATAGTTGCCTGAAACTTCTGAAGCAGTTCTTACAACATTCCATATTCTCACTTCATCAATTTTTCCATTAAAAAATCCATCAGGCGCCCCGGTTGAAGTTAATGCACTTCCAATAGAAGCATGTTGAATGCTGTTGCTTACAGGAACTGCGCTGCCCTCAGATTCTGTTTTATCCAGCACGCCATTGATGTAGAGATTCCATGTTCCTGCGCCATATGTTGCAGCAATATGTGTCCATACACCTGTTTGTATAGTTGCAGTTCCTGTTACTGGGTGGTTAGGGCCTGATGATTCTTCAAAATCTGCAACTAGTTTGTTGGTCGCATCAATGCCAAAAAAATAATTCATGTTTAATTCTGCTGGAGATTCCCCTTCGCCACGTCCCTTGGTAATAACCGGTATGCCGGTAATACCACCCGTGCCTGAGGTAGTGGTTTTGCCATTTCCATCAATTCTTATCCATGCTTCAAGAGTGAATGAAGTAGCATTTAAGTTTGGATTCCCAATACTTCCATCTGCTTTTCCAAAACTGATATAATCGTGAACACCATTGAATGAGACAGAAGAATTGGTTACAGCATCAGTTTGATTGAAACCTGCAACCCATAGCGGAAGGTTTGTAAGGTTGCCATTGATGCCACCACTGATTGAATTGGTAACCACTGCGCCGCTGCCTTCGTTAAGTCCCCATCTTCCCACTAAGCCTGTTCCACTTGTTAGCTCTGAATTATAATTTGCTGATATTTCAGTGTCAGTTCTTATCACATTCCATATTCTCACTTCGTCTATCCGGCCATTAAAAAATCCAGGTCTAATTGAAGTATTGGTATTTAATGTTGAACCTAAGCAAGCACTGATATCGCTTAAAGATTGCGGTGTAAAATTACCTCCAAGCGCCAATGTTTTATCCAGGGAGCCATTAATGTATAGCTTCCATGTATCCGTTGCTGTGTTGTAAGAAACAGCAATGTGAGTCCATGTGCAAAATGAAAGAGAAGCGTTACTTATAACGGGATGGTTGGCCGAATTAGCATTGTCTTCGAAGTCGGCAACCAGTTTCATATCACTGCGGCGATACCCAAGGAAGTAATTAACGTCAATTGCCGCACTCTCATTTTCGGCCCGGCCTTTTGAAATAATTGGAACGACATCACTCAGCCCACCAGTGCCAGTTTCGGTTGTTGAACCCTGTCCTTCAATTTTTATCCAGGCTTCAATAGTGAAATCTGTCAGTTTTAAGGAAGCAGGATTTCCAAGGTTAACAAAACTGGTATCTGTGAAGCGGAGAGATTGAGCAGCGCTTTTGGTAGAAGTAAAAATCAATAGGAGTAACAATAATTTTCCTGTGTTACGGAATGTAATTCTCATTGTAAAAATGTTTTGGTATGAGCAAACAATCAGAGGAAAGTGGAAATGGTTTTTACAAAGGAATCAGAAGAGCTCGGTTGGCTGGTGGATGATAGTTGTTGAGGCAGATATTTTTAGAAGAGTTTTTCCTAGTGTTGGACCGAAATTTCGCGGTAAGTAAAAAGATTTACATCTAAAAAAATATGACAGTTGTCATATGATTATGGTATTTAGAGCCGTCGAATTTGGATCAACCATTGAGATGGTTATGTCCTAAATCCAATTCACTGATTCAATTACGATTACTATTCACATAAAATTTTGAAATGATAATTTTTGGTGGTTGAATTTTTCGAATAACTTCGGCCCCACATAGATATTTATGAAAAACTATCTCCCACTTCTACCAATTCTATTTGCACTTGTTATTCTTTCCTGCAATAACAACAGTAAAACAACTAAAACTGCTTCGGCACAAGACACTACCGGTAAGGAACAAAAAGAACCACCGATTGGAAGTACGTCAACTCCGCTTGATACAGCTAAATACAATGAGCTGATGCGGTATGTGGCGAATGGTGACAGCAGTGGTCGCTGGCCAGTAAAGAATGCTCCTTTGCCTTTGCCAGGTGCTATCTTACCGTTTCATAGAATTGTAGCTTACTATGGAAATCTTTATTCCAATAAAATGGGAGCGTTAGGTAAATGGCCTAAGGCTCAGATGATTCCTAATTTGCTGGCCGAAGTAAAAAAATGGAACGATGCGGACAGTACGATTCCGGCTATCCCGGCATTGCATTATATAGCCGTTACGGCGCAAGGCTCGCCTGGTAAGGATAACAAATGGCGTTACCGCATGCCGCATCACCAGATTGACACAATCTTGAACTGGGCTAAAGAAATCAATGCACTTGTGTTTATTGATGTTCAAATTGGACTAAGTGATCTGCAATCGGAAATTCCTTTGTTTGAAAAATATTTATCCATGCCGAATGTGCACCTGGCTATCGATCCCGAGTTTGCTATGAACGGAAAAGGAGGAAAGAGGCCCGGTTCAGTAATTGGAACAATGGATGCAAGTGAGATCAATTGGGTAGGCAATTACCTTGTAAATCTTGTAAAGAAGAATAACCTTCCTCCCAAAATATTTATGATCCACAGGTTTACAAAAGGAATGATCACTAACTATAGCGATATTAAGTTGCACCCTGAATTACAAGTAGTGATTGATATGGATGGCTGGGGGCCTCCGGATCTTAAAAAGGGAACTTATCGTTACTGGATAAATGAACAACCAGTGCAGTTCACCGGCTTCAAATTATTCTATGTCAACGATACTGAGAAAAGCGGTCAAAAAGAAATGATGTCCCGACAAGAGTTATTGAAGTTGAAGCCAAAGCCTATCTACATTCAATATCAATAAGACAGAAAAAAGTTTTGAAAAAGCTGTTGGCAAAAACCAGCAGCTTTTTCATTTGGCGATTAGTTTGTGAATAACAAAGTAACTGAGAATGATGAGCAACAGAATTATTACAACAGCTATGATCAAATTTGAATCAAGGTTCAATTTCATTTTTTCTTTGAACCTTCTTTTCTTCTCTGTCCTCCTTTTTAAGTCTGCGTTTAGTTGATCGACAAGCAATGAAAGATTTTTCTTGTTCTTAAACTCCTGTAGCCCTTCCAAAGCATCGGCTTCAAAATCATCACCCATCATTTGTTTCTCCACCTCGTGTTGTTCCTGCTCTGACAACTTTCCCTGCAGGTAGCGCAACAGAGTTTCCTGGTCAACTTCCGGGTTCAAATTGGATAATATGTCTTTCAGGTCATCGTTCATCGCTTGCCTTCGCTTCTTTGTTTCATTTTTTTATCAATCAGTATTTTCAAATTTCGTTTTCCGTTCTGAATATAACTTTTTACCTGCATCAGGTTGTAACCGGTTTTCTCACTGATCTGGTGATAGCTGTTCTTTTTAAGATAGAACAAAATTACACATTGCCTTTGCTCTTCACTGAGTTCGTTAATTGCTGCTTCCAACAGGTCGTAGGTTTGCTCATTTGCCAGTAATTCCTGGCGGTCCGTTTCCGTTGCAATGGCATGGTTGTCGTTTAATTCCTTGGCATTTTTCAATCCTTTATCTCTTAAACGCATCAAGCAGTGGTTCTTCGCCACCATGTACAACCAAGATTTGAAGTAATCGATTTTATACTTTCCAACTTCGGTAAGCACTTTTAAAAAAATTTGCTGCACACAATCTCTCGCTTCATTTTCATCTTTCAAATACTTCATACAAACACCCAATAACAAAAGGGTATACCGTTCCAACAAAATGCCAATCCATTGCTGGTTCCTGTCATGGTAATACAGTTCAAGCAATTCTGCATCGGTCATATGATCATAGCGGTTGGCCTTCATGGCGTCAATAGTGAATCGTCAATTGTGAATAGGGCACCTTTAGTCTTCCATTCTAAAACTGATTGTGATTAATGAATTTATTATTCAGCACCCACAATTAACCATTCACATATATGATTCAAACGACGCAAATTTGCATAATCAATTTCAATTAATTACTGATGAATACCGCAATTAATCTTCTTTCTGTTGTTCCCATGCGAAAAGAAGCAGCCCATCGCAGTGAAATGGTAAGCCAGTTATTGTTCGGAGAGTATGTAAATATTCTTGAAGAAGAAGAATATTTTTCAAAGGTGAAGTGCATGTATGATGGTTATGAAGGCTGGATTCAGTCAAACCAGTTAACAACTGTCAATGAAGTGCTTGAAACAAACAAGTATGTTAGCTCGTGGGTTGAAGAAATTTCAATTAATGGTAAAAACATAAATATACCGATGTGTAGCCCGGTATATTCCACCGATCACGGAATGGTTCATTTCGGAGGCATGGAAATAAATTATTTCATGGATGATGATAGTTTTTGGAACAGTTCCGAACGTGCAATAACTAAATCGTCTTTGAAAGAGGTTTACAAAAAGTTTATTGACACGCCTTATCTATGGGGAGGAAAATCGGTTTTCGGGATTGACTGCAGCGGATTTGCTCAACAGGTTTTTAAAATGTTCGGAATAAAACTTTTACGTGATGCCTATTTGCAGGCAGGGCAGGGTAGTGTTGTAGCAGCACTTGAGGAAACCAAATTGGGTGACCTTGCATTTTTCCAAAATGAAAATGGGAGAATAACTCATGTGGGAATCGTCCTCGAGAACCATCAAATTGTCCATGCATCAGGAAAAGTAAGAATTGATACGATTGACGAAGATGGAATTATCAATAGCGAAACAGGAAGGAGAACGCATCGTCTGCATTCTATGAGAAGATATTTTTAATGCTTCTGTAAATCGCTGAATCCCACCCCATCATTTTAATCGCAGCATAGAAAAGAATGATGGCAAAAATTTTCCTGACGGTTTTTTCGGGCAGTGACAAGGCCCATTTACTTCCAAGCCATCCTCCGATAACAAAAGTTATAGCCATGATAGCCACAACCCTTACATCAATTTGCCCTTTGTCATAATAATTCATTACTGCAAGAATACCCACTGGTAGTAATAACAAACCCAACGAAGTTCCCTGCGCCTGTTGTTGTGTAAACCCGAGAAAAAATACCAGGGCAGGAACAATGATAATACCTCCTCCAACACCAACTAATCCACTTAATATACCTGCAGCCAATCCAATAAGGACCAGTAACAGCACAATTTGAACCGTCATTTTATAAGGTTTGTTTTTAACCCGCATTTTGTTGGGCGAATTTCTTTTTATAAAGCTCAATAGATTCAGCGATGATTCGATAGGCTACATATTTATCCTGGAAATCTTCAATCACCACTTCTTTATTTTCCAATACTTTGTATTGTTCGAAATAATTTTTCAAAACGTTAATCGTATGTGGTGGCAGTTCATCAATTGAAGTAATGTGATTCACAGTCGGATCATCTGTTGCTACTGCAATGATTTTATCATCTTCTTCCCCCGAATCAATCATCTGCATGTTACCAATTACCGTTGCTCTTGCCAGGCAAAGGGGCTGAATAGATTGGGAGCAAAGAACCAGGATATCCAGTGGATCACCGTCTAATCCCAAAGTTTGGGGAATGAATCCATAATTCATCGGATAGTGGAATGATGAATACACAACACGATCCATCTTCAATAATCCTGTCTTCTTATCAACTTCATATTTTGTGCGTGAACCTTCCGGTATTTCAATAACTGCATTAACTATTTGCGGAACGTCGTCTCCATAACTGGCACCATGCCATGGGTGTAATACTCTTTGCATAATTATTTTTTCGATTTGTAATAAACCACATCAACATTTTCAACGGTAATCAAACCTCCTTTACCGCATTGCTCAAAAAGATCGTTCACAACAGGAAGGAATGCTTCAATTTTTTCGGCCGAATCCACTATTTCAATCACCACAGGTAGATCTTCTGAAAGTTCAATCAGTTTTGCACGATGCACCCTGCTGCTTGCACCAAAGGACATAATACCTTTAGTTACCGTTGCTCCTGCCAATCCCTTTTCCCGTGCGACAAAAAGAATTTTTTCACAAAGCAGGTCATGACCAATACGGTCATCTTCGCCCGCAAAAATTCGGAGTAATTTTGATTTTCCCTGCAGTTCCATTTACAAAAGTTTAATGATGAAACTACCAATGTATACCGCTGCAATACCTAATACAACACTTCCGATAGCATAAAGAAAGAAATAAAAATTGTCGCCGGTTCTTAACAGGTTCATGTTCTCAAATGCAAAGGTTGAAAAAGTAGTGAAGCCTCCACAAAGACCTGTTATTAACAACAGCCTTGTTTGTGGCGATAAAATATTTCCTTTCTCTCCGAGTGCATAAAAAATTCCAATTAATAAGCAACCAAAAACATTTACTAAAAAAGTAGCAAGCGGAAAATTATTGTGGTAAGATTCGTTGATCCATTTCTGGCACAAATAACGAAGAATGCTTCCGACACCTCCGCCTAATCCAACTATTAAAATGTTTGTGCCCATTAACGTTTCCCTTGAAAAGTGTATTTAAAATCAACCAACCACTGGCCATTTACTTTTACCAGCTTCAAATTCTGATTTTGATTTTTATAAGAATTGGAGTAAATAACAAAAGTTGTATCGGCAATAGTTTTTGTATTATGTATTTGAATGCTAGCGTTTCTGTAACCCACCCTGTCTGCCTGAGGCATTCGCTCATAATTCCGTTCAATTACGTCCATCGTTTCATCGTTTGTGGAGTCTTTTAACATGAGTTGCTTTGCATGTTCAAATTTTCCATCGAGTGCATCACGAATGAAAGTTCTCGCCGCATCTAGATCATTTTCGGCCTGGTTTGGCTCCGGTTGTTGCCGGTCACTGTTGTTGCACGCCCAAAAAAATAATAAAGAAAAGAATACGATCAGAAATTTTTTCATTGCTGCAAAACTAAGGTTAAGCAATGAAACAGTTGGTTGCAATGGTGACATATAAAAAAGTGCCTCCATATTGAGACACTTTCCGTATTCATCATTCAATATTGTTTGCTATTCTTAATCACCTCTCTCCCTGTCGTAGTAACGTCGCTCTTTACGCTCTTTCTTTTCTGCTTCTTCAATTTCCTGTTCACGCTGACCTTCTTTATCATAAGCTTTCAAAATTGCCTTCACAAGCTTGTGACGAACCACATCTTCTTCATCCAGTTCAATATATCCAATGCCATCAATATTCTTCAAAATCCTGCTGGCCTTTGCCAATCCACTTTTTTGATGACGTGGCAAATCAACTTGGGTTAAATCGCCAGTGATAATTGCTTTTGCATTAGCACCTATACGTGTGAGGAACATTTTCAATTGAAGGTCCGTAGCATTTTGTGCTTCATCCAAAATGATAAAGCAATTATCCAACGTACGACCACGCATGTAAGCCAGTGGCGCAATTTCAATTGTTCTTGTGCTCATGTAATATCCAAGCTTGTCCGCCGGAATCATATCATCCAGTGCATCATATAATGGACGGAGGTATGGGTCAATCTTTTCCTTCAAATCTCCAGGCAAAAAGCCAAGGCTTTCACCTGCTTCCACTGCGGGCCGTGTAAGAATAATTTTCTTTACAGCTTTGTTCTTCAGAGCACGAACAGCCATAGCTACAGCAGTATAAGTTTTACCTGTACCTGCGGGACCGATCGCAAAAACGACATCATTTTTTTCAGAAGAACTGACAAGCCTTTTCTGGTTGGCAGTTCTCGCCCTGACAGTTTTGCCATTTGGCCCGAATACCAATACATCATTGGGATTCCGCTCGACAAAATTGTCGATGGTTTCAGCGTCATCGCCGCCCAAAATCTGTTCAAAATAATTTTCGCTCATGTGACCGTTGCGCTCGAGGTACTGAACAATCAGGTCAATCTTTTCTTTTGCGCCTTCCACCTGTTCCGGCGCACCGCTAAGCTTCAATTGTGTTCCGCGGGAAAGAATCTTTAGTAAAGGGAATTTCTTCTTTAAGATATCAAGTTTACCGTTATTTACTCCAAAGAACTCTATAGGGTTAACGGTTTCAAGGTTAATAATTGTGTCTCTCAATTCTGTTTCTATTTTCGTTTTACAAAGTCCGGCGTTTCTCACTCAATCCGCCACCAGCGGCCTTGCGAGATCCGGATTAAATCCCTTGTTGTATAACTTTCCTACAAGATAATTAAAACTGTTTGCAATTTTAAAATCAGAGTTATACACAATTGTGTATTGTAAAAACTGTGCCTGAAATTGGGAGATTCAGTTAAATAATCTATGGTTGGTATGAGCAATAAATTGGGTTTTTTTGAACCAAAACTGCATTGCTACTATGATACTTCTGTTGCGTCGCATTACGTTCATCGTTCTGTAATTCTTATAGTCACCGTTCGGTCATTCGATATTCTTTTCAGCCATTATTTTAAAAGAAGTGTCAACAGTGTATTCAATCTTTGAAGAATAGTTTTCTGTTTTAGATCTTTTATCTGCTTTAATCGTTTCGTTAATTGAAATACGCAGCTTGCAACTATCACCCAATGCATCAAATTTCAGTGTCGTCAAATTAGGATGACATTCGTAATAAGCAGGCTTGATGAAAAGGTTTTTAATGACATCACCCAATTTGTTTTTTGATATGGAGCCTGCATCATAATATTGGCTCACATTATCAGCATAGTTTGAAAGAATGGATGAGAGATCTCTTTTGTTGTAGGATTGATACAACTGGAAAAGAAACTGGGTAACGTTTGCTGTAGTGAAAACAGTCTCTTTTGTTTTTTGCATTTCTGATTTTTGAACGGGAACTTGCGTTTGCAAATCAGTTTTGGGATTGGCTGCAACAGAAGTATCTTTTTTCTTCGATTGGTTATTCCAGGCAATGTATGCAAGAGCAGAAAGAACTAAAACTGCTATTACAATAAAAGCAGCAATTGGTTTTTTCTTTTTTGTTTTTACAAGAGTTGGTTGCGCCTTCTCTTCTCTTTCAATTTTTTGTTCCGGCTGTAGCTTCTCATTTATTCGGTTTTTATTTTCTTCTACTAATTTCTTTTTAACAGGAACGTTTACTTTTTCAATAGGAACAGCCGGCTCTTGAAGAACTTTATTTTCAGAAGTTGTAACAGGAGGCTGAGCAACTTCTTTATTTATTGTTACCGCAGTTTTGTTGGTTTGCAGTTGATAGGATTTGGTAGAAGGCAAATCTTTTTCACCATATAGCCTTGGAGCTTCTACCTCGTTCAATGAAGCCGAATTGCAGAAAGCACTCAGTTTATCGCAGTAAAAACTAAGTGCAGCGCTGTTGTATCTACGTAGCATTTGAAACATTGCTGATTGCTGAGAGAATGCAATATCTCTGTATGTAAACAAAATCTGTTCATCTTTATTGAACCCGTTTTCCCTGGAGTTTTTCCATAATGAAGGATCAGTTTTAAATGCTTCCAAAGCTGTAATAAAAACCCAGATAGAAAACCTGTCAATTGTTTCTGAAAAATCAGACGCTAATCGCACGGAATGTTGAAAGCCCGAAGTTCCCACACTAAAACTGTCTTTTTCTCTAAAAGATGGAATGAACATCGAATCATAATCGATCAATTTCAAAACATAATTGCCGGACTGCTTTACGAAGCGAATATGTTTCATATTCAAATTGCCGTGACCAATTCCATTACTTTCCGATTCCCGCGAAAGAGAAACTAGTTGTTGCTGCACCTGGCTAATGAGTGAAGCGTCGTTGATGATCAAATCCATATATTCTGTGACAGAAAGCCCGTCTATCCAATCCATCAGTATAACAGGATAGTACTCTTCATCCATAAATCTGAATGGGACTTTCCATGAAAGGTTTTTTTGATTTAAATAGGTCTCTACCTGGTGGTATCTTCTAAAAAGTTCATCATCGTCGTGTAAAAAGAAGCGAACTGCATAAAATCTCGAAAGATGCTCTGTTTTAAAGACAATATGGTTTCGGCTTCTATTAGCGAAGTAAGTTTTGCCATCTGCCTCTAAAATGAATTTGTGATTAAAAAGCGTGGCGAGGGTGCCCGGATTTTTCTGATCAACAATCTTTAAATATTCCTCTGCTGATGGAAGTTTCATTGGAAAAGGGTTGTTTAATTTTTTCTTTCTACCTCAAAAGCAGCAGCCGGCTCTGGTATGATTTTTTCTATAAATATCAGGATCCTACATCATCCAAATTCCTGACGAACCAAAAGCAATTTTACAGATTTTATCTATGCTAAACTTTGAACGCCACCGTGTATGAGGAATTTGCTGTTGTTTTTTCTTTTCTTTTTGATTTTGACCGGTTGTAAAAAACTTGTGGAGGCGCCGGAAAAAAAGTGTTTTATCCCTTATGTCGACTTTGTAGCTCAGCATGTAAATCCTTCCACACTTGAGGTTAATTTTACTCCTGTAACTACCTTCAACGGAACTATTTCGTCCTATAAATGGGATTTTGGTGATGGTACAACTTTCAATGGCCCCAATCCACCTGCGCATAAATATCCTGCACCTACTGCTAATAATAATGGGCATTATAACGTGAAACTCACAGTAGCTAACGAATGCGGAGAGGGATTCTGGACACAGGATGTCACTGTTTCCAGTTGTTTGCCTGATACTAAGTTTTCTTTCCGCTACATAAATGATTCTACTGTTGAGTTTACCAATCAAACAAAAACACAAGGTTCAACAAGCTATCTATGGAATTTTGGCGATGGAACTATTGGGGCAAACAATGAAGCAACCTTCAATCATGTTTATAAAAGCGATCATCCTTTTGTCGTTTCATTAAAAGCAACGAATTCCTGCGGAGAAAATAACTATACAGATACTATTGCTGTCTGTAGAAAACCTGTGGCCTCACAAACTGTTACGATAAATGCCTGCGGTGTTGTTAACATTAATGCATCAGCATCATTAAACGGCTTAAAATACCAGTGGAATTTTGGAAACGGAACAATACTTCCGGCATCCCCATCCAGCTCGCCAACTATTAGTTACACCTATCCAAACGGAGGTAATTACACCATAAAGCTTACTGTATTTAATGCTTCCGGTTGCGATTCTGCAACGGCATCAAATAATGTTAGTATTGCTGCTGCATCATCACTGGGAGGAAATAGCGACTGGTCATTTACTTCCGATGACCTGGATTTTAATTTCACAAGAGCAGAAGTAAGCAATGCAACTTCATACAAATGGAATTTTGGAGACGGCGTTACTGTAAATACTCAAAATGCTACACATACTTATGTAAATCCCGGAAGCTATACAATTACTTTAAGTGCGTTAAACAATTGCGGCGCTACTTACGAATTCAGTATTCCGTTGAATGTTCCTTTTTATAACGAATTAAAAAACACGCCGTCAACAGGGTTTCAGCAGGTGCTGGCTTTCTCTCCATCATTGATCTATTTTCTGGGTACAAATGGAAAAGTCTATAAAACGGATACTGCCGGCAATTGGTCATCGCCGATTAATTTACCATCGGGATTGGCGTTTAACAGCGAAACAAAGCTCTACAAGGATGTGAATGATAATTTATGGATCTACGGAAAAAAGGAAGTGGCTAAATTGAACAGTAATGGTACATCGTGGACTTCCTATTTTTCTTCGACAGGATTTGCGAACAGCACGACTATCAATTCAATCGCTATTGATAATAATGATGTTCTTTGGACAATTGGGGATGGAAAATTGCGGAAGGATAAATCAAGCATTAGCTCTCCTGTCAATTTTTCTTCTTTAGCTTATGCACCAACTACCGGAAAAATCTGGCTGACTTCACTCAATTCAAACAATCTTTATTACGTAAACCAAAACAGTAGCCAGGTTAATACAGTTAATACTTCAGGCATTTCTAACGGCAGTGATGACATAAAAATTAATTCCACCGGGGAAATTTTTGTGACATCAGGAACAGGAATTTTAAGAGTGAATAGTTCCGGCAGTACAATCGCTAACTATAATAGTGGCAACACAAATGGATTACTCAACGGCCGCCCTTCAACATTTGATTTCGATGCCCAAGGCAATTTGTGGGTGGTGCTGTCAGGGGAATTGTACAAACTGTCATTAGCCAATAGCGGCAATATAAAGAAGTATTCATTCAATTCTGATTTGAGTTCACTAGCCTCGATAAGTGTGCTTAGTCTTTCAACATCCGATACTGATATTTTATTAGCAAAAACTTCTGGCAATGCGGCAATTAAAATCAGGTAATATACTCGTGTTGTTTTTTGTGATGTTATGTGTCAATGCAAAGTCACAGCAGGTAATTGATAATGTTACCATTGAGAAGGCAGGAAATGGTTTGTACAGGATTCAGTACAGCTTAAACTCAACACCTGATTTTGATGTAGAAAAAATCGTGTTGAAAATATTCAGACGACGAAACGGAAATGTGCAGGAAATTTTTTCCCTGCCTTTGTCAATACCTAAAAGCCAGGATCAACCTTATAGTTTTGACTGGAAAGCGTCAAATGGTCTTGTGCAGGCTGGAGATGATCTTCAGGCAAAAATTATTCTTTCATTAAAGGCTTCACAAGCAAGGCAACGTTTGAACAGAATTCCTGTTGCGGACGCAGGTGCTTTCATCCAACTTGAGCTGCCTGTAGACAAACCAATCATATTGAATGGAACGAAGTCGCGTGATGAAGATGGAAGACTTGTGTCAATTGAATGGAAACAAATGAGCGGTCCAACAACGCTCAATATACTTCACAAAGATTCTTTGCTTACTGCGGCAGAAGGAGAGTTGAAGGCCGGAACTTATGCGTTTGAGTTAACGGTGAAAGATAATCTTGGTTCCGTTGCCATTAGTCGAACCATCGTAACAGTAAAAGGGCAATCGTATTGGTCAACACAACCTCCAAAAAGTAATAATCCTCCAAAGACAAATGTTTCACCTTCTGTGCAACCGGTAAAAAATCAAACACGTTTAAAAGGCGGCCCATCAAACGCTGCGCTTAATTTGTTGCTACCGGGAGTCGGACATTATTTTGTTAGCGGTGATTATAAAGGCGCAAATAGAAGGGCAAGCTCTTTTATCCTGACAGGCGCCTACCTTGCTTCGATTGGCGGCACTTTTTATTTTCAGCAGAAATCGAACAGCTACTACAAAAAATATGAAAACTTAGCCAACTTTCGTGAATACCAGAAAGATGCGAACGGAACCATCATTGGAGTTCGGGGCACAAATGAAGCGGAGGCAAACAAATATTTTAATAGTGCAGAAAGTGCTCACAGAAATTCTTTGATTTCTTTAGGAGTTGCAGGAAGTATTTTGGTCGGCGACTTGATTTACACTTTTCTTAGAGGAAACAAAAACAAAAAGGAATGGGTTCAGAACACTTCATTTAAACCCAGTCTTATTTTTTCCACGAACGGAACAGTTGCATCAGCAGGCGTTCAATTTAAATTTTAAACATGAAAGGCTTATTAATAATTATCATTTGCTTGATTGGCTCGAAAGCCTTTAGTCAAACCAACGATCAAATCATCCAGGAAAAATCCAGTGAATGGATAAAGGTTACTTCACCCGTTTCTGTATCGAAGCCTAAAAGCACGACCACTGTAAAAAGAAAAACAAGTTCCAAAAGATCCGCCACTCCAAAACAGGACACACAGGAAGAATTTGATAAAACCAATAGTCAGGTGAACCGGTTTAAAAAAGTGAAGAAAGACTAATTGTGGCGAATAGAATTACCGAACGTACAAGTGTGCGACGCAAGTAAGGTCAAATAGCAGTAATTCTACTTGGTTCCAAACAATTTTTCCTTTTTGCCAATGGAGGCCATCCACCAAAAAGTTAATTCTATTTAACTGTCCACAATCTTTCATTTCAAATTGGCAGATAAATGCCCGACCCTTACCTTTGCAGCCGAAATTGAAAATGGGTCAATTTTATGACCTTTTCAGTTTAAAAACTCCCTTTTTAAAAGCTAAATATGGCAAAACTTGGTAAGGTAAAACAGATCATCGGCGCCGTAGTAGACGTTCATTTCGAAGGCGGCCTTCCTGAAATTTATAATGCATTGGAAATTAAAAGGCAAAATGGAGATTTGCTGATACTTGAAGTGCAGACGCATTTAGGTGAGGACAGCGTTCGTACGATCGCCATGGATGGTACCGAGGGTTTGCTCCGTGGTATGGATGTGATAGATACTGGTGCTCCTATTAAAATGCCTGCTTCTGAACAAATTCGCGGCCGTTTGTTTAATGTAACCGGCGACCCGATTGATGGTTTGCCTCCTGTTCCAAAAGTAAATGGCCGGGCTATTCACGCTAAGCCGCCCGCTTTTGAAAATCTTTCTACCGCAACTGAGGTTTTATTTACCGGTATTAAAGTAATCGATCTTATCGAACCTTATTCAAAAGGTGGTAAAATCGGTTTGTTTGGTGGTGCAGGTGTAGGTAAAACAGTATTGATCCAGGAATTGATCAACAACATTGCGAAAGCGTATGCCGGTGTATCAGTATTTGCTGGTGTAGGTGAAAGAACCCGTGAAGGAAATGACCTGATGCGTGAAATGATTGAAGCCGGAATCATGAACTATGGTAATGCTTTCAAACATAGCATGGAAGAAGGTGGATGGGATTTGAGCAAAGTGAATATGCAGGAATTGGCCGAGTCAAAAGCTACTTTCGTGTTCGGACAAATGAACGAACCTCCAGGAGCTCGTGCTCGTGTTGCGCTTTCAGGTTTGACAGTTGCCGAATATTATCGTGATGGTGACGGAACAGGTAAAGGACGTGATATTCTTTTCTTCGTTGATAACATCTTCCGTTTCACACAGGCAGGTTCTGAAGTTTCAGCGCTGTTGGGTCGTATGCCTTCTGCGGTAGGTTATCAGCCTACACTGGCAACTGAGATGGGTATCATGCAGGAAAGAATTACTTCTACCAAAAATGGTTCAATCACATCCGTGCAAGCGGTTTACGTGCCTGCGGATGACTTGACTGACCCTGCTCCTGCAACAACATTTGCGCACCTTGATGCGACGACCGTATTGTCTCGTAAGATTGCCGACTTAGGTATTTATCCTGCGGTGGATCCTTTGGATTCTACTTCAAGAATTTTGAGTCCGAACATCGTTGGTGATGCGCACTACAATTGTGCTAACCGTGTGAAGTTGATCTTGCAGCGTTATAAAGAATTGCAGGATATCATTGCCATCCTTGGTATGGATGAATTGAGTGATGAAGATAAATTAACCGTAAGCCGTGCAAGACGTGTTCAACGTTTCTTGTCGCAGCCGTTCCACGTAGCGGAAGCTTTTACCGGTTTGAAAGGTGTGCTGGTTCCAATTGAAGAAACGATCCGTGGTTTCAACATGATCATGGATGGAGAAGTGGATGAATATCCTGAAGCTGCCTTCAACCTTGTTGGTACTATTGATGATGCAATTGAAAAAGGTAAGAAGTTGTTAGCACAAGCTCAAGGTTAATACTATGACTTTAGAAATATTAACTCCGGAACAAAAATTATTCAGCGGCGAAGTGTATGGCGTGCAAATGCCTGGCATTAGCGGCCTGTTTGAAGTGTTAGATAAACATGCTCCATTAGTAAGTGCATTAAAAGCCGGGCGTGTAAAAGTTTTGCGTGATAAACAAAATCACACAAGCAATTATGATATTACAGGTGGTTTTGTTGAAGTGCTGAATAATAAGGTTACGGTCTTAGCCGAAGGTGCTAAAGAGGTTGAATAAGATTATAGAATTATTTTTTGAAAGGCTCTCAAGACATTGAGAGCCTTTTATTTTAGGCCGTTTACATGTATTTAACCCGGGCAAACATCACTTTAACACACACTGGCTCAACTTTGCATTACCTAAACACGTGGAAGGAAGACAAATTTTTCAAACCGATTCATCAACCCGTTGGCAGCGGTTTAAATGGGGCACCCGCATTTTATTGCTGCTGATTCCTCTTGGGTTATTAGTTTTAATAGCTTGGTTCTTCACCGAACAATTACCCGGTATCCCCCAGTTATCTTACAAACAAGCTATTGGTCTTGAAAAGGAAAACTTTCTTTCAAAGAGTAGTTTGATTGCAAAAAAATACAAAGGGTTTCGCCAATACATCGATCAGAAGGAGCTAACCAACAAGGCACCTTACAAAATAAAAACACCTGCAGGTTATAGAAACCTTGTACAGAATCAAATGCCTTCCGGCATTCGTTCGGCTTTTTATGTAACATGGAACAACAACTCTTTTGTTTCGCTCCAGAGAAATATTCATAAGCTCAATCTTGTAATTCCTGAATGGATTTTTATTGATCCAAAAGCAGATACGCTGATCACAACGATTGATGCAAAAGGCTATGCAGTAATGAAAAATGCGGGAGTGAATATCATTCCCATGCTTTCAAACTTTTTTCCTGCAGATAAAAAATTTCATGGTGAGGCGGTTCATAATATTATTACCAATTCTCAAAAAAGGGAAAGACTTATTCGCAGTTTGATTGCTATTCTTGAAAAAAATAGGTTGCAAGGTGTCAATGTCGATTTCGAAGAATTAAAAGAAAGATCAGATGAAGCTTTTGTAAGCTTTCAAAAGGAGTTGTATGAAAAACTTCATGCTAAAAATTTTTTGGTAACACAGGATGTTATTCCCTTTAATGAAGATTACAATTACAAATCACTATCTGCATACAACGATTTCCTCTTCATCATGGCTTATGATGAATTTTCCGCGGGATCAAAACCAGGCCCCATCGCCGAACAAAAATGGATTGAAGCAGCAATCGATGATGCCGTAAAAAAAATTCCTTCGGAAAAAATTATTTTGGGTTTAGCTGCCTATGGTTATGATTGGCCACAAATGAGTGATCCGGATCCAAATGAAGTTAATGTGCTAACTTATCAAACCGCATTATCTACTGCAAAAGAAGTTCAGGGGAGAATAGATTTTGATAACGATACTTATAATCTTCATTTTTCTTACGCCGATGATGAAGGTATTCCTCACCAAGTTTTTTTTACTGATGCGGCAACTACTTTCAATGCCATGCGATTTGCGCAAGAATCAGAACTGGCCGGTGTCGCCTTGTGGCGATTGGGATCAGAGGATGATCGAATATGGCAATTCTACAATCGTAATATGTCCGTGGACTCAACAAAGAAAATGGATTTTAAAGCGTTCGGCGATATCCAAAGTCCGGACAATGTTTTTTACTCCGGGCATGGTGAAGTTTTGGATGTAGTTGCTACTGCAAAAAAGGGAGGAAGCTTTATTCCGGAAATTGATTCAACGGAAATGCTGATTGCCGAAGAAAATTATGATAGCCTGCCTGTTCCATACATGGCAAAAAAGTTTGGGTGGAATGGAAAAGATACGGTTCGTAATCGAAACAAGTTGGTGCTCACATTTGATGATGGCCCGGATCCGGAATGGACGCCGAAGATTTTGAAGATTCTCCAGCAAAAAAAAGTTCCTGCTGCTTTTTTCGTTGTGGGTATCAATGCGGAAAACAACATGCCGCTTTTGAAAAAGATCTATGACGATGGCTACGAAATAGGGGATCACACTTTTACGCATCCTAACATCGCAGAAGTAAGTCGCAAACGGGCAGTCTGGGAAATGGAGATGACGCGACTATTGATTGAATGTGTCACAGGTCATTCGACTATTTTATTCCGTGCTCCATATAACGCCGATTTTACGCCCCAAAAAATTGAAGAGCTTTTGCCGGTAGCTGTTGCAAGAACAAAAAATTATCTCGACATAGGCGAATCCATCGATCCTTTAGATTGGGAGCCGGGCGTAACTGCAGATTCAATTTTTCAACGTGTTGTAAAAGAGAAAGAAGAATTTGAGCGGGATAAAAGGGAAACAGGTGGCAATATTATTTTATTACATGATGCAGGTGGTGAAAGCCGTGAAGAGACAGTGAAAGCATTGCCGAAGATCATTGACTATTTCAGAAAGGAAGGTTATCAATTTACAACCATAGCCGATTTACTTGGAAAGAAAAAAGAAGCCCTGATGCCCCCCGTTCCTAAAGGAAGTGGGTATTACCTGATTGAAGCAAATCTTTTTCTTTTCAAAACAACAAGTGCTATCGAGCATATTTTGATTTCACTATTCCTGGTATTTATTCTTCTTTCAATTGCCAGAATATTGTTGATGTTTGCATTAGTAATCCGAGAAAGAAAAAGAGAAAGAACAGAGGACCTGGTATTTCCTGTTCTTCCATCTTATCCTTTAGTATCAATCATTGTTCCTGCCTATAATGAAGAAGTGAATGCGGTGAGTTCACTCGAAAATTTACTAAAAACAGATTATCCCAATTTCGAGATCATTTTTGTTGATGATGGAAGTAAAGATGAAACTTTTGAAAAAGTTGCTTATGTCTTTGCAAACCATCCGAAGATGAAAATATTTACAAAGCCAAATGGTGGTAAAGCTTCAGCTTTAAACTTTGGTATCTCAAAATCAAATGCCGAATATGTTATTGGCATTGACGCTGATACGAAATTGAGGTATGATGCTGTATCACAATTAATGAAACATTTTCTAAATGATCATCGAAATAAAATTGGCGCTGTTGCCGGAAATGTAAAAGTAGGTAACGAAGTGAATGCGCTTACAAGGTGGCAGGCGATCGAGTATATCTCCGGTCAAAATTTTGACCGTCGTGCATTTTCAAATGCAAATGCAATTACAGTTGTGCCGGGAGCAATAGGGGCATTCCGAAAAGATGTAATTGAAGAAGCAGGTGGATTTACCACTGATACACTTGCTGAGGACTGCGATTTAACTATCCGGATTGTTCGTGCAGGCTATCTTGTAGCAAATGAAACAAATGCATTGGCATTTACAGAAGCACCCGAAAAAACAAAACAATTTATAAAGCAACGTTTTCGGTGGAGTTTTGGAGTTCTGCAAACTTTCTGGAAGCATAAAGACACGCTTTTCAATACAAAATACAAATCGCTTGGTTGGTTAGCCATGCCGAATATGATATTGTTTCAGTACATTATTCCTGCTTTCGTACCATTAGCTGATGTTTTTATGTTACTCGGGGTTTTCACAGGTAATGGTTCTAAAATTCTGCCCTATTATATTTTGTTTATGCTGTTTGATGCAGCCATTGCTTTCATTGCTTTTAGAATGGAACAGGAAAAGATTTCAAGATTAATTTGGCTTATACCACAAAGGATAATTTATCGCTGGTTGATGTGGTATGTCTTGTACAAGGCAATGAGAAAAGCTATCAAAGGCGAATTACAAGGATGGGGAGTTTTGAAAAGAACTGGACGGGTCAAAGAAGTTTCAATATAACGGTTCAATTAAGCTTTCTTTCAGACGTCTTTATCCTTTGATCATTACCAGTATCATTTTAAAAGCTTCGTTAGCTTTTAAAGCATGTGGAATATTAGCCGGCAAAATAATTGATTCACCTTTCTTTACATTATGCGGCTTGCCTTCAATAGTTATTTCCGAACTGCCATCGATGATATGAACAAAAGCTTCGTGCGGCGAACTATGCTCAGATAATCCTTCACCGCTATCAAAAGAGAAAAGCGTAATATTACCTGACGGCAGTTTTAAAATTGTTTTGCTGACTACTGATTGGGAAGAATAATCAATAACATCATTTATAGAGAATGGTTCTCCTCTTTCGATCATAGCATTCATTTTGGAAGTAATTGTAAAATCATTGTATTAATTCAATTGTGGGTCGATTGGGAAGTTGATCATCATTTCATACTCCCCTCCCAAATGTTTCAAAGAATCTTTCCAGATTTCTTCTGCGTTAGGATGAAAAATTAACTTACGTGAAGCTTCTACCGTAAGCCAGGTTTTTTCCTGCATTTCAGTTTCCAACTGTCCCCGACTCCATCCGGAATACCCAATATAAAAACGGATTTTTTCGGGATCAGCTTTCCCGCTGTTGATCAATCCTATCACAGAATCAAAATCGCCACCCCAATAAACCCCTTTCATTATCTCAATTCCTCCCTGCACTTCTTCCGGATAGCGATGAAGGAAATGAATTGTATTCATTTGTACTGGTCCACCATAGTAAACAGGCAGTTTGTATCCCTCGATTTCAGGTATCAATTCATCCAGTGTATTCTCATACTGACGATTCAGCACAAAACCAATCGTCCCGTCTTCACGATGCTCAGTTAAAAAAACAACTGTCCGCATGAAGTTAGGGTCCTTCAAAAATGGGTCAGCGATTAACAAAACACCGGCTGCGGGTTGTACCATAATCTAACAATCTCTGTTAAAAATAATACATAACAAACTTATGCCACTACTATTTGACTTTTGTACCAATATTTTTGTAAACCATTAATTTTATTCATCTTTCGAGAGTGAAGCGCATATTCCCCATAATTATTGTTTTGATTGGCTTATCACTGATTGGTATTATTTATATTCAGTTTGCATGGCTCAATAGCATGTTATTGTTGAAGCAGGACCAGTTAAAAGAAAAGCTACAAAAGGTAACTGAGATTATGGGTACAGAACTTTCTCAGTACAAAGGCACACATCCTCCTAATAAAAGCCCCATATTTAATGATGATATTACAAATGATTTTTTCAAGCCTTACTTAGTTGGAAACAGGCTAACCACACAAGAGATAAACGAAAAAATCAGGCTGGCCTTTTTTACAAATGATATAAAGGATGTGCCATATGAGTTTGCTCTGATTGTTTTAAATTCCGGCGAGATGGCTTACATGGAACGGCAATCGCAGAACTTTTTGGATTGGTATAGAGATACTACAAATCATCGAACCTTTAATTCGCTATTGGTTTCACCAAGCGGATCGGCTGCGGAGAATCTTGCATCAGATGAAATGCTCATTATTATTGTTCCGCAGATAAAGAGCCTTGTTTTTAAAGATGCAAGATACAGGATGATCATAGCGGCCGCTATTGTGTTTACCTTGATCATTTTTGCGGCATTCTACCTAACAATAAATACAATGATTCGTCAGAAAAAGTTGAGTGAAATAAAGAACGATTTCATCAACAACATGACGCACGAGTTTAAAACACCCATTGCAACAATATCACTTGCTGTTGATGCCATTAAGAATGAAAAAGTGCAAAGGGATACGGAAAAGCTTGTCTATTTCAGCAGTATTATTAAGGAAGAAAATCAAAGGATGAATCGGCAGGTTGAAACGATTTTGAAATCGGCATTGATGGACAGGCAGGAAGTGCAATTAAATTTAAAGCCTTTGCATGTTCATGAAATCATTGGTGATGTAGCTGATAATTTTATTTTGCGTCTGCAGGAAAAGCAAGGTATGCTGGAAACTGAATTAAATGCTACAGATGATTTAATTGAGGGTGATGAGGTACACATTTCCAATCTTGTCAATAACCTGATGGATAATGCGGTGAAATATTCAAAAGAAAATGTTCCACCGATTATTAAGGTCGTCACTTCGTCCAACAATAAAAAATTTACAATAAGGATAGAGGATAACGGAATTGGAATGAGCCGAGAAACTGTAAAAAGAATTTTTGAAAAATTTTACCGGGCACACACAGGAAACATTCACAACGTAAAAGGATTTGGGCTGGGATTGAGTTATGTAAAGAATGTTGTGGAAGCACATAATGGAACAATTAAAGCCGAAAGCACACTTGGAAAAGGGAGTTGTTTCACTATTGAGTTTGATTTGAAGAAGGATTAATTCTTCCTCCATAATAAACTGCTGTCACCATAACTTAGGAAGCGATAATCATTATCCAATGCATGTTGGTAAATCTTCTTCCAGTCTTCTCCGATAAATGCACTCACTAATAAAAGCAAAGTGGATTGGGGCTGGTGAAAATTTGTTATTAGGCCTTCAGGAATTTTGAATTCATAACCTGGAACGATAATCAAACTCGTTTGGCAATGCAGTTCGGTTTGGTGGTTTTGCTCCAACCAATTAATTAATGCAACTAGGCTTTCTTCAACTGAAGCAGAAGAATAATTTTTTCTCAGATCATACGCTTCCCATTGTTGCAAAGTCCATTCGTCTTGTATTAATCCATTTATCAATTTTACTCCAAGCCAATAAATACTTTCCAATGTTCTCAGTGAGGTAGTACCGACGACAATAATTTTTTTTGAAGAAAGAAATTTTTTTAGCACATCAATGGAAACAGTAAAAGGTTCCCTGTGCATTTCGTGCTCTGCAACAGTTTCAGTTTTTACAGGCTTAAACGTTCCTGCTCCCACATGAAGAGTGATGTACTGAGCATCAACATTTTTCTTTTTCAAATTTTCAAAAACACTTTTTGTGAAATGTAAAGCTGCCGTTGGAGCAGCGACTGAACCCTCCTCCTTTGCGAATACTGTTTGATATCTTTCCTTATCTTCTTCAGTTGCATTTCGTTTAATATAAGGTGGAAGAGGAATAGCACCAGCGGCGTGTAGTACTTCTGCAAACGAATGCTGTGTTTGCCAGGAAAATTCGATTATGAAACTGTCGGCTTCTTTATCAATATAGTTGACTTTTAACGAAACAGTTTCGTTATTGATGACGATTTCTTTCTGCAAGACTTGTCCATGCTTCCACTTCGAAGCGCCCCCAATCAAGCACTGCCATTGAGTTCTCCCGATTGATGAGAGTGATTGCTCAATAGTTTGTTTGAACGGTTCTAAACAAAATATTTCAATAACACCGCCAGTCGTTTTCTTGAACAGAACTCTTGCTTCAATAACTCTGGTATTATTTAAAACCAATGTGCTGTCATGAGGAAGATTTTCAGGCAAATTGAAAAAATAGTCATCTGCTATCTCGCCATTTTCATAAACCAAAAGCTTTGATTTGTCTCTTTCTTGTAATGGGAACTCGGCAATTCTTTCGTGCGACAAATTGTAATCGTAATCCTTGATGAGGATATTATAAGCTTCATTTTTCATGCGGCTAACTGCGGCATTTTAGGTTGAAAAATCGGTTCATCCACAGTCTTTCCACTGTTTTCCACATTAGATTCACACCGGTTATGCCTTAAAAATAATTTTTACCGGTGAAACCCACGTCTGTCGGGCATTTCCATAGGTTCTGCCGTGTGGAAAAATTAAACAGTCGAAAAAGGCTGTACAAAAGTGGGAAAAAGTGTTATTTTGTGTCAATCTAAGCCATTATTCCCCAATCCATTGAAAATGACAGGCTTCTTAGGCGAATTTGAATCAACCCTGGACGCAAAAGGTCGCTTTCTCCTCCCGGCCGGCTTGAAAAAGCAGCTACCGGAAGGCGAAAATACACGATTTGTTATCAACAGGGGGTTTGAGAAATGCCTAACCCTGTATCCCCGCCAGAGCTGGGAGCCGCTCTTCGCTAAAATCAGCACTTTGAATGATTTTGACCCGAAGGTCAGGGAGTTCCGAAGGTATTTTCTGAACGGTGCCACGGAAGTGGAATTGGATTCGGCAGGTCGCCTTTTGCTGCCCCCGAATTTGAAAGAATATGCCGGGCTTGAGAAAGATATTGTACTGGTCTCGGCAGTAGATAAGATTGAAATCTGGTCCACGGAAAACTATAAAAAGTTCTTTGAATCATATTCACCCGAAGATTTTAGCACGATTGCTCAGCAGGTGATGGCAAAAGGCGATGATCAGAAATAGATTGGAATGAAAAAAACTCACAAAGGCAAAAAAAATTCTTCTGAAAAAACGCATGAAGAACTCCAATCTTATCACATTCCTGTGTTGTTGAACGAGGTTATTGAAAGTCTCAACATCAAACCTAATGGTATTTATGTGGATTGCACTTTTGGTGGGGGTGGCCATAGCAGATCTATTCTTCAACGCTTAAAAGAAGAAGGAAGACTGATTGCCTTTGACCAAGATGAAGATGCAAAGCAAAACGCTCCTGATGATGATCGTGTGATTTTTATTCCAAACAATTTCCGCTACCTGCAACGCTTTCTTCGCTTAAATGGAATTGATGAAGTCGATGGAATTCTTGCTGATCTCGGCGTAAGCAGTCACCAGTTTGATGAAGCGGAAAGAGGTTTCTCCATCCGTTTCGAGGCTTCGCTTGACATGCGGATGGATCAACGTCAAACAAAAACGGCTGCGGATATTTTGAATGAATATTCTGAACAGCAACTACACAAATTGTTTGAGCAGTACGGAGAAGTAACAAATTCAAAGACGCTGGCAAAGACAATTGTTGAAGCAAGAAGAACATCCCAGATAAAGACGATCGAAAATCTGAAGCAGGTCTTAAATCCGATTGTAAAAGGAAATCCCAACAAATATTTAGCGCAGGTTTTCCAGGCTTTGCGAATCGAGGTGAATGATGAAATGGGTGCATTGAAAGAAATGTTGGAGCAAACTCCATTTGTTTTAAAAAAAGGTGGACGAATAGCGGTCGTTACATTTCATTCAATTGAAGATAGAATCGTGAAGACTTTTTTTAAAGACAATACATTCGAAGCCCCCGATGAAAATCCGTTTGTAACAACAGAACGAATAAAAGTTCTGAAACCGGCGAATAAAAAACCAATTGTTGCAACCAACGAAGAAATCAAAAAAAATTCAAGGTCCCGCAGTGCAAAACTCCGGGTCGCTGAAAAATTATAGAGTAGAAAACTGGTATGGAATCCAATAACAAAAAAGAAAAAACTAAGGCGTATCACCTGAAGCGATTGCTCAATTACAAAGCGATCGTTAAGCAAATCCCTTTCTTTTTGTTCCTGGCATTTCTCGCAGTCATCTACATCTACAATGGTCATATGGCTGATAAAACCATTCGCAACATAACCAAAACAAGTAACGAGTTAAAAGAATTACAGTTCGAATATAAAGATGTGCAAGGCGATGTATTGAAACGTAGCAAACAAAGTGAATTGATTCAGGCAGTAGAGCCGCTGGGGTTGAAAGAATTAACAACACCGCCGGTTGTTTTAATTGACAGTAACGAAACAAAATAATAAACCAATAACCGATTGTCGGAGTGGACGTAAAACGCGACATATTGTGGAGAGTGTATCTAAGCTTTCTTGGCGTTGTGCTATTGAGCTTTATCGTGTTGGGTCGTGCTGTTTACATTCAGCGGGTGCAGGGTAATTATTGGAGAAGCATGTCCGACAGCATGCATCAAAGATTTGTTGAGTTGGATGCAGAAAGGGGAACGATTTACTCCGAAGACGGTGAAATGCTCAGCACTTCTGTTCCTTATTTTGATATTTACATCGACTTCGGCGCTGATGGTCTCCGCGAAAAAAACGGAAAGCGTTTTAAAGAAAATATCGATTCCTTCTCAATAGCCTTAGCAAAATTCTTCAACGACAAAACAACTGCTGAATACAAAAAAGAATTGAAGAAAGCCTATTCCGATGAAGACCGCTATTATCTTCTTCATAAAGGCTTGTCGTTTGAAGAATACAAACAGTTCAGAACTTTTCCTCTTGTAAGATTAGGCAGAAACAAAAGCGGTGTGATTGCAGAAGTGCAAAGCAAACGCCTCAATCCATTTGGCATGTTGGCAAAGAGAACGATTGGTTTGGCCAGGGACAATGCACAAAATGTTGGCCTGGAAAGAACTTACGATGCTATGCTGAAAGGTACAACCGGTAAGCGCTTGGTGCGTTTCCTCTCCGGTGGTGCTGCAGTTCCGGTGGATGGTTACGAAATCGATCCTGAAAATGGAAAGGATATCATTACGACGCTTGATATTCAAATGCAGGATATTGTTGAATCAGCACTGAATAAGATGTTGGTTCAAAGCCAGGCACAGTATGGAACTGCTATTGTGATGGAAACGAAAACAGGAAAGATCAAAGCACTGGCAAATCTTGGAAGAAGCATTGGAAAACATAATGACACCACTTATGTTGAAGGTTTAAACTATGCCTTGCAGGCAACAGAGCCTGGATCCACAATTAAATTGGTAACACTCTTGTCGGTTTTAGATCATGGTTCAAGTACAATAAATAGTTTGGTAAATATTGGTTCAACAGGTAATGCATACGTTGGCGTTCGCAATGTAACAGATGACGAAAGGTCTGACAAACCTCTGCTTACACTTCGTGAATGTTTTGCCCGCAGTTCCAATGTGGGTATGAGTATGGTCGCTTACAAAGCGTTTGCTAATGAACCTGATCTCTATAAAAATTATCTCCACAAATTCCATCTCGATAAAAAAACAGGAATTGATTTGGTTGGTGAAGGAAATCCTGTTCTTCCCAAACTGAAAAGAAACAAAGAAGGTTTACATGCGATGGTCACTGCAAGCTTTGGTTATGCCATCCAGGTAACGCCGCTGCAAACCCTTACATTATATAATGCCATTGCCAACGACGGAAAATTGGTGAAGCCTTATTTGGTGAACAGCATTAAAAGTAATGGCATCACCGTAAAAGAATTTTCTCCGACGGTTGTTGATGAACAATTAGTGAAACCTCAAATTGTAAAGAATGCAAAACTTTGCATGGAATCGGTTGTCACAGAAGGGACAGGTAAAGAAGTATTTAAAGATTTCCCCTTCCCGGTTGCTGGTAAAACGGGAACTGCCCACGTAGCTGATGGCGTGCATGGTTACGGAGACGGAATTTACCAGGCAACATTTGTTGGATATTTTCCTGCCAATGCTCCTGAATATAGTTGCATTGTTGTGATCAAGACAAGGCCTCATGCAGCTATACACTTTGGAGCTCAGTTGGCTGCACCTGTATTTAAAGAGATCGCTACAAAACTCTACGCTCAATACGTGCAGGGAAAGAAAACTGCGCCATTACAACTAATACCAGATAGCTCACTTTATCAATATGCGGGGTATACTACAGATGTAAAGAATGTGTTCAATACATTGAATGTAAAGCATGTTGACTCTTCCTATAAAAATAGCTGGAGCTGGATTTACAACAACAATTACAAACCTGTTGTGAAAGCAGAAACGGTTTCAAAAAATGCAATGCCTGATGTAAAGAACATGACCTTGAAGGATGCTTTGTATTTGTTGGAGAATATGAATGTGAAAGTTGTGACGAAAGGAAGAGGCAAAGTGGTCGCACAGGACATTTTACCAGGGACGTCGGTTAATAAAAATCAAACTGTAACGCTTTTATTGAATTGAAAAAGCTAAGCGACATATTATATAAGGTATCAACTACTGCACTCGCAGGCAATACGAACATTGATATTAACGATGTTCAGATTGACTCACGCAAAGCGCAGAAAGGCAGCTTGTTTATTGCAGTGAAAGGCGTTGCAGTTGATGGACACCAGTTTATTTCAAAGGCAGTTGAGCAAGGCGCAGTTGCTGTCGTTTGCGAAGAAATGCCTTCATCCCAAAAAGCAGGAGTGACTTATGTGCAAGCCAGTAATAGTGCTGAAGCTTCAGGATTGATTGCCCATAACTTTTACGATCAGCCAACAACAAAATTGAAATTGATTGGTGTTACCGGCACAAATGGTAAGACAACCATTGCTACACTTCTCTACAAACTGTTTGCTTGTCTTGGCTATAAATGTGGATTGCTCAGCACTGTAGAAAACCAGATTGCCGGAAAAATAATTCCATCAACACATACTACTCCGGATACGATCAGCTTGAACGCATTGCTGAAGCAAATGGTTGACGAAGGTTGTGAATATGCATTCATGGAAGTGAGTTCACATGCTATTCATCAGAGAAGAATTGCAGGATTAGAATTTGCCGGAGCCTTATTCAGCAACATTACTCACGACCATTTGGATTATCACAAAACATTTGATGAATACATCAAAGCGAAGAAGAGATTTTTCGACGATCTGTCCTCATCAGCATTTGCAATTACAAATATTGATGACAAGCGTGGCAATGTAATGCTGCAGAATACAAATGCGAAAAAATATTCTTATAGTTTAAGAACGGTTGCTGATTTCAAAGGTAAAATTCTTGAGAACATACTTACTGGTTTGATCATGTCCATCAACGATCAGGAAGTTCACTTCCGTTTGATTGGCGAATTCAATGCGTACAATTTGTTGGCTGTTTACGGTGCAGCAATTTGCTTGGGTGAGGACAAAGCAGAAGTTCTTCAATGCTTAAGCAACACAACAGGTGCAGAAGGAAGGTTTGATTATCTCATCTCGCCTAAAGACAGGGTGATTGGTATTGTGGATTATGCTCACACTCCGGATGCATTAGTGAATGTGTTGAGCACTATCAAAAAATTAAAGCAAGGTCACGAACAGGTGATAACTGTTGTTGGTTGCGGTGGCGATAGAGATAAAACTAAGCGCCCAATCATGGGAGAAGTTGCTTGCGAGCATAGCGATAAAGTCATCTTCACCAGCGACAATCCACGCAATGAAGATCCACAGGAAATTTTGAATGAAATGGAAACAGGATTGAATAGTGCGGCTAAAAGAAAATTTGTTTCAATAGTTGATAGAAAGCAGGCTATCAAAACTGCTGTGAACATGGCTGGTCCCGAAGACATTGTTTTGATCGCAGGCAAGGGACATGAAAAATACCAGGAGATCAAAGGAGTGAAACACCACTTTGATGATAAGGAGGTATTGAAAGAAATGTTTAAGATGTTGGACAAGTAAAATCGTAGAACAAAAATCGTAATTCGTAAATAACATGCTGTATCACTTATTTGAATGGTTTAAATCTGAAGGCATCAACTTCCCGGGAAGAGAGTTGTTTCGCTTCATTACATTCAGGGTGTTGCTGGCTGTTATTCTTTCTTTGATCATCACAACTGTTTATGGAAAGAAGTTGATTCGCTATTTACAGAAAAAGCAAATTGGTGAATCGGTTCGTGATTTGGGGTTGGCAGGCGAACAGCAAAAGAAAGGAACGCCAACAATGGGTGGTATTATCATCATCCTTGCCATTTTGATTCCAACATTGTTGCTGGCAAATCTTACTAAAGTTTATGTTAGGCTGATGATCTTTAGTACACTTTGGCTAGGTGCCATCGGTTTTATTGATGATTATTTAAAGCTGCGTGCAAAAAAAATTGCTCAACAGCAAGGTGTTGCTTATAAGAAAGGCGACAAGGATGGATTGGCAGGATGGTTCAAAATATTCGGGCAGGTTGCATTAGGCATAACGGTTGGTGCTACGCTTTGGTTTAACAGCAATGTGAAAACCTGGAGAGAATACGTTGGTACAAACCCTCCGGCAGATCAACATCAATGGCAGAGTCCTAATGGTAAAAAACATGTGTTTGTTGAAACTAAAACTCCTGTTACAACTATTCCGTTTGTAAAAGGGCATGAATTTAATTATGCAAAATTACTCCCCGCAGTATGGAGAGATTATGCATGGATTCTTTACATACTTATTGTGATATTCATCATCACTGCAGTCTCTAATGGAGCGAATATCACTGATGGTTTAGATGGATTAGCAACGGGAACATCAGCAATCATTAGCACCTGCCTTGGAATTTTTGCCTACGCAAGTGGAAGCTTGGTTTTCGCAGATTATCTGAACATCATGTACATACCAAATCTTGGCGAGTTATCAATATTTATTGGAGCCATGATTGGTGCATGTATAGGTTTCCTTTGGTACAACTCTTATCCTGCGCAAGTATTCATGGGAGATACAGGTAGTTTGACATTAGGAGGCCTGATTGCATCACTCGCTATTATTGTTCATAAAGAATTATTAATACCGATTATCTGCGGTGTGTTTTTAGTGGAAGTTTTGAGTGTATCAATGCAGGTAACTTATTTCAAATACACGAAGAAAAAATATGGTGAAGGCAGAAGGATCTTTTTAATGAGTCCCTTGCATCACCATTATCAAAAGAAAGGATATCATGAATCCAAGATCGTAACAAGGTTTTGGATCATCACAATATTATGTGCGGTTGTTTCAATTGTGACGCTGAAGCTGAGATAAAACATTGTTGAAAAACCACCATCAGAGAGGAACTATGAAAAGCCAATTGTCCGAAAGTTAATTGTGCAGATCAGTAAATGCAATGCACATGAAAAACCAAATTTCCGTACATGAAAAATAATGAATAAGAGACTGGTCATATTAGGCGGAGGAGAAAGCGGAGTAGGAGCGGCATTGCTCGCAAAGAAAGAAGGATACGACATCCTGTTGATGGATGAAGGCTCTTTGAAAGATGGTTATCGTAAAGAATTGCAACAAGCGGAAGTTGGTTTCATTGAAAATGGAATTGATGAACAAAATTTATTGACTGCTGATGAAGTGATAAAAAGCCCGGGCATTCCTGAAAAGAATGAATGGGTGAAAAAACTTCGAAAGAAAAATATTCCCATCATCAGCGAAATAGAATTGGCATTTCGACACAAAGGCAACAGTAAGATCATCGCTATCACAGGCAGCAATGGAAAGTCAACCACTACTGCACTCACGTTTCATATTTGTGAAACAGCAGGATTGAATTGTGCATTGGTTGGAAACATTGGTTATTCATTCGCCAAGCAGGTAGCGGAAGATCCGAAGGAATTGTATGTAGCAGAAATTAGTTCTTTTCAGTTAGATGATATCAAAGAATTCCGACCCGATGTTGCAATGCTGTTGAACATAACGGAAGATCATTTAGACCGTTACGAGTACAAGTTTGAAAATTATGTCAACAGCAAATTCCGTATCACGATGAACCAGACTTCCGAAGATTATTTCATTTACAATTTAGACGATGAAGTGATCACAAATTATTTGAAACAGAAACCCATTAAATCATTTCAATTACCAATCAGTATGAAGCAGAAAGTAGCAAAGGGCGGGTACATCCAAAACGATGAGATGCACATTCAAGTGAAAGAAGAGCAAACACAAATGAGCATCTACGATTTCGCATTAAAAGGTAAACACAATCAATACAACACTATGGCAGCGAGTGTGGCAGGTGCAACCATGGACATCCGGAAAGAAAAAATCCGTGAAGCAGTGGAAACGTTCGAGAACCTTGAGCATCGAATGGAAATGGTAGCAACGGTGCGTGGTGTTGATTTTATAAACGACAGTAAAGCAACCAATGTAAACTCAACCTGGTTTGCACTCGAAAGCATGACGAAACCTACAGTGCTGATACTTGGTGGTATTGACAAAGGAAATGATTACGCTCTGCTTGAAGATTTGGTAAAGGAAAAAGTAAAGGCAATTGTTTGCATGGGTATTGATAATTCAAAAATTCACGCTGCATTTGATGGTAGGGTTTCGACTATTGTGGACTCTGCAAGCGCAGAAGAAGCGGTGGATTACGCTTACAGATTGGCAACTGTTGGTGATGTAGTGTTGTTAAGCCCTGCATGTGCATCGTTCGACCTTTTCAAAAACTATGAAGACCGCGGAAAACAATTTAAGGAAGCTGTAAAGAATTTATGAGCCAATCTGCTGACATAAAATTTTCTGACCTGAACATAAAACCTGCGCAGGTACTCAAAAGCACCAGGGGCGATAAAGTCATCTGGGCTTTGGTGTTATTGCTGGTTTTGGTTTCATTGCTAGTTGTGTATAGCGCAACAGGTTCGCTTGCATATAAAAAATATCACGGTAATACGGAAGTGTATTTGTTCAAACAAATTGCTTTCATCACCATTGGTTTCTGTATCATCTATTTTGCACATCGTGTTAATTACACTATTTATTCGAGGCTTGCTAAAATCTTATTTCTACTTTCCATTCCGCTACTGCTTTATACCTTATTTTTTGGTGTAACCATGAACGAAGGAAGCCGCTGGGTTCGCATTCCGGTAATCAACATGACAATGCAAACATCAGACTTGGCGAAGCTTGGCCTTTTTATGTTCCTCGCACGATTGCTTAGCCGCAAACAAAGCAAGATCAAAGATTTCAAACAAGGCTTTTTGCCGGTTATCATTCCGGTTGCGTTGACTTGTTTGTTGATTGCTCCTGCCAACTTATCAACTGCGTTACTGCTTGGTTCAAGTTGCATGTTGTTGTTGTTTATAGGAAGAGTAAGTGGAAAGCACATGATGTTGGTGATTGGTATTGCATTGATACCGGTAGCTTTCTTAATTCTTGCCGCTGTCGTAAAACACAAATCTGCTGCCCCTGAAGAAGAAACTGTAACAGTTAAAAAAGAAAAGTCATCGAGACTGTTTGCCCGTGTTGACACATGGGTCGGCCGTGTAGAAAATTTTATTTACGGCAGTAAAGAAAAAGATGATGATGATCACTACCAGGTAAATCAGGCGAAGATTGCCATTGCACGTGGTGGAATTTTGGGTAGAGGCCCGGGAAATGGTGAAGCGAGAAATTTTTTGCCACAAGCATACAACGATTACATATTTGCAACCCTCATAGAGGAGTATGGATTGATGGGCGGTGCATTTATTCTTTTCATCTACTTGGTTTTTCTCTATCGAAGCATACGGTTGTTCAAAAAATGTCCATTTGCCTTCGGGGCATTTCTTGCATTGGGACTAAGCTTCACACTTGTGTTGCAGGCAATGGCGAACATGGCGGTGAATGTGAATTTATTTCCAGTAACCGGTGTAACACTTCCATTAGTGAGTATGGGAGGAAGTAGTTTCTTGTTCACATGTTTATCAATTGGCATCATATTAAGTGTTGCAAGAAACGTTGAACAACTTGAAGGAAAGAAAGATGAACTAGTTGAAGAGAATGAGGAGGAGTACGATGAGGAAGTTGGGGAAGAGGAATACGAAGAAGCAATAGAAGCATAATGGCGAAAAGAATCATTATAGCAGGTGGCGGAACAGGCGGACATATTTTTCCTGCAATTGCAATCGCAAACGCACTGAAAAAACAAGAAACTCAAACTGAAATTTTGTTTGTGGGTGCGAAGAGAAAAATGGAAATGGAAAAAGTGCCGCAGGCCGGATATAAAATTGAAGGATTAGATATCGCCGGTTTCAACAGGAGCTCTTTGATAAAAAACATTGGCTTGCCCATGAAGCTTTTAAAAAGCTTTTTCCAGGTGAGAAAAATTTTCAAAAGTTTTCAACCGGATGCAGTGATTGGTGTTGGCGGTTATTCTTCTTTTCCTGTTTTGCGCTTTGCACAGGCGAAGGGGATTCCATCGTTCATTCACGAATCGAATTCGTTTGCTGGCAAGTCAAACATTTTGTTGGGAAAGAAAGCAACAAAAGTTTTTGTAGCGAGTGATGGAATGGAAAGGTTTTTTCCTTCAGATAAGATTGTGATCTCAGGAAATCCGATTCGACCGTCAATTGCAAATATTGCTTCTATTTCAAAGGAAGATGCATTGAAATTTTTTGGATTGCAACAAGGAAAGAAAACATTGTTGGTTGTTGGCGGAAGTTTAGGAGCAAGGTCAATTAATGAAGCAATTGCAAAAGGTTTGAATGATTTAATTCAAAACGGACTTCAAATTATTTGGCAAACTGGAAAGACAGATGCGAATAAATGGAAAGAAGTGGCAAAGGATCAGCCATCTGTCTGGGTGAATGATTTTATTACTGAAATGGAGAAAGGTTATGCTGCTGCAGACATTGTGATTTCAAGAGCAGGAGCGATGGCAAAGGCGGAATTATGTGTCGTGAAAAAGCCGGTGTTGTTTGTACCATTTCCATTTGCAGCGGAAGACCACCAAACAGTAAATGCAATGAATCTTGTTGACAAACATGCGGCACTGATGGTGAAAGACAGTGAAGCCATCAACAAAGTAGTGCCATCAATTATTGAGTTGGCAAAAAATGAACAGGAACAAAATGAATTAAAAGAAAACATCGGCAAATACGCAGTTGTAAATGCTGATGAAATGATAGCAAAGGAAATTTTGAAAAGCATTGGATGAGTAAAGAGACGAACATAGGAAACACACAAATCAGTTCTTTGAACGGAATTAAAAAAGTTTATTTCATCGGCATCGGTGGAATTGGCATGAGTGCCATTGCCCGCTATTTTCATTCAAAAGGAATTGAAGTAAGCGGATATGATAGAACGCAAACTGAGTTAACAAAGGAATTAGATCAAGAAGGTATTTCCATTCATTACAATGAAGATGTGGCTGCCATTCCAAAAGATGTTGAACTGGTTGTGTACACTCCGGCGGTTCCGAAAGAGCATGCGGAGTTGGTGTACTATCAAGAGAATGGTTACAAAGTGGTGAAGAGAAGTGATGTGTTGCAGGCCATCAGCGCAGATTCCTTCAACATCTGCATTGCCGGTACGCATGGGAAGACAACGATTACAACAATGATTGCTCACATACTTCGTCACAGTGGTTATGGATGCAATACTTTTTTGGGTGGAATATCGGTTAACTACGGCACCAACTTTTGGAGCAGTGCAAACAATGTTTGTGTGATTGAAGCCGATGAATACGATAGAAGCTTTTTGAAATTAAGTCCAAACATTGCCATCATCACTGCAATGGATGCTGACCATCTCGACATCTATGGCGATGAGAAAACCATGCAGGATGCTTTTGTTGCTTTTGGAAATAAAATAAGAGAAGACGGATTGCTGGTAAGCAAGTTTGGATTGAAGAGAATTAAAGAAGTTAAAGTAAAAAGAAAGATTGAATACAGTCTTCAAAATGATTCGGCCGATGTGTTTGCACAGAATATAAAAATTGAAGAAGGTGGTTACGTATATGATGTGAATGGAAAGTTAGCTCTTTCAAATGTTGAATTGAGAATTGGTGGAATGCATAATGTAGAGAATTCTTTGGTGGCTATGACAGTAGCGATTGAATTGGGGATTGACGCTGAGAAAATCAAAGCTGCTGTTGCTGATTTCAAAGGAGTGAAGAGAAGGTTTGAATACATTATTCCGCCAGAAAAAAAGCAGGAAGGTGGTTATGTTGAACCTGTGTTGATTGATGATTATGCACATCATCCCGAGGAATTGCGGGCATTGCTTACAAGTGTAAGAAGTTTATTTCCTCAGCGAATTGTGACAGTAATTTTTCAACCGCACCTGTTCACAAGGACAAGAGACCTGGCAGAAGGATTTGCCGAAGTTCTTTCCATTGCTGATCGTGTGATCCTGTTGCCGATTTATCCTGCAAGAGAATTACCGATTGAAGGCGTAACAAGCGAGATGATTTTGAAGAAGGTTGATAGTGGTGACAAAGTGATGCTGACAAAAGATGAATTGCTGAACTGGATGGAAGGACATGAATTGAACAAGGAATTTGGTGAAGTGATTGTAATGGCTGGTGCAGGGGATATTGATGCTTTAGTACAGCCGGTGAAAAATATAATTGTGAACAAATAGCACTGATTGGTTTGAATGACATTCATTCCAAACGGTGTAAAAACTAGCTGATCTGAACAAAAAGAAAACCATAAGGAAAATTTTAGTGCTCGGCGGATGGCTGCTGGTGATTTGTGGAATTACCACATTGCTTATTGCTGCCAATCGCAAAGAGAAGGAACATGTGTGCAAGGACATTCTCGTTGGTATCAAAGGGAATGAAGGGAAGTTTTATGTGGAGAAAGAAGATGTGTTGAAGTTGATGGAGAAAACGGCAAATGGTTCTTTGTTACAACAAGGCATTACAGCCATTAATTTGAAAAGGTTGGAGGATGGATTGAAAACAAATCCATGGATTAAAAATGCTGAATTGTATTTCGACAGTAAAGATGAACTACATGTTTTTGTTGAAGAAAGAGAACCGATTGCAAGAGTGTTTACGATTGCAGGTAATTCATTTTACATGGACAGTTCCGGTGCAAGAATGCCTTTGCTGGATAAAATGAGTATTCGAGTTCCGGTTGTCACGGGTTTTACAAGTGCAAGAAAGTTTAATGCTGCAGACAGCGCATTGTTGCAACAAACGAAGCAAGTGGTTCAATTCATTTTCAATAATGAATTCTGGAATGCACAGGTGGGGCAGATTGATATAACAACCGAAAGAAAGTTTGAGTTAATACCTGTTATTGGTGATCACATCATCAAACTGGGTTATGGCGAAAACGTGGAAGAGAAATTAAATGCACTGTATGTTTTTTATAAACAGGTTATGAGCAAGGTTGGTTTCAATAAATATGCTGCACTTGATGTTGAGTTCAAAAACCAGGTTGTGGCAATTAAGAAAGAACCTACATCACCTGTTGACTCCATACAGTTGCAAAAAAATATTGAAGAACTTATGAACAGGGCAAACATGCAAAACATCGAGGAGGACATGTTGCCTGATCAGAACCTTAATGTGACCAAAGTTGATTCGACAGTAAGTACAACGGCAGCGCAGGATAATACTGTTTCTACGAAGACTAATTCCAACCCTAGTGAAATCAACCAATCCAATCAAAACACTGCGAAAACAAAAGTTGAAACAAAGCCAATCCCTAAGAAATCTGTATCCACTGAAAAACCAAAGCAAATTGTAAAGACGAACCCGGTGAGTCAAAAGAAAGTGAACAATGTAAAAGTGAGCAAGGCACAACCAAAAGCGGTGATGCCGAAGCACAAATGAATATTGAACAGGAATGAAGAATGATGAAGTGAGAAAGTTCAATTAGTGATTGATGAATGTTTGAGTGAGTGAAGAATCGTCGAACACGTGTTGTATAGAATTATTGAACGTAAACGCTGTGCGACGCAAGAGACGATTAATAGTAGCAATGCAGTTTGGTTTATAAAAATTATAACAACGATGAGAGGTATAGAAATTATTTCTTTGCACTCTTTTGAAATAAAGCGACCATAGCTAAACTAAAAACAACAAACAACTAAAAACAACATAAACATGAACAACGAGCAACCAATTATTGTGGGGCTTGACATTGGAACCACCAAAATTGCAGTCATTGCCGGACGCAAGAATGAGTTTGGCAAGCTGGA
This sequence comes from Flavisolibacter sp., assembly GCA_035554655.1. Classification (GTDB taxonomy): domain Bacteria; phylum Bacteroidota; class Bacteroidia; order Chitinophagales; family Chitinophagaceae; genus Flavisolibacter. Next base: position 368,828 of record DATMIF010000030.1, read on the forward strand.
GATTCTGGGTTTCGGTCGGGCCAACTCAAACGGCGTGAAGCACGGGCAGGTGCTGAACATTGATGAGACGATCAAAGCAATCAAAACTGCGCTTGAAAATTGTTACGCTTCAAATCCAAACCTGGAAATTAATGAAGTGTATGTAGGTATCGCAGGTCATCACATCAAAAGTTTGCAAACCCGCGGCGACATTGTCCGTCATGAAACGGAAAATGAGATCTCTCAAAAAGAAATTGATCAATTGATTTCTGATCAATACAAAACTTACATTCCTGCTGGTGATCAGATCATCGATGTGATTCCGCAGGAATATACAGTTGATAATTTTCAAAACATTCCCGACCCGATTGGTTACGGTGGTGTAAAAATTGGCGCAAACTTTCACATCATCACCGGCGATAAAAATGCTATAAGAAATATCAATCGTTCGGTTGAAAAATCAGGATTGATCACAAAAGATTTGGTGCTGCAACCGCTTGCATCTTCTGCCGCAGTAATGGCGCAGGAAGATCTCGAAGCAGGTGTTGCCATCGTAGACATTGGTGGTGGCACGACTGACCTCGCTGTTTTTTACGAAGGCATTTTGAAGCACACAGCAGTTATTCCGTTTGCAGGTGAGAATATTACTAACGATATCAAAACAGGGTTGGGTGTATTGAAAACTCAGGCTGAACAAATGAAAGTTCAGTTTGGAAGTGCATTGGCAAACGAAGCAAAAGCGAATGCATATATCACCATTCCTGGTTTGCGTGGAATGCCTGCAAAAGAAATCAGTGTGAAGAATCTTGCGAATATCATCCAGGCAAGAATGAGCGAGATCATGGATTTCGTTACGTATCATTTGAAACAAGTTGGTTTGGATAATAAAATGTTGAATGGAGGTATCATCCTTACAGGTGGTGGATCGCAATTAAAACATTTGATCCAGTTAACAGAATATGTTACTGGTTTGAATGCAAGAATTGGATTGCCTAATGAGCATTTGGCTTCAGGTCATATTGAAGAACTGGCGAAGCCAACCTATGCAACCTGCTTAGGTTTGATACTAAAAGGTTACGACGATTATGAACACAAACGCAAGCAGTTTGAAACTACTTTCAGAAAAGTTGATATTCCTGAAGGACTGAAGAGTGTAACAGAAGAAGTTTCTGTTGAAGCGGACAACGGTTCTGTTGCCACTGCTGAAAGAAAGAAAGGAATGTCAAACTTCTGGGGAAAGTTCAAAACAAGCTTAATTGAAATTTTCAAAGAAGAAGAAGACCAACATCTTTAATCGAACAAACCACTAATCGTCCATCCAAAAAATTCATTCATCCGTTGTTGCGAAAAAAGTAAACGACACAAATCAAAGTTCTTATGATCCATTTTGATCTCCCCAAAGAAAAGTCATCGATTATAAAAGTAATCGGTATTGGTGGTGGCGGAAGCAATGCCGTTAACCACATGTACAGCCAGAATATTGAAGGCGTGAACTTCATTATTTGTAATACCGACGCGCAGGCAATACAATTAAGTAGTGTTCCAAATAAAATTCAGCTTGGACCTCACCTGACTCAAGGTCTTGGTGCAGGTGCAAATCCTGAAATCGGCAGACAAGCCACTGAAGAATCTCTCGAAGAAATCAAACGCATTTTAGAAGTGAATACCAAGATGGCGTTTGTTACTGCAGGAATGGGTGGTGGTACCGGAACAGGTGGTGCACCTATCATTTCAAAAATTTGTAAGGACCTCGGCATTCTTACAGTGGGTATTGTTACCACTCCTTTTTCATACGAAGGAAAAAAACGCCAGCAACAAGCTGAAGATGGTATCAAAACTTTAAAACAATATGTTGATACTTTGCTTGTGATCAGCAATGATAAATTACGTCATCAATTTGGTAATTTAAAAATGCGTGAAGCATTTGCAAAAGCTGATAATGTTTTGGCAACTGCAGCAAAATGTATCACTGATGTCATCAGCAGCACAGGTCAGATCAACGTTGACTTTGCCGATGTATGCACTGTTATGAAAAATGGCGGTGTTGCTATTTTGGGTAATGCAGCATGCGAAGGAGAGAACAGGGCACAACATGCAATTGAAGAAGCATTGAGCTCACCATTGTTGAATGATAATGATATCCGCGGAGCAAAATGGATTTTGATCAACATCAATTCTGCCGAAGGCGAACATGAGTTCACCATGGATGAAGTTGAGATCATTCAAAACTATTTATTGAGCCAGGCAGGCGAAAACACTGACGTGATTCTGGGTTTAGGTTATGATAATAATCTTGGAAACAAAATCGGAATCACATTAATCGCCACCGGATTCCAATTCAAAGATCCATTCACCAAACGTGAAGCACCAAAGCCTCAAGTAAAGCAGGAAGAAGAAAAAATCGTAATGACCTTAGGAGAGCACCTCTCCCCAAAACAGGCAGCCACCATTCCATCAGAACCAAAGATTGAAGACATATTAGCACCTAAGTTGATTGATGAAGATGCCATCGTAGAAATACCAATGCCCGAAATAAAAGATGCGCAGCTTGATTTAAGTTTCGACACTGTAAGTTTTGTGGAAAAAGAGGAAGAAGAAACTGCGCCTGTTCATCTACATTTGAAAATCAAAGATGAAAAAGCTGAAGCAGAAGAAGAGAAGAAAGTGCTAGAGCAGAAAAAGAAATGGCTTGATGAACGTTTTGAAAGATTACGCCAAAATGTTTTAGCGTCAAACAACAATACTCCTAACAACAATCAAAGTAATTCCCAGACGTCTGCAGCGTCGGGAGGTTATCTGGCCAGACCATCCAATATTTATGCAGAGTCCAAACCTGAAGTGTCTACTTCAAAACCTGCCGAAGAACCGGTTCCGGCACCTGTTGCAAAGGTTGATGATTCGGAAGTTATCGACATGCAATTGGTGATACGTAACGACATTCCGGCGGCGGAAGTACCAACAACTAGCCACCAAACTCAAACACCAAAAACTCACGCAGATGACCTGGCGATGCCAGACGCAGCTGAGGAACAAAAAAGGCGGTCAGCCGAACGATTACAAAAGTTGCGCAACTTATCGTTCAATATAAATGCTGCCGATCCTAACAACGAGTTTGAAGCGGTACCAGCGTACATCCGCCGCAATATGGAATTGTTCAACAACACCTCCTCCGTTGAAAATTTCTATAGCAAATACGAAGTAAAGGACAATGGTAATGGCAAAGGGGCCACTATCAGTACCATCAATACTTTTTTGGACGGTAAAAAACCCGATTAACAAGTTTGCAGTTTACGGCTTCCAGTTTCCACTGATACCGACTGTAAACTGCCAAACATCAAACGTTTTTAAGTTAGCTATCGAAACCAAACTTTTGTTTATAAAGCCACTGTCTTCATTGTAAGACACCGAACCTATGGCTTGTGTTTTTAGTTGTTCCCTCCCGGTTTTCCGGGAGGGTTTCTTTTTAACCGCCGATGATCAAATGGATTAAATAAGGACACAGTATTATTCCTCTGTGTTCACTGCGCCTCTGCGAGAGATATTTTTTTATGAGACCATCTGCATTACTACTGTTGATCGTCTCTTGCGTCGCACACTTGTACGTTGTGTAATTCTTATCGTCACCCTTCGAAGTTCACAATTCATTGCAAACAGTAAGCCTGATTGAGCATTTGGTCATCAGCGTTCCTGTTGTTCACAGGCTGCGAGGAGCGTAAAGCCCGGTGAAGCACTTCCACAAGCTCAGTGTGAAAGCCGCAGTACTAGTCTTGTGCCGAACTTGGAGCGAATAGCCCGAGCAGAAGTTGATAAGGATAATGGACGACGAAAGCCCCAAGTCAATACAATCATTTCAAGGTAAAAACATCTTTATCTTTTTCATCACCCGTTTCGATCAGCAAGTGTTGTCAGGCCAGTTCTTCCGGATACTTTGATTTGCCACAATCAATTTGTTTCTTTGTGGTGTTATTTCTTTCAGGTTTGTTAACGATGAATTAAATAACAATTTGTAAGTAACCATTATCCTTTGTTTTGGCTCTAACAAGAAAAACCATAGACCATGACTAAACTTTACTCTATTGCAATCGCTGCTTCCCTTCTTTTTATTTACAGTTGTAAAAGTGCAAGCAAATCTTACCAGAAAGGCGATTATACTGATGCTATTGAACGCGGCGTAAAAAAATTGCAGAAAGATCCGGGTGATTATGAAACAAAAGACCTCGTTCAAAAATCATATAGCTATACGGTAAATGAGCATGAGGACCAGATAAGAATATTGTCCAATAGTAAAAGCGACAATCGTTACGATCGTATTTACCAGGAATATGTAGCGCTCCAAAATTTGTACAACACCATCCATCAATACCCCGAAGCTGCGAGATTGATCAAAGCAAAAGATTATTCTGAGTTTGTTGAAACCTACCGCGACAAAGCTGCGGATGTTCATATTGTAAAAGCAAATCAATGGGCGAGTGAAGGAACAAAGGATGCATATCGTGAGGCATACAGGGAATACAGCACAGCGTTTAGCTATCGTCCCGATGATTTTGAATTAAGAAGGCAAAGGGATTCAGCTTATGATCATGCCGTAGTTAAAGTGATTTTGAATCCGATCCAGGACCTTGGAGGATACAGGTATGGTTCTTCTTATCAATTGCAAAACTTTCAGAGAGACATTATCCGCACTCTTTCCTATAACATGAACAATGAGTTCGTAAAATTTTATTCCGAATATGAAGCGAGAAGCAAGGATGTGGAACCTGACCAAATTATGGATTTGAATTTGAGCCGCATTAGTATTGGTCAACCTTATGATACAAAAACTTCGAAAGAAGTGAGTAAGCAAGTAGTGGTGAAGGAAATTGTTTTCAAGGAAGATTCTATTAAGAAGGAATATGCCACTGTGAAAGCAAACATTATTACTACTAAAAGGACATTGCTTTCTCAAGGTGATCTCTTTATCACGGTAAGAGATGCAAAAGGAAGGACGATCTGGAACGATCGCTTTACAGGCCAACACAAATGGGAGACACAATTTGTTAGTTATACAGGCGATGAAAGAGCATTAAGTGATACAGATAAAACTTCTTTGAATCAAAATAATAACTCCAATCCGCCTACAGAAGACCAGATTATGGAAAGTTTAATGAGACAAATTCAAAATGATCTTTCCTACCGTTTGAGAAACTACTACACAAGATATCAATAGCCTTAGAAAACAATACTTACAAGTCCGCCATCGTGCGGGACTTTTTTTATGCTGATATTTGAAAGAATGAATGCGAAATTCAAAGGGGAAATAAAAACATTTCTAATCGCAATCGTTGCCATCTATTTGATTGGCGGAATCGTTTTGTACTTCGTTCAGGATAGAATTTTGTTTCATCCGAAACCTCTCTCAAAAGATCACCGTTTTTTATTTGAACAACCTTTTGAGGAAATCAATATTCCAATTGACAATAGTAACCTGAATATTGTAAAGTTTAAATCAATAGGTGTTCGCAAAGGAATCGTTTTGTTTTACCATGGTAATATGGAGAATGTTGAACACTACAAACAATACCCCGCCTTCTTTCTTAGAAGTAATTACGAAATATGGATGATCGATTATCCCGGTTTTGGAAAGTCAACAGGTCTAAGAAAAGAGAAACTTATTGATCAGGAAGCCTTGATGATGTATCATATGGCTTCTAAAGAAATCAATGGCGACAGCATCGTCGTCTACGGAAAATCAATTGGAACGGGAGTTGCTTCTTACGTTGCTTCTAAAAGGGAGTGTAAACAATTGATTTTGGAGACACCTTATTACAGTGTTTCATCTTTGGCGAGACATTACTTTCCCATCTACCCTGTTAATTGGATGATCAGGTATTCTTTCCCGATTCATGATTATTTAAAAGAAGTGAAGGAGCCAGTTACCATTTTTCATGGAACGAAGGACGAAGTGATATCGTACAAGCATTCAACCTGGTTGAAAAAAGAAAACAACAAAATTGAATTAATTACTATTGAGAACGGAATGCACAACAATCTTGCGACCTTTCAATTATTCCAGGATAAATTGGATTCGCTTCTTAAGAGATAGTTTCAATAGGTATAACAACGGTTTTTTTGTTCTTCTTAATTTTTTCGGGAATAACTTTTAAAATCTCCTGCTTCAATACCTCAATCAATCTTTTCTTCACAAAGTGACGATGCACCACCATGCTTACTTCTCGCATAGGAGGTGGCGATTTGAAATAGCGAAGGTTTTGCTGCTGTTTTGCTGTCATATCAATGGTAGCAAGTTCGGGAAGTATAGTGATGCCATCATGCAGGTCAACCATGCGACGCAATGTTTCAATGCTACCAGCTTCGTACTCAAAATGACTCCCAACTTTGGTTTTTCTTCTCAGTTCACAGAGATTAATAATTTGTGAGCGAAAACAATGTCCTTCTTCTAACAACCAGAGTTTATCGGGATCAATATCTTTCGATAGAACATATTGCTTTTTGTAGGCGCTGTTCTTTTTTGAGACATAAGCAACCAGCTCTTCGTAAAACAAAACATTTTCAGCAATGCCTTGTTCCTGCAAAGGCGTTACAAGGATGCCGGCATCTATTCTTCCTTCACGCAGTTGCGCAACCAGGCTTTGTGTTGTCAATTCACTAACCTTAAGTTTTATGTCAGGAAATCTTTTTGTAAAAGAATGCACAAACAAAGGCAACAAATAGGGGGCAAGCGTTGGGATGATTCCAATTCGCAGTTCGCCCTTTACAACATCTTTTTTTGATTGGATACTTTCTAAAAGTTCATTTCTGTCCGCCAGTAATTTTCTAGCTTTTTCGATGATCTCAACTCCGGCAACAGTCGGCAAAACAGGTTGTTTACTTCTGTCGAAAATTTTCACGCCTAGCTCTTGTTCAAGCTTATTGATTTGCATACTCAGCGTAGGTTGGGTAACATAACATTGTTGTGCTGCTAAGGCAAAGTGCCTTTGCGTATCTAAGGCAACAATATATTCAAGCTGTGTAAAGGTCATAATAACAATCTATGAGTTCATAAAAATAATCGATTTCTTTTATGGCGCAGTTTTATGATTTTTGCGATGTTGTTCAACGAGAATTAGAGTAACCGTATTACAAGATTATAAAAGAGGTCGGCGCAGCGAAACCGGGTATCCTCTCTGCGCAATGATCAATAGGGCGGAAAAAATTGAAGAAAGGAAATGAACAATCGACAAAACACACAAACGAAAAGCCTCGAAAGAGGCTTTTTTAATTTCTTAATCCCGTGATCAGAGTACTGGGCATTGAAGCGTACTAAATAAATGCAAGGTCACACTAGGGCCTTTCGATCAAACTCACAGTCTCACCAACATGTAAAGTATATCGCTCCCCAATTTTTAGGGCATAGTTTTCTTTTTCATGGCTCACAGGAAAACCAAAACAAATGGGGTATTTATATTCATTCACCTGTTCGTAAATAATATCGTAGACAGATTTGCCAAAGGGTCGTTCTGTGTCTTTGCTATCGGTAAATCCGCCAACAATCAAGCCAGCGAGTTTATCAAATTTGCCGCTGCGTTTTAATTGCAGCAGCAAGCGGTCAACATTGTATAGATATTCACCGACATCTTCTAAAAACAAAATTTTGTTTTTCGTTTTTATATCGGAATCTGTTCCAATCAAATGGCACAACAAACTTAAATTGCCACCAACCAATTGTCCTTTTGCTTCACCTGTAGTATTAAAAGCATGCGAAGGACATTCATAATGCGAAGGCTTGCCTTCCAAAGCATTCTTCAAAGATTCAACGTAAGGGTTAGTAAACTCGCCATCATTAAAAGCCGCAGCCATCGGTGCATGCAATGACGCAATTTTATAATTGGAAAAAATGTGCGAGTGCAAAACGGTAATGTCGCTAAAGCCGATGATCCATTTTGGATGCTTTTTGAATTTTTTAAAATTGATCCTGTCAACGATCCGGCTTGTTCCGTATCCGCCTCTTGCACATAGAATGGCTTTAATGTTGGGATCATCCATCATTTGTTGTAAGTCGTTCAGTCGTTCATCGTCAGTTCCTGAAAAGTAATTTTGCGAATTGCTATGTGTTGTTGACCCTAATTGAACATTAAATCCCCAGCTATCAATCGTATCAATGCAGGTTTGCATTTTTTCAATGGGCATAAATCCCGCAGGTTCAACAATGCTAATGGTATCGCCTTTTTGCAAGTAGGGTGGAATGATTGTTTTCATATTATTTCTGTTAATGTCACTTCATTTTGTTTTACGCTAAGCCTATGCTTTACCCCACATTTCAATGCAAAATTATTTCTCTGGTGCCCAACAGGAAAATCAAAGCAAACGGGATATTTATAGTTTTTGATTTTCTCCAGCACAATCTCCTCAATTGTTTTGCCAAACTCTTCACCAGGGTCGTCGGGTTTTACTTTGAAGCCACCAACAATCAATCCTTTTAGATTTTTGAGTTTGCCAGTACGTTTCAAACTCCAGAACATTCTGTCGATGCTGTATAAATATTCTCCTGTGTCTTCAACAAACAAAATCTTTCCATCTGTTTTTATATCAGAAGAGCTTCCAGCTAAGGTCTCAATGGTTTTTAAATTTCCACCAACTAAAATCCCTTCTGCAATGCCTTGCTTGTTATTTGCGTTAGGGACGGCAGAATATTTCATGTTCTTCCCCGACAATGCATCCTGAATTGAAATTATCGTTTCAATTTGAATTGGTTCCGCAGTATTCCAGTCATCGGGAAAACTGTTGGTCATTTTTGAATGAATTGAAGCTATTCCAAAATTGTTGTGAATATGATTATGCAGAACCGTTATATCGCTAAAGCCAATGATCCATTTTGGCTTGAGTTTGAATTTAGTCCAGTTGATGCGATCAACAATGCGGATGGAACCATATCCGCCTCTTGCACACATAATGGCGTCAATCTTTGGATCATCAAGCATTTTTTGAAAATCATTCAGGCGTTCTTCATCTGTTCCGCCGAAAGTAAAATCTCTTTTGCCAATCGTATCGCCAACTTGAATTTTATAACCCCAGTTTTGCATCACCTGTATAGCAGGTTGGATGTCTTCAGGTGTAATAAAGCCTGCAGGGGCAGTAACTCCAATAGTATCACCTTTTTTTAGATAGGGCGGCTTTTTAAAAAGAAGTGTTTCATCATCATATCCTGCAAATGATTTTTTTACAGGAATTGTAATTCCACCGATCAATGCGGTTATCGTTCCAAGAAAATTTTTACGGTGCATAATTCATCACAATTTATCATTTGTTTGTTCATTTTAAAATCAGTCGACTACGAGGTTTAACAATTCACAAGAAGCAATCTTTATTTCTTAATTTTCGATCATGGACTTTTTGGCAAAACGGCTCACCGATATTTCTAAACTCTCAGACGAAAGCATGGAAGAATTTTTGGAAGCATGGAAGCATTGGTCTGTGCCGAAAGATCACTTTCTATTGAAGGAATATATCGTTTCGGATTACATTTATTTTATTGAAAAGGGAATTGCCCGGATCTTCTATCATAAAAACGAAAAAGAAGTTACTGAATGGATTGCGATGGACCAGCAATTCTTTCTTTCTATAACAAGTTTCTTTCAACGGGTTCCGAGCAAATTGATTATTCATACACTCGAACCGTCGGAGGTGTATGGAATTCATCACGACGATTTCATGAAGCTTGCAGAAAAACACCACGATATAGAAAGATTGCTGCGCAAAATGGTTACGGGTTCGCTTATTCTTTCCCAAATAAGAATGGATTCCATTCAGTTTGAAACGGCACAGCAGCGCTATGACCGATTGCTCGACACATCACCCGAAATCATAAAGAGAGTGCCGCTTTCTTACATTGCTTCCTTCCTTGGCGTTACACTTGAAACGCTGAGCCGCATCAGGTCAGCAAAGTAATTATTTGACAATTATCAAATCGTTATAGCCCGTTCCATTTGCATCTTTAGGAACTAAACGATTGTATCATGAAATTGCTTCTTTTATCGACGCTGACTACCTGTTTTTTTCTCACATCAATGGCCCAATCGAACAAGGCTAAAGAAATTGTTTCCAAAATGACATTGGAAGAAAAAATCAATCTTGTTGTTGGCATGGGAATGAATATCCCCGGCATCAATAACAACGCACCAACTATTGGGCAGACGATGGATAAAGTAGAAGGTGCAGCCGGAACAACTTTCGCAATAAAACGTTTAGGTATTCCAAACACAGTGCTTGCTGATGGGCCTGCAGGATTAAGAATCAATCCGACAAGAAAAAACGATTCAAAAACATATTATGCAACAGCATGGCCAGTGGCTACTTTATTGGCATCGACGTGGGATACAAATCTTGTAAAAGAAGTAGGTAAGCAGATGGGCAATGAGGTGAAGGAATATGGTGTAGATATACTTCTTGCACCGGCAATGAATATTCAACGCAATCCTTTAGGTGGAAGAAATTTCGAATACTATTCCGAAGATCCATTAGTGACAGGAAAAATTGCAGCAGCAATGGTAAATGGAATACAATCGAATGGTGTAGGAACATCCATCAAACATTTTGCTGCAAACAATGAAGAGACAAACAGGAACTCTGTTAATACAATCGTTAGTGAAAGAGCCTTGCGTGAAATTTATTTGAAAGGATTTCAAATTGCGGTTAAAGAATCACAACCATGGACGGTAATGAGCTCATACAATTACATCAATGGAAAATATACATCTGAAGATTATGATTTGCTGACAACTATTTTGCGAAAAGAATGGGGTTTTAAAGGATTGGTGATGACGGATTGGTTTGGTGGAAAGGATGCTGTAGCGCAAATGAAGGCAGGAAATGATTTACTAATGCCCGGAAAAGTTGAACAAAGAAAAGCCATCCTCGATGCAGTGAACGGGGGAACATTGGATTTGAATATCGTTGATCAAAATGCAGAGCGCATTGTTGATTATATTTTGAATTCGCCTTCTTATAAAAACTATGCATACAGTAATCAGCCTGACTTAAAATCACATGCTCTGCTTGCAAGAAAAGCAGCATCGGAAGGAATGGTCTTGCTTAAGAACGAAAACAATTCATTGCCAATAAAAACTTCAATTAAAATTGCAGCGTTTGGAAATACTTCTTATGATTTTATTTCAGGAGGAACAGGTAGCGGCGATGTAAATGAAGCCTATACTGTTTCGCTTGTAGAAGGCTTAACAAATGCGGGTTATACTGTTGACCCGGAATTGAGCAGCAACTATACAACTTACATCATTACAGAAAAAGCAAAACAACCAAAGAAAAATTTCTTTGAAGAATTTGTAAATCCAACACCACGATTGAATGAGCTTCCTATCTCCGATGATTTGTTACAGATTATGGCAACAAAAAATGAAGTTGCCTTAATAACTATAGGCAGAAATGCGGGTGAAGGAAGAGACCGGAAAGTTGAAAACGATTTTAACTTAGGTAGTGCAGAGCAAAACCTGGTACAGCAAGTGGCCAGGGCATTTCATGCAAAAAATAAAAAGGTTATTGTCATCATCAATTCAGGTGGTGTAATCGAAACCGCAAGCTGGCGCGACAAGGTTGATGCAATTTTACTTACTTGGCAACCGGGGCTTGAGGCAGGTAATTCAATAGCGGATATTCTTAGCGGAAAAGTAAATCCCTCCGGAAAACTGGCGGTTACGTTCCCAATAAAGTACGATGATGTTTCTTCAGCTAAGAATTTTCCCGGTAACGAATTTCCTGACCAGGCTACTAATGAAGGTATGTTTGGAATGAAACGTATTCCTGCAGAAGTGGTTTACGAAGAAGGCATTTACGTTGGCTATCGTTATAACAATAGTTTCAATGTAAAACCTGCTTACGAATTTGGTTACGGGCTTTCCTACACTAGTTTCAAATACAGTTCCGTTAGTTTAAGTGCAAAAACAATGAGTAAAAACATCATAACTACTGTTACCATAACAAATACGGGAAAGGTTGCAGGGAAAGAGATTGTTCAATTGTATATCTCGGCGCCAAAAGGAAATTTGGATAAACCTCGTGAAGAGCTGAAAGCTTTTGGTAAAACGAATTTGCTTCAACCGGGGCAATCGCAAACTTTGAGCTTTACACTTTCGCCTTCTGATCTGGCTTCCTATAACACAGATGAAGCTGCATGGATCGCAGATGGAGGAACTTATACAATTAAAATGGGTGCCTCTTCTGAAAAAATAAATCAAACAATCAATTTCGCTTTACCATCATCAGTTATAACTGAAAAATGCAATAAAGTAATGACGCCTGTTGTTCAAATTAATGAAATGAAAAAACTTGCGTTGAAACCAATTACAAATCCATCAAAATCTAACACCAGGAAATAGGTAAAAGCTTCGTTTGATCCCTGTTTGGCCTGAGCCGCCGATTGCGGTAAATTTGCAGGCTCTGATTGAATCCGCAATTTGCGGAGAGGATTTAATAAAGACAGGGATCAAAATGAACAAACAACCGAAAAGATATTTAGTGACGGCCGCTTTGCCTTATGCCAACGGCCCTTTGCATATAGGTCATTTAGCTGGCTCTTATCTTCCTGCTGATATTTATGTTCGTTTCCAGCGGGCTCAGAAACGCGATATCAAATTTATTTGTGGAAGCGATGAACATGGCGTTCCCATTACGATTCGTGCAATGAAGGAAGGCATTACGCCTCAGCAGGTGGTTGACAAATACCATTTGATGTTGAAAGAAGCCTTTGAGCAAATGAACATCTCATTTGATATTTATTCACGCACTTCTAATAAAATTCACCATGAGACAGCTGCCGGTTTTTTCAAAAAACTGTACGATGATGGGCTATTTGAAGAAAAAGAGACTGAACAGTTTTATGATGAAAAGACGGAAACATTTTTAGCTGACAGGTACATTGTTGGTACTTGTCCTATTTGTGGTAATCCAAATGCTTATGGAGATCAGTGTGAAAAATGCGGTACATCGTTAAGCCCGGAGCAATTGATCAACCCAAAAAGTGCATTGAGCGATGCTACTCCTGTAAAAAAGAAAACAAAGCACTGGTATTTTCCTTTACAGAATTATGAAGCATGGTTGAGAGAATGGGTTTTAGAAGGGCACAAGGAATGGAAAAACAATGTATATGGCCAATGCAAAAGCTGGCTTGACCAGGGCTTGCAAAGTCGTGCCATGACCCGTGACAGCAATTGGGGTGTGAAAGTTCCGCTGCCTGATGCAAAAGGAAAAGTTCTATACGTCTGGTTTGATGCGCCAATCGGTTACATCAGCGCTACAAAAGAATTAACGGAACAATGGGGAGATTACTGGTGTAAAGAAGACACGAAACTTGTTCACTTTATTGGCAAGGACAATATAGTTTTTCACTGTATCATTTTCCCTGCAATGTTGAGAGCTCATGGAGATTATGTGCTTCCAGATAATGTTCCTGCTAACGAGTTTCTTAATCTTGAGGGAGATAAGATTTCGACAAGTCGCAATTGGGCTGTTTGGGTAGATGAATACATCAGGGATTTTCCTGGATGTGAGGATGTTTTGCGTTATGTTTTATGCAGTAATGCACCTGAAACAAAGGATAATGATTTTACTTGGAAGACTTTCCAGGAGGCGAATAACAGTGAGTTGGTAAACATCTTTGGAAATTTTGTGAACAGAACTTTTGTGTTGATGCACAAGTTGACCAACGGAAAAGTTCCAAAATTTCATAATGATATCGCCGATGAAAAGGATAAAGCATTAATTGAAGAGATAAAGCAAACGAAGACTAGGGTTGAAAACTTTTTAGAAGACTATAAATTCCGCGACGCACTCTTTGCTGTAATTGATCTTGCACGCAGTGGCAATAAATACATGCAGGAGAAAGAGCCCTGGATCAAAGCAAAGCAAATCAATGCAGAAGGGAAAATTGTTGATGAAGCACAAGCACAAATTGATAACTGTCTTCACATTTGTTTGCAGCTTTGCGCCAACCTTGCAGTTCTCATCAATCCTTTCTTACCAAATACGGCAAAGAAGATGTTGCATATGATGAAGGTTGTTGAGAAGATGTTGGATTGGGAAAATGCAGGTTCATTAAAATTATTAAGTGTAGGTTATTCTCTTCGTGCCCCTGAACTATTGTTTAGAAAAATTGAAGATGCTGAAGTGCAATACCAGGTTGACAAATTGAAAAAAGGATTGGAGAAGTCCGGGAGCCAGAAGGGACAAACGGCAATTGAGGAAACCAATACAAAATTCGAAGAGGTAAAACCTGAAATTGTTTATGATGATTTTGCAAAGCTGGATTTACGTATTGGGACTATATTGTCCGCTCAAAAAGTAGAAAAGGCTGATAAACTTTTAAAGCTGGAAGTTGATCTTGGATTTGAGAAAAGAACAATTGTTTCAGGCATTGCTCAACATTTTGCGCCTGAAAATCTTTTAAATAAACAGGTAATTGTCGTGGCTAATCTTGCGCCGAGAAAAATGAGAGGCACCGAGAGCCAGGGAATGATTTTAACTGCTGAACAGCCTGATGGCAAACTTATTTTGGTAAATCCTGATGCCTTAACTGTTAGCGGTTCAACGGTACGCTAACAAGCAGGCAACTACATAGCATTCATTTCCGTTTTTAAGAACATCCGCAAATTTTGTGGTTACACTTCTTTGTGAAGCGTTTACAAATGCCGGCATAGTGTGGCATTAAAAAATTTATTCTTCGTCGTGATTAAATGAAAATCGCACCGACCTTGATTAGCGATGCAATTTCTTGATCACAGGAAGAGACCCATTTATCTTAAATCAGCTATGAAACAAATCTCATTGTTATTGGCGTTTGTGACTTTCATTTTCGTCAGTTGTTATTACCATAAGGAAGATATTTTATACGGAACCAATTGCGACACTACTAATGTCACGTATTCATCAACCATTAAAAGCCTTCTAAATAATTATAGTTGCCTAGGTTGTCATATTGGTGTTAATCCTCCGGGTGGCATTAACCTGGAAACCTATCCAAATGTTAAAACAATGGTTGATAATGGAAGATTTTACGGAGCGATTACACATGCAGGCGGCTTTAAACCTATGCCTGATGGCGGACCAAAAATGAACTCCTGCGACATTAACAAAATAAAAGCCTGGATCGATGCCGGTGCTCCGGACAATTAAGATTTAGAAAATTACAAAACAAAAAGCATGATCGTCATTACGTGTAAATTAGTGTTAAGTAATCGGCTTATCGCATAAATTGCCTGTTTAAATTCAGCATAATGAAACGAAGCGCTACTATTATACTTGTTATTCTGCTTCTTATAGCCATTGGAGCTTTTGTAGGCTACAGAGTGTACACTAATAAGGTGCCCAATTATGCTGATAAAACGCCTGAAATAACTACTACCACAACCGAACTTGCTGATGCTTTTAACAAAGACACAGCAAACGCAAGCAAACGATTCATGGATAAAATAGTCAGAGTTACCGGCATAGTAAAAAGCATGGACTCATCCGCAGTGGTTTTGGGCGAAGAAGGAAATCCATCCGATGTGGTAGTGGGATTGGACGACAGGAATTTGAAAGGTATTCGATACCTTAAAGCAGGTGACACAGCTATTTTACAGGGAAAGTTTTCCGGGTATTCAAAAGCTTCAGGGGACGATTTATTTGCAAGCTTGGGAGCTACAATAAAAATCGACTATGCAGGCGTAAAAGAAAGAAAAACATTAAGTACAATAAAAAAATAGAGCAAATGTTGAAAAAGAACCTAATGGTATTACTCGCATTGATATTAACATCATCTGTATCCTTTGCCCAAAAATTCTACACAAAAACAGGTAAAATAAGTTTTTACTCAAAAGCTCCGCTGGAAGAAATTGAAGGAAAAAATAAAACGGCGATGGCTGTTTTAGATTCGAAATCCGGCGTACTTCAATTTGCTGTTCAAATGAAGGGTTTTGAATTTCAGAAGCAACTGATGCAACAACACTTCAATGAAAATTATGTTGAAAGCAATAAATACCCTCAGGCAGAATTTAAAGGTTCTATCACCAATAATTCGGACATCAACTATTCAAAGGACGGAACTTACACAGCTAAAGTAAAAGGGAAATTAACTGTTCACGGAATTACTAAAGATGTTGAAAGCATAGGTACCATAAAAATTAATGGAGGAAAGATAGACGCCAACTCCACTTTCAACGTATTGATATCTGATTACAATATTAAAATTCCGGCCATCGTAAAAGACAAAGTATCTAATAACATTAAAATCACCGTCGATTGCGATCTGGAGCCACTCAAAGGTTAATCAGATAATGAAAATCAAATCATCCCTGCTATTTGTTTTTTTATTTGTTATTACAAGCAAAACATTTTCACAAGACTCCACAGATCTTTTAAATTTAGTAGAGAAGGACAAACCTAAAAAGGAATACGTCTACGGCGCATTTAAGTCGCCAAGAGTTGTCATGTCTCACAGCATGGAAATGTTGCGACCAGGCGTCTTAGATTTTCGCATTCTTCACCGCTTTGGAAGAGTGAATGGGGGTGCTTATGAATTTTTTGGTTTAGATGGTCCTGCTTCTGTTCGACTCGGCCTGGATTATGGCATCACCGATGATCTTATGGTTGGCATTGGTCGAAGTACTTTTAATAAGGAATTGGATGGTTTTGTTAAGTACAGGCTCATTCAACAGGCAACAGGACCAAAAGCTTCACCTGTTTCATTAATTGCAATTGCAGGATCAACTATAACCACACTTAAATGGACAGACCCTACAAGACCAAATTATTTTTCTTCACGGGTAGCTTATTATGGACAGGCTGTTGTTGGAAGAAAATTTAGTGAGGCGATATCACTTCAACTTATCCCATCTATTCTTCATCGCAATCTTGTACCTACTGAAAGCGATCCAAACGATTTATTTGCAACAGGAATTAGTGGACGAATCAAATTAAGTCACCGCGTAGCGTTTACGTTCGATTATCATTATATCATTAATCAAAATGATGCTTCGGGTTATCATAATCCGCTGTCCCTTGGTGTTGACATCGAAACAGGCGGCCACGTATTTCAATTGCACTTCACCAATTCAAAAGGCATGAATGAAAGGGCCTTCCTTGGAGCAACAGAATATTCATGGGGTGATGGTGATATTTTCTTCGGGTTTAATATCTCGAGACAGTTCCAGGTAGCTAAGAAGAAGCATTGATCATTTTCAGAAGAAGTCGCAGCCTCTACATTTTGTAGGGGCTTTTTTATTTTAAGAATAGTGTCATTTGCTTAACTTCACAATTAGTTGCATAACTAACTATTTTTTGCTATGAATAAAAGGATCATCAAAAAAGTTACAGTTTTAGGAAGTGGGGTAATGGGTTCGCGAATTGCTTGCCATTTTGCCGGAATAGGTGTACAAGTTCTGTTGCTGGATATCGTTCCCAACGATGCGAAAGAATCAGGCAATAAATCCCATAGAAATAAAATTGTAAACGATTCATTGCAAGCTGCCATCAAAAGCAACCCTTCTCCGGTTTATACAAAGGATGTTGTAAAAAAAATTACCATTGGCAATTTTGATGATAACTTAAAAGATATTGCAGCCTCTGACTGGATCATAGAAGTTGTTGTTGAACGTCTCGACGTCAAACGTTCGCTGTACGAAAAAGTTGAACAGTTTCGCAAACCTGGAACGCTGATCACATCCAACACTTCAGGCATTCCCATTCATTTGTTAAGTGAGGGCAGAAGTGAAGATTTCAAAAAACATTTTTGCGGGACGCACTTCTTTAATCCACCACGTTATTTAAGATTACTCGAAATTATTCCAACTCCTGATACCGATCCTGCAATAGTTGATTTCCTGATGCATTATGGCAATCTCTATCTGGGCAAGACAACAGTTCTTGCAAAAGATACGCCTGCGTTTATTGCTAACCGCATTGGTGTATTTGGCATCATGGCAATATTTCAACTTGTTGAAAAACTGGGATTAACTGTCGATGAAGTAGATGCACTGACAGGACCAGTTATCGGACGTCCTAAGTCAGCAACATTCAGGACGGCGGATGTGGTTGGTATTGATACACTGGCTAAAGTAGCCAAAGGTGTTTATGACAATAGCCCGAAGGATGAGCAAAAAGAAATTTTTCAAATTCCTTCGTGGTTAAATAAAGTGGTTGAAAACAACTGGCTTGGTGATAAAACTGGCCAGGGCTTTTTCAAGAAAACAAAAGCTGCTGGTGGAGAAAAAGAAATTCTTACACTCGATTTAAAAACCCTTGAATACAAGCCTCGTCAAAAACCAAAATTTGCTTCGGTTGATGCAGCCAAACCTATTGACGATCTAGAGCAGCGATTGAAAATGTTAGTAGCTGCGCAAGATAAAGCAGGTGAATTCTTTCGCCATTTTCATTATGGTTTGTTCTCTTACATTTCGCATCGTATTCCGGAGATCAGTGACGAAATCTATCGCATTGATGACGCAATGATGGCCGGATTTGGTTGGGAAATTGGTGCTTTTGAAAGTTGGGATGTACTAGGCGTTGAAAGAACAGTGGAGGCAATGAAGGCTGCTAACTATTCAATTGCATTATGGGTTAATGAAATGTTGGCTGCAGGAAATAAATCTTTCTACAAAATTGAAAACGGCAAAACCCTTTGTTACGATCCGCGATCGAAAACATACAAGGCAGTGCCGGGCAGTGACGAATTCATCATTCTTAGCAATTATAAGGACAAAATTGTTTGGAAGAATGCGAATGCAACTGTTTACGATATTGGTGGTGAGGTTTTGGGCTTGCAATGGAATACCAAGATGAATACTATTGGCGGTGATGTGCTGGCAGGAATGAATAAAGCGATTGAACTTGCAGAGAAGAATTATAAGGGATTAGTTATATCGAATGAAGGCGCCAATTTCAGTGCGGGTGCTAACGTGGGAATGATCTTCATGCTGGCTATTGAACAGGAATACGATGAATTGGATGTGGCCATTCGCTTGTTCCAAAACTCGATGATGCGTGCCAGGTATTCCTCTGTTCCGGTGGTTATTGCCCCGCATGGATTGGCATTGGGTGGTGGATGTGAACTGAGTTTGCACAGTGATAAAATTTGTGCTGCTGCAGAAACATACACAGGACTAGTTGAACTTGGTGTTGGATTGATCCCCGGCGGTGGCGGAACAAAAGAATTTGTCTTAAGAGCATCTGATGAAATGCACGAAGACGAACCAGAAACGATCACTCTAAAAAATAGATTCTTAACAATTGCTACCGCAAAAGTTGCTACATCAGCACACGAGGCATTTGAATTAGGCATCTATCGCAAAGGTCATGACGAAGTAGTCATGAATCAAAGCCGGAGGGTTACAGAAGCAAAACGTTCGGTTATTGAATTAGCAGATAGCGGTTATGTAACACCTGTTCATCGCAAAGATGTAAAAGTGCTTGGCCGCAGTGCTCTGGGAACTTTGTATGCTGGCATTCATGGAATGTGGAGAGCAGGCTATGCCACCGATCACGATGTAACCGTTGCTAAAAAGTTGGCTTATGTAATGTGTGGTGGCGATTTAAGCGAACCTACTTTAGTGAGCGAACAATATTTGTTGGATTTGGAAAGAGAAGCCTTCCTTTCTCTCTGCGGAGAAAAGAAGACTTTAGAAAGAATTCAATCTGTGTTGAAAGGCGGTAAACCGGTTCGCAATTAAAATGAAACAGTTGCCAGTTTATAATTCTGATTTCTCAATACAGGATCACCTTTTGCTTCCATAGACATATAGCCATTAAAATTGTATCGAACTACGGTAGATACCTGAAGATTTTCAGAATTCTCAAAATGCTGCACCGTTTTTTCAATTATGATTTTTTGAGCCATTTGCGGATATTGCTTAAACTGCCTGAAGTCATAAGTGGTATCCCAAACTATCGTGGTTTTATCGTCCTTATACGCCTGTTTTGCAATGGATAAGCGAACTTCAGCAAGTGCATTATCGTAAGAAGCATCGCTATAATCTTTCTGTGTAAAAACCTCGAATGTTACTTTTTTTGTTACTGGTACCTCGGGTGCTACAGCAACCGGTGGTTGTTTTGTACAGGAGGCGGCTAGAACAGCAACTCCAATCAATACGGGTAAAATTCTCTTCATAACGTTTTATTTAAAGCAAAAAAAGCAGGTTTGTGTGTTAAGAAAAATTGAATTTATATGAGCAGGAAAAGATGAATTGAATATATTCACTTTGTCTAAGCATGTAATTTGCTTAGTCAAGCATATGCCCCGGAAATTACTCTTATACCGATTACGAACCTTGATTGTTGTTGCACTTACATGGGTTTTATTCAGTGTTGTTTTTTATTTCAATCTCATTAAGAACGGTAATGATCTGGGTGTGCACGTTTCGTTCGACCAGTTTGCATTGGCATTCGGTATTATTGGCTTGCTCATGGCTGGTATTCTCATTTTCTTTTTAAAGCCTGCTTTCTACCATCAACCCACGTGGTTTGCCATTGTACTTAAACTTGTTATTGCATTCGTGTTATTATTTGTGATTGGCTTTTTATTACTGATGATCTACTTCTTTATCCATTACACTAAAGACCTTTCTCATTATTTACACAGCTTCTCCACCAAACTTGTTTATACCAATACATTCGTCAGCTTCATGATCGACATGGCGTTAATGACTTTGATATCCATCGTGGTTTTAGAAGTAACGGATAAATACGGTCCTGGAATGTTTTGGGTAATGTTGAGTGGTGAGTATCACAAACCAAAAATCGAAAACCGCATTTTTATTTTCCTTGACATCAACGAATCGACTTCAATAGCTGAGGCGCTGGGACATGAAAAATATTTCAGGATGATCCGCGATTTCTTTAATGACATTACGATACCGGTTCTTGCAAACGATGGCGAAATTTACCAGTATGTAGGTGACGAAGTTTTAGTTAGTTGGCCAAATACTCCTGAAAACAAAATCAAAAGTTTAAAATTTATCCGCAATACTTACTTCTTGTTGGAGCGATTGGGGAAACGATATAAGAGACGTTACAATCATTCTCCAAAATTTAAAGCCGGTATTCATGCGGGAGAAATTACGGCAGGATTGGTCGGGCTTATAAAAAGAGAATTGATCTATTCCGGCGATATTATGAACACCACTGCACGTATACGCAGCATGTGCAACGATTTAAATGAATCATTTCTTTTGTCAGAAGATTTTATGCTTGACTTCCATGCTCCACATGGATATCAAATCGACAAAATCGGAACAATGGAATTAAAAGGACGGCAGGAGCCGGTAAAAGTGTTTGCCTTAAAATTCGATACCTGATGGGAGAGGCGGAAATTACAGCAGGCAATATCATCACTATTCAATCGCATATTATCACGTACGGAAGTTCGGCTGATGATGTTATTACTGAAAGAATACGCGACGAAATTGAAACGATGTGGAATGAACCAAATGGAATTATCACAATGTATGGTAACTCTTTCCATGTCGTTTTCCGAATCACTGCTGAAATAAAAAGGGAGGTTTCTGAGTTGGAAGTGCTTCAAAACACCGATCCACGTATCAACTATTTCCGCATCGAAGAATACGTCAATGGAAACATTTCATTCGTAGATGGCGTAGGATGTAACACCGGTCATTTTAAGCTGGAAAACTTATACGAAGGATCAACTACTGCAGCACACGAATATGGGCACACACTGGGATTACACCATCCGAAAGACCTGGACATACGAGGCAAAGGCATTCCGGGTATCATGTACCCCAGGGGAACTTGGGTAGACCCCCAATTTCAATATGATCCTGAAAAACCTGCCGGTGTAACAGGCGGGACTATGCACCCGATGTATCGAAAAGTGTTTCAGCATGACATTGAAATGTTGAAACTGAACCGGCTTCCGTTCGAAAATAAGCGGGCAATTGTTGGCGATTTCACGAACGTTTACCATTGGTCACACCGTTTTGATGTTGAATAGAAAATAATTTTATCTTACACATATCAATTCTCTGTTTATGAAAAGATTTTTTTTGTCGCTTGCGGTTGCGGCAGTGCTTTCATCCGCAGCACAGCCCCGTTTACCTAAAGATTATTACTGGCAAAAGCTCGCCAACGGTTTGCAGGTGGTAGTCATCGAAAACCACAAAGTGCCTTTAGCTACCATCGAAATTGCTGTAAAGAATGGCGCTTACACCGAAGGTCCGGAGTATAGTGGACTTTCGCATTTGTTTGAGCATATGTTTTTTAAAGCAAACAAAGATTATCCCGACCAGGAAAAGTTTTTGAAAAGAACACAGGAACTCGGTGCTATCTGGAATGGTACCACGGGAACTGAAAGAGTGAACTACTTCTTTACATTCGATAGAGACAGCTTGCTTGGCGGACTAAAATTTATGAATGCAGCTATTCGCTATCCGATTTACCGCGAAGAAGACATGCAAAAGGAAAGACCTGTTGTTGATGGAGAGTTTCAAAGAGGAGAAAGCGATCCCGGTTTTCAACTTTGGATTGAGAGCAATAAAAAAGTTTGGGGCGATTTATTTACGAGAAAAAATCCGATTGGCGATCATGACATCATCAACACGGCTACACCGGAGAAGATGATGGTGATAAAAGACAAGTATTACGTTCCAAACAATTCTTTGCTTGTAATTTGCGGTGACGTTAATCCTCAGCAAGCATTTACATATGCAAAAAACATTTTTGGAGATTGGAAGCCTGCTGATGCAGACCCGCAAGTGAAATATCCGGTTCCTGATTTCCAGCCCATTTCAAAAACAGATTACTTCATTAAAGAATCTTCTATTGCACAAACGCCAATGATCATGCTTACCTGGCAGGGACCCGATTTTAGAAGTGATTCTGTTGGTACAATTGCAGCTGACGTGTTTTCAAAAATACTCTCGCTCAATTCTTCCAAATGGCAACAGGCTTTAATCGATAAAGGGTTGGCAACATCTGCTTCTGTCAGCTATCAAACGAGTAAGTATGTCGGTCCGATTGAAATTAATATCATGCCCGTTCCTGAAAAGATGAAAGAATGTTACCAGGAAGTGATGAACCAGGTTTCGCAATTTGGTAATGATGACTATTTCACTGATGCAGAATTAACGAAAGCAAAAGAAGGTTTGAAAAGGCAGCAAATACGGCAATCTGAAAAACCATCAAGTCTGGCCTCCCAACTTACATTTTGGTGGTGCGCCACATCGCTCGATTATTTTACCGACTATTTTCCTGCTATGAATAAAGTAACAAAACAGGACATCCAGAATTATGTGACGAAATACATCGTCGGTAAACCATATGTCGCCGGAATGATCATTAATGCCCAGATGAACAAGCAATACAATCCTGGCGAATATTTCAAAAACTAAAAACCAGCAAAATGAAAAATATAATTATTTGTTTTTGTCTTTTGATGGTGTTTGCGGCCAATGCACAGGACAAAAAAGCTTACGATATGACCATTAACGGTGTGAAAGTTATTGTAGTGCCAAGCGGTAATGAAATTGTTCAAATGGCCCTGGTGATTAAAGGGGGAGTGCAAAATTATCCTGCAAATAAAGCTGGCATCGAAAGGCTGGCAATGACAGCATTAACGGAGTGTGGTACCTTAAAAGATGATAAGAACAATTTTAAAGATAAGCTGGATGAGGTAGACGCAAAGGTCTATGGCTCAGCAGGAAAGGACGCTTCGTACCTCCAATTGAATTGCATCAAAAGCGATTTTGAAAAAGTTTGGCCTTTGTATGTAGATGCCTTGCTCACACCAAGATTTGATGCAAAAGAGTTTGCAAGAATTAAAGAGGAAGCCATCAACAGCTTAAGAAGCATGGAATCCAATCCTGATGCTTCTTTGCAAAGAATGGCTATGCAGGTTGCGTTTAAAGGAATGGACTATGCAAAATTTTCCAGCGGTACAATTGAGAACATTCAAAAGCTAACATTGCAGGAAACAAAAGATTATTACAAATCCCTTTTGACTCGTTCCAGAATTTTTATGGTGCTGGTTGGCGATATTAGCAAGGAAGATCTGCAAAAAAAGATTACTGCATTGACAACGAAAATTCCCCAGGGCAAGCCCTTTGCTTTAAAGAGGGCAAGTTATGTTCCTCAAACAAATTCATTTGTTGCCAAGCCAAAAGAAAATGCAACGAATTACATTATGGGTATTTCTGCTGCTCCGCAGGCAAACTCCAAGGAGTATTATCCGGCTGCATTAGCTTCAGAAATGTTTTACAATAAAATGTTTTTAGAAGTGCGTACAAACAATGGCTTGTCATATGCTCCTGCAGCTTACATGACCTTCGGTGCTACGCCTTACTCAGTAATGTATGTAACTACAAAAGATCCTGATAAATATGTTGCTGTTGCAAGAAACCTGGTT
The DNA here is from genome assembly GCA_035554655.1 of Flavisolibacter sp. Classification (GTDB taxonomy): domain Bacteria; phylum Bacteroidota; class Bacteroidia; order Chitinophagales; family Chitinophagaceae; genus Flavisolibacter. The sequence goes on from DATMIF010000030.1 coordinate 393,183, forward strand.
GACAAAATTAAAAAAGATGGATTTCCTGCGGATGATGTGAAGAATATGAAGAACACTTATGCTACTTATCAATACTACGATAATGAAACCAATGCTTCTTTGTGCTATGTGGTGGCAAATAATGAGCTTTCGCAGGGCGATTGGCATAAGGCATTCACATTGAAAGAAGACCTGCAACCTGTAACGCCGTCAGATGTGAGCAAGGTATTTAATAAATACGTGGGCAATTTTACCTGGGTGTACCAGGGAGATACAACGAAGGTTACACCAAAATTGTTTACGCAAAAAGAAACGCCGCCTGTTCCAAAAGATAAAAAAGCTTTCTAGTTGTTAAGGGCCTCTACTCAGAGGCTCTTAATTTTTTTACTGCATCCTGAATTGTGGGAAATAGAAATTTAAATCCTTGCTGTTGAATTTTGTTCGAATTCACTGTTGTGCTTTTTAAAACCTCGATGCTCATTTCACCAAGAATAATCTTCAAAACGAATGAAGGAACTTTAGCAGCAATATGAAATCCAGTTGCCTGTTTAGCCATTTCCTTTATTAGTTTTTGATTGGTTACCGGGTTAGGCGAAACGGCGTTGTAAACTCCACTCCACTTATCGTTTTCAATTGCAGCGATATACAATCGAACCAAATCATCAATGTGAATCCAACTCACTGTTTGTTGCCCAGTTCCAAGAACAGAAGCAACACCAAATTGTAAAGGTTTTTTAAATTCGTTATAAGCACCGCCATCATTGCTTAATACAATTCCTGTTCTGAAAAATACCAATCGCTTATCAAATTCCTGTACGGGCTTTATTGCATTTTCCCATTGCACAACTGTTGTTGCCAAAAAATCATTGTAAGGCAGATCGGTTTCAACAAAAGGTTTAGGATTTGGTATTTGTTGATCGGGACCATAATAACCCATGGCAGAAGAACTGATAACTGCTTTTACTTTATTGGGAATTTCTTTCAACGCTTTCACTAATAACTTTCCGCTTTCAACGCGGCTACCTATAATTTCCTTTTTTCGCTTACTTGTCCATCGTTTTTCACCAACATTAGCACCTGCCAGGTGAACAATGTAATCTGCTTTCTTAATTGCTTCCTCATCTATAACTTGTCCGTTCACATCCCAAACTGCGTATGAAATATCTTCTTGTGAAGATGTCTTTCTGTTTCTTGAAAGAATGATCACATTATAACCCTTAACAACTAAAGTCTTGGTCAGCGCTGTGCCAATTAAACCCGTGCCTCCTGTAATTAGTACCGTTGCCATATTCAAATAACAAAGAAATGAAAAACTGGTTTGGTATCTCTAATAAAAGAGTTTGTATAACGAAAATTGCATAAGCTGTGTTGCCTCATTATCTTCAGGCAAATTTTACAGAAATGAGTTCTGTTCTCACACTAAATAGTATCAGTAAATTTTACGGACCTATACGGGCATTGAACAATGTTTCCTTTGAAGTGCCCCAGGGAAGTGTGTTTGGAATTTTGGGCCCAAACGGAAGTGGTAAAACCACTTTGCTTAGTATCATCCTCGATGTACTGAAAGCAAACAATGGAAATTTTTTATGGTTTGACCACCCGGGTTCGCCTGAGCAAAGAAAGAAGATAGGATCCTTGCTTGAAACACCAAACTTCTACCATTATTTATCTGCAATAGATAATTTGAAAGTAACACAAAGCATCAGTGGTAGAGGAACAAGAGAAGATATTGACGAGGTACTGAAAAAAGTAAAATTGTATGAACGACGTAAGAGCCGTTTTAAAACCTATAGCCTAGGAATGAAACAGCGCCTTGCCATTGCAGCGTCTTTGCTCGGAAACCCAAAAGTATTGGTGCTAGACGAACCAACTAATGGCCTGGATCCTGTTGGCATTGCCGAAATACGGGAACTGATTGTAGAATTAAAGAAGTCGGGCCATACTATTATAATGGCAAGCCACTTACTCGACGAAGTAGAAAAGGTGTGCACACACGTGGCTATTTTAAAAACCGGCGACGTCATTACAACCGGTGATGTAAATGAAGTGCTGCAGGACGAAGACGTTGTTGAGGTAAGCGCTGCAGATTTGAATGTACTGGCAAATGTGCTTCAACAATTCAGCAGTGATATCAGCATCAGCAATGTTTCGAATACAGTACAATTGTTATTACCCAAAGGCACAGCAAAGCTTGACGAAATTAACAGGTTTTGCTTTGACCACGGAATTGTATTGAATCATCTTTTACTCAAGAAAAAACGTTTGGAAGCCCGTTTCTTTGAATTAACCAACAACTAATTGTTATGACTAATCTTTTAAAAACAGAATGGCTTAAACTAAAAAAGTACTGGGCTTTTTGGTGGATGACCGGCATTGTTGCTTTAGCCTATCCCGGCATGAACTATAGTATTTATTACAACGGTTACAAAGACCAGCTAAAGGATAAGAATTGGGGACCTATTTTAAAGATGCTGCCAAATCCGTTCACTTTTCCTGATGTTTGGCAAACGGTGGCCTTTATTTCCTCACTTTTCGTTTTTATTCCTTCCATCGTGGTGATCATGTTTATTACGAATGAATATACTTTCAAAACACACCGCCAGAATGTTATTGACGGCTGGAGCCGCAAGGATTTTATGACGAGCAAGATGATCGATGTCGCAATAATATCTTTGCTGGTAACTGTTTTATACTTTATAACAGCAACGATCATAGGTTTGGATAACTCCACAAATCCGAGCGGTAATTTTTGGAAAGGATCACAATATATTGGCCTGTTTTTTTTGCAGGTTTTTTCACAGCTATCAATAGCTCTTTTAATTTCTTTGCTCGTTCGAAAAGCGTTTATTGCACTTGGTATTTTTATCTTTTATTTTTTCCCCTTAGAACCGATACTTGTTCAACTCGGGAAAAGGTATGCAAACGATGCGGGTAAATTTTTGCCGCTTGAAATATCCGATCGTTTGATACCTGCACCCAGATTTTTTTTCAGGCAACAGAGTGAATGGGATGCGCTGGTGGCGCAGAGTAATATCCATATTCTATACACCGTTCTTCTGTTAGCAATTACATGGGGGATATGCTTCTGGATTAATGCCAAAAGGGACCTTTAATTATTCCGATTAGTTCTTAGTTGAAGATTTCATTGTAACCTTGCGGTTATTCAAAAATTATGGACTGGATAAAGATCGCAGGTTACCTGGCCGCTGCTGCAACAACAATTTCGTTTTTACCGCAAGCGTTTCATACAATTAAAACGAAGGATACAAAAGGCATTTCGCTTGGAATGTACATAGTGTATGTATTTGGGATTATTATGTGGCTTACTTATGGAATTGGGATCAAAGATTTTCCAATCATTTCGGCAAACACGATTACACTAATACTTACTGTAATTATCTTAATCTATAAGTTGAAGTACAAATGAGCTTTCGCTAGTCGATTGGTTGTTCAATAAGCTTTGCGCTTGTTTGCTTTCCTTCCACAACACTTCTATAAGTATCTATGTCCACTGCTTTTTCGCTTTTTGCAATAACGACTGTTGCTACTGTGTTTCCTATCATGTTTGTAATGGCTCTCGCTTCGCTCATAAACCGGTCGATACCGATAAGCATTGCTAGCCCTTCCACTGGTAAAATTTTCATTGCTGCCAATGTGGACGAAAGAACAATAAACCCACCGCCGGTTACAGCGGCTGCGCCTTTGCTCGTAAGCATTAAAATGCCAATGATAGTCAGTTGTTGTCCGATTGAAAGAGGAATATTAAATGCCTGCGAAATAAATAACACTGCCATGCTCAGGTAAATCGTTGTCCCATCCAAATTGAAACTATAGCCGGTCGGGATCACTAATCCAACAACGCTTTTGTCGCAGCCGGCAGCTTCCATTTTTTGCATGAGGTTTGGAAGGACTGCTTCGCTACTACTGGCACCAAACACAATTAATATTTCGGCTTTAATGTAACCGAGTAGTCTCCACAAACTGAACCCATAAAACCTCGCAATGATATTCAGCACAACGAAAATGAAAAGAAGAGAAGTCAGATAAAACGTAAGCATTAATGCTCCTAAGGCAGTTAAACTTCCAAATCCAAAAGTACCTACTGTGTAAGCCATTCCCCCAAACGCACCGACAGGACTTACCTGGATGATGATTTTAAGAACGTTGAATAAAACTTTATTGATGTTTTCAAAAGTGTTAATCAGTGCTTCTCCCGGTTTTCCTAATGCTCTTAAACCAAAAGCAAAGAGAATTCCGAAAAATAAAATTTGAATGATGTCGCCTTTGGCAAATGCAGCAATGATATTGTCAGGAACAATGTCGGAAATAAATTTCCCCCAATCCCAATTGGCTGCGCCTGATGTGTATTTTGAAATATCTGCAGGCGGAATATGTTTTGGATCAATATTGTGTCCTGGCTGAATGAAGTTGGCAACAAGTAAACCAATGATCAAAGCAATAGTAGTAACCAATTCGAAATAAATAATGGCTTTTCCACCAACTCTTCCCACTTTCTTCATGTTGCCTGCGCCGACAATTCCAAGGATGATGGTGAAAAAAATAATCGGCACGATCATCATCCTGATCATGTTAATGAAAGTATCACTAACGAGTTTTGCCGTTTTTACCCAACCCGCTTTTTGGTCAGCAGGTAAATCATGAATAATAAATCCGGCTAAAATGCCAAGAATAATTCCGATAATAACCTGTACATAAAGTATGCGGAGAAATTTCATGCAGGTCAATATACAAATTTTGGAGTGAGTGATGATTTGTCCATTTGGATAAGCCGATCCGCCACCTCGGTGTATAAGCTTCAATTGTTTCCAAAGATGATATGATTAAGTGGTGGATTTATGAAGACAACTACTACACAAATTTGAAGAGTTGTATAGCATAATGATTACTAAAGGAGGTAAAAACTTATTGCGCAAAAAGTACTGCACCAGACAATGAATTAAAAAAGATATTTCAGTCTTTGTTGTAATAACATTGATGTTATGACATCGATCACTGCTGCGAATGACATCTATCATTCAGATAGATATTTGAAGTTAATAGATTCATGGTATCAATGTTTAAACAATAAATTATGAGAAAGATCTTTGAACTGCCATATATCCTGATAGCACTAATGGTGCTAAGTATAGGATACATCATTTCATGCACTCATGATAACGAGATCATTGAATCTGCAACTGCAAAAATTACTCGTGGCAACGCAGTTTTATTGCCGGGAAGTGCTGGCGATACTTCCAAGTTCAAACTCGATAAAGCACATTCCAACGTGTTGTGGTCATCGAACTATTTGGGAGCCGCAGGTCTGCTAACGGGCCGATTCAATCAGTTTGGTATGGCCGATATTACCGACGATAAAGCGCTTGCGTACACTACAACTGGTCAACCTTTGCCTGATGTTGACTGGGCGTTTTATGAAAGCGATCCCTCAAAGACTTTTTTAAATGGCTATGTTCAGGTCAATACATCAAACACGGGTGAACCAGCTAGAGATGGCGGATGTAGCCTTACTTATCTTGGAACTATTCCAATTGTGACAGGCACTCAAAACTTATCACTTCAAAACATTGCACGAATTAAAAGTACAAAGGTCGAATTCGACCCTGCTGGTAACGGGTACATTGTTACTTTGAATTTCACCTGGAAAGGAAATTTGTCTGCTGCTTTAACTAAATCCGTTGTTGGCAAATTGGTCTACGTACCGCGTAAGAAAGTGCAATTTGGAACGGCAGGTGCTTATGACGTTTTTGGCCTTCAATTAAAGTTTCAATTCAACTGCCGGGACTTTGGCGTTACCGCGACGGGAGTATCAGACAATATGCAGATCGAATGCAACATGAACTTCAATAATAAGTAGGATCACAAAAACTATTTTATGAAACACATTTCTATCTATTTAGGTGTGATGATTTTCATTGTGGCTGGTTTTGCATTGACGGGATGTTATAAGGATATCGTCAGTCCGGAAACTGATCCTGATGGCCCTCCGCAACCTGTAAGTTTCAAGACAGACCTTGAACCCTATTTCAACACGCATTGTGCGTTGTCGGGGTGTCATGCATCCGGGTTTCATAATCCGAATTTAACTGCAGGCTCTTCTTATTTTTCTCTCGTCAACGGAGGATATGTCAACATCATCGTTCCAAAAGCAAGCCGCATTTACGTTATGATCACTAGTGAGATGTCTGAATACATTCCTTCACCAAAAGACAAATCAAAGGTGCTGGACTGGATACGAAATGGAGCACCCAATAATTAAGACTTCAATTACTAACAAATGAAACGCTTAATACTCAACAAAACTGTGAACATTGCGATGCCTTTGGTAATTGCTTTTGCATGGAGCAGTGTGGGCTTTTCACAAAGTACAGACAGTACGGTCCAGGAAGACATTACCGCGAGACCTGTTAAGTTGAAGCCCGTTAAAAATACTTTCAATAGTGTTTGGATCATCGACAATCAAACCGTGATGGTGCCGGTGAAAAAGACATTTGAAATGGATATTCAACACCGGTTTGGAGTAGTTACTAAAGGGTATGAAGATTTATGGGGGCTTTTTGCTCCATCGAATATTCGATTGGGTGTAAGCTATTCCCCACTCAATAAATTGTACCTGGGAATGGGAATAACAAAAAGCGACATGATTTGGGATTTCAGTGCCAAATATGCTATCATCCAGCAAATAAAGACCACTTACCCCGTAAGTGTTACATACTATGGCGACTTCAGTTTTGACACGAGGAAGGATGGCAGCAATGGCGCTTTCAAACACTTCTTCAGCAATTCAAAAATTGTTGATGGCGATGGGCTGTTCACTTATTACACGGATAGATTCCTTTATTTCCATCAGCTAATTATTGCCCGTAAGATTAATGATAAGTTGTCTGTTCAACTGGCTCCGAGTGTATCGCACCAGAATTCTGTTTATGGCTATTACAAACAGATAGATAGCGCAACAAGAAAGGTAGCCGGGGAAATGGAACACAATCACATTGCAATTGCCTTGGCGGGTAGATACAAATTAACCAATGTCACTTCAGTATTGGTCAACTTTGATCAGCCAATAACAAAGCACACTACCAACAATCCTAATCCAAATCTTTCGCTTGGACTTGAGTTTACAACCGGAAGCCATGCTTTTCAGCTCTTCCTCACCAATTACTCTTTGCTGAACTCTGCAAGAAATAACTTGTACAATAAAAACAACTGGACGGATAACAAATTCCTTATTGGATTTAATATAACGAGGCTATGGAATTATTAAACGGCTTTTCATAATTCTGATTGCAGTAAAGCTCTGTGAGCTTGTCATAGAGCTTTATGCTTCACAAAAATGCAAACGTTAAATGAAAGAGCTATCAACCATCTCAGTTCTGTTCCTGGTTTTGATCAACTGTACGAAGACCGGCCATAAAGAAAATGTTGTTTCAGACAGTACAGAAAAAACAGTAACAGTAAAAACGAAGCCACCTTCAACTTTTCAGGAAATTTTAATTGTGAGTGAACCATGTGCTCTGTTCTATCAGCCTGATTCGTTGCAGAAAGAAAAAATAAAAGCAATAACTGAAAGAAGGATATTCGAGGCAAGCATGCATGATTTCTTGTATCAGCGAAAATATGCGTACAAATTTTTGAAACAGTACTGGCCGAGACTAAAAATCATCTATGCAAAACACGTGAGATTTCTCGCATTTATAAAAAAAGACGGGTCGCTTGAAACAGTAGATCTGAACAAACTTGGAGATTGCTACGGGTTGATTGTATTTGATCGCATTAAGTGCCCGCTGCAAATAGATATGACAAACATAGACACGCAAGTGCCCGAATATTTTAAAAGACGTTTGACTTAATGGATAAGCGTAGGAAAGATTTGTTGCTTGGATGTTATTCACAACTTTGGACAACTGAAGTTTATTGGTTAGGTAAAGTGATTAAATCAGTCCTTCAAAATAATAACATTAAGCAGCTATCGAGAATTGCAATGTTAAATTTAAAACACTTCTTCTAAAAATTTAAAAGCTGAATTATGAAAAAAAATCTCGTGTTAGGATCAGCTTTTTTGCTTGCTGCAATGGGTTTCAGAGCATTAAATGAAACTGACCCATGGCCTGTTCCTGATAAGTACAACAAAATGGTGAACCCGGTTAAAGCGGATGCCGAAGCACTTGCTGCAGGTAAAGAAGTTTGGATCAAACAATGTCAGTCTTGTCATGGCAAATCAGGGAAAGGTGATGGGCCAAAAGCTGCTCAATTAAAAACTTTGCCTGCTGATTTTTCAAAACCAGAGTTTCAAAATCAAACAGACGGCGCTTTGTTCTATAAAACATCAGAGGGTAGAAAGGATATGCCATCCTTTAAAAAGAAACTTCCTGATGAAGATGATATCTGGTCAGTGATCAATTACGCAAGAACATTTAAGAAATAAAATATCCTGGTCACGGCAGAACACGATTAATCTTCAACTACACGTTGTATTGATGATAGATTGATCAATAGTTATCATTGTGTCCTTATAATTTCAAACTCATTGTATGAGAAGTGAAAAACTTTCAAGGAAAAAATTTGTCTTATGGGGTGTTGGCATTTCCTCTGTGTTTGTGGTGCCAACGTTTCTAAAATTCACAAGTGCAAAGAAACATAAGACAACTACAGAAAAGATGCTTACTCAGGATGGGAGGCTTGTTGAAATTAACGTTGCCGACATTCCAGCAGAAAGAAAAGAAATAAAGAAATCGGATATCTCAACATGGATTCATGGAAAAACTCTGTAATCTTTCAAATCAGGTTATGAAGAAAGACGCATCAAGAAGAGAATTTTTAACAGCAGGTTTGCTTGCTGGTTTGGCCGCTGGCTGTCAATCTAACCCATTCTCTTCCAAAGATGAAAACGTAATAATGTCGGGTGAAAAAGTAAAGCTTCTATCTGTTGATGGTGAAGTGATAGAAGTGGATAAAGCTTTTTTGAAACCGGTTCCTGATATGCCTTCAGTAAGTAACAGTGCCGCACGTATTGGAATGGCAAACAAAAGTTTTGTAATGGTGATTGATCTTTCACGTTGCAAGAATTTAAAGAAGTGTCAATCGGCATGTGATCATATGCATCATATTCATCCCGGCCAAAACTGGATCAAGGTAGATCCCATGCAGGACGGTGACCACACAGCTAAATACTGGCAGCCTACAACCTGTATGCACTGTGATGAACCACCCTGTGTAAAAGTATGTCCCGTTGATGCAACATTTAAAAGACAGGATGGCATTGTATTGATCGACAGCGACCGTTGTATTGGTTGCAGATTTTGTATGGCTGCATGTCCGTATTCAACACGTGTATTTAATTGGGGCGATCCCGAAGTGCCCAAAGAAATTGCAGCCAGGCCCTACTCCTGTGAAACAAGTGTACCGCAAAAAAAAGGAACTGTTGGCAAATGCGACTTCTGTCCCGACATGGTAAGAGCAGGTGGATTACCACACTGTGTTGATGCCTGTCCAAACGGGACTTTTTTCTTTGGAGATATGAATGAAGATTCTGTAACAAATGGTCCTGAAACATTTCGCTTTAGTGAATTAATAAAAGATAAAGCAGGATATAGATTGATGGAAGACCTGGGAACTAAACCAAGAGTGTATTATCTGCCGCCTGTAAACAGGAACTTCCCGTTTGAAGTTGGCGAAGAAAACGAAAGCGGTAATAGTTAGGCTAAGTAGGAGATGATTTGATGTTGAAAACCTAGGTGAGAAAAAACCAATCAGTCCTGAAAAATAAAAAGCCAATCAAAAATTATTTATCGTGAAAACTTCTGATATTACATTGACGGATCAGATCACGGATGACCTGTTACCGCAAAAATTTGGATTGCGTGGAAAGGTATGGACTTCCATTTTGATTTGTATTTGTCTTGTAGGTGCCTATGCATACATTCTTCAATTGAGAAGAGGATTAGCTGTCACCAACATGGGTGATGTTGTTTCATGGGGAATCTACATTTCCAACTTTGTTTTTTTTGTTGCCATCAGTTTAGTTGGCTCATTAATCACTGCCATACTGCGGTTGGCAGATGTTCGTTGGAGTACACCGTTAACACGAATTGCAGAAATCATAGCCGTTTCTGCAATTGTTTTTGCAGCGATCGTCATTGTAGTTGACATGGGCCGTCCTGACAGATTTTACCATTTGTTTATATACGGACGTTTGCAATCACCCATACTTTGGGACGTACTTGTGATAGGAACTTATTTCATTATTAGTTTACTGCTGCTGTACTTTCCGTTGCTTCCCGATCTGAAAATCTTATTAAAATATAAAGAACGTTCACCAAAATGGATGAATAGGCTCTATACATTTTTAGGTTCATTTTGGAAAGGAACTGTTGGACAGGTTGAGATCAACGACCGTGCAATTAGTATTCTTTGCATAATTATTATCCCGGTGGCATTTTCTATTCATACAGTCACATCGTGGCTGTTTGCAACCACGTACAGGCCGGGTTGGGACAGCACCAACTTTGGTGCTTATTTCGTTTCCGGTGCTTTCTTGGTTGGTGCGGGTGGAGTGGTGGTGGCTATGTATGTTTTTCGTAAATACTATCATCTTGAAAAATACATTACTGAAAAGCATTTTGATCGCATGGGCAAAATTTTAGTAATGCTCGCACTGTTATACCTGTACTTTAACATCAATGAATATCTCATTCCTGCTTTCAAAATGAAAAAGCCTGAAGAAGCGCATCTCACAAATTTGTTTTCAGGGGAATTTGCCCCTTTGTTTTGGTTTGCCATTTTAGTAGGGATGATCATTCCCATTTTTATTCTTTTATTTAAATCGGGAAGGAAACCTGTGCCAATGTTTATTGCAGGAATTATGGTTGTTGTGGGCGCATGGTTTAAACGTTATTTGATTGTAACGCCAACTTTATTGCATCCCTTCTTGCCAATGCATGATGCGCCTCAAAAATTTTTTCATTATTTCCCCAGTTGGGAAGAATGGGCGATTGCAATAGGTTCATTGGCAGGAGCACTTTTGATCATTACTTTTTTTGCTCGCATTTTTCCGATCATTCCAATTCACGAAACAATTATTGAAGATGAAAACGCAAATTAAAGTAGCAATCGGATTCATTTGGTGCTTCATTATTTCAATGAATGTATTGGCACAAGATGAGAAGTCTGGGCTAATACTCAATCTAAGGCACTTTACTTCGAATAATAGTGTGCAGTATCTGCAAGTTCGTGGACAATTAAAAGCCAACAGCAAATTGCAGCCATTGAAAGATGTTCTTGTTCAGCTTTATCTGGATAGCATTGGTAAGGCAAGTCTCATTGGAAGAATAAAAACAGACGAAAAAGGTGTTGCGCAAACAGTTGTGCCCCCAAGCATAGGAGATTTGTGGAAGTCCTCAGTCAACCATAAATTCATTGCTATCGCAAAAGCCAACAAAGATGAAGAAACGGCAACTGAGATCGAAGTAGCTAAGTCAAAGTTTGAAATTGACACCTTGAATGAAGATGGAACGAGGTCAGTTACAGCAAAAGTTTTCTCTTATGATAACGGAGAATGGGTACCTGCTAAAGATGTTGAAGTTAAAATTGGCGTTGAGCGTCTGAGCGGGAATTTGAAAATTGGAGATGACGAAACGTATACAACCGATTCCCTTGGCCAGGTAACAGGTGAATTTAAATTAGACAGTTTGCCTGCGATCGACGAAAAAGGCAATGTTATTCTCATCGCAAAAGTTGAAGACAATGATCAATTTGGAAATTTATCCATAGAGAAGACTGTTCCATGGGGGGAGTATTATTACCATGTAAACACATTTGGTCACCGTTCGCTCTCAGCTGCCCGTTTTAAAGCTCCTTTGTGGTTGTTGTTTATGGCCTATTCAATTGTTGCCGGTGTATGGGCTGTGATTATTTATTTGATTTTGCAGATTTTTAAAATCAGGCGTCTTCGCAAAACCGAAAGCATACGGGGTGAACGGGAAACTGTTACAGTGTCAAATATTCTTGCACCGGAACAGCTATAAATATTATCGTCTGAGTGTCTTAAATTCTTTGACGAACCTCAGCTCAATTATATTTTGCCTAACCTGACTTCATGCGTTTTTTTCAGAAGAACGAATTCTATCAAGGAGGTTGCTTAGTTGCTCCATTTCATCTTCGGATACGTTATTCATAACCGAAAGAACAACATCAGGGCCCCGATCAATCTCTTTTAAAACGGCCTGCCCTTTTTCAGTGATGAGTATGTCAACAAGCCTTTTGTCTATATGTGAAACTTTTTTTTGAAGCATGCCTTTTATAACGAGGCGGTCTACAATGCGACTGGTATCACTCATCTTGTCAAGCATGCGCTGCCTGATCTGCAGGGTGGATAAAGGATGAGGATAACTTCCACGAAGAATGCGGAGAATATTGAATTGATGATGAGTGAGATCATACAACGAAAGAATGCTTTTTATCCTCTCTAATGCCCATCCGTAAGTGTATAAAATATTAATCAAGGCCTTTTGTCTTGAGCTAATGAACTTTCTTTGCCGAATGTCTTTGCTGATGCCCACGACTGTGAATCTATTTAACATTGTTCTTATTTTTTCTGCTTTCAGTCAGGTGTTTAGCTGATTTTGCTTAGAATTATAACCCGGGATTTTGCAAAAAAACGTTGGATAATTTGCATTTGTTTGGACCTGGCAATAAATAAGTGGATGAAAATAAAAAAGGTGCTCAAAAATGAACACCTGATCTTTTCAGCAAAGTTTGTGAAGCTATCTTGCTTTGTATGTGTACCGCGTACGGGATTCGAACCCGTATCACCACCGTGAAAGGGTGGTGTCCTAGCCCTTAGACGAACGCGGCTCGTTTTAAAGGACGGCAAAGATAGGTTTAGGGTATGTTGCTTCCAAAAAATTTTAAAATAAAAAGTCCCGCAATTGCGGGACTTCAACAAAGTATTAGCAAATTTTTTACCTCTGAGCCACATCAAATTTTCTGAAGATGCTTTTAACAGCATTCTGAATTTCTTTACTGGTTAAATTCTGGCTGTTCACTTCATCAGTTGTCCAACCTTGCCAAACTGTTTTTTCGGTTTTAGCATCAATCACATTTACTGTTACAGTTCCTTCCTTAATAGATCGCTGATTTCTGTCGTATCCTAAAAATTCCGAAGGATAATAAATAGAAATCCAACGACGGCTGTAGGGGTTATAGATGTAACGAGTGTAAGGTTGGGTGTAAACCGGGTCATTATCTTGCTTAACACCTCTTTCCACCAATACATCGTAGCTAATCAGGGCATCGGGCCTTTGTTTCGATTCTCTCCAACCTGCTTTTGCTAATTCAGCATCTACTGCATTCCTGATCTTCTTTTCGGTTAGATCAGAAACTTTTGTTTTAGCAGAATCATTCTTGGAATCCTTAGCTTCTACCCATGTATACGTGTGATATTTGCTGAAGTTTACCGAATCATCCTTTTCTACATGCGCCACACTTGCACAACCTGCCAGCAACAGGCCTGAAAGAGCAACTGCACTGAATAATTTCAAGGTTCTCATATACTTTACTCCTTTGTTTTTGTTCAGCTTATGTACGTCAAAAACTGTGCTTTTATTTTAAAGAAGATGTGAAAATTAAAAGCAGGTTCATAAGCCTAAAACTCAAATGGGGCAAGTATTTGAAGCACACTCTTCACTTAATTGAAAAAAGTAGTTAAGCGGTTTTCTGTCTAACTCAGTCCAATTTCGTAGTGACGTTCAGGAATTTCTATATCCATAAATCCTTTCTTCAGCAGCCTGTCTTTGAAAGGAACCTGTACATCGTATTCGCCATGAACCAGGAAAAGCTTTTTTACTGCTTTTATGTCCTGGCACGACAACCATTGAGACAAATCTTCATAGTCCCCATGAGCACTCATACTTTTAATACCTGCAATCTCTGCATTTACCTGGTGCTCAATTCCAAAAATGCCCACCTCTTTTGCGCCGGCTAATAATCTGCCCCCCAGAGAATGCGGCTCGCAATAGCCGGTCATTAAAATCGTGTTGCGACTGTTTTCTATATTGTTGCTGATGTGGTGTTTCACTCTTCCCGCTTCCGCCATTCCGCTCGCAGAAATAATCACACAAGGTTCGTTACGATAGTTTAGCATTTTTGATTCCTCAACCGATTTAATATAATGCAAGCCATTAAACAGGAAAGGGTCGTTATCCATTTCCATAACTTTTTGAATGGTTTTATTAAAATATTTCGGATACTTTTTAATGACATTTGTAATGGAGGTACTCAGTGGACTATCCAAAAAATAATCGAGTTTAGGTAAACGGTTTTCTAATTCCAGTTGGTTGAAAGCGTATAAAATTTCCTGGGTTCTCCCCAAACTAAATGCCGGTACAATTAATTTGCCTCGCTTCTGCAAACAGGTTTTTTCAATCCACGACAAGAGAGCGTCTACCGAAGTATGTACATCTTCATGCAAGCTATTTCCATATGTCGATTCCATGATGATGTAATCGGACTGCGGGAAAGTTTGTGGAGATTTTAGAATCACATCACGATAACGGCCAACATCACCACTAAAAGTAAGTTGTTCGATATTTCCGTTTTCTTTTACACGAACATGCACACAGGCACTTCCTAAAATATGCCCCGCATCGGTAAACATTGCCTGAACACCATCAATTACATCAAACCATTCTCCGTATGGCTTTTCATAAAAATGGCTCATACAATTTTTAGCATCTTCAATAGTATACAAGGGTTGCAGCAGCGGGCCCCCTTGTGCCTTACTGCTTTTGTTATGAAATTTTGTATCGTTTTCCTGTATCTCTGCAGAGTCTTCCAGTAAAAGATCTGTCAATTCTTTTGTTGCATCGGTACAAAAAATTTTACCTCCGTATCCCTGCTTCACTAATCTTGGAATTAAGCCGCAGTGATCAATGTGCGCATGTGAAAGGATCATCGCATTAACTTCAGATGGTTCAAATCCAAAATCGCGGTTGAGAACATCGGTATCTTTTCCCATTCCCTGGAACATTCCGCAATCGAGTAAAATCTTTGTTCCGTTTTTCAAGGTAAGTAAATGTTTAGATCCCGTAACTGTTCGGGCAGCGCCGTGAAATGCAATCTTCATAGCCTATCTTTTTTATGAAGTTATTTAAGAATAGTTGATCAGCTAACAGTTGTTGAAAATAATGTGTGCTTAGCCGCATTGCTACCATCATCGCCTGTGGAGTTACCCTGAGTTTAACCAAGGGTCACGCACTGCACCGTCTGGTAATTCTTTTGAACAAACCACGACATTCGTTATTGACTGCAATTGTAGTGAACTTCAAAAGTGATGATAAGAATTATTGAACGTACAAAAGTGAGACGCAACAAAAGCTGGTAATAGTAACGATGCTCGGGTCGTAAAATAATTCCATTCACGCATCACATTTTCTTCATTAATTTGAATCATGAATTCTTCTGCACCATTGGCAGAGCGGATGCGGCCAAAGACTTTGGATGACTTAGTGGGACAGGAACATCTTACCGGCAGGGGAAGTATTCTACGAACGGCGATTGAAAATGGCAAAATTCCTTCGATGATTTTGTGGGGCCCTCCCGGTACGGGTAAAACAACCATTGCCAATATTATTGCTCACACATTGAACGTTCCTTACTTTCAACTGAGTGCTATCAGTAGCGGAGTGAAAGAAGTGCGGGAAGTAATTGATACTGCAAAAAAAATTTCTCATGCCATTTTATTTATCGATGAAATTCACCGCTTCAATAAAGGACAGCAGGACGCTTTGCTAGGCGCTGTGGAAAAAGGGATTATTACTTTGATTGGTGCTACAACAGAAAATCCTTCGTTTGAGGTGAATAGTGCCTTGCTTAGTCGTTGTCAGGTGTATGTGTTGAAATCATTGACCGAGGAAGATCTGATTACGCTGTTGAATCAGGCTTTACAAAAGGATGAATGGCTGAAAGCAAAAAATGTTGAACTGAAAGAGACGGAAGCGATAATTACAATTTCCGGTGGCGATGCAAGAAGACTTTTGAATTTACTTGAATTAGTTGTTGATGCTTTATCGAAAGAAAAAAAGATCGTTATTACCGACGATAAAGTAATGACCATTGCACAGCAACGCATCGCTTTGTATGATAAGGGGGGCGAACAGCATTATGATATTATTTCTGCTTTTATTAAATCTATGCGTGGCAGCGATCCGAATGGTGCAATTTACTGGCTGGCAAGAATGATTGAAGGTGGCGAAGATGTAAAATTCATTGCACGGCGAATGGTAATTTTTGCAAGTGAAGATATTGGTAATGCAAACCCAACTGCACTTGTTTTAGCAAACGCCGTTTTTGAAGCAGTAAATAAAATTGGTTACCCCGAATCAAGAATTATTCTTGCTCAAGGCGCCACTTATCTTGCTTCGTCTCACAAAAGCAATGCATCCTACATGGCAATTGAAGAGGCTTTAGGAGTTGTTGGAAAAGAAGGTGATTTACCAGTGCCATTACATGTCCGTAATGCTCCAACAGGGCTGATGAAGAAATTAGGCTACGGAAAAAATTATAAGTATGCCCATAGTTACGAAGGCAATTTTACTGAGCAGGAATTTTTGCCTGATGAAATAAAAGGCATCAAATTTTATGACCCGGGAAAAAATCCAAGGGAAGAGGAGTTGAGAAAATATTTAAAAGGCCTTTGGAAGGACAAATATGACTATTGAACTAAGTAGATAAATCATAGTTGCGGCATGCGTTATGCCATTTATATTTTGCGTGAGTTGCTTCATGCGATAAATTCTTTCGGTTGCATCATCTTCACGTTGACTACGTGGACAATTAAAATCATCTTCGAAGCTTATTACATCTAAACCTAGTCTGTGTGCCATTGCAAAAGCAAAAGGTCTCCATCCCCATCCAATATTATCATCAAGTTTTTCGAGAAGAGAAACCAATTCTGTATTAAATAAAAAAGGCCCGTAGCAATAATCCGTTTCTTTCCCAATTACTTCTTTGCAACAATTGTTGATTGCGGTTTCTGTCATTTGTTGAAATGATGGAAACGTAGAAAAGCCTTTTGCTGAGCGTGATGCAAGAATAACGCCTGTTTGTTCTCCAACTTTTATTCTTTCCAACATCTTCTTCAAATGATTGGTAAAGAATTCCAGTTTATCGGGTTCGGTGTAAAAAATAAATCGGGCACTTGATTTCGCAGATTGTGTTATCGACATTTTTGCCTGAGGCCATAGGCCTTTCGCTTCAGATATTTTGAAATGCGGAATACCATGCAGGAACTCAACGAAGTCTTTTGATGACCCTCCATCTGTAATGTAAACGGGTATATCCAGCGTTGCCAGTTGCTTTAAAGAAGCGATCAGAAGCTTTTCTTCTTCTTTGTTTTTCGCTAATGAGATAGTTACAATACACAGTTTATCTGTTTTCATTTCAGTTGGTATGATTATATTAATACGGCGAAGACAATGCTTCGTCCTTAAATTTGAGTATCAAAAATATGACCATGAAAAAATTGTTCCTGGTAATTGTTGTTACTGTTTTTTCTATGCGGGGAGTTGGGCAAACAATTATTCAACGGGATCCTGAAATAGAGCAAATGGTAAAGGAAATTTCCGCTGATAGTTTGAAGTCTTACATTAATAAACTCGTAAGTTTTGGAACAAGAAGTACATTAAGTGCTGTTACCGATAAAAAGCGTGGAATTGGAGCGGCAAGAGAATGGGTGGTTCAGCGCTTTAATGAATTTGCAAAGAATAGTAATGGCAGAATGACTGCTTATTTTGACACAACAACAATACCTGCAGACGGCAGAAGAGTAGATGTGGCTACAAATCTTGGTAATGCAATGGCAGTTTTGAAAGGTACGGATCCCAATGATGACCGAATCTATATTATCAGCGGACACCTGGATAGCCGTGTTACAGACGTGATGAACAGAACTGCAGATGCTCCCGGAGCGAACGATGATGGAAGCGGAGTGGCTGCAGTGATGGAATGTGCAAGAGTGATGAGTAAGCATTCTTTTCCGGCAACAATCATTTTTGTAGCAGTAAGCGGCGAAGAGCAAAGTTTGCTTGGCTCAGGTTATTTAGCGAACCAGGCTAAAATGAAAAATTGGAATGTTGACGCTATGCTGAATAATGACATTATGGGGAGCAACAACAGCAATGAAACAAATATTATTGACAATACCAGACTGCGAGTTTTCAGTGAAGGCATATCTGTTTTAGATACGGGAAGAGTTCTTTCAAATGTTCGTGGCCTCGGATTGGAAAATGATAGTAAATCAAGACAATTGGCACGTTATGTAAAAGAAATTGGAGAACGTTATGTCGATAATCTAGAAGTAGTAATGATCTACCGAAGCGATCGATTTTTGCGTGGTGGTGATCATTCTCCTTTTTTGCAAAAAGGTTATGCTGCAGTACGATTAACTGAGATGAATGAAAACTACAATCATCAACACCAGGATGTAAGGACTGATAAAGGAATTGTATATGGTGATCTTTCGGAGTTTATGGATTTTGAGTACCTGCGAAAAAATACAGGCATCAATCTTTCTACATTGGCGAACCTGGCCAAGGCACCACCAATACCACAAGACGTAAGAATTGATGTCCGCAATCTTACCAATACCACTATTTTGAGCTGGAAGTCACCGAAGAATGGAAAAGTAAAAGGGTATTATGTGTTGATGAGAGAAACAACTTCTCCTGTTTGGCAAAAGAAAATTTTTACTGCTGAAACAACTATCACACTTCCTTATTCAAAGGACAATTATTTTTTTGCAGTTCAATCAGTGAATGAGTCAGATAATGAAAGCCTTGCTATTGTTCCAACTGTGGGTCGTTAAATTTGCGACATGCAAATTCAATGGCTGCTAAAAAAGTTTGAAGAACTAACGCCTTACCAGGTTTATGCAATTCTTCAATTACGCAATGAAGTATTTGTTGTGGAACAAAATTGTGTTTTCCAAGATGCCGATAACAAAGACCAGGCTTCTTATCATTTAATGGGTTTTGTCCATGATAGCTTAGTTGCATATACGCGGTTGGTTCGGGCAGGTGTTTCTTATGAACAAGTTTCTATTGGCAGGGTAGTTACTTCACCAACCGTCAGAAGATCAGGAATTGGGCGAGAATTGATGCGACAGTCGATTGATTCAGTTTACAAATTGTTTGGGGTACAGCCAATCAAAATCGGGGCACAACTTTATCTGAAGAAGTTTTATGAATCCTTCGGTTTTAGGCGAGTGGGTGAAGGCTATTTGGAAGATGGCATTGAACACATTTACATGATAAAGCCATAATCGTAAGTTTACGAATGACTATTCGTGTTTTCTCTTATTGTTAGAAAAATCTTTACGATACGCTTGTAAGCTAAGTTTTCCTTCTATACTTTAGCCACGTTATCCAAATCCTTGTAAAACTAAAACCCTATTCTATGAGAACAACTGTACCTGGCGTACGTACATTAGTACTCATCTGCTTTTCACTCTTACTGACGATACAGTCATTTTCCCAGTCTATTACAACCGGCAATGGTAAAGTTGAAGTTGGCTTAGGTATTGGCCCTTTATTTTTCCTTGGCGATCTTGGTGGTAATGCTGGCGTAGGTAAGTCAACCTGGCTGAAAGACGTTCAATTCCCACTTGTTAATTTATCAAAAGGCATTTATGTAAACGTGTATCCGGCTGAATGGTTAGGATTTCGTCTTGCTATTAATCAGGGAAGACTCGAGGGCTATGATAGTGTGATAAAAGATAAAGGCGGAGATGAAGTGCTTAGAAAGCTTCGTAATCTTCAATTTCGATCTTCAATTATTGAAGGTTATGCGGCTTTAGAAATTTCGCCAACTGTGTTTCTTGAAAGATATGATGGGCTACTCGGAAAAATCAGGCCTTATGGTTTGGTTGGCGTTGGGGTATTTCATTTTAATCCGAAAGGACAATACATAGCACCCGACGGAAGCAGGAAATGGGTGGCATTGCAACCACTACATCTAGAGGGACAGGGATTCGCAGAATATCCTGATCGTAAACCATACAACCTCACACAATTGGAGATTCCAATGGGCTTTGGTTTTAAGTTTTATATCAAGGAGAATATGTTTGTTGGATTAGAAGTTCTGCATCGTCAAACATTTACCGATTATGTTGATGATGTTAGTACCAACTATATTGATAACACTCTTTTTGCCAAATATCTTAAACCTGAACAGGTTCCATTGGCTAACCAATTAAATAACAGGCAAAACTTGTTGGCAGGTAGTGCAACCCGCCCAATGGACCCTCAACGCGGAGACCCTACTCAGAATGACGCCTACTTTTCAACGATCATTCGAATGGGATGGAGGTTAAATCACATGAGCTCTGAATTGAGGCAGTTAAGATGCCCGGCATTTTATTAAACCAAAACTTATGAAAAGAAATCTATTGCTTGTCAGTTTGTTTTCGCTGGTTTCGTTTACGGTATTAGCACAGAAAGATTTTCAAAATACAAGCAATACTATTTCAGAAGATTCATCTTTAAAGTTGAAGCTAACACAAGGGAAAAGCGTTGTAAAACTTTATCCCAACCCATCTTATGGAAAGCTAAGTGTAAGTTCCAATACATCTTCGTCTTTGCATTTTTACGTTTTTGATTTAGAAGGTACGCTGGTATTCCAGGCTGTGCTGGATAACAAAGAAAAAAGAACAATAGAGCATCTGAAGAAAGGAACTTACCTGTACGATGTTTTTGAAAAAGATGAGAGCATAGAAGAAGGAAAAATTATCGTTAAATAAAAATTTGTCCAATAAGTGGCAGCGAGCTTAATAAAATTCAATACCTGGTTGATGAAACCTAATCCGTTCCCTATAGTACGCTAAATAAAATTTTATTAATCACTCTCTGCCCTCCTTATTGGATTTTTTGTTCGAGTTCTTTTCATTGCTATAACTGCGTGCAGGGAAATTGGTGTAATCTAATATCCGAGTGAACTAAGCCAACCGCTAATTCAAAAGATTTACTTAATCACTCCCTGCTTTTTAAACAACTTATTTGCTTCGTAGTTCTTCCTTCAGGAATTGCGCAGTAAAACTTTCTTTTACTTTCAGCAGATCTTCAGGCGTCCCTTCAAATAATATTTTTCCTCCTCCTTGTCCGCCTTCTGGCCCAAGGTCTATAATGTGATCTGCAACTTTGATCACATCCATATTATGTTCAATCACTAAAACAGAATTACCTCTGTCAACCAGTTTGTTCAATACGTCAAGCAGGTGATGAATGTCTTCAAAATGTAAGCCTGTTGTTGGTTCGTCGAGAATATAAAACGTTTTGCCTGTATCTCTTTTCGCTAACTCAGTAGCAAGCTTTACACGCTGTGCTTCTCCACCACTTAAAGTAACCGCAGATTGTCCTAATGTGATGTATCCAAGACCAACATCTTCAAGCACTTTTATTTTACGATAGATAAATGGAACAGCCTGGAAGAATTCAACTGCGTCCTCAACTGTCATATCCAAAACATCAGCGATTGATTTCCCCTTGTAACGAATCTCTAATGTCTCCCTGTTGTATCTTTTGCCGTTGCATTTTTCGCAATGAACATAAACATCAGGTAAGAAATTCATTTCAATTGTTCGCAACCCACTGCCCTCACAAACGTCGCATCTCCCACTTTTTACGTTAAAAGAAAAACGTCCTGCATTGTAGCCGCGAATCTTTGCTTCAGGAATAGAAGCAAACAAGGTTCTAATGTCGGTAAAGAAACCACAGTAAGTTGCAGGATTACTTCTTGGCGTTCGTCCGATTGGTGATTGATCTATTTCAATTACTTTATCAATGTGCTCCAATCCTGTTATGTTCTTGTACTCAAGCGGAGTGAATTTTGAACCGTAGCAATGATAAGAAAGCAAAGGATACAAAGTCTCGTTGATCAATGTTGATTTACCACTGCCGCTTACACCAGTAACCACGATCATTTTACCTAATGGAAATTTTACTGAAACGTTTTTCAAATTGTTTCCATTGGCACCCTTGATCATAATTGATTTACCGTTTCCTTTTCTTCTTTCGTTGGGAACTTCAATTTTTCTTTCACCTCTTAAAAAATGTGCAGTAAGCGTATCACTTTGCATTACTTCCTGTGGTTCTCCTTGCGCCATTATCTTGCCGCCATGAAAACCAGCTTTGGGACCAACATCGATCAAATGATCTGCAGCAAGCATAATGTCTTTATCGTGTTCAACAACAAGAACACTGTTTCCTATGTTTCGAAGATTTTGTAATGCTGTAATCAAACGGTGATTATCCCTTTGGTGCAAACCAATGGAAGGTTCATCTAATACATAGGTAATACCTTGCAGTTGTGATCCGATTTGTGTTGCAAGACGAATGCGTTGAGATTCTCCTCCGCTTAATGTTCTTGTAGGACGGTTTAGTGTAAGATAGGTTAATCCAACATCCAATAGAAATTGTAATCGCTCTCTTATCTCTTTTACAATTTCTCTTCCAATGATTCTTTGGTTATCGCTCACACGTTTTTCTATTCCATCAAACCATTTTAAAAGTTGAACCAGATCGATATTACTTAACTCCGCTATGTTCTTGTTATCAACTTTAAACCAGAGGCTTTCTTTTTTAAGGCGTGTGCCATTACAGGTTTTGCACGTTGTCAGTTCCATGAACCCTTCAGCCCACCGTTGAATGGCTTCGCTGGTGCTGGTCGCAAACCAACGCTTCACCTGGTTTACCACACCTTCAAATTCGCCGCTGTAAGCATTGTTGTCAATGGCTTCATCATCCAATTGCAGTTCGTCTTCTGGAACATCTTCTTCTTTCCCGTACAAAATAAGGTTGAGTGCTTTGGGAGATAAATTTTTTACCGGTGTATCAAGACTGAATTTATTTTTCTTAGCCAGTGTTTGAACCTGCTTGAAAATATAAGCTTCTCTTTCCCCACCGAGAGGGGCGATACCACCTTCACTAATACTTAATCCATCATCAGGAATGATAGCATTCATGTCAACAGTATAAACTTGTCCCAAGCCTTTACATGTAGGGCAAGCACCATAAGGAGAGTTGAATGAAAATGAATTTGGGGAGGGTTCTTCGTAACTGATGCCTGTATCCTCGCACATCAATTGACGGCTATAGGATGCTTCACCTGTTTTTCCTTTATCGTTCTCAAACAAAACAAACATCAAATCTTTTCCAAGTTTCAATGATTGCTGAATACTTTGACTTATGCGTGTACGCATATCCTTTGAAACTTTCAGGCGATCAACTACTAATTCAATATCGTGAATTTTGTAACGGTCAACTTGCATCTTTGGGTTGAGGTCTTTTACTTCGCCATCAACCCTCACCTTTAAAAACCCCTTTTTTCGAACCTCTTCAAACAATTCACGGTAATGTCCTTTCCGCCCTCTTACCAACGGTGCTAACAAGGTAATTTTGCATCCGTCAAATCGCTTGAATATGTTATTGACAATTTCATCTTCACTCCATCGCACCATTTTCTTTCCCGTATTATACGAGAAAGCTTCGCTTGCCCTTGCAAAAAGCAAACGTAGAAAATCATATACTTCAGTAACCGTTCCTACCGTAGAGCGGGGATTTTTATTTGTAGTTTTTTGTTCGATGGAAATAACGGGAGAGAGTCCTGTGATCTTATCAACATCGGGACGCTCCATTTCTCCAATGAATTGTCTTGCATAAGCTCCGAACGTTTCCATGTAACGTCGTTGCCCTTCGGAATAAATAGTATCAAAGGCTAAGGAAGATTTTCCGCTACCGCTGATGCCTGTAATAACAACAAGTTTATTTTTTGGAATAGCGATGTCTATATTCTTGAGGTTATGTTCTTTTGCTCCAAAAACTTCTATAAATTCTTCTTGGCCATTCGTTGGCAACTCTTGCTTTTTCATGGTTCTCCTTCAAAAAATCAATGGCCGCGAAGATACATAAGCCTTTGATTTTGCTAAAAAATTTAACAAAGCCCGTTTAGTCCCAAATTTTTTTTATGATTTAAAACTTTTGGCACAGTATTCCGTAAGAAGGGGCAAAACCTTTCCCAAAAAATTAAATGACTACGATATGAAAAACACCATTGCCCTTTTCGTTGCAGCGTTATTTTTTACTGCAGCTGTAAATGCTCAATCAACAGTTGATTCTATCCATGCTAAGTATCAAATGCAGCCAATGCCTGAAGCACTGACCATTGAAAAAACTTTCCCTGTGACGGGAACTTATCAATTGAATAGTTTGAATAGCGCTGACAGCAGCTCTGCACAGCAAGTAACTATTACTCTTGATTCATCTAACAAAGGAATTATCTGGATTGCAGGATTACCAGAAGGTACAATGAAAGCGTATCTGAAAAAATCGCCTGGCACTTACAGAATTATTTCTCAAAAGTCAGAAAGCGGTAAGCAAATTCCTGAGGGCACTTTATTCTTCGATCCTTCAACAAACACATTGAATGTAGCTTTAGGTAAAACTTATGATGAGGCAGATCCAACAGCCATATTTGCCAATGCAAATACTGCAACTGATAACATGGATGTTGCCGACAACTCTACAACCGTAAAGACAAAAACAAAAACACCTGCAGGTAAAACAAAAGCAAAAAACAAACTTGTTTTTTATACTGCAACTAAAAATGTCATGACTTCAACCGATGTTAATGCGGCGAAGCAATAACTAAGTTTTCATTTGCATGAAGAAAACAGGGCTGTACAAAGTACGGCCCTTCTTATTTTATTATCTTGAACGCACGTTCACGTGCTCGTTGTTTGGGAAGAGTAAAATAAAATCAGAATCATCGATGGGTTTTTATTTTATCCGCTGCGAAACAAAATGCAATCCTTGATCAAGTTGTAATCGGCCGGGTTTAGAATTACTCTGGTTTGACGAAAACTTCACTCAAGTCAAGGGCCTGGTTTCTGGCACAGAAGTATACAAAGCACGAGAGTAGCCGCACATCAGGTTCAGGATAAGAACGTTTTGTTTTTTGAACATTATTCTAAAAAGAGCATCAATTTTTGGAAAAACTTCAACTGCCTCAGACTGTTTTTTATTCTTCACTGGACGAACCTCTTTTTAATCATTTTGGAAGTGAAAACATAGTTTCCTTAACGAGGAAGTTAGAACTTTTGGAAAAATGAGGCCATCGAACGTTCAATGATAGGCACTGCAAAAAAAATGCGCAGGAAGATTTCGAGAGATAATGATAGAGCAATCAGCTCAATCAAAGACTGAATGGTTCTCTAAAAACATTGTGAAATAGTTGACCCTTTCAAATTACTTGCTCTTCCATTTCGCTGTACTTTTGCTTCTTGAATTATGAAAGAGTTATCTGTTGTTATTCCTGTAATGAATGAAGAGGATAATATTAAACCTCTTTTGGAAGCCGTTCACAATGCTTTGACTGACCTGGATTATGAAATTGTTTTAGTTGATGATGGATCAACCGATGCCACGAAAAGGCGAGTATTGGAAGATGCTAATGAAAGAACTAAACTGGTTGAGCTAAGGAAAAATTACGGGCAAAGTACTGCAATGACTGCAGGAATTGATCATGCAAACGCAAGATACATTGCAATGATCGATGGCGATTTACAGAATGATCCTACAGATATTCCCTTCATGCTTGAACTGGCGAAAAAAGAAGATTGGGATGTAGTTGCGGGCAACAGGAAAAATAGGAAGGATGGAATGTTTTTAAGAAAAATTCCAAGTGGTATCGCAAATTCAATAATCCGTAGGATGACAGGTGTTTACATAAAAGACTATGGTTGCACTTTGAAAGTTTTCAAAAGAGAAATTGCGGAGGATCTCGGTTTGTATGGCGAACTGCATCGCTTTATTCCGGTACTTGCAAAATTGCAGGGTGCAAGAATAACGCAGGTGGATGTTAAACATCACCCAAGAAAATTCGGGAAAAGCAAATATGGTATCGGAAGAACTTTCAGGGTTTTGTCCGATTTGATATTGATGGTTTTTTTTAGAAAATATTTGCAAAAACCGATGCACCTTTTTGGAACGATAGGTTTTATCAGTTTTGGTCTTGGGGTATTAATCAACCTGTATTTACTCATCTTAAAAATTCTTGGTCACGATATCTGGGGTAAACCTTTATTGATCCTTGGTTTAATATTTTTGTTGGGCGGTATTCAGCTTGTAACCATTGGAATTCTTGCAGAAATTTCTGTCAGAACATATTTCGAATCGCAGCAAAAGAAAACTTACAACGTGAGAAAAGTGTACACAAAGGAGAAAGAAACAAGCACTTTGGAAATTACTGTTTAGTGACCTAACAGTTCTCTGTTTTTCAGAAACCAATCATAGAAATTTTTCAGCCCGTCCTTCAATTGAGTTGTTGGCTGGTAGTTCAATAATTTTTTCGCCTTGGAAATGTCTGCGAATGTTCGGGGTACATCTCCTGCTTGCTCCGGTTGCTGAAGAATCGCAGCTTTTTTGCCAACTATTTCTTCAATGTCTTGGATCAGATCTGTTAGCGAAACAGCATAATTGTTTCCAAGATTGATAATATCAAAGAGTGATTGATCATAATTTATCGCAGCCAGTACTCCCTCTATAATATCATCAACATAAGTATAATCTCTACTTGTTGAACCGTCACCATACATAGTTATAGGCTGATCATTTAAAATCGCTTTTACAAATTTGTGAATGGCAAGGTCAGGTCTTTGTGATGGGCCGTAAACTGTAAAGAAGCGCAGAGCAATAAAACGAATGCCATATAAATTACTGAATACATGTCCGGCCATTTCTCCAGCAAGTTTTGTCATTGCATATGGGCTGATCGGTTGCAATTGCTCATCCTCTTTCCATGGTAAGTTTTTATTTACACCATACACACTGCTGGAAGAAGCAAAAACAAATTGCTGAACATTATTTTCTCTTGCAAAATCTAAAAGCGTTTGCGTACCTAAAATATTTGTGCGCTGATATCCTAATGGATCATTGATACTTGGCCTTACACCGGCTTTTGCTGCAAGGTGAATAATGACATCAACTTTTTGAGGCAAGATCGTTTTCAGTTCTGTTATAGAAAGCGTATCAAGGTTTCTATCGAATACAGTGATTTGGTGATGCTTTTCAAAACCGTCAATGTTCAGGAGTTTGATTTGTCTCGGGTAGAACGGATCAAAGTTATCAATGATTGTTAACCGTATACTTTTATCTTTTAATAAAGTCCTTACTAAATGACTTCCAATAAATCCAGCTCCTCCTGTAATCAAATAATGTTTCCTGTACTCGCTCATCGTTGCCTTTTATCTTTGTGCACTTAAATAATCAAATGGTGCTGCAAAGTACAGAATATCGTCATTTCAGGAATGCTGTTATTTTTTCGATCGGCTTAGCACTGATTATAACCTTGTTTCTAATTGTGTATGGAAAGGAAAATTCTTTTTTGATAATTAATAAATACAGCAGTCCACAGTTTGATTATGTTTTTAAATTCTGGACATACCTAGGCGATGGAGTTATTTGGGTTCCGTTGTTTGCATATGTTCTGCTATATAGGCGGGATCATTTCGTTTCCGTACTGGCTGCACTAATTATTTGCACACTGCTCACACAGGTTTTAAAAAAAGTGGTGTTTTGGAATGACTTCAGACCCATTGTTGTCCTGGCTAATAAAGTAAGAGCCATTCCAGGTTATTATATGAACCGTGCCCATAGTTTTCCTTCAGGACATACAAGTACTGCTTTTACATTGGCATTGTTACTAGCATCCATTGTGAAAAGAAATATCTGGGTGTACATTTTTCCTTTGGTTGCGTTTTTTGTAGGCTACTCGCGGGTGTACCTGGCGCAGCACTTCGTTACAGATGTATTGGCAGGAATATTTGTTGGAATTGTTTCTGCTTATCTCTCTTTACTAATTCATGAAGAGTTCAAAAAGAGAAATCAAAAGTTAGAAATACAAGAAATAAAAAAAGAGCCATAAAATATGGCTCTTTTTAGTCGGGAGGACAGGATTCGAACCTGCGACCCCCTGGTCCCAAACCAGGTATTCTACCGGGCTGAACTACCTCCCGAACAAGAACTTTAAGCAGCGGTGAGGGAGGGATTCGAACCCTCGGTAGAGATTTAAGTCCCTACGACGGTTTAGCAAACCGTTGATTTCAGCCACTCATCCACCTCACCTAAAAATTCAGAGTGACTTCCTTTTTACAAGGGCTGCAAAAATAGGGATAACGAGCTGATAATTCCAAAAGAAAATCCCAAATAAGTTTCATAAAACAAAAATTCCAAACACTATTCAGAGTTTGGAATCTCGTATAAATGATTTCTCTTTTTACATTGCTGCTAATTGTACTTTCTGTTGCAATTCCATTACGCTATCTCTGAAAGTAGTATCCGTATCCATTAAATCTTTCACTGTTTGACAGGAGTGAATTACTGTTGTGTGATCTCGTCCTCCAAAATGTTCACCAATTGTTTTAAGTGAATTTTTAGTAAAGGCCTTAGCTAAATACATGGTAATTTGTCTTGCCTGAACAATCTCTCTCTTCCTTGTTTTTTGAAGAAGTTTGTCGTAAGGCACATCAAAATACTCGCACACCATTTTCTGAATGGTATCGATGGTTATTTCTTTACTGGATGTTTTTACAAAGTTTCGCAACACTTTTTTCGCAAGGTCTAGGTCTATTTCTCTGCGATTGAGCGAAGATTGTGCCAATAAAGAAATTAATGCACCCTCAAGCTCACGAATATTTGTGTTGATGTTGTAAGCAATATATTTCACCACTTCTTTTGGCATCTCCAACCCGTCATTCTTCATCTTCTTCTCAAGAATCTCAATGCGGGTATCGTAATCCGGCATTTGGATATCGGCACTTAGCCCCCAACGGAAGCGGCTCAAAAGTCTTTCCTGTACACCCTCTAAATCTTTTGGTGATTTGTCAGAAGTCAATACCAGTTGTTTTCCCGACTGATGAAGATGATTAAAGATGGCGAAGAATGCATCCTGCGATTTTTCTGCACGATTAAAGAACTGAACATCATCAATAATCAAAACATCTATTAATTGATAGAAGTGAATGAAATCATTGATTGCATTATTACGGCTATGATCAACAAACTGGTTAATGAATTTTTCTGAACTCACATACAAAACCACTTTATTAGGCTGAACACGTTTTACTTCATTTCCGATAGCCTGCGCCAGGTGCGTTTTCCCGAGACCCACACCCCCATAAATAACCAATGGATTAAATGAATTGGCGCCAGGTTTTTCGGCAACGGTTTTGCCTGCCCTTCTTGCTACACGGTTGCTGTCGCCCTCAACGAAGGTTTCGAATGTATAATTCGGATTGAGTTGGGGGTCTATGTGCATCTTCTTCAACCCGGGAATAACGAAAGGATTTTTTATTGGTGTATTGATCACCAGGGGGAAATCCATTTCATTATTGCTAAACGTTTTGTATGTATGACCTGACATATCAACGGTAACCGGTTTATTGTAGTTGTTACCACCGTCAACCATAATGCGATATTCCAGCCTTGCATCTTTACCAAGTTCCCTTTTCAGAGTTTTGGCAAGAAGGTTCACATAGTGCTCTTCCAGGTATTCAAAAAAAAACTGGCTGGGAACCTGGATGATCAGAACATTTTCTTTTAAGGAAACGGGTTTAATCGGCTCGAACCATGTTTTGAAATGCTGCCACTCTACAATATCCTTTATAATTGATAAGCAATTGTTCCAAATGAGGTCTGCATTCTTCTCCATGTACGATCTTGCAGGTTTTATAATGAGTTACGATTTGTTTAAAAACGATTTTCACAGGATGTGTATAAAAAAATTTTGTTTGGATAGGAAAGCGAATATCTATAAAAGCAACTGAAAAAAAAATTTTTATTGCTGATAAATTTTCCTAGAAAAAAAAGGCGGGAGGTTTAATAATTTTTTTCCTGAGAATCGCTACCAAAATAGAGTTTTTCCAATAGATTCTTAAAAAAATTACTGCAAATTTTACTGATGAAGATCATCTCAAAAAATTTTGTGCTTCAATGTTTATGCTTAATTTGGCGCACCCAAAAATTAAATGGGAAACACTGTTGTTTTTGCAGAGATCATTTGAAATGAATTATACAGAATATAACTATAACTGTTTTTTTTGTATAACATAAATATTCCTGTCAAAAGCTCATTGCTTTTGATAACTGTGGTTGTTAATGATTGCTTAGCTTGTCCCGCCTCTGGCGGGATTTTTTATGCATTTTTGTATCACATTTTCAGGATAAATACCTGCCATGCAAAAAAAAATTTTAATTAAAGTTTTACCATCGGAAGCCGCTGATCATAAAGCACTCCAAAAGATAGTGGCCCGGGCTTGCGATATTTCATTGATCAATATCACTGGGTTTAATCTGCTTAAGCAATCAATAGATGCAAGAGGGAAACAGGTTTGGTTTCAGTTGACGATTAATGTTTTCATTGATGAACCATATCAACCAGTCAATTTAATTCCGCTACAGTTAAAAGATGTTAGTCAATCAAGAAAAAGAGTTATTGTAGTTGGAGCGGGGCCCGCAGGGTTATTTGCTGCATTAAACCTTATTGAAAATGGTATTAGACCAGTTGTGTTGGAAAGAGGAAAAGATGTTCGTGCAAGAAGAAGGGATTTGGCAGCTATTAATAAACAAGGTGTAGTGAATCCCGAAAGCAACTATTGTTTTGGAGAAGGTGGTGCCGGCACGTACAGCGATGGAAAATTATATACTCGCAGTACAAAACGCGGCGATGTCAATAAAATATTGAGCTCACTTGTTCATTTTGGAGCGGATGAAAAAATCTTGTATGAAGCGCATCCTCACATTGGAACAAATAAATTGCCTCATATCATTACATCTATTAGAAACAAGATCATTGAGTGCGGGGGTGAGGTTTTGTTTGAAAAAAAGGTTGTTGATTTTGTGGTTGAGAAGGAAATTATAAGAAATGTCATCACAGCAGACGGCGACACATTAAACGCAGATGCAGTTATTTTAGCGACAGGCCATTCAGCCAGGGATATTTTTGAACTTCTTCATTCAAAAAAAATATTGATTGAAGCAAAACCTTTTGCTTTAGGTGTGCGAGTGGAGCACCCGCAGGCTTTGATTGATTCTATTCAATACCATTGCCCCTCTAGAGGAGAGTATTTACCCGCTGCATCCTATAGCTTAGTACAACAAGTGAATGGAAGAGGTGTGTTTTCTTTTTGCATGTGTCCCGGGGGAATCATTGCGCCTGCAGCAACCGGTTTAAACGAAATCGTCGTGAACGGATGGTCACCGTCTAAACGCAACAACCCCCATGCAAACAGTGGCATTGTAGTGAGTGTTGAAGAAAAGAATATTCAATTGTTTAAAAAATATGGTCCGCTTGCAGCCATGTATTTCCAAAAATCGGTTGAAGAAACGGCCTTTGGACAGGGTGGGGGAAAGTTAGTGGCGCCTGCACAAAGAATGGTTGATTTTTCCGAAAACAGAATTTCATCTTCCCTTCCTGATTGCAGCTATTTACCGGGAATACATTCAACAGATTTAAAAAACGTTCTCCCATCATTTATTCATCAATCGCTACAAATAGCTTTTAAGGAATTTGGTAAAAAAATGAAAGGCTATTTTACCAACGATGCTGTTGTGGTGGCAACTGAATCAAGAACTTCTTCGCCTGTTCGCATTCCTCGTAACAACGATAATCTTCAGCATCTTCAAATAAAAAATTTATATCCCTGTGGTGAAGGTGCAGGTTACGCAGGCGGTATTGTTAGCGCAGCAATGGATGGAGAGAAAGTGGCCGATCAAATTGCAAAAACCATTTTGTATTAAACAATGACTCTTTCATTCACACTGTCCCACAATAAAATGGTGGTTCAGGCCATTAGTGGCCGACTATGGACAAGCCGTTTAGATAAGTAATGATAGGAACTATCGCCTAAAATTCTGTATTGGCCGAAAAAAAAAGGTTTTAGGACTTATGTAACTAAAAAACTAAATCCTAATTTTTATTTTTAATAACAATCCGGACAGACTTAAACAAAATATTTCAGGTCCGCGAACCGTTGATTAAACCACCATGAAACTCTTTCACCTTTTTGTCCTATCTGCTTTAGTACTGAGCTTTTCAGGAAGGCCCGCGTTTGAATTTAAGAAGGCCGTAGTTACTACATTCAAAGATAGTACTGCTGGTATGGCGCCTGAAAGGGATATAATTCCATGGGAGACAGACAAGCGATTAATATGGGACGATTTTTTATGCGAGCCTAGAGTAGGAACTGATGCTGTAGCTTCAACTAGCACCAGCCTGGGAATTGCCTACCAGTTAACCGATGGCCAATTAAAGTATCATATCACTTGCTATTTCAATAAAGAAAAGTCCTGGGGCTTGATGAAGACTGATTATATATTAGCACACGAACAGGGCCATTTCGATATTACTGAAGTTTTCGCCCGCCGGTTGAACGAAGCTTTGCAGAATTATCAGTTCAATAAAAAGACTTTTAAAAAAGATATCGGCCAGATGTACCAGGCGATTGTAAGCCAAAAAGAAGAGTATCAAAAAACTTATGATGCGCAAACAGATCATAGCCGCAACCGGAAAGTGCAATATGATTGGTTGGAAAAGATTGATGGTCTTTTAGCAGAGACAGCACCTTATGCCAATTACCCGTAGTACATTCAACATAACTAAATAAAAAGTCTCGAAATACTTCGAGACTTTTTTTATTCCAAAATTCATTTAATTTAAAACAAGCCGTACAGCTGCGCATCAATCTTGCTAATGATCTTTCCTAAATCTTCTTCGTTTTGATTGAATCGATTGTTGTCTACATTAATAATTAATAGCGGACCTTCTTTATAGCCTTCAATCCAACGATTATAATATTCATTTAAACGTTTCAGATAATCGAGCCGTATATTCTCTTCGTACTCTCTTCCTCTTGCCTGAATTTGTCCCACTAACGTTGGAACAGAAGCTTGCAGATACACCAGCAGGTCAGGTGGTTGCACCATTGTTTTCAATGTTTTGAAGAAAGTAGCATAGTTGTCAAAATCTCTCTTGCTCATTAAACCCATTTCGTGAAGATTGGGAGCAAAAATGTAAGCGTCTTCATAAATGGTTCTGTCCTGGATCACAGTTTCAGTTCCCTGCCGTATTTCAACCAGTTGATTTAAGCGGCTATTCAAAAAATAGATCTGCAACTGGAAACTCCAGCGAGGCATGTCCTCATAAAAATCATTGAGGTAAGGATTGTGCTCCACATCTTCAAAGTGCGGAATCCACTTGTAATGTTTAGCGAGCAATTCAGTGAGCGTAGTTTTGCCGGCACCAATATTTCCGGCCACAGCAATATGTTTTGGTTTTTTAGATTTCGCCATAATAACCCATCCAGATAAGTAAATACGAGGTTTTAAAAATAGGTATTTCGTTCTTAATCGGCCAAACTTCTCATTAAAAAAAGCACAAGTGTTGAAAACTCTTAAAAATATTTCAGGCCCATTGCTTTTCTTGTGGCTTCGATGGTTTTATTGGCGCTTTCTCTTGATCTTTCTTCACCTTCCTTAAGTATTTTTTTCAAAAGGGGTTCGTCTTTACGGATGGCGTTGGCTTCTTCCCTGATAGGCGAAATGAACTTCACCATGTCCTCTGCTAGTTGTTTCTTCATGTCGCCATAGCGGATAGAAGCTTTATTAAAATCTTCGGTGAATTTATTTACTGTGCTTTCATCGCTCACCAAACTCATTAACTGGAAAATGTTTTGAATATAATCAGGCATTTGAGAATTTGGTTCTGTTGGACCACTATCTGTTTTCGCCTTCATTACTTTTTTGCGAATGAGATCGTCATCATCGGCAAGATAAAGAGTAGCATATTGATTTTCGCTCTTGCTCATTTTTCCCGCGCCATCCAAACTTGGCACTTTTAATAATTGGTTG
This sequence comes from Flavisolibacter sp., assembly GCA_035554655.1. Lineage (GTDB taxonomy): Bacteria > Bacteroidota > Bacteroidia > Chitinophagales > Chitinophagaceae > Flavisolibacter. The sequence goes on from DATMIF010000030.1 coordinate 427,130, forward strand.
CCGAAGTTGAAAGCCTGTGGCTCGGGAAACAATTCGCCATAACGATGATTGAATCGCTGGGCAAAGTTTCTTGCCATTTCAAGGTGTTGCTCCTGGTCTTTTCCAACAGGAACATATTTCGCACGATGAATCAGAATATCGGCACTCATTAAAACAGGATAGGTCAATAATCCTGAATTGACATTGTCAGGTTGCAAACGAACCTTGTCTTTGAATGTAGTTGTTTTTTCCAGTTCGCCTTTGTAAGCAAGCATGTTTAACAGCAAATACAATTCAGCAATTTCAGGGATGCTGCTTTGCGCATATAGGCAAACCTTGTTTGGATCTAAGCCTGCTGCAATGTTTTCTGCTAAAACTCTTAAAACACTATCACGTAAAAGTTTTGTATCAGGATGTGTGGTTAAAGCATGCCAGTCAGCCACAAAAAAATAACAGTCATATTCCTCCTGCATGCGAACATAATTTCGCATGGCGCCAAAATAATTTCCAATGTGTAAAAAGCCGGTTGATCTGATACCGCTTACAACAATCTCTTTCGCCATAAGCGGCGAAGATAAAAAGAGAATGGGTTTTTGCAATTATGATTCAACTCAACAAGTTATTTATGAGCAACAAATACCGGCAATTGATGTTCCTTTACAATATCCGCTACAAAGCTTTTTTTTAATGTCTGAGAAATAGTTGATCGCCCGAAGGCCCCGCTGATTAAAATGGAATTCTTCTTTTCGGCAATCCAGTTTTTAAAACCTCTCTTTGGATCTGCTTCCAGCCTTAATATTTGAAGGTGAGAGAAATGTTGTTCCGCCAGCTCTTTGATGTTTTCCTTTTCGGGGATGTTTTCATTTTTGTCTTCACAGAAAACCAGTAAAGTGGGATTATCGCACAACTCGGGAAAAAGGTAGGCAAATTGTTTAATTGCATATATCGATGAATCGCTTCCATCGTAAGCAAGGATATTACTTTGAGGGAAGGCAGAACTTTCCGGAACTAATAGCACAGGACATTCTGATTTATGCAAGGTGTTCACTAAATAATCATTTAAGCCAGCACCAAGATTTCGGTAGAAGGTTTCACTGCCAACTAACAAAATGTCCGCAAATTTTGTTTCCCTGGTTAATTCAGGAATTACAAAGCCGTTATAATCTTCGTGAATTTTATAATCGATACTATTAAGCTCACACAGGTTTTGAAAACGTTCAATGTTTTCTTCTTCTATTTCAGTGTCTTCTTCTAAAACCGGCACTACTGCAGGAGGAACGCCAACTGCATATGCCCACAAATTTTTTGCTTCTACCTGCGAAAGAAAAACGCCGGTTAACAATATCCTTTCTTTCCTGTTTAAGCTGCTTGCAAACTCAAATGCACCTTCTGAAAAATGTTCGCCATCAAAGGCAAGAAGTATTTTTTTCATGACCTCTTATTTGCCTTTAAGGTAGAACAAGCAGAGTCTTAGATTTATGATGATAGGAACTTACATTCATGACATTTGTCATTATGATTGTAATAGAATTTTGTTGAACAGCAATCTGGAAAGAAAATTCGAAATCTAGCGACAGTTAAAGAATGCTGCATAGGTGACCTAACGTGGAAGTGACACAACAGGCGGAATAGCAAAACAGCCACGTGACTACATATTCAAACTTGCTCACTAAAAAGCCCCGCCAAAAAAGAACTGGCGGGGCGGCTCTCAGGGTCATTTAAAAGCCATTACATTCAGATGGCTTAATGAACAGCAATCTGTGTGGTTGCTGTAGTTGGTTTTACCTTTTCTTTCCGTGGAAGCACAATTCGCAATAATCCGTCTTCGTACTTGGCCTCAACGAGATCTGGCTTCACGTCTTCAGGCAAAGTAAAACTGCGTGTAAAGGAATAAAAGCTGAATTCCTTCAGAGTAAACCTTTCTTCTATTTCTTCTTTTTGTGAACCAATGCAAAGTATCGACCCTTCGAGTGTGATTTTTAAATCCTCTCTTTTTGTCCCGGGTACTGCAAGAGAAAGGAAATAGCTTTCTTCGTTCCCGCTGATATTACCTGGTGGAATGGTAATGGGTCTGGCTAGGACGTTTGCTTTGTCAGCCCAATCGTTCCAGGGTTTCAGAAGTTCCTCGAATACCGGGAAACCAGGAGTTTCTGTCATTTCTCTGGTTGCCATAAAACTGCGTTTATGTCAAGGGATCTTAATTGCTGCTAAGCTAAATTGCCACTAAAAATTAATCAATGATAGCTGTCACAGGGTTTGGTGACGGTTGTCATTGCACCAACTCCTTCGATAATTCGTACTGCTGTTTCAACGTTAAATCGTCGCTGTAAGTAGTCGGTATCCACTCGCCTTTATGTAACCGAAAGACCTGGATAGTCAATCCAAAAATGTCTTTGAAATCCTTTTTCACTTTCGAGGTTTTGTCCCAGGATTTAATATCCAGAGTACCTGAGTAAGCGTTCTTCCTGATCTCGCCAATAAATGTGTAATGACTAACAAGGTTTGATTTATCGCATGCTTTCAAGTGATTATCAGCTTCCTTATAAAATTCAATTTTTAAATAAGGAAAACATTTGTTGAAATGATCCTGCAGATCTTCCACTGTTTTACTATCGCTGATATGTAAAAGCATTGAGTTTTATTTACCCAATGAAAAATTATTCCAGTTGAAATGGCCATCGATTTTTGTTTTCAGAGGTTTGGAAGCTTCTCTGCCCCATGTGTTTTGCTCCTGAAGTGTAAGATCGTCTGTAATGGTTGTATCCATCCATACACCATTTTGTTTTCGGAAAATGTGTACGGGCAAGCCATATTGTTTTTCAAATTTTTGTTCTGCCTCTTTTATAGTATCAGTTGAATTAACAACCGTATCACCGTCTTTAAGGACACTACTAACCTCTATTAGTTGTGCTGAAGGGTCTACTTCTTCTGTTAAAGCGCCTTCAGATTCCTGTTTTTTGGTAAAGAAGGAAATTTTCAGGTAGGGAAAGGCATTGCTAAAGTCTTCCTTCATCTGTTCAACGGTTCTATTTGACTGAAGAAGAATGATCATGATCACAGTTTGATATTGAAGTTAATTTTAGTACTCCCCCTTTACCATGACCGTCATTAGACAGTGATATGAGATTGGTCAGAAAGCTTTGAGGGCTCAAATCCTTTAAAAATTAGCGACTATATTTGTTCTATGCAGGTAAATGACGCATTGATCGACAAGCTTTCCAAACTTGCCATGCTTCAATTTAACGACAAGGAAAGAGAGGAAATCAAATCTGATCTTGAAAAAATGATCGGCTTTGTGGATAAGTTGAAAGAGTTAGACACTACTGGCGTTGAGCCTTTATTACATATGAGCAACAACGCCGATATCTTGCGTGAAGACGTTCCGGGAAATATGATTGACAGGAAAGAAGCGCTACAAAATGCTCCCTTGCATGATGAAGAATTTTTCAAAGTACCCAAGGTTATTAAAAAGCCTTCACAATCTTAAATAAGATGCAAGGGATTATTCATTTGGAGAACATCCGTAAAAATTATTATCTCGGTAAGCAAACCATTGAAGTGCTCAAAGGAATCAGTTTTGATATTTTCAAAAATGAATATGTAGCTCTTATGGGACCATCTGGTTCTGGTAAAAGTACATTGATGAATATTCTTGGCTGTTTGGATACGCCTACATCCGGAATGTATATTTTAAATGGTAAGGATGTTAGCCGCACATCAGATAATGATCTGGCTGTCGTTCGAAACAATGAAATTGGTTTTGTGTTCCAGCAGTTCAATTTATTGCCAAGATTAACTGCAGTTGAAAATGTAGCATTGCCTCTTGTGTATGCAGGAGTTCCCAAAAAGCAAAGAATTGAAAGGGCAATGGAAGTGCTAAGAAAAGTTGATCTTACCGATAGAAGTCACCACAAACCAAATGAAATGAGTGGTGGACAAAACCAGCGTGTGGCTATTGCAAGGGCACTGGTAAACGATCCATCCATTATACTTGCGGACGAACCTACAGGTAATCTTGATTCCAAAACTTCATACGAGATCATGAACATTTTTACAAAGATTCATGAATCGGGTAACACCGTTATACTGGTAACTCACGAAGAAGATATTTCTCACTACGCTCATCGCATCATTCGTTTACGTGATGGTATTATTGAAACCGATAAAAGAAGAGAAGCCGTTGCCGTGCATTAATTTTACTGCATGGCAATGAAGATCTACACAAAAACCGGCGACAAAGGAAATACCTCTCTCATTGGCGGAACAAAAGTTCCCAAAAACGACATTCGCATAGAAACTTACGGAACCGTTGATGAATTGAATTCCTGGATTGGATTGGTCAACGACCAACTGAATGACGAAGAATTCAAAAATGAATTGAAGGAAATCCAGGATAGATTATTTACCATCGGTTCCTCACTGGCCACTGACGCAGAGAAGGCGCCAAAAATGAAATTGCCTGATCTCAATAATGGTGATATTGAATTTTTGGAGAAAAGGATTGATGCCATGACTGCCGAATTACCTCTAATGAAAAATTTTATTTTGCCCGGCGGCCATGTTACTGTTTCTTCAATTCATATTACACGTTGCGTTTGCCGACGTGCAGAACGTTTAGCGGTAAACATGCAGCAAAACGAACTGTTTGTTGATGAAAAAGTAATTCAGTATCTGAACCGTTTAAGTGATTATTTATTTACAATGGCAAGATTCGTTGCTCAAAAATTAGGAGCGGAGGAAATTCCGTGGAAAGCGAGAATAATGTGACAATATGCCAATACGACTATGTGGCAAATACGAATATCTTCTGTTACTTTATCGGCACATTGTCAAATTATCTTCCCGTCTTTCATCGTCAATGTCCGATCGCTTAACTGAGCCAGTTCTTCATTGTGTGTTACAACCAGAAAAGTCTGGTAGAGTTCTTTTCTTAAATCGAAAAACAATTGATGTAATTCTTTGGCATTGGCCGTATCGAGGTTGCCGGTGGGTTCATCTGCGAAAACTATGTCGGGTTTGTTGATCAACGCACGGGCAACGGCCACTCTTTGTTGTTCCCCACCAGAAAGTTGGTTGGGCTTATTTTCGAGACGCCGCGACAGACCTAAGATTTTCAATAGTTCTTCAGCCCTTTGTTTCACTTCATTTTTGCTGCGTGCAGTAAGCCACCCCGGAATACACACATTTTCCAATGCAGAAAATTCGGGTAGCAGGTGATGGAATTGAAAAACAAAGCCGATGTGCCTATTCCGAAACCCGGCAAGTCGATTGCCCTGCAAATTGCTAATGGTTTCATTGTTCAGGAAAACTTCTCCGCGGTCGGGTTTGTCCAAAGTGCCCAAAATGTGCAGCAGGGTTGACTTTCCTGATCCTGACGGGCCAACAATACTTACAATTTCGCCCCGGTCAATGGTAATATCCACGCCTCTCAAAACTTCTACCGGGCCATACCTTTTATGAATATCTTTTGCTGATAGCATCTCCTTACAATTGAACCAAATATCCTTAAACAAAGCCGCACAGCAAAGCCTGCAGAAGGGTTTTTAAACAACATTTGGAAAATTGTTTAATAAAACTACATTTGCGAAAAATTTGAAGGGTTTGACTGTGTGGAATTGGCATAGAAATTATACATCAACTTTTCAACAGAAACACTAAAAATACAGCACGATGTTTTGGACCTTAGAATTAGCATCCTACCTTGAGGAAGCACCCTGGCCGGCGACAAAAGATGAGTTGATTGACTATTCAATTCGCTCGGGTGCACCGATTGAAGTAATCGAAAACCTGCAGGAGTTGGAAGACGAAGGCGAAGTGTATGAAAGTATTGAAGACATCTGGCCTGACTATCCTTCTCAGGAAGACTTCCTGTTTAATGAAGATGAGTATTAAAAAGAAAGATTTTTTTGATAAGAGCCGTTACGTGAGTAGCGGCTTTTTTGTTTAGTTAGAGCTTTGTGGATAATTGATGGATGTAAGTTGAGTCGATGTCAAATTTAATTATTGAGTTATTCAACCATGCAGGCCCATTGTACATCTTAGGTTTTCCATAAAATCCAATCATTAGATTTTGATTTCGTAAAACTTTGATATCAGCAATATTTGTTGCTCTGCAAATTGTATCGACATTTTTACCGTTTGAGATTGTTATATAGTCTGGCACCTCCGCGTAGGCAGAGGACAACGAAAACCATTCTATTTGATTGCCATTTGTAGAAACAGTTTTAATTACATTTTTTGGTGGGGTCAAGTCTGGAACAGGAAGACACCCATCAATAAAAATGACAAGCAAAATCAAAAGCATTTTCATGCATGAAATTTACTTTGAAGATAACTGTTGCTTCTTATACGCATCCAGCCCACACTTCAACCACTCGGCAAACTTAGCTGCGCCTGGTGTGTACGCTTTTGTTTTTGTCAATGCAATTTCATCAGGAGTAATGATAGCATATTGTGGTTGAGACACTGCATAAAAGTTTTCAGCCTGGAAGGTGGCCCATTTGTCGCCAACCGTAACGATGGATTTAACTGTGCTGTCAGATGTTGTATAGTCCATTCTTTCTGCAACAGGCAATTTTCTTCTTTCATCAACATAAAGTGACACCACGATGAAATCATTCTTCATTAAATTTTTCACCTCATCATTTGTCCAAACATTTTCCTCCATGCGGCGGCAGTTTACACAAGCCCAGCCGGTGAAATCAATCAGCACAGGTTTGTTTTGCTCCTTTGCCAGCTGCAACGCTTTTTCATAATCATTTTCAAGAGGCTTTACTCCATTTTGATAGTTGACCGAAGGTTTGTAAACGCTATAATTGAACGGAGGAGGGAAGCCGCTGATTAATTTTAAATCAGCCCATTTTGTATTGGTAAGCCCGGGAACCAGGTATAATGTGATAATCGAAAACAGTGCGATGAACGCAATTCTTACAGGCGTGAATTTTGGTTTCCCATCTCCTGAGAAACGAAACACGCCGCAGAGGTATAAAACAATTGCCAGCCCAATTGCAATCCACGAACCGATGAAAACTTCTCTTTCCAACAAATGCCATTGCTTCACCAAATCAGCATTCGATAAAAATTTAAATGCCATTGCCAGTTCAATAAAACCAAATACGGCTTTCAACTCATTCATCCATCCACCCGATTTTGGAAGTGATTGTAGCCAACGCGGAAATAGAGCAAATAAAACAAATGGTAACCCCAGTCCTAATCCAAAGCCAGCCATGCCCGATGTTAACTGCCATGCTCCGTTAGAACCGCTTAAGGCCCCAACCAATAATGCCCCTAAAATTCCGCTGGTACAGGAGAAAGAAACAATGGCTAACGTAAGCGCCATGAAAAATATTCCAAGAAGATTTCCAAGTCCTGCTTTTGAATCAGCTTTGTTGGCAAAACTGCTTGGCAATGTAATTTCAAAATAGCCAAAAAACGAGATGGCGAATACGACGAAGATGAGAAAGAAGATAATGTTTAAAGGGACGTTGGTAGATATATTGTTTAGCGATTCAGGTGCTATATTGAAAAGATGGAAAGGAAGACTGATCAAAGTATAGATCAAAAAAATCGATCCGCCATACAGAACCGCATTGGCGATTCCCTGCCTTTTACTTTGTGCTCTTTTTGTAAAAAACGAAACGGTAAGTGGGATTAAGGGGAACACGCAGGGGAACAATAATGCCAGAAGCCCTGCACCAAAACCAATTAAAAACAATGTCAGCAAACTTTTATTACCAGTATCGTCATCGCCGCAGGGGCTTATTGGATGTTTTACATCAATGGTCTTTCTTTTTATTTCCCATTTGGTTGATACGCCCCCTTCGAGTTTTACGGTGAAAGGAAGTTCGCCCTGATAAAATTCTTCTCCCTTACCATAATTATAGACCAAACTTGCCTGTATGCTTCCCGGAACCGTGCCATCAATTTTTATTTGATGTGTCCATGTGGTTGGTCCCGAATAAGTTTTTTCATTGATACCGGTGAAAATCTTACTTGTTTCTTCCTTAGCTGTTCCGGTTTGTTTGAATTGATCAACAAGATGAAGAGCTGAATCGTTCAATATTAGTGATGCAGATGAAACGCCGCTTAAATCCTGGTTGGGTGCATATAGATTCCATGAGGGATTTCCCTGCGTTGAGAAAATCAATTCATAAGTATGATCGGCAATTTTTTTACTGCTAACATTCCATTTAAAAGCCTGTGCACTATCCTGTGCAAAAGAAAATTGTGCTGAAAAAAATAAAGCCGATAAAAGAAAAAGCCGGATAGTTTTCATCTTTTTATTTTAAAAAGAAAACGAGTTCACTAAGAGAACTCGTTTACAAAACAATTAAAAACTCTTCAATTTATAATGATATTGCCAAATTGATTGTTTTTGCGGGAAGGCATTTTTCATCGTTACACGTTTGAAATGTAAGCTTCCCTGTTACGTTCGTTTTCGCCTTGCCTGTGAGTTTTACTCTTTGTATGAAGGTGACTTTATTGCTGTATTGGTTGGCTGAGATGTCTAATTCTTTGTCCTTAAATTTCTCAAGGTTACCAACTTCTTTTACTTTTCCGTCAAACCGTAATAGCGGGTTTTTATTAAACGCAAATGATGTGGGCTCAGCAATGGCATCTTTTGGTTGGGTTTGCGAATACAAATGCCAGCCTTGCTGGATAGTTGCCACCATTTGTATTTCATAAATATTATCGCCGATTTTTTTACTGCTGAAATTCCAGCTAACAGGGTTTAAAGCTTGTGCGGAAGCAAATCCAACTATCAAAAAAGTAGAAAGCGTAAAAAAGAATTTCTTCATGCGATAACTGTTTAAACGCAAATTTCTTTTTTAAAATTCAGGAAAGATGTTAAAACTATCCTGTGTAATGTCAGACCGTTTCCAAAACCAGCGAGAATAACATTTCAAAAACTTTTCTGCCATCTGTATTGCCTAATAATGGCGAGCATGCTCTCTCCGGGTGTGGCATCATTCCAAAAATATTTCTCCCTTCATTACAAATGCCTGCAATATTTCTTACGGAACCGTTCGGATTGGATTCTGTTGTAATATTTCCCTGTTCATCACAATAACGAAGGATCACTTGACCGTTTTGTTCCAGTTTATCCAATATTTTTTCATCTGCATAATAACGTCCTTCTCCATGGGCAATCGGAATTTGGTGAACATTATTATCTGCATCTTTCACAAAAACATTTTTGCAGATGTATTGCTGGTTATTATTTCTTAATAAAGCGCCGGGCAAAAGATGAGACTCGCAAAGAATTTGAAAGCCGTTACAAATTCCCAAAACTTTTCCGCCCTTATTTGCAAATTCAATTACACTTTGCATAATGGGGCTAAACCTGGCGATCGCTCCTGTGCGCAAATAATCGCCGTAGGAAAACCCACCCGGAAGAACGATGCAATCATCGGTAGAGAACTGTGAAAGATCGCTGTTCTTATGCCATAACATTACACATTCCTGTTTCAGGTCGTACACTAAAGCATCATGGATATCACGATCGCAATTGGAACCGGGGAAAACAACAACGCCAAATTTCATTTGTGAATTCTTTTGAAGGCCCAAAGATACTTTAGCAGCATGTTATTGCCATGTCAAAGCTCCGTACTGTTGATAAAGAACGTATCCAATGGTGATAAAAAATAGCAGAAGCGGAAGCCATCGCTTCTGAGGATAAAAATAAGAACAGGCATGAAAGCAAGCGAAAGGTACTGTTACAAGTATCCAGGTATGAAATGACTGATCGCTGTTGATAAATGGAACAAAAAAGGCCAGCAAAAGGTATATGAGCAGAATGCTCCAGTTTTTTCGAACCTGTATCAACATCCTTCTCAGGTTGAGCTGTACATAATAACCACCAATTAAAAAAGGTATCGTTAATAGCAAAATACTCCCTGCTAACCAGATGGAGTTTTTTATTGTTGGTATCACTAAGGAAACATGCGGAAAGAAATTTGCAAAGTTGAGCTCACTGAAAAGAAACAGGTACACTGCATGGAAGTAGTAAGGCGTCATCCCACCTAAAATAAAAAGTATGATCTCATTCAGCCGGAACGGTTTTAATATCATTAATCCCAATAACACACAAATAGCAAAAGCTGCGGAGGGAAAATAAATGTAGGATGTAACGCCGGCGATCAAACCAATATTATAGATCTGCGGCCGTGCATTGGCAGAGTTATACAGTTTAAAAAGATAAATGAATATCCAAATGATGAAGCTATTTGCCAGCATTGGCGACGACAGGTAATTCCATTCGGGTAGCAGCGACGTTAATAACAAATAAGCCATTGCAGGCAGGTAGGTGGCTTTTGTGATCATCCTGTATTCGTTCACCAGGTAATTGATCATCAAAGCCTGCGTGTACAAAAGAATAAAGGCTATTATTGAATACGATGCTGCATTACCGGGAGGAAGCAATGATAGTAACCATTGATAAAGACGACCGTCAATCTGGTTTGCGACAATGTTTTTTGGATAGAGGAACAATGGCAATTTCAGCAGCAACCCGAAAAGCAATAATACGGCTACATTGCCCGGCGATTTTTGTTTGAATATTGCGATCACATCGCAATGCTATTAATTAAATTCGATTTTAGCAAAGCAAATGTAATTGCGGAAGAAACATGGTATGATCATCTGCGATGAACTTACCTGCTTTCCATACTTAGGCAGAAACTCATAACCTCTGTCCAGGTTTTTCAAAGTTGGGTTGTGACTGATTTGTCCATCAGGCGCCAGCATGAAATCATTTAGCAGCAGTGTTCTCTTTTCGTCCATGTTAAAGATGTAATGTAATTGTCCGCCGGTATTCGCCAACTGGAATGAAATACGATCATCGCCTTCATCGTCAAATTGCTCTTTATGAATAACATTGCTCCATTGCAAAGTTCCGTTCTTATCAAATGAAAGTATAGTTACATTGTCTGCATGATACCTCACGTTCTGGGAATTATCATACCGGCTGCGCCACCACCAAGTGCTGTAGTATGGCGAGTAAACAGAGTAATAATCCCAGGAACTATAAGGCATGCCATACAAATAGTTCCACCGGTTCCAGTTATTGTATCTTGATGTGGTGTAAAAAGATTCAGTGTTGATCAGGAATCCACCATCTCTTTTTATGATCACGTTCTTTATGAAGTAATCATTGAAAGCCATCTTTGAATTGGCATCACCTTTAGCCTCTTTTCTTAATTCATCTCCCAATACCACGGAGTTATTTAGTACAGGATATTGTGTTTGTTTATCCCATACATAAAAATAAAAACCTTCAATATTTCCTCTTTTCTGCTTATAGTAAAACGAAGTGAGGAAATATCTTTTGTTGGCGTTGTCGACTTTAATATGAATCTCATCGAGCAAAATATCTTTTTGAGGAACATCGATGCTGGTGATTGTATCCGAGTTGGCTTTTTTCCAGATCAGGTTTGTGCTGTTGATGGTTTCGTTGTTGTTTCGGTTGAATTTGGCGAAGACAAAATCACCCTCATTATCCAGATTGAATTCATCCAGGTAATCGTCGTGTTCCTCCATGGGCATGGTAAAAACCGAACGCTTGCTCAACGAAAGATTATTGTCAAACAGAGCCGTTGTTACAATGAATCTGGATTTATTTTTTGAGTTGATCTTAAACACCATGATCTTCGATCTATCCTCGTTGGTGATGGTCGAATAGATCTTGTTGCTTGCCGCAAAACCAATATGGGTGGTATCCAGTGAAACAATATCCGAGATTTTCTTGCCACTGCCATCAATTTTTACAGCGTCGCAGTACACTACATTCTTTTTTTGATACTGGTAGATCACGTAGCTGTAATCGCTATAAGGGAAAAAATCAACATTGATCAAGCGGTCATCCGGAAGGTATTCCTGTTCTTCTTTTCCAATCTGCTCCATATCCGCGTTATAAACCGATACGTAGGCATTGGCACGTATCTTTTTATAGACAAGGAAATTTCCCGACACTTTTCCAATGATCTCAAAATCCATACGGCGGGAATCATCTCTTTCAGGCTCGGAATACACAATTTTTTGTGCGAAGGAAGATGCTATAAAAAAAAGGGAAACGGCTGCTAACAGGAATCTTTTCAATAACATAAACCGGTAAATCATTTATAGGATTAAAGGTAATCGTTGTATCTGTATTATAGACGTTAAAAACCCAATACGGATGCATGATGCGATTTGCTTTGATTTTGCATAAATGCATTAGTTTCGGAAATTATTTGGCATACATTTTAACGTATACCTTTGCACACTGCATAAATCTAAAGGACGAGTGAGAATACCTTTAAACAGAGTTACGACAGCGGGATTAATTGTAGCACTTGGAATTATTTACGGAGACATCGGAACATCACCTCTCTACGTTTTCAATGCTATTATAACAAATAGGCTAATCAATGAAGAAATCATCATTGGCAGTCTTTCCTGTATCATCTGGACCATTACGCTTCAAACAACAATGAAGTATGTTTTTCTGGTGTTGAAGGCTGATAACAGGGGTGAGGGAGGCACATTTGCGCTGTATGCATTGGTGCGAAGGCAAAAACGGTGGCTGGTTATTCCCGCTATGATTGGCGGTGCATCTTTGCTTGCGGATGGAATTATCACGCCCCCCATTTCCATCACTTCAGCAGTAGAGGGTCTTAAAGAGTTGCCCGCTTTTCATAATATCGAGGAGTATGTGGTTTATATTGTTTTGGGTATTTTGATGCTATTCTTTTTTCTTCAACAATTTGGTACTGCTTCCATCGGCCGGTTGTTCGGCCCGATTATGTTTATATGGTTTAGCATGCTGGCCGTTTTAGGAGTTGTTCATTTATCAGATGATTTTTCTATTTTCCGTGCAATAAGCCCCTACTATGCAGTAGAGTTTTTAACCCATTATCCGCATGCTCTCTGGCTTTTGGGTGCCGTCTTCCTTTGTACTACCGGTGCTGAGGCTTTGTATAGCGATCTTGGCCACTGCGGACGCGGTAACATCCGTGTATCGTGGATTTTCGTCAAAAGCTGTCTCATACTAAATTACCTTGGACAGGGAGCTTATCTTCTTAGCCATCATTCCGGAAAAGTTATTACCAATGCCTTTCGCGAACAGCAGGGAATAAATGCATTTTATGATCTCATGCCTCAATGGTTTATTATTCCGGGAGTGATTGTCGCCACGGCAGCGGCTATTATCGCAAGTCAGGCAATGATTTCCGGATCCTTTACTTTGATCAGTGAAGCTATGCGGCTTAACCTGTGGCCAAAACTAAAAATTCGTTATCCTTCCGAAGAAAGAGGACAGTTGTTTATTCCTTCTCTCAACTTTTTCATGTTTGCGGGATGCGCTGGCGTTGTACTTTATTTCCAGACCTCTCAACGCATGGAAGCTGCATACGGACTGGCCATTATCATAACCATGCTTATGACAACGGTTCTTTTTTCCAACTTCATGGTTGCACGCCGCATCAGGTCAGGTTTTATATGGCTTTTTCTGACTTTATATCTTTTCGTTGAATCTCTCTTCCTTTTTGCGCTGTTACAGAAGTTTACTCACGGAGGCTACATCACATTTATGATTGCCGGGCTCATGTTCGGTGTAATGTACGTTTGGCACAGGGCAAGGAAGATCAAAAACCGTTACGTGGAGTTTGTTAGACTTGAGCATTACATTCCTAAAATACAGGAATTGAGTAACGACAGGACAGTTCCAAAATATGCTACGCACCTTGTGTATTTAACCAGTGCAGATAATCCCAAAGAAATTGAGCATAAGATCATCTATTCTATTTTAAATAAGAAACCGAAGAGGGCAGATATTTATTGGTTTGTGCATGTGGATACTTTGGATGACCCATATACGATGGAATACTCGGTTGATCACATTATTCCAAATGATATCATCCGGGTTGAGTTCAGGTTAGGATTCCGTGTGGATCCAAGAATTAATCTGATGTTCAGAAAAGTTGTTGAGGACCTGGTTGCAAACAGGGAAGTAAATATTACCAGCCGCTATGAAAGTCTCGAACGCAGTAACATCGTCGGCGATTTTTCATTCGTGGTAATGGAAAAGTACCTAAGCCAGGACAATGATCTGCCAATACTAGAGCGGTTTATTATGAGATTCCATTTCTGGCTGAAAGAAGTAAGTCTTTCTGAAGAAAGAGGTTTTGGGCTCGATCCGAGCAACGTTGTGGTTGAAAAATTCCCACTGATCGTTTCGCCGGTTGCGGATTTAAAGTTGCGCAGGGTAGATTAATGCTGCAGATAGTTTTACTTTACTGAAAACTTTCTGCTTGCCTGCAATAATTTACTATATCGTTGGCGGAATCATCGTTCTTTCCCTGGCTGTTTATTTTTTGCAGGATCTTTTCATTTTCAAACCCGAAAAGCTTAAAGCTGATTTTCAATTTAAATATGATGTTCCCTTTCGCGAACTAAACTTTGATGTGGAAGAAGGCGTTCGTATTAACGGACTGCATTTTTATCGGGAGCATCCAAAAGGACTAATACTTTATTTTCATGGCAACACAAGGAGCATCAAAGGATGGGCGAAATATGCCCGGGATTTTTATCGTTACGATTATGATGTGGTGCTTGTAGACTACCGCGGCTTTGGAAAGAGCACCGGCAAAAGAAGCGAAACAGAAATGTTCGATGACATGCAGTTTGTGTATGGTTCACTTGCAAAGCAATATTCTGAAAGTCACTTGATCGTTTATGGAAGAAGTTTAGGCAGCGGCTTTGCTGCAAAACTTGCTTCAGATAACAATCCACGTTATTTAATACTAGATGCCCCGTTCTACAATTTCAGGAAAGTGATTGAAAGGTTTCTTCCCATCCTTCCCATTCGCTTTGTATTGAGATACCATTTACGAACGGATAAATGGATTCAGAAAGTAAAATGCCCCGTTTACATCATTCATGGTACAAAAGATTGGCTGATACCCATTCAGCATAGCGAACGTCTGCAAAAAATAAACCCCCGAAAAATTATTTTGATTAGGATTCATGGTGGAGGCCATAACAACCTGCCTAAGTTTGATGAGTACCACAACTTCATCAGGGATATTTTGAAATTTTAACTTCTTTATCTATAGAGTATACACTAGTTGGCGATTATTGAAATTTCCTGACTATATAGTTATCGCTGCCCTATTTCAAAGACTTCCCGGCTCAAAGCCTCTTTTGGACATCGTAATTCATAATGGTGGTCAGTCGTTAAACTAATTAAGATCATAGTTAAAAAATTGTAAACTTCTTTAACTTCGCCCCGCATTTTAAAAAACTAAAAGAAAAATTATGAGTACTGTAAAAGTTGCCATAAATGGATTTGGCCGCATAGGAAGACTGGTTTACCGCCAGATTTATAATATGGAAGGCATTGATGTAGTTGCTATCAATGATCTCACCAGTCCGAAAGTATTAGCTCACTTGCTGAAATATGATACAGCACAGGGCCGCTTTGGCCAGGATGTAAAGGCAACAGAAAATTCAATTGTTGTAAATGGTGAAGAAGTAAAAATATATGCACAAAAAGATCCTTCTCAAATTCCATGGGGCGACCACGGGGTTGATGTTGTTCTTGAGTGTACAGGTTTCTTTACTGACAAAGCAAAAGCTGAAGCACACCTGAAAGCCGGCGCTAAAAAAGTTGTGATCTCTGCACCTGCTACAGGTGATTTGAAAACAATCGTGTTCAATGTAAATCACGATATTCTCGATGGTTCTGAAACAGTAATTTCCTGCGCATCTTGTACTACCAACTGTTTAGCTCCAATGGCTAAAGTATTGGATGATCAATTTGGTATTGTAAACGGTTTGATGACTACCATCCACGCTTACACTAACGACCAGAATACACAAGACGCTCCTCACGCAAAAGGCGATTTGAGAAGAGCAAGAGCTGCTGCACAAAATATTGTACCTAACAGTACAGGTGCTGCAAAAGCAATTGGCTTGGTATTGCCAAACCTGAAAGGGAAATTGGATGGTTCGGCTCAACGTGTTCCTACATTAACAGGTTCTATCACTGAGTTAACCGCTATCATTGGTAAGAAAACAACCAAAGAAGAAATCAATGCTGCTATGAAAGCTGCAGCTAATGAAAGCTACGGTTACACTGAAGATGAAATCGTAAGCAGCGATATCATCGGCATCAGCTACGGCAGTTTGTTCGACGCTACTCAAACAAGAGTGCAAACTGTTGGCGATTCTCAGTTAGTAAGAGTGGTTAGCTGGTACGATAACGAAGCCAGTTATGTAGCACAGTTGGTACGTACGGTACACTACTTCGCTCAACTGATTAAAAAATAAAAACTACCGAACCCCGACACCAAGTGTTGGGGTTTTTTATCTCAACTCAAAACCAAAATCATGAGCAAGTTCCAGGATACTAACTTCAAAGGAAAGAAGGCATTGGTCCGCGTTGACTTCAATGTGCCTCTTGATAAAGAATACAACATAACTGATGATACAAGAATAAGAGCAGCCCTTCCTACCATCAAAAAGATTTTGGCTGACGGCGGCAGCGTAATCTTAATGTCTCACCTTGGTCGCCCGAAAGAAGGACCTACTGATAAATATTCGCTCAAGCATATCATCAAACATTTGAGCAATTCACTAGGAACAGATGTTCAGTTTGCAAATGATTGTATTGGCGAAGAAGCTTATCAAAAAGCAGGGGCTTTAAAACCCGGTGAAGTATTGTTGTTGGAAAATCTTCGGTTCTATAAAGAAGAAGAAAAAGGTGATGAAGCATTCGCAGAGAAGCTTTCCAAACTTGGTGATGTGTACGTGAATGATGCTTTTGGCACGGCACACAGGGCCCACGCTTCTACAGCCGTTATTGCCAAATTCTTTTCACCTGAAAACAAAATGTTTGGCCTGTTAATGGAAGGTGAAGTAAGCAGTGCTGAAAAAGTGTTGCATCAATCTCAAAAACCTTTCTGCGCTATTATTGGTGGTGCAAAGGTTTCTGATAAGATCCTCATCATCGAAAATTTGTTGGAAAGAGCAACCGACATCATCATCGGTGGCGGTATGGCTTATACTTTCTTTAAAGCAATGGGCGGACAAATTGGTAAATCATTGGTTGAAGAAGATCGTTTAGATACAGCCAAAGAGCTTTTGAAAAAAGCAGAAGCAAAAGGCGTTTGCATTCATCTTCCTTCTGACTCCATCATTGCCGACAAATTTGCTGAAGATGCCGAAGTGTCTTCTTCATTGAGCAATACCATCCCTGATGGTTGGATGGGACTGGATATTGGCGAAATGGCTTGCGAAACTTTCAAAAAAGTCATTCTTGATTCAAAAACCATTTTATGGAATGGACCAATGGGTGTTTTTGAAATGAAGAAATTCCAGCACGGAACAAAATGCGTTGCAGAAGCCATTGCAGAAGCAACACAGAAAGGTGCGTTCTCATTAATTGGTGGTGGCGACAGCGTTTCAGCCATCAACCAGTTTGGCTTTGCTGATAAAGTAAGCTATGTTTCAACCGGCGGTGGTGCTATGTTGGAATATTTCGAAGGCAAAGAGCTTCCGGGCATTGGAGCTATTAAAAATTCCTGAGTAGATTTTTTCGACGTTTATGTTTTATGACAGAATTACACATCACAAACGTGGTGTGTAATTTGTTTGTACCCATCCGTACTTTTTCGAGTACATTTATTAAACTAAAAAATCAAAAACATGAGACGTACAAGTCCGGTTCTTTTAATTGTTTTGGGAATCGTTGTCATTTTATTTTTTTGGGGATGTAGTCAACAGCGTGGATTAGCAACAGCCGATAACAATGTTCAAAACGCATGGAGTAATGTCGAAACCAATTACCAGCGCCGTATGGATCTATATAATAGTGTAGTAAAAACCATACAAGGTTCTGCCAACTTCGAAAAAGGTACATTGACAGAAGTGATCAATGCAAGATCAAGAGCTACTTCTGTAAGAGTAGATCTGAATGACTCAACAAGCTTGCAACAATATCAACAGGCCCAAGCTCAATTGCAGGGTTCTTTCAGCCGTTTGATGGCAGTGGCCGAAGCTTATCCTGATTTAAAAACAACAAAAGCGTTCCAGGATTTTCAAACACAAATTGAAGGAACGGAAAATCGGATTAACGTGGCAAGAAGAGATTATAACAGCGCAGTGAATGCTTACAATCTTAAGGTGAGATTGTTCCCTAACAATATTTTTGCCGGCATTCTTGGCTATCATCAAAAACCATTTTACAAAGCCGATCCGGGAAGTCAAAACGCTCCTGACATCAATTTCGATATCAAATAATGCTGAACATTTTTCCCTGGCAAAAGAGAAAGGACTTCTTTACCGAAGAAGAAAAGAAGCAATTGGTGGATGCTATACAAAAGGCCGAACAGCAAACCAGTGGCGAGGTAAGGCTTTATGTGGAATCGAGATGCAAATATGTTGATGCATTAGATCGGGCACAGGAAATTTTTGTAAGCCTGAAAATGCATGAAACAGAATTGCGGAATGCTACTTTGATCTACGTGGCTGTAAAAGATAAACAGGCTGCGGTTTTTGGTGATGAAGGCATTCATCAAAAAGTTGGAATGCAGTATTGGAAAGACGTTGTTTCCAAAATGCTGCGGCATTTCAAAAACCAAAAACTCGTTGATGGCATTTGCCAGGGCATTCACGATTTAGGTGAAGCACTGAAAACTTACTTTCCTTATAATTCTGACACCGATAAAAATGAGCTGCCCGATGAAATTGTCTTTGGCAGGTAAAGAATGAAGAAGTTAGCACTCGTCATAAGTTTATTAATTTCTTTTTGTGCGTTTGCGCAAATTGAAACCGTTGTACCAAAGAGGCCAATCCCACCTCGATTAGTAAACGATTTCGCCAATATTCTTACACCTGACCAGGTGGATGCATTGGAAAGAAAGCTCGTGGCATATGATGACAGTACATCCAACCAGGTTGCGATCGTTCTTCTTCCTACCATAACAGACAAAAACGGCGATGAATATCCCATTGAAGAAGTAGGATTGAAAATTCTGAGAGACTGGGGTGTTGGAAATGCAAAAAATAATAATGGCATTGTCATTCTTGCTGCAATGCAGGAACATAAACTGAGAATTGAGGTTGGATACGGTCTCGAAGGTGCTATTCCCGATGTTACCGGAAAAGCGATCATAGATAATGACATAACACCCAACTTTAAATCCAATAGCTATTACCGGGGATTAGATGCGGCTATTAATTCAATAATGGAGGCGGCGAGAGGAGAGTACAAAGCCCCGCCGGGATACGGAAGCCGCGGGCCAGCAGTTCCGGGAAAAAGTATTGGAAAAATTATTGTGGGCATTATCATTCTGATTGTGATCCTAAGCATGTTCGGCGGGGGAGGCAATCGGGGTGGTGGATATATGTCAAGAAGAGGAAGTGGCTGGCTTGGTCCATTTATTTTAGGCGAAATGTTAGGTAGTGCAGGCCGCGGTGGCGGAAGCGGTTGGTCAGGCGGCGGGGGATGGTCCGGTGGGGGCGGCGGTGGCTTCGGCGGCTTTGGCGGCGGAGGAGGCGGCGGTGGTGGCGCCAGCGGCGGATGGTAAAATGAATTTGTATGAGAGAATTTGTGATAGACGTTTCAAGAATTGAAGAATTGCAAACCCTGAACGATAAAGACGAGTTGGAAAGAATTTTCTCCAGGGCACAGAGTACCATCGTCAATGGTGAAGTTGTAATGCTTGTTCGAAAAGATAAAGAGGGTGCCTCCGAAAAATTTGACGAACTATCTACGCTTGAAGATCTGCACCGTTATAAAAAATCCGTCTTCAAATATCTATAAATCTTCATTGATGAAACTCACCTTAGGATAATGACTAACGTCATAGGATTGGATTAGTGCAAGTTTCTAATTTGTGCGTATGAACTTTACCACACACATACCACACGGAAATGAACTCCTGGATGTTCATTTTGAAAGGGTTGCCAGCCCAAGCGGCAAATACTTTGTAGAAGTAAATTCAGGCAATGATGTGATTGCCAGTTTTGAAATGCAAAAAGATCATTTCAACAAGTGGAAAGTAACGCAACCGGTTCCGCAGTGGGTGGTTGACTATGAGGCTCATTTGGCCCAGGTCATTGCCACAAACCAGTTTCTCGCTACAGAAGAAGTATAACGATTCTTTTTACATAGGCCAAAATAAAAAAATCCGCCTTTTGAGGCGGATTTTTTGTAGGCATTATATGCGTTAACGAAAACGGCTTGCGATAAACACAAGCCGTGGTAATATTCTAGCCGAACATTTTTATTCGCTCACTACTTTCACACTTCTTTCGACAAACGCAGTAAGATCAGCGCCTTTCAATAACCCTTGCGATAACAAGGCAAGATCGAAGGCCTGCTTTGCTAAAGTAACCCGGTGCTCATCGTCGGATTGTAAAATCTTTGAGATCAGTTTATGATTGCCGTTAACAGCAACTTTGTAAGTATCAGGCAAAGAACCATAAAAGTTCATTCCGCCGCCCATCTTTGCCATGTCTTTCATGCGACGCATCCATTCTTCCATCGTGATGGTTACCGGTAGTTCTTCAGCAGATAAACTTTCCACTTCAACCTTCATGTTGCTGTTGTTGATAGCCTTTTCAAAAACCTCCTTCAGCTTTTTTGTCTCATCTTCTGTCAGCTGATGTTTGGCTGCATCTTCTTTTTCAATCAATTTATCAAGCACATCTGCGTCAACTCTTTTGAAAGAAACCTTATCCAGTTTCATTTCCAGGTGCTGCATGAAATGGTTATCTATCGGCGTGTTCATCAACAAAACATCGTAATCTCTTTTGTTTGCCGCTTGCATATAAGCATGCTGCTTTTCTTCATCAACGGTATACAGGTAAACAGTTCTTCCATTTTTATCCGTTTGAAAATCTTTCACCTTAGCATTATACTCTTCAAAAGTGTAGTGCTCGTTCTTTGTATTTGTAAGAAGCAAAAACTCCTTGGCCTTCTCGTAAAATTTTTCTTCGGAAATGGCTCCGTACTTCACAAACAACCCTATGTCATTCCATTTTTCTTCGTAAGCCTTCCTGTCTTTTTTAAATAGCTCATTTAATTTATCGGCAACCTTTCTTGTAATATAGCTGTTGATCTTTTTAACATTACTATCTGCCTGCAAAAAGCTGCGGCTTACGTTCAATGGAATATCAGGTGAATCAATCACCCCATGTAGCAACATCAAAAACTCCGGAACAATATCTTTTACTTCATCGGTAATGAACACCTGTCTTGAAAACAGTTTGATCTTGTTGCGTTGAACTTCAAAATCGTTTTTCAGTTTTGGAAAATACAAAACGCCGGTAAGATTGAAAGGGTAATCAACATTCAAATGGATCCAGAACAAAGGCTCTTCCGAAAATGGGTACAATTCACGATAGAACTTCAAATAATCTTCATCGTTTAAGTCTGAAGGTTGTTTGGTCCAGATAGGAACGGTATCATTGATAATGTTGGGTACATCGATTGTTTTATATTTTGTTTCGCCTTTTTCATCCTTGCCATCTTCTTCAGTTTCCTGTTTTGTTCCAAACTGGATGGGTGCTGGTAAAAATCTAGCATATTTATCGAGTATCTCCTGGATCTTATGTTGCTGTAAAAATTCTTCTGATTCTTTATTAATGTAGAGAATGATATCCGTGCCTCTTGTCAGTTTGCTTCCCTCGGTAATTTCAAATTCAGTGCTTCCGTCACAAACCCAACGTGCAGGCTCGGCGCCATCCTGGTAAGAAAGTGTTTCAATCTCTACTTTTTCAGCCACCATAAATGCCGAATAAAATCCGAGACCAAATTTGCCGATGATCTCATTAGCATCTTTTGCTTCTTTAAACTTTTCAAGAAACTCAGTTGCCCCCGAGAATGCAATCTGGTTAATGTATCTTTTGATCTCATCAGCGGTCATCCCGATTCCTCTATCGCTGATAGTAATAGTCTTCGCTTTTTCATCAACCGAAACCTGTATGGTAAGATCGCCAAGTTCTTTATTGTATTGCCCCAGAGAGGAAAGACGCTTGATTTTTTGAGTAGCATCCACCGCATTACTCACCAGTTCTCTCAGGAAAATTTCATTATCGGAGTACAGGAATTTTTTGATGATGGGAAAAATATTCTCCGTATGAATGGAGATCGTTCCTTTTTCTGCAACCATAGTTATTGATTATTGAAGATTAAGTGCAACTGCTTCATCAATGCCTGTTCCAAAGTAATGAAGTTTGCCATATTGACAGCAATTAGTTTTCTCTTAAACAATTCATCTGTGAGAAACCACAATTCAAGATGAAATACCAGCAATCTGCTACGTTTTCGATTGACTTGGGGCAAATTCCGGTGCAACTTTACATCATCGAACAAACAAACAGTCTTTCTTAAAAAATCCTCATATAGCAGTTAGTGTTAAAAGCGGCCCCGTAAGGCCGCTTTCTCTTTTACATAAGAAGGGTAGGCAACCCGTTTCATCACTCCAAATCTTTCATCACGGATCGCGTACCCTTAATTAAAACTATATCGGTAAGAGAGTAATTGTGTTTTGTTATTATTGTGCCATGCTCCTTAACGTGCTATGGTATACAGATTGCAGGATCTCTTATAAAGAATAAGTATGAAAAGGATTCTGATAGCAGCCACAGCCGTAGGTGCAACCATCGCAGGAATTATCTTGTACAGCCGTAAAAGAAATAGCGGCACCAAACAGGTGGAAGGCGCAGCCAAAAATGCATACAATATCATGAATGATGGTATTGGCAAACTGGAACGCAGTGGGATGCACAGTATGGGCTAAGGACGATTTATAAAATGAGCCAGGCTTTTGTAAAAGAAGAAGATGCCCAGTGGCTGCATGATGTTCCGCCCACCATGAACGCACTGATCAATTACCTCACACGAGAGAATAACGGGATTCGTGTATACGAACAGAAAACTTTTTTTCACCAGAAAGAAAAGCGGGAAGTTCATCAAATGAGTAATGGCATGCTTTACGCAAAAGATGACGAAAGTAAGTGGTATATCGTATGGTAAAGTTGCACCGAAAGTCTTGGTTGCTGAGTTCTGTGTTTACTGATTTGCTTCAAGGATTCTCATGCTTTTTAAAAAATTTTGTCTAAAAAAAATCCCTGCTGACTCAGAAAAATTAAGCAAACGGCTAACTTTAGCGGTCTAAACCCTCGGGCTTTCCCTTAACCATGATAACAAATTGCAACTTATTGCTGGAAGGCATCACCGATGCCATTTTCATGCTTGATGCAGATGGGTATATTTCCTATTCAAATCCGGCCGCTACATTAATTACAGGATATCGATCAGAAGAATTGCTAAATAAACATCTTGCTATTCTTTATCCCGGCAGCGATGATAGTGTTAAAGCTGAATACGAACTTGGTCTGGCGGTGAAAAAAGGCAAATTCCTCTCCGAGGGGTGGCGGTCTAAAAAAGATGGTGATCATATTTGGGGCGAAATGCTTTTGTCACCATTGTACGGCCAAGGGCAAAAACTTGTGGGCTATAGTTGTACGCTCAGGGACATTACCGAAAAAAAGCAATCTGAAATTGCGCTTAGGCAAAATGAAGAACGTTTTCGCTTGATGGTGGAAGGCGTTCGCGACTACGCCATCTTCATGCTGGATTCAACCGGCCACATCATTTCATGGAATGAAGGTGCAAAACGAATTAAAGGATGGTCAGCCAATGAAATCATTGGGAAGCACTTTTCTACTTTTTATACAGCCGAAGATTTGGAAGATAAAAAGCCTGAAAGGGAATTGCGAATAGCTATTGCAACAGGCAAGTACGAAGAAGAAGGATGGAGAGTTCGTAAAAACGGATCGGTATTTTGGGCCAACGTGGTCATTACTGCATTATTCAACGAACAGAATGAGCATATTGGCTTTTCAAAAGTTACCCGCGACCTCACTGAAAAAAAGGAAAACGAAGAACATCTTCGTCAAAGCGAGGAACGCTACAGGTCTCTTGTAGAGCAGGTTACTGACTACGGTATTTTTATGCTCGATGAAAAAGGAAAGATCATTTCCTGGAACGAAGGCGCCAAAAGAATTGAAGGCTATGAAGAGAGAGAGATCATTGGCAAGTACTTCTCGATTTTTTATCCTGAAGAAGATATTTTAAATGGCAAGCCGGCACACGAATTAAAAGTTGCCAGGGCGGAAGGAAAATATGAAGAAGAAGGCTGGAGAATACGTAAGGATGGAAGCTTGTTTTGGGCCAGTGTCGTGATCACTGCCATCTATAACAACGATGGAGTACACATTGGCTTTTCGAAAGTGACGCGAGACCTTACGGAAAGAAAAGAGGCGGAGAAAGCTTTGCGTGAAAGTTATGAACGCTACCGTGTTCTTACTGATGAATTAAGAATCACGAATGCTGAGTTAAGTTATGCTAACCAGGAATTGGAACAGTTTACTTCTATCGTATCTCATGATTTGCAGGAACCAATCCGTAGCATTAAGAGTTTTTTAAGACTGATAGAGATCAAACTCAATAATGAACAGAATGAAGACCTGAAAACCTACATCGCCAAAGCTATCATTGCAGCCGACCGTATGAAGCAACTGATCCTGAACCTGCTTCATTACTCTCAATTAAGTAAAGTTGGTATTGTGACGGAAGAAATACATGTTGAAGATCTGGTCAACGAAGCCATTCAAAATGTACGTACCTCGGTTGACAGGAACAATGCACAAATTACAATTGAAACAAACGTTGATACAATTGAAGGCGATAGGGTGCAATTAGTGCAACTCATACAAAATTTACTGAGCAATGCTTTAAAATTTACAGATGCTGCTTCGCCAAAAATTAAGATCAGCAGCTTTCGCGAAAATAGTCACGTAAAATTTGCGGTGAGTGACAATGGCATTGGCATTGCTGATGCTGATATAAGCAAGATATTCGAGATTTTCAGGAGACTTCACACAAAAAAAGATTATCCGGGCACAGGGATCGGCCTGGCTATTTGCAAGAAGATCGTCGACCGCCATCACGGAAGGATCTGGCCCGAATCAGTTCCGGGCAAGGGTACCACATTTTATTTCACCTTAAATGAAGAAAAGGAGCGGCTAAGCGAATATGAAAAAGTATAAGATCATTATCGTGGAAAATGACGAGGATGAGCAGCTCTTTATGAAAGAAGGATTTGATGCAGCCGGTTTATTTGATATTGTTGCACAGCCAAAAAACGGGGATACACTGTTTGAATGGTTGAACGAAAATAAAAACGCCTTGCCCGACGTGATCCTGTCTGATCTCAATATGCCCGGCAAAAATGGTTACGACGTTATCAGTGAAATAAAAGCAAATCCTTTGTACGCACATATCCCGGTTGTGATCACATCTACTTCATCTACAAAAACGATTATTGAAAAATGCCTTGCCCTGGGAGCTGCAGACTATTTGATTAAGCCTGAAACTTTTGTTGAGTATGTGCCTTATGCAAACAATTTGTATAAGCGGATCGAAGAAAAGCAATTGGTAAAATAATACAATTATTGGCTTAGCATCTTTCTTGAATCACGCAACACCAATGAATGTTTTGAAAGAAAACTCAATTTTTAATTACCGAAGACAGCATTGTTTTTAATGTTTTGTAATCACTTGGCTTTGTTATAAATCCTTCCGCGCCTAACTCTTGGGCAAGCTCTCTTTCTCTCGGTTGAGAAGAAGTCGTAAACATGATGACTGTAATGTCTTTTAAATGTTCCGATTTTTTGAATTCAGTAAGACACTGCCACCCGCTGACTACGGGCATGTTGATGTCCAAAAAAATAATATCCGGCAAAACGCTTTGTCTTTCCAGTAGTCTTCGCAATCCTTCTTTCGAATCTTCGTAATGTTCAAAGCCAATAGAAGCATCCAGTTCCGACAATGCTTCTTTAAAAAGCTCAGCGTCATCCCTGTCATCGTCTATCAGTAAAATTTGTTTCATAGTTCAGATGTTTCCTTTTGTTGTTTCAATGGTAAATGAATAACAAAGCTGGAGCCTTTATCAGGTTCCGCCTTGGCTTCAATACTTCCACCATGTCTTTCTACAATTCGTTTGCAAAGTGATAATCCAAGCCCCGTGCCTTCGAATTTATCTTTCGAGTTCAGGCGTAAAAAGGTTTCAAATATTTTTTGAGCGAACTCCTGTTCAAATCCAATACCGTTGTCGGTAATGGTGATCACTGCAAATTCTGTCTGATCTTTTTCAGTTTTAGAAGAGCTGATTTCAATTACTGCAGGTGTATCGGGCTTTGAAAATTTCAAGGAATTGTTGAGCAAATTATAAAAGAGTTGATACAATAAAACGGATGCACCTTCTACAATAGGTAAGTTTTGATAATGAATTGTTGCCGACTTTTGAGATATTAAAACTTCAAGGTCGGATTCAATTGTTTCTATCGTCTTGTTTAAATCAACCTTTTCAATTTTTTGGTGCGCTGCACTCAGCATGGAATAATTGAGTACGCCTTCAATCATGATATTCATACGGTCTGCAGCGGAATTTACTTTATCGAGGTACAGTTTCCCAGTCTCTGAAAAGGAGCTGCCTTTATCATCCAGCAGGCGGCTGGTAAAAGTTTTGATCTTTCTTACCGGTTCCTTTAAATCGTGGCTTGCTACATGGGCAAATTGCTGCAGTTCATGGTTTGATTGCATCAGCGAAATATTCGACTCATTCAGCTCTTTTGTGCGCTTTTTTACTTCTTCTTCAAGGATAGTCGCCTGCGTTTTACTTATATGCACGTCAGTAGCTGAACCAAACCACTTCAAAGTATTTCCGTTTTCATCTCTGTGAGGGAAGGCACGACTTAAAAACCACCGATACGCTCCATTCTTCATTTGAACTCTGTGTTCAACCTGGTATGTCGTTCCGTTTTTCACGGATGCTCTCCATGCTCTTGCTGTCTCATTTAAGTCATCAGGATGAATTAATCCTTCCCATGACCAATTGCCATCTTGCTTTTTAGACGCTCCGGCAAATTCACTTACGCGGTTATTATAGTAAAGTACATCGCCATTACTGTCTGCCACCCAAACTAATTGAGGAACTGAATTCGCTAATTCGTTTAATTCTTTTTCGCTCTGTTCCACTCTTTTGCGCGTCACCACTTGTTCTGTTATATCTATAGCCGCCCCCACAACGCCAATTGTTTCTCCGTGTTCGTTTTTTAATGGCTGGTAAATAAAGTTGAGGTAAACTATTTCAGGTTTGCCAAAGCGCAGTAACTGCACAGGCACTTCGTTCCCATTAAATGGAATTCCTGAATCATATACTTGTTCCATCAACCTGGTAAATCCTTGTTCTACAATTTCTGGCAGGGCTTCTGCAATAGGACGGTTGATCACTTCATTGTATTCTCTTCCCCAAAGCTCTAAACCTTTTTCATTTACAATCTCAACAACGAAAGACCTTCCTTTTAGCAAAACAGTAGCTACCGGTAATTGCCTGATCATGTTGCGCAGGTTGGCTTCAGCAGTAATACGGTTTTTTGCAATTTTAATGTTGGCGTCAACTCTTGCTAATAATTCTTTGGCAGAAAAAGGTTTTACCAGGTAATCATCTGCGCCGGCATCTAATCCTTCCACTTTTGCTTCTTCACCCGCTCGTGCAGAAAGCAAAATAACAGGAAGACTTCTGATATCGGGATGGTTTCGGATTTTATTTAGCAGACCGAATCCATCCAACCTGGGCATCATAATATCAGAAATCAAAAGGTCCGGTTGGTAATGTATCAACTTGTCGAAAGCATCTTCACCATCAACAGCCGTGATTACTTCAAAATGCTCGGACAACAATCGCTTCACATAACTACGCATGTCAGCATTATCGTCGGCAAGAAGGACCTTGTATTTTTCTGTTTGCCATCTGTTCTCGTTGGAAGTATCCATTGCAACATCAGCCATCTCTCCACTTTCAGATTCATGGTTCGTCCATTTCATTGCTTCCTTTACAAATGCATCGGCATAACTGGAAACTGATACAGCAGTATCAACAATTTTCTCCTGTGGCAAATGGTCTTTACCCGACGGAATGATCACGGTAAAGGTTGATCCTTTTCCCAATTCACTCTCAACGGTGATGTTTCCCTGGTGTATTCGAACCAGTTCTTTTACCATAGCTAAGCCAATGCCGGTTCCTTCCTGGCTTCTTCCCTGTATATTTTCAACCCTGTGAAAACGATCAAATATTTTGTTGAGTTGTTCTTTTGGAATACCAACGCCGGTATCCTGTACTGAGAACTGTATGTTATTTTGCTCTTCCCTGATTTTTACAGTAATGGTGCCATGATGGCTGTACTTGAATGCGTTTGAAATAAGATTCAGAACGATTTTTTCCCACATATCTACGTCCACATACACTTCTTGCTCAATTTGATTGCAATTAAAATGCAATTGCATTCCGGCCTTTTCGATAGCTGATCGGAAAGTGCTTGAAAGATCCTGCGTAAAAGCACAAATGTCAACACGGGCAAATTTGCCTTCCATTCTGCCGGCTTCTATTCTTGAAAAGTCAAGAAGGGTATTGACAAGTTTTTGCATGCGCAGAGCATTGCGATGAGCTACATCCATCCTGACCTTATTTTCGGGAATAGTTCGCTCATCATTCAATGCATCTTCAACCGGTCCTAACAAAAGTGTCAGCGGTGTTCTGAACTCATGGCTGATATTTGAAAAGAAAGTTGTTTTGGCTCTGTCTATTTCAGCAAGAGCTTCCGATCTTTTTCTTTCTTCTTCCAACGCATGTACATCAGCAAAAGCCGTCGCAATTTGATCAGTAACAAGTGAGAAGAAGCTTAAATATTTTTCATCAAGCAGTCGGTATGGATTTAATCCAACAGATAAAATTGCATAAGGTTCTTTTGAAGCGCCGATAATGGGCAGAACTATTAATCTATCGGGAGAAATTTCCCAGGCGCCTTTTGGCAATTCGCCAACTTTCTTCAACAGTTCAGTAAACACATCGGGCTTGCGGGTAGATAAAGTTCTTTTAATGATAGCACTAACCTCATTTGCCTCGTTAAGATCGTATTCTTTTGCAAGCAGGTTTTTTGCATTGCCTAAAGGTGTCGAATGTGTAAAAACAGCTTTATCATCAATAATAGTTCTGAAAACGGCAAATGGAAAATCATGAGGGTTTTCTTCTAAAGTGGCAATGGTCTTCTCAATAATATCGGCGTTATTTCTGCAATCAGATAAGCGTTTACCCAATTGCGTGAGTGTTTTTAACTGGCGTCCGCTAATGATTTTATCGGTATCATCGGTATTGGCACAAAACATTCCTTCTGTTTTGCCATCGTCTCCGGGAATAGGAGTGTAAGAAAACGTGTAATAAGTTTCTTCCGGATAGCCGTTACGCTCCATAATAAGCAATTGCGACTCCACGTACGTTCCCTCATCTTTTTCCATTACCTGTTTTAGCATGGGCTCGATATCCCGCCAGATGTCTTTCCAAACAACTGAAGCAGGTTTACCCAATGCCCATGGATGCTTGCCACCAACAATTGCCCTATAAGGATCGTTATAAAATTTGATGAGCTCTTTACCCCAGCCAATCCAGATAGGTTGGCGTGATGTAAGCATAATGCGGATACAGGTGCGAAGACTTTGTGGCCATGTTGCAACCGGGCCTAAGGGAGTTTCTGACCAATTGTATTCACGGATGCGCTGTCCTAACTCACCGCCACCTTGCAAAAATTCAGGAACAGCGATTTGTCTCTCTGCCACGGATGATAGCTTCATGGTTAAAGGGAATTGAAATGAAGTTAAAGCAAAATTTAATGTCAGTGAATCTGTTTTACCATTTTTCAAATATCAGGTTATTGCTTAAACGGAATGGGCTTAATTTGCATTTATGAGCATGCCATCTAAGCTGTGGGAAAGCAAAACCATCATTCGTTTTCCTGACTGCGACCCTTTTAATCACTTAAACAACGCCAGGTATATTGATTACTTTATCAATGCAAGGGAAGATCATATTATGGCTAATTTAAAATTCAACATTTATCATTACGCGGCGCAAAATGGATTTGGCTGGGTAGTAAGTAAGAACCAGATTGCTTATCTAAAGCCTGCCTTCCTGATGGAAACAGTTGTTATTGATTCCACTTTGTTGCGTGCAGGCGAAAGGGAAGTTTTTGTTGAGATGAAAATGTGGAATGAAAGGAAGGATAAATTGAAATCCGTTTTGTGGAGCAATTTTGTTCATATCAACATGAAAACGCAGAAGCCGGAAAGCCACTCAAAGGAATTAATAGAAATGTTTCTTCCTTTTGAAAATCCGCTGCCTTCGCCAATGAGCTTTGATGAAAGGGTAGAACAACTACGCAATATGATTTGATAAAGATGGTTGAAGAATGTAAGAAATGATTGCACAATGGTCAATAGAATTACAAAACGCTGAAGCGAGTGACACAACAGTCGATGATAGTAGCAATGTAGCTCAGTGTGCCATAATTAATTCGCAAAAAGAAGGAGTCTCAATTTGAGACTCCTTCTTTCATTATCATCAGTAACTTAAAACTTACTATCTAAAACCTGTTACTTCTAATAAGCTCTCTTTTCTGTTCCGGGCACAACAGGTCTTGTATACCCTTTTGTTTTCAAAAGATTTTTTATTTCAGTGATACCTCTTTGTAATTGAGGGTCGATTCCTTTTGCCATCATACCCAAATCTTCAGGAACAGAAATATCAGGGTCAACACCATGACCTTCTTTAAACCATGTTCCATCGGGGTTATACATACGGAATGTTGGAACCGTAACACTACCGCCATCAATCAATGGAGGTACACCGCTAATACCAATCAATCCGCCCCAGGTTCTTGCACCGATCAATGGACCTAAACTTTTCTTGCGGAAATAATCCGGGAATGCATCACCGCCCGAACCACTCCATCCGTTGATCAACATTACTTTCGGACCAAAATGGGCAAACGGAGGCCATGGCCATGCCTCACCGTCACGCACAGCCCAAAATGCAAGCGGTTGACGATTGAGCATTTCTATAAAGCGATCAGGAATTTGTCCGCCATCGTTAAAGCGTTCGTCAATGATCAGCGCTTTTTTGTCCCACTGTGCATTGAACTGCCGTAACAATTCATTTTGACCATCTACACCTGTGCTTGGCACATAGATATAGCCAACATCGCCATTACTTTCTTCTTCCACCTTTTTACGCATGTCTTCAATCCATGCAAGGTTGCGCAATCGGTACTCATCGCCCAAAGTTTTTACAATTGCAGTTTTTGCACCCGTCCATGATGGCGAAGTATTGTAAGTGATCTCAATTGTTTTGTTGGCCAATCCCTGGAATGCAAGGAAAGGATCATTGGCGGTTGTGAGCGGAATGCCATTCACTGCAAGGATGTAGTCACCTTCTTTGATGTTCACACCACTCATGTCAAATGGCGAATGCACTTCTGCATCCCATGCAGCTCCACGGAGGATCTTTTTGATCTTGTAATAATCTCCGTCGGCTTGCCAATCCACGCCCAGGTAGCCAACGTTTTCAAATTTTGTACTTTCCATATCGCCGCCACCATGGTAGGTATGTGATGCATTTAACTCACCGATCATTTCACCTACCACAAAATCTGCTTCTTCTCTTGTGAGCGCACCATCCAGCATTTTCAGGTAACGTGTCTTCGTGGCATTCCAATCTACGCCATGCATTTTTGCATCGTAGAAATAATCTCTTTCAAAACGCCACGCATCCATGAATATCTGCTTCCATTCTTCAACAGGGTTTACCATCATTTGCATTTCAGAAGTGCGAAGTGGCTTTTCAAACTTCGCTCCTTCGTTTGCAGCAATCACTGCAAAACTGTTTTGACGGCCCACCAGCATTTTTTGTTTGTTGTATGCCAGCGCAAAAAAGTCGGCATCATCTAAAACTGTTTTTTCTTCTCTCTTATCAATATCATAAAACTTAATGCTGTTCTTTGCGCCTGTTGTGCCGGTGTTGGGTACACGCAGGTAAAATATTTTCCCTTTTCCTGCATCAAGATTTCTTAGGTTGCCCGGTCCAATTGGAAGTATCACCATGCGCTGCTCAAACCCATCGAAATCAATATCGGTTGATTTTGTATCCGGCTTTTTTGTAAGTGCAACTGAATCCTTTTTCTCCTTTTTATTTTCAAGAGATGGATCTGGCTTCACTTCACCTTCAGTGATCGCTACTGCATCGTTCTTTGGTGCCAGCAGGGATGGAGTCATTTTCTTTAATGCTATGGCTCCAATTGTACTCGAATTGGGATAAACAAAAGTGTTATCAACATCACTATAAACAGGATTGAAGTTTTGATTGGTGACCAGGTATAAATATTTTCCTTCCGCATCAAAAACAGGATTAGTACAGTTATAAAATCCGCTGGTAACCTGTTTTGTTTTTTTACTGGTATGATCGTAAATGAAAACAGCACTGTGATAGTTTTCAAGATCGTGATAATAAGCGAGCCACCGGCTGTCAGGCGACCAACTGCAATTAAAGCCCTGCAGATTTCCATGTGTCCATCTCATGGCTTTATCTATTGGTGTGGTTTCATTAGTTGAAATATCATACACCTGTATGCGCATAGCCTTATCAATAAAGGCAAGCTTTTTACTATCAGGCGACCATACGGCATCATAGCGATAGCCAGCGCCGTAATTGGTTAGTTTTTTAGCGGAACCTTCTTTATCGGGCTGCATCACGTATAATTCATATTCGCCGGAAGCATCGCTCCAGTAGGCAATGGACTTTCCGTCTGGTGACCACACGGGATAACGTTCAGCAGCACCCGAGGTCCTGGTAAGATCTTTTACAAAACCATTTTCTGCCGGCACTGAAAAAACATCGCCTCTTGCCTGGAACACAATACGGTTACCATCAGGGCTGATGCTTGCAAATTGAACAAGTTTATCTGCCGTTTCAATTTTTGGTTTTACCATGGCACGGTCACTCACCAGGTTTACCTTTACTTCTTTTTGTTTTTGAGAAGAGATATTGTAAACGAATAATTTCCCGCCTGCTTCAAAAACAATATCATCCGGCCCGTTCGATGGATAATGCACATCGTAGTCAGTGAATTTTGTGAGTTGTTCATACTTTTTAGAACTGAGATCATACTTCCAAAGATTCATTCTCAATTCAGGTCCGCGGTCGGAGAGGAAGTAAATGGAATTACCGATCCACATGGGAAATTCACTCCCCGCCTCCTCGGGCTGAGAAAGGTTTTGATCGCTTAATGTTTGCAAATTGAAAAGATGAATATCTGCTTTCCAGCCGCCACGGTAACGCTTCCAGTTTCTTCCTACCTGTGTGCGAAAAACCAGGGCAAGTTGCTTTCCATCTGGTGAGTAAGAGGCAAATTCTCCGTAGGCAACTGGTAATTTTTCTGCCGCACCCCCCGCTGATGAAACTGTAAAGAATTGATTGAACCTGGCCTTCCCACTTTCTCTGGAAGAGGCAAACAAAACTTTTTTGCCATCAATTGTCCAGTCTATAACCCTGTCAGGATATCCATGTGATGTTAAACGAACAGGCACACCACCTGCTGTTGGCAAAACGTACACATCACCATTGCCATCGTAATTGCCTGTGAAGGCAATTGATTTTCCATCCGGGGAAAATTTAGGATAGCTTTCGACACCTGTGGGAGAACTGAGCTTGATGGCAGTTCCACCATCCTTAGGCACCACCCAAAGATCATTGGCGTATGTAAATACAATCTGGTCTTTTGATACATCGGGAAACCTGAACAACCCCGCATCGATTTGAGCAAATAGCGAACTGCTTGCAATGATGCCGGTTAACGTAATGGCAAGTTTTCTCATAACAGGAAATTTTTTGTTCAGGGAACTTACGAAAATTATGATTCGGTTTTAAAAAAATGGTTGAATGGCTTTACTCGTGCTCACGAGGCATTTATAGTATTGACAAACAAAAAAAGACCCAGGAAATGAAAGCAAAAAAAACAGCTAAAAAAAATTCGCCTGCTGAATTGTGTGGATTTTTGCATGAATTGTGTTTTTTGTTGAATGAACTGTATTTCCGCTGTGCTGTTCAGAGAACATTACAAAAACTTAATCTTCGCTTGCTCAAATATTTTGATTTGTCAATTGGAAATCTATACATTTGTCACAACTTAGTATCCCTGCACCCTCCGAACACTGTAATTTCCTCAGCTTAAATTGGCTTTTTAACACGAACATCAAAGGTTCGATTAGAAAAGGTAATAGTAGTTATTCTACCCCTATGCATTTCCCTATCTCCCCTATGTAAGGTGTTAACCTGTTGCAGTTACCTTTTCCATCCTATGCAGTAGCCCTCTCAATCCTTTATTGTTAAGCCGCTAGTTGTAATCACTTTACAGAATGTATGCCCCTGCATGAATAAAATGCTATTGAAACAATATCGTTTCTTTTTTGGACCCTTATTCCATTGGTTTACCTATGGAACATCACCACCCGTATAAAAAATCTGGCAGCAGTCCTCATCCTCAAAACCAAACCTCCATCCAGTATTGTTAAGCCGTATCGAATAAACATTTTTAAACAAAAACAAACACAATTATGAGAACATCTACCCGATGTAACCGTGACGTCCCCAGAGGACGAACACGTTGGGCGAGAGGCATCAAATTATTTTTGATGTTATTCTTGCTTGGATCTTTTTTAACTCCTGCAAAACTTAATGGGCAGGTTATCCGAATTGATGGTAATCCTAATTCCGTTTCTGGCGAATGGAGTACTTCTAACTCAAGTATCAGGCGTATTGGTGACAAGTACAACATTGTTAACCAGGATACCATTTTCGCCGGTAACGAAAAGGATTTCATGTTTGCAGTGCCCGACTGGCATTGGAAATTAGGTACGGCAAAAGATAAAAATGATATTGCCAATGGTGCTGCTGGATTGGTAAGCCAGGTCCAGGTTTTAGACGCCAATAACAATGTGCAAACACTCAATGGTAATTTTTTGGTGTTTGCAGGCGATAGAATATCAAACGACGGTGATGCACAAATTGGATTCTGGTTCTTCCAGGATGGTACAGGGCCTGTAGCCAATGGAAACTTTGCACCGGAAAAGCATTATACGCCACGTCCTGGCGATTTGCTTGTTCTCGCTGACTTCACAGGCGGGGGCAGAAGTGCCAATGTTACTGTTTTGGAATTCGTAGGTACTGGTGGAACTTACCCCAATTCTAACGGGGCATTTGAACAGATTAGTGTTGGAGCAGCCGTTGCCGAGAACAATTCTGGTTCAGGTCTCCCTATACCGGACGGCTGGGCTTTTACCGATAAAAAAACCGGTACAAATACATATAGCACAAACGAATTTTATGAAGGCTATGTAGACCTTGCGATTTTTGGTGCGGGTCGTCACTTCTGTCCTTCTACCTTCCAGCTCGAAACAAGGGCATCTCAGTCAATAACTGCTACCCTGGATGACTTTGTAAATGGGGCACTTGCTGGAGCACCGGATGCACCAACTGTACAGGGTAATTCACGTTGCGGTAGTGGCTCGATAACTATTTCTGCTACTTGTACAGGTACAACAGTACGTTGGTACACTGCTGCAAGTGGTGGTAGCCCAATTGTAACAGGTGCTCCTTATACGGTTTCTGGAAACAGCCTGACAATTGATCCTCTGTCCGCAACTACTACATTCTATGCAAGCTGTTATAATGCTACAACGGGTTGCGAAAGCTCAAGAGTTCCGGTCGTTGCAACCATCAATCCTAATCCTGCACCTACAGCTCATAACCTCTCAAGTTGTGAAACGGGTAGCACAGCTGGCGCAACCTTTGATCTAAATACGGCTATCAATAGTGCAGATGGTGGTACTATAAGCTTCTATACTTCTCTTGCCAATGCACAGGCAGGAACTAGCGCAATATCAACCCCAGGCTCTTACGCTGCAGGTATAGGTACAGTTACTATTTATGTAAGAAGTGCTAGTGGCTCATGCTATGGCACAACTTCATTTACTGTTACAGTAACTGACAATCCTGATGTAACTGCACAGAACCTCACTACTTGTGAAGTAGGAACCACAGGTCAGGGAACATTCAACCTGAATAATGGTGTTACCAATCTCGATGGCGGAACTGCTACATTCTATACTTCTCAGGCAGATGCAAATGCAGCAACAAATGCCATTGCAACACCAGGTGCTTATTCAGCAGCAACTGGAACAACCATTTATGTGAGAAGTGCAAATGGTTCATGCTTTGGTACAGCATCATTTACATTAACAGTAACAGACAACCCTGATGTAGTTGTACAGAATCTTTCTTCTTGCGAAACCGGCACTACGGAACATGCTACATTCAATTTGAATAGCGGTGTTACCAATGCTGACGGTGGATCTGTAAGCTTCTTCGCTTCACAGG
>DATMIF010000031.1:0-61753 GCA_035554655.1 Flavisolibacter sp.
AATTGTAAAATAGAAACTGCTTCCTTCGCCGGGTGTTGACTCAACCCATATTTTCCCTTTGTGCAGTTCTGCTATTTTTTTACAATGTGATAGTCCAATGCCTGATCCTTCATACTCATTTCTTGTATGCAATCTTTGAAATATCACAAAGATCCTGTCAGCTTGTTTGGGATCGATTCCAATACCATTATCCTTTACCAAAAACTTCCAATGACCATTATGTTTTTCAGCGGATATTTCAATTTCAGGAGTGGTACCCTTCTTTCTGAATTTTATGGCATTGATGATAAGATTTTGAAAGAGCTGCTTCATCTCTGTAGGATACGCATTGACAGTCGGAAGTCTTTTTACCGTGATCGTTGCCCCTGCATCAATGATAGCTTTATTTAGGTCACAAAGCACAGCGTTTACTGTTTGATTTAAATCCAACTGTGCTGTTTCTTTTTTCTTTCCAATCCGGGAGTACTCTAGCAAATCATGAATAAGCACTTTCATGCGATCCGAAGCCTGCAAAATGAATTTCATGTACTTTGTTGCTTTATCATCAAAACGATCTTTGTATTGATGGTTTAAAAGATCAAGGAATGAAGAGATAGTACGCAACGGTTCCTGCAAATCGTGGGAGGCTACATAGGCAAATTGTTCAAGCTCTTTATTTTTTCTTTCTAGCTCTACGGTCATTTGGGCAAGGCTTTGTGTACGTTCCTGTACTTGCAGTTCCAGTTGTTCTTTTTTCTGGTTAATCGCCCTTACCCTGATTCTGTAAATCAGGTAAATAGTTCCAATAAGAATAATGACGGCAAACAGCTTAAACCACCATGTTTGCCAGAACGGAGGAGTGATAATGATTTTAATAGTTGTCCCATTCTCATTCCAAACGCCATCATTGTTCGATGCCCTGACTTTAAATGTATATTCTCCGGGATCGAGATTGGTATAAGTAGCCGTTCTTGACGTACCACAATAAATCCAATTATGGTCAAATCCCTCCAGTTTGTAAGCATATTGATTTTTTTCAGATGCTGTGTAGTTAAGAGCAGCAAACTCGAACGAAATGATAGATTGGTCATATGAAAGTGTAATTTCCTTAGTTTGTAAAATGTCTTCTTGTAAAGGCGAATCTTCCTGGTCGCTTGTCATCCGCTTGTTGAATAACTTGAAGTCACTGATAACAACGGCAGGCGCAGTCTCGTTTTGAACAAGGTTGTCAGGATCGATGACATTGAATCCGTTAATTCCTCCAAACAAGATATCTCCTTTACTTGTCTTAAGTGCAGCTTGCTGCGAAAATTCGAAACTTTGCATTCCATTGTCGAGACCCATGTTTTTAAACGTTAAGGTCATTGGGTTGAAGTGGCTGACCCCATAATTAGTACTCACCCATAGATACCCTTTGTTATCTTCAATAATACCATTGATCGTATTATCGGGCAATCCTTCACTTGTTGTATAGCTAATAATTTTTTTTGTTGAGGGATCAAATTTTATAAGTCCGCCGCCCAGGCTTCCGATCCACATATTGCCCTTACTGTCCTCGAAAATTGAATAGATAACATCACTTTCAAAACTGGTATTGCCCTGATTATAATTGGTAAACTTTTTTGTTCGCGGATCAAACACACTTACTCCGCCGGTGCTTCCAACCCAAACGTTTCCCTTTTTGTCTTCAAAAAAACACCGCACATAATTTCCTCCAACTGACGTTGTATCGTTTGGATTATTCATGTATTTAGTGATCACACCGCTCGACTGGTCCAAAACATTCACGCCGCCACCGTTAGTTCCCATCCAAATATTTCCTTTGCTGTCCTCAAGAAGAGCATACACAGCATCATTGTTTAACTGGTCCGGATTACTCCCATTTGTATAATGTTTGAATGTTTTTGTTTTCGGATTATACCGGTCAATACAATTTCCATAAGTGCCTACCCAGACGTAACCGTTTTTTTTGCCCTGGAAAACACAAAGCGTTCCATAGGTGGATAAGGAGTTTTTGTTTGCCGGATCAGGATTAAACCTTTCAAAAATATTAGTTGACCTATGCCACAAGTTTAATGCTCCGCCCCCCGTGGCTATCCAGATATCGCCGATTGGATTCTCTGCAAATCCTAATACAACATTGAAGCTTAAGCTCAGTGCATCTTCCGGGTTGTTTTTATATAGATCAAAAAAAGAAAGACGTTTATCATATTTATTTATGCCACCCTGGTAAGTGCCCACCCACAGTACCCCGTCGCGGTCTTTAAGCATCGATGTTACGTTCCCATTTTTGCTTAAAGTGGTTGCTACATTAGGGTCGCTTCCAAAAGCGACAAACGTATTAGCCGATGGATCAAAAAGATCTAAATAATATTTTGTTCCAACCCATAACTTTCCGTTCTCTGCCTCTTGTATTGTAGCAATGTTATTATTACCCACAGCTTTTGGATCATCACCTTTCATTTGAATCCTTTTACACTTTCCTGAAACGGGATCCACGAGGTTTAATCCGTTGTTAGTGCCAATCCAAAGTCTTTTCTGATCGTCCTCATATATCACATTGATCCAATTATCACTTATGGTGTTTGGATCATTTGTACTAAAAAAACGCTTAAACTTTTTTGTTTTGCGGTCAAGTATATTCAACCCGTTACTTGTGCCTATCCATAAATTTTTTCTGCTGTCTTCAAAAATGCAGTTAATGCCGTCACTGCTAATGCTGGTCGGATCGTTTGGATCATTTCCAAATTGTGTGATCTTGCCTGTTTTGCGATCAAGTAAATTCAGCTTCCAATAAGTGCCTACCCAAAAATTATTTTGCCTGTCTTCATAAATAGCCGTTACAGACTTTTGACTAAGCCCGGGCTTGTCACCAATCATCTCCTTGTAGTGTATGAAATGATCATGTTTTCTTTCATACATGCTCAAGGCACCATTGCTGGTACCAACCCATAAGGTTCCCTGGCGGTCTTCATACAAAGTCATAATGTGACTTCTGCGAAGGCTGGTCGTATCTTTTGGTACATGGCGATATACTTTGAATTTATAACCATCATATCGGTTTAATCCATCTTGTGTGCCAAACCACATGAAACCAAAGCGATCTTTCACAATAGCCTGCACAGTACTTTGCGATAAACCATCAAGATTTGTGATGTGCGTGAACTTAATGCCAGTTTGGGAATGTGCGGCAGTGAGAAAGAAAAGAAAGCAAATAGTAAAAATCAATTTCTCGAATTGACTTTTTATAGAAGTCGCAGTCATAGTTTTGGTTGCAGTTTTTAAACGACTTTTCTTTGAAGCATTACATTGTCTTCAAAAAACATCTTCAGAATATTATCGAGTTTTTCCTGGGTCAGAGGTTTGTTTTCGAAGGCAGATATTTCGGGTATTTCGTTTGCACGAGTTTTGTCTTCCGGAAACAATGAAGTGGTCAGCATCACGATCATTACTTTCCCCTTACATTTTTCATTGAGCTGCCTGTATTTTTCAATAAATTCCCAACCGTTCATTGCGGGCATATTGATATCCAAAAAAATTAAATCAGGAGGCGGACAGTTTTCACTCGAACCCCCGGTATGTGTGAGATACGCCAGTGCTTCCTCACCATTTTGCAAAGTTTTGATCTGCTCTGCACAACCGGAACTTTCAATGACGATCTGGTTCAGAAAATTGGTCGGCTCATCATCATCAATAAGAAGTACACAATTTAATTTTCGCTCCATAAGACATTGGTTAATTATTATTGAATTCATTTGTTTAATTATTCAGTACGGGATCGTTTGAAACTCTTTTTGCGATGAGGCATACTTTGAGTTCAGCACAACCTCCATGCGGTAACATTCGCCGCGTCTTTTACTTCAAGTATTTGTAATGTATTCTCGTCGTTAATCCACATGGGGAAAGAATTCTTATGGAACATCTGCCTGTACTTTTCTTCCGATGCTATAATCTTTTCTTCTGCTTTTTTCCGTTCAATGCTGTACTCGATAGATTTGATAAGAAGGTTTGTATTAAGCTCACTCTTTACAACATAATCCTGCGCATTTTGTTTTCTCAATGCTTCCAGAGGCACGCCTCCATCGGCCAGGCCTGTTAAAATAATAACAGGTGTTCTTTGAATAAGCGAATGAATACTTGTGATGGAATCAATACCAAAGCTGTCAGGCAGCGATAGGTCAAGAAGAACGATGTTAATGTCAGAAGATTCCAGTATCTCCTTTGCCTGCTTTA
This sequence comes from Flavisolibacter sp., assembly GCA_035554655.1. GTDB lineage: Bacteria > Bacteroidota > Bacteroidia > Chitinophagales > Chitinophagaceae > Flavisolibacter. The sequence continues at coordinate 4,213 of DATMIF010000031.1, forward strand.
CTGTTGGAACCGAAAATATCTTTCCGATTTTAAATTTTGAAGACGCCAACTGCTCCAGCAAGAACTGGTCAGCAGGATTCTCCTCTACGATAAGAGTATTGAGATTTTCAGATAAGGCACGCATACAAATTGTTCATAGAGTATCGGAATCGTGATGCAAAGGGCGCATCAAAATGCAAGCCGGTACTTCTAAAGTATTTCTATAGAAGTACGTATCATAAGGCTTATAGGAACAAGATTGAAATTTCTGTTACCATATTCTAACATCATATTACACAATTTCAAAGAATTAAGGTATTCTCTAAGGGCTAATAAGTGTATTTACTAAGTGCAACACCCTAGTAAGGATTATTATTGTTTCACGAACTGTTCAGAAAAATTACACCGTCAAAATACGTGTAAGAAATGCTACTACCCGCTTATCAGAAATGTATACTGAATCGGAAAATAATTAAAGCTATCGGAACACTATTACATCTCTCATTTTTCTATTATTTTACTCCACAAATCCTGTCCCTTGAAAGAAACTTTAATTCTTCTTTTTTTGTTTTGTAATCTTTTATCCCGGGCACAACCGTCGCTTGACTCAACCGGAAAATTAATAGCACAAAAAGAAAACATTATCAAGGCCTCAACCATTGTAAAGGTTGAAAATTTAGGTGCTAACATTAATACTACGTTACCTGAACTAAGGCCAACTATTTCTGCCGATGGCAATTTGCTTTTTTTCATTGTGGAGAATGATCCTTTGAATACAAAGTATACCTCCATTCGAAACTCGCAGGACATTTGGTGCTCGGTAAGAGACAGCTTTGGCAATTGGGGACCGGCCATGCATTTGGGTTACCCATTGAATACCTACTTCTACAATGCCGTGTTCTGGATATCTCCCGATAAAAACAGGTTGCTGATTCGTAATGCATTCGTTGATGGCGATTATGCAGGTAATGGTGTTAGCATGACATATAGAAAAGCCAATGGAAGATGGAGTAAGCCACAAGCGTTGATGATCAGAAATTATCAGAAGTATGATAGAGGCAGGCAGAATGGCGCAACAATGGCTCATTATGGAAAGACATTGTTGTTATATATGACCGAAGTAAAAGGGGGATATAACAATGATATTTATGTTTCCTTTTTATTGCCAGACAGCACATGGTCGGAACCGAAAAGCATTGGAAAGAAAATCAACCTTCCTAACCACAATGAAATGACTCCCTACCTCGCCGCGGATGGCGTTACACTTTATTTCAGTAGTGATCGTCCCGGTGGCCTGGGGGATAATGATATCTGGATGACCAAACGATTGGACGATACCTGGCAAAAATGGAGCGACCCTGTAAATCTTGGTGCACCCATTAACACAACAAAGTGGGATGCGTTTTTCACGTTAGATGCAGGTGGTGAGTATGCTTACTTAACAAGCAGTGACAGCACAGGCTATGGCGAAAGCGATATTGTAAGAGTGAAACTGCTGGAAATTGAAAAACCTGATCCTGTTGTAATCGTTGATGGAAACGTGTACAACAAAAAGACTGGCAAACCAATGAGTGCTTCATTAACTTATGAAACGCTGCCTGACGGTATTGAAGCAGGTAATGGGATTTCAAGTCCTGATGATGGTTCATTTAAAATTGTTTTGCCTTACGATAAAAATTATTTGATACGGGCATCGGCGGATAAATTTTTTGCCATCTCCGAAAACCTGAACCTGGATTCACTGGTAAAAGCCGGAAACAGGGTCATTCATAAGGACCTGTATTTAGTTCCTATTGAAATTGGGCAAGTCTTTCGCCTGAACAATGTTTTCTTTGATTTTGATAAATGGGATCTAAGAGCTGAATCTTTTGTTGAATTAGATCGTGTAGTAAAATTATTGAATGACAATCCTTCAATGGAAATTGAACTGAGTGCTCACACGGATAGTTATGGTTCTGATGATTACAATTTCAAATTGAGTGATAACAGGGCAAGATCATGTATGGAATATCTTCTTTCAAAAGGTATTGCTCCCAACCGCGTAACATCGCAAGGTTATGGTGAAACAAAACCTGTAGCCCCGAATGATACGCCTGAAAACAGGCAGTTGAACCGAAGGGTGGAATTTAAGATCACGAAGAATTAATAATGGGTTGAAGTTGCAACGTATAATAATCACCGCGAATTTTTAACCTGTTCTTATGTGAATCGGTAAATCACGTTTTCTAAATTGCTTCGTATAAACTGAAGCGGCATGAAAAATTTTATACTCATTTTTCTGGTTCTTTCATTTACATCAGCATTCACACAACAGCATTCTTCTGTATATACCGATACTTCCGGCATGCTACCTGCTGTTTATAATTATAAAACCCATGGCTATATTGATGGCATTCGCCTTGACAGCGTTAATGCTCAATATGCAGAATTTGGCTGGCAAGGTGTTGATGGCGTTAGTTTTTACTATGGTCAAAATCCTTCCAAACGAAAAGATTTATTTGTTAGAAATCGACAAAATATTCCATTAATATTCACAAACCGCGACAGGGCTTTCCTGCTGAATTTTTTTTACTACAATGGGTGGGAACTTGCCAATATAACAAATCCCCAAAGTGACGGCAGATTTGTGTTGAAAAGGATCAATAAATAGACCGGCTCAAAAGTTTGGGCATTTAATATTCCTGATGATGATGCTCCTTTCCACAGCGCTGTTCATTTTGTTCATGTGTGGAATATCTGTTTGCGTGATCACCATTTCATGCAGACTTGCTTTTTGAAACCACCCGCCTGCAAGGTCCTTGTAAATATCTCCCCAATAGTGAGAACTACCTCTTGTTATTACTTCCATATTCGGCATAGGTTTCATCTTCATAAAGAATGAGCTTTGTCCTGAATCATATTCAAGTAACGCACATGTCTTTTCATTCTCCCAACTCAAACCCTTAAATATCAATGTTACCTCACCATTTTGGAAATAAGATCCATCTTCAATACCGCTTCCAAGATTTACAGGTGCCTTAGAGTTAGCTGATGCATGTACAATTTTATCTCCCAGTTTATTCAAATTTTGTGCGCCATTGCCCGCACCGGAACTTTCACAGAACACATACGTGGAATGAAAATCAATGAATGCATTGTATACATGATAAGTGTTACCTGCAGGAATTGCGTTTCCATTTTCATCTGTTATATTTTCAAATTTTGCATGATCAATTCCAAACACCTGCCCTTTTTGATCCATAGCATTTGCAGTGAGCGAAAAATAATATTTCCAGCCTGTGAGTGATGGGACGATTAACTCTGGACTTTGTTGATTTGCACGGTAAATCTCAGGCATGTGTACTCATCACCTTTCGATGGATCCTTTGATGGAACACAACGCAGGTACAAATGATAGAGGTCCGATGTTTGAAGTTCACCATCTGGAGCATGCGTATCCATCTTCGAGATCATTTCAAAATATTGCGTGTCCTTTGAATGTTGTGGAACTAAATCATATTGTTGTGTCAGAATCGTTTTGGCGTCTGATTTTTTTTTGAGCAGACAGGAAACCCGGCAAAAGAATCAGGTAAAATACACTCAACAGGAAAGACAAATAATTTTTCATCTAAAGAAATTTGGTCAACATTATAGAATTGTCCTAAGCCCACCAATGACCGTTTTCGACAATTTAGTCAGTATAGGTCTGATGGTGTTGTGCAAAGCAAATGAAAGAGGAATAGATCTTATGAAGTAAATTCGGGCGTCATTAACTGAACGTTTTAATTGAATTCACTCATGCTTGAAAAGATCAATTGGGATGAAGTAAATACGGAGGAAGTAAACGCCTCCATGTCCCGCCAAATAATTTATGGCGAAAAACTAATGATTGCCAAAATGAAATTCAAAGATGGATTCATTGTTCCTTTGCATAGCCATCATCATGAACAGGTAACGCAGGTAATCTCGGGACAGATGCGCTTTTGGTTTGGAGAAGACAAGGAACAGATAATGGATTTATTTCCCGGCGATGTGGTTATAATTCCATCCAATGTACCACATGAAGCGTTGATGATTGGTGACGTGGAAGAAACTGATACCTGGTCGCCGCCACGCCAGGATTGGTTGGACAAAACAGATGATTACTTAAGAAAATAACTATGGACTTTGGATTAAAGGATAAAATTGCGTTTGTTGCTGCATCCTCTCTGGGATTAGGAAAAGCTGTTGCACTGGAATTAGCAAAGGAAGGCGCGAAGGTTATCATCAATGGACGAAAAAAAGATTCACTTGAAAAAACAAAACAGGAAATCCAACAACAAACAAATGCAGAAGTGTTGGCTCTTGTTGGTGATCTTTCTGTTGCCGGCGATAGAAAAAAAATTATAGATGAGGCATTGAAAGCTTACTTCGCAATAGATATTTTAATTACAAATACAGGTGGTCCGCCTTCAGGAAAATTTGAGCAGCTCAAAGAAGAAGATTGGGATTGTGCTTATAAAACATTACTGGCAAGCGCTGTTGGTTTGATCAATGGTTTTTTGCCTGGAATGAAAGAGAAACAATGGGGAAGAATTATTGCTATTACATCGCAGGCTGTGAAACAACCGGTAAATAATTTGATCCTGTCAAACTCTGTAAGGGCTTCCGTTGCTGGGTTGATAAAAACACTCTCTATCGAATTAGGTAAACACAATATTACAGTGAACAACGTAATGCCTGGCTATACCGAAACCGACAGGCTGAAACATTTATCGCAAAACAATCCTTCATTTGAGTCAGCTGCAAAAGCAGAAATACCACTGGGACGTTTTGGAAAGCCTGAGGAATTTGCAGCTGCTGTTACATTTTTAGCAAGTGAAAGAGCCGGTTTTATTACTGGAGTTTCATTGGCTGTTGATGGTGGTTGGGTGAAGAGTTTGTTGTGAGAGAAATGTTATTTCAGTTTTGCTTTAATATCAAGCTCGTTCTGTCTTGCAACTTCTTCCGCCTTTTCATACCCAGCATCTGCATGTCTTATCACTCCCATTCCGGGATCATTTCTCAACACTCTTTTCAATCTTGCTTCTGAATCGTCAGTTCCATCGGCAACAATCACCATTCCAGCATGAATGCTGTAACCCATGCCTACCCCGCCACCATGATGCAAACTTACCCAGCTTGCGCCCCCAGCGGTATTCACCAATGCATTTAATATCGGCCAATCAGCAACAGCATCGCTTCCATCCATCATGCCTTCTGTTTCTCTATTGGGAGAAGCAACTGAACCGGTATCCAAATGATCACGGCCGATTACAATCGGCGCCTTTACTTTTCCGGCTCTTACCAATTCATTAAATGCAAGTCCTGCTTTTTCACGTTCGCCTTGCCCGAGCCAGCAAATGCGTGCAGGCAAACCCTGGAAAGCAATTTTTTCTTTGGCTAGCTTTAACCAGCGTTGTAACGATTTATTTTCAGGGAACATGTTTGCAATCACTTCGTCGGTTACCGCAATATCATCTGGATCGCCGCTCAATGCAGCCCAACGGAATGGTCCTTTGCCTTCACAAAATAATGGGCGAATATACGCGGGAACAAAACCTGGGAAATCAAATGGTGAATGGTGAGAGGCCAGTTGTAAATGCGGATGATGTTTCAAATATTCTTCAGCTCTTGCACGAATATTATTTCCGTAATCAAAAGTGATGGCACCTTGATCCATTAACTCTAACATCAAATCAACATGACGATACATGGAGTTATAAGCGTACTCAATATATTGCCGGGGATTTTGTTCACGCAAAACTTTTGCCTGCTCATAAGAAATTTCATGAGGCCAGTAGCTGATTGGGTCGTGTGCGGAGGTTTGATCAGTTAACGTATCCGGAATGATGTTTCTTTCAACCAGCCTTTCAAGCAAATGAACAGCATTGCATAACACGCCAATGCTTTTTCCTGTACCTTCCGCCTTATACTTTAAACCCTGATCTATTGCTTCATCAATATCAGCAAACTTTTCATCGAGATATTTTGTGGCAATACGCTTGTCGATTCTCCATTCTTCAACTTCGGCAATTAGTGCGACACCTTCATTCATTGTTATGGCCAATGGTTGTGCACCTCCCATTCCGCCTAAACCTGCAGTTACGTTCAATGTTCCTTTCAATGTTCCACCAAAATGTTTATTGGCTGCAGCCGCATAAGTTTCATAAGTTCCCTGAACAATGCCCTGAGAACCGATGTAGATCCAACTTCCTGCAGTCATCTGGCCATACATCATCAAACCTTTTTTCTCTAGTTCGTCAAAATGTTCCCATGTAGCCCAATTAGGAACTAGTTGCGAATTTGAGATCAATACCCTCGGTGCATTTTTATGTGTTTTTAAAATTCCGACGGGCTTGCCACTTTGAATTAATAGCGATTCGTCGTTCTCTAAAATTTTCAGCGCTTTGATGATGTTATCAAGTGCTTCAAAATTTCTTGCAGCTTTCCCTCTTCCTCCGTATACAATCAAATCATCAGGACGTTCAGCCACTTCGGGATTTAAATTGTTTAATAACATTCTTAATGCTGCTTCCTGTATCCACCCTTTGCAATTGAGTTGTGTGCCCGTTGGCGTTTTATATTTTACAGGATCGTATTTGGTGAATGAAGTCGTCATTGCAATCGTATTTACGTGCAAAGTAGTAAAAGTTCATTGTTGATATTTCATGTTAGATGAATGCTAAAATCTGTAGGGCAAATTGTGGCTTTGATGATAAAAATTACTGAACGCACAAGAGTGCGACGCAAGTGAATTAGATAGTAGCAATAGCGGTTGGGGCATAAAAAATTCCATCGCTCTGATATGATTCAACTGCTACGAATTGTTACATTAATTTACTTCGATTGACGAAGATGCACTGATCGTTTTACCATTGATATCAACTCCCTGCAAAACCAAGATGTATCTGCCTTTGTTATCGCCTGTATAAAACTGTAGTTTATTTGTAGTGACATCTGGCGCCCAAAACAGCGTTGTTCGTAAGTCCGGAACCCGGCTATTTTGCTGAATGGTTGTAGAATAATCAGGCGAATAAAACTCACGTTGTAATTGTAGCCCTTCGTAGTCCACTGTAATTGCCTGTGGGTTGAGTTCAATCCGGTCATATAATCCTTCATAACTCAAAAAATTTGCAAGCCCATGAAAGACATAACCGCCCAATACATAATTTTCGTTGATTACATCAAGTTTCCTGATACTTAGAGGGTCAACTGAAAAAATCTTGTTCGGCTCAAACAAAGGGATGCCATCCATCAACACCAAAATATTATCTGTGTACAATGCACGGTCAGTTTGGTTGAATAACTTAAATCGAAGAGAAGTTCCACTTCCTTTGACACCCACATTAATCTCTCTTACATATTCACGTAATACTTCTTCCATGGTGCGGAAACGGGTGTAATCATCAAGCTTATATGAGTACAAAGGCACACCGTAAAAAGGGAAAGTATCAATTATGTAAGGCTTTAAAAACTTGTGAATGCTATCAGCCTGGTAAATATTTTCCGCCTGCATGTTAATGCTGCGGCTAAGTATAGCATTTTGATAAGAAGAAGACAAGGTTAATACCGGGTAAGGATTTGTTGTATAGTTTTCATCGAAAGGGCTTAATATTTCAATGCGAAAGAAAGAATCTATTTTCTGATTTGTCTGAGCAACCATCTCGCTTTGGCCGAAGTAATTTCTTATATCGAATTGCACCATGCCATTACGGTCGCTTATTGCGGTGAATAGCTTTTGAGGCGATCTGGGTACTGATAAAAAAACTTGCCTGTCCGGCGCCGCCAGGTTTGTTCTTGTATCAATGATCCTCGCAGTAACAATATGTCCAAATTGTTCTCTTGGAAATTTAATGACAGGTGATTGATCGAAAGCGTTTTCCCATTTAAATCGTCGCCAGCCGTGCGTAAGCATTAAATAGTCTGTTGCTTTTGCTACTTCATCATTGTAAGATGAAAAATAATAGCCCGCTTGTTCAATATTGCCATTTAATTCTGAAGTAAGCCACAAATATTGATCAATGTTGACGGCATCCCCTTTTTCTAATTCATCAAGACGATACACAGAAAGAGATAAGTTACCCTGTTCCGACGGCGGAACTGTCAATTCTACTTTTTCCCGGGTTGAATAGTTTTGTTTCGAAGTTTGCAACGATACTTGCTTAGCTGAAATTGGCTGAATAAAAAATAAGCGTTCGCACACCGGTTTTCTTTCGTTATTAAAAATGGTAAACTGCGAAACACCTTCACCGAGAACGCTTTTGTCTATTGTGAAAATTGCATTGCCATCGGTAACCAAAGTTTTTTGAGCCGCTTTTACTACTTGTCTTGTTTGTGCTAACAGAAAAATTTCAGGATAAGATGCATGAGTATTTGTTTTTACTGTTATTCTTATTTTGTTATCCGGAATTTCCTCCAACTGCATCACGTAACCCGTTTCAAAACTGCGGGGCAAAACTTGCGTGACCGTGCTTCCATCGCTCATTACAAAATTCACTTTGTACACTTCACCGGTTTGGGGTGTCATAAGAAAATGCCCCATGCCAAATTTGAACGGAATAAAGGTTGAAAGCGTATCGTTAGCACTGTTTAGTAAATAACCTTTCCCATCTACCCCCCTGCCACTCGCATCTGCCAGGTGAAATGCAATTTTTGAAGAAAGTCCATTTACGAGATTACCACCTTCAGGAAACAATTGAAGCGTGTATGAAATTGTTTGTTTTTTCCCTTGTGTTTCAGGCGTTTTCAACGGATTGATAATGGCAAGATCTTTTTCAAAAAAATGGTTGGCACCCTGGTTTTTCATCCAGCTGGTATAAGCCCTGATCATGTAATAACCGGAGTTAAGATTGAACGATAACTGGATGGAACCGTTACCACCTTTTTCGCTCAATGCAATCTTGGTTCGGTAAACAGGCAAATTGTTTTTATCAAGCAACTCAACATAAGCTACTTTGCTTGCAGGGAGTGGTTTGTGAAAGATACCATCAACTACATAGGCTTTAAACCAAACTATCTCCCCTGCTGTGTAAAAATTTTTATCGGTGTGCAGGAAAAGCTTTTCCGGTAATTCTTTTTTCGTGTAATTATTTAGCTGGGCCTGTACATCATTGAGTTCAGCTTGTGCAAAGCATGAATAAGAGATCGATACAAAAAAAGCTACACTGAAAAATATCTTGTTTACTTGCATAACACTCTCAAATAATTTTTACCAATAGGATGGTCTGTTTACATCGCCACCCCTTGTTACACAGTCAACACAACTAGCAGGAGCAAAATTGTAACGTGCAACAGATCCAAACATCTCCTTAGCTGCAGAAAAAGGCAAGTATCCGGGAACCCAACTGGCAATTGAATCAGGCTGGTTAGGCACCTCTACGAAGGGGCAATCCTGCGGGAAAAACCAACCGGCTTCCCCCGCGGTAATAAAAATTCTTTTTTCCGGAATGCTGGACGCCGTCAAATAGCCGACTACGCCTTCTTCCGGGTTAGTAACGCATTTAATATTCCCCTTAAGTTCAGACGGCTGCGCATCAAAAATTGACCCGATCGATTCAGTGTTTTTCTTCATCAGTTGCAAGTATTCGTAAGCCTCTTTTGTAAGCGATTGTTGTCGAACGATAATGCTGTAACGAACGCTCAACTTGTCTGAAAGAGAAGGTATCACTATCAATGGTGCTTCGCTAACTACATCTGATTGCAACTGCACTGTTGAACCCAAATTTATCGAGGTTGATCTTGCATACTTCCAGCAAACGCTATGATAACCCGGCGAACGAATGATAGTGGTCCCGCTTGTCCATCTAAACTCTGTATAATAGAACGATCTAATCTCCCAGGTTTCATCATAATCCCATTTATAATACCGGGTTTTATTATTGGCATCATGCGTATTGGCATAAATAGTGACCCCGTCATTTTTCTTTTTCCACGAGATGGAATCAATGGCCGGCGTCTGTTTTGCTATCACATAATCTGATAAATACTCTTTGTTATCACTTGTCTGAATTCGCAAACGATATTCCTGTCCAAAAACTAGGGGTAGTTGCGCATTTGTATAATTGCCATTGCCGGTTTCTGAGAGCGGGAATGTTCCTCCATTTTTACCTTCAACAGTAAGTTTTGCTTTCGTTATAGGCTTGATGGTTGCTTTATCACTTAATTTCAGCGTTCTTGACAGAGAGATAGTGGTTGGCCCCTGCCCTGCATTTAGTACACCTTCCACAACAAGTAATGAAACGTCTGTTTCACGCAAGGGAAAATCGTACTTATCGCGGCAGGTTGCGAATACAAAAAGGAGGAACAAGAATTTTAGTCTACGCATCAGAATCTGATATTAAAATTGATAAATGGTATAGCACTTCCGAAGATCGAAAGTTTGTAACCTTTTACAAGCCCGTTTTCAGAAACATAGTACACGGAGTACGCATTTCTTCTGCCGGTAAGATTATAAACACCAATGGTCCACGAGTTATGCGTCTTTTGTTTCACCTTGTAGTTGCCATCAATGTTCATGGCGAAATCGGTTCTGAAATAATCCGGAATGCGATAAGAATTCCTGTCGGCATACAACACTCTTTGCGAACCTGCATAATAAAAACGCCCGATAGGCAAAGTGATAGGTCGTCCTGTGCTATAGGTAACATTCATAGACAAACTAAACCTGTGATTTACTTTAAAGTTGCCAACAACAGTTACATCATGAGGCTTATCATAGTTAGCAGGATACCATCTTCCGCCGTTAACAGGAGCAGAAACTGTCGAATCGTCCATCTGCAAAAGGATTCGTGAATAGGTATATCCTATCCAACCATTAAGTTTGCCACTTGTTTTTTTGATCATCAACTCTGCGCCATACGCTTTTCCTCTTGTGTTGATAACATCTGTCTCAACGTGATGATTGAGTATCAATTTGGCGCCTGGCTTGTAATCCAAATAGTCCCTTATCTTTTTATAATAAACTTCGACTGAACTTTCAATCGTATTTGATTTAAGATTTTTATAAAGGCCTATTGAAGCCTGGTTGCCTTGCTGAGGTTTGACGTTCGGATCACTTAGTTTCCATATGTCGGTTGGCGCTATAGCTGTTGTGTTCGACATCATATGAATATATTGCCGTTGCGAATTGAAACCAGCTTTTACAGAGAAGCTTAATGAAAAAGCATATCGTACAGAAAAGCGGTATTCGGGACCATGATAAGTATTAATGATTTTTCCAACACCGTATTCTTTTGTTGAAACAATAGTGCTTTCATCTTTAGGTGAACCGGGCGCATAAGAGTTGATGCTGTGCGGGCCGAGATAATTGAAAACAGAATAACGAATACCACCATTCAAACTTAGTTTGGTTGAAACTGTATAACGGTCAGAAAAATAAGCTGCAGATTCAAAGGCCTGTTCATTGGGAACTACATCTGGAGTGACAAGCGATTGTTCACTGTTTGGCTGATATGAGCCGGGATGCAGATTATACCTGATTGTATTGAAACCAAATTCAAAGTTATGATCGGAATTAAATGAATAAGCAAAATCAGAACGAAGATTTAACTGGTTAATGTCGAATGTGAGTTTATAGGCATTTACTTTATTTTCCTTGCTGTCTACCTGGTATTGATATTGATCGCTGCCAACTGAAAAATAAGAAAGCAATTTTGTATTGAATTGGTGCTTCCAGCGAATGTTGAAATTTAAATTACGGTAGCCATAGGTTGTATCGCTTGCGAGATTGAAGTGATCATTACTAATATAACCCGTGAAGTAAAGATCATTCTTTGGATTCATCCGATGGCTTACAACCATATTTACATCATAAAAAGAAGCCTTTGAATCGTTATAAGGGTGAGGCAGCATTTTTAGAAGCCAATTGGCATATGTGGAGCGTCCGCCGAGAATAAACGAAGTTTTGTTTTTCACCAATGGCCCCTCGATGTTAAACCTGCTGGTAACAAGGCCGATGCCCGCAGATCCGGTGATATCTTTTTTGTTCCCTTCGCGTAAACCAATATCGAGAACCGATGATAAACGTCCGCCAAACTTTGCCGGAATACTACTTTTATACAGCTCAATATCCTTTACAATTTCAGGGTTGAATGCAGAAAACATTCCGAAGAAATGAGAAGGATTGTAAACGGTAGCGCCATTCATAAGCACCAGGTTTTGGTCTGCAGAACCGCCTCTCACATTTAACCCGGTGCTGGCTTCACCAACGGTTTTTACACCCGGTAATGTCGTTACTGCACGAATGATATCCGCCTCTCCAAAAACGGTAGGCACTGTTTTAATAGCTTCTATATTCAGTCGCTCCACTCCCATTTGAACACGATTAATATTGGCAACTTTTTGTGTTGATATAACGACTTCTTTTAGTAAAGCCACATGCTCTTTTAATTCAAAATCCAGTGAGCCGTCGCTGTAAACGACAACGTTATAATTTTCATCATCCATTCCAAGGCTTTGAACATTCAATTTGTATCTGCCCATGGGCAATGTCAGCGAGTAGTATCCATTCTGATCTGAAACAGCGTTCCTGTTGAGGCTATCAACAAACACAGAAGCATTTATAACTGGCTCACCGGTTTTATTATTTCGTACGTAGCCACTGATTGTTGCTTTGCCTTGTTTGATCGTATTTGTTTTTATACCAACTTCATAAATCCTGTTCTCTAATATTGTACTTTTTTTGTTGTTACTTCCTTTTGATGATGTCAATGCCTGTGTATGATCCACAATTTGCAAAGAGTCTGTTACTTTAAAGAAGTTTGGCGGTAAAGAGGTAATCAGTGTAATCTTTTTCGTGATGAATACCCTGTTTTGTCCGTCAATGGCGAATTGTATATCTGAATTCTGAAACGCTTGCTTAAGAAGATCGTTAAGTAGTAAATCCTGTGCAGTTAGATTGACAGTAACACTATCAAGTTGTGTACTGTCGTAATAAAAAAAGTAAGGTGTGCTCTCCTCTATTTGCCTGAAAAAATTAATTGCTGGAACGCTATCAAACCTGCCGGAAATACGCACAGTTGTTTGTGCATTAACCAGAATAGTTAAAAAAAGCAAAGATGCTATCAGTAAGCTTTTTCTCATATTAGTGACTTAACTGGTTGTACAATTCCACAATCTTTGTCATTGCCAGTTCAGGATTTGATTTAAACTTTATTTTGGAAGCTTTCATTGACGAACTCACTAAATTTCTTTTGTCAGCAATTAGCTCCATTATTGATTTTTGCTTTTTTACCGGGTAGTAGTGTGCATCCTTAAATACGTAAAAACTATTCTTGTCGGCAACTTTTCTTACTAATTCATTCATCACTATGCTTTCTTCAATCAACTTGGACCTTTTAACATACAACGCCACCTTGCCTGTCACCAACTCTTCATAAATGCCGGCTTTTAATTCAGATTCTTTGCCGGGCAGGTTAACAAACTGCCTGTTACCTAGCGAAAAAGATTGAACCCGCGGAGTAAACAATATAATCCCTGTAACCTTGTTGGGATGGCGCACGATGACCTGGTCTGCCACCAGGTCGTATTTTAGAAAAACTTCGTTATATAATGCATCCTCAAAAACAACATGTCCCGGCTGCCAGTCTTTTGACCCGTAGTAAGGAATGCCTTCCGTTAAAGGTGGGTAACCTATGTGTTCCCTTCCGTTAAATATGGCAGCGTTAATGTCGTTGCCATTTTTACTCTCATAAGCGTTTGCAAAAATCAACGAGTCGGCTTGCGAAAATGCGAGTTGAGCCCAGGCCACCGATAGGAGAAACAATAAAGCTTTCTTCATAAACAGTAATACGCAGTTAATCGAATGCAGACATTAAGCGCAATTTAACTATTAACGCAACTTAATTGAAACCATTTATAAAATAAAACTGTGGTCTGAGTGTTTTAATGGTCTGGGCTCTAAACCTCTTATGCAATTCCATCCCTTTTATTCTGCTTTCTTTCAATTCTCTTATTCTTACTTTTGCCCACTAACCAACAAACCATTGCATGGACGTTAAAAACAACATTCTTGAAACTATTGGTAATACGCCTTTAATCCGTCTAAATAAAATAAAAAAGGAGCTGCCTTGCGAAGTGTATGCAAAAGTGGAATATTTCAATCCAGGCAATTCCATTAAAGACCGCATGGCTGTAAAAATGCTTGAAGTAGCGGAGGCAGAAGGAAAATTAAAACCCGGAGGAACGATCATTGAATGCACCTCAGGCAACACAGGAATGGGTCTTGCAATGGCTGCCGTTGTAAAAGGCTACCGATGCATTTTTACTACCACCGATAAGCAATCGCAATCGAAGGCGGATATTTTAAGAGCACTTGGTGCGGAAGTTATTATTTGCCCTACTAATGTTGAACCCGATGACCCAAGAAGTTATTATTCTGTTGCAGCAAGATTGGAAAGAGAAATCCCAAACTCTTTTTTGATGAACCAATATGATAATCTTGCAAACCGTTTAGCTCATTACGAATCAACCGGGCCTGAAATATGGAGGCAAACAGATGGTAAAATCACACATCTTGTTGTAACCGCTGGTACTGGTGGAACCGTTACAGGCACAGCTCAATTTTTAAAAGAAAAAAATCCCAGCATACAAATATGGGCTATTGACGTGTATGGTTCTCTGCTCACAAAGTATTTTCGTACCGGCGTTGTTGATATGAGTGAAGTGCATCCTTATGTTTCCGAAGGCTTTGGTGAAGACTTTGTTCCAAAGAACTATGATATGAGTGTGATCGATCATTTTGAGCAAGTGACTGACAAAGATGGTGCTGTAATGACCAGGCGACTAGCAAAAGAAGAAGCGCTGTTTTGTGGTTATAGTGCAGGAAGCTGTATCCAGGGTTTGCTTCAATTGAAAAGCAAGCTGAAAAAGACTGATCTTGTTGTTGCAATTCTTCACGACCATGGAAGTCGCTACGTTGCTAAAGTATACAACGATCAGTGGATGGCTGAACGAGGATTCTTTGACGTAAAAACATTTAAGGACGTTGTGAATGCAAGAGGAAGACAAAAAGTAATTGCTGTCGAACCAACGCAATCTGTTTCTGAAGCTGTGGATTTAATGAGGAAATATGATATAGAGCACATACCTGTGATTGACAACTCTGGTGAACTAATTGGTTCTATCAGCGAAAACGGTTTATTCCAAAAACTTTTCAGCAATCCCGAGATCAAAACAGAAAAGATAGAGCATGTAATGGAAAAACCCATTCCTGTTGTTGGCTTTGATACACCGATTGAAAAATTAGGGTCATTGATCAATAAAGAAAACGGGGCGGTTTTATCAAAAGATGAAGGCGGCAATTATCAGATTATAACCAAATATGACGTGCTTCAAGCTCTCGCCTGATTGAGATTTTCTGATTGAGAAAATCAACCTTTTAAATGCGAAGTCCCGCGCCTTCACTTATATAACAGACAATTTTTATCGTTTGCATAGTAACAATACGAGGTGAAAATAATATTGATACAATCGTACAATATTGAAAGCATAAGCAATTGCTGAATGCTAATGGCTAATCTACTACAGCCAAAATATTCTTTGCGGTTTCGTGCGTTCGTATTTTTTCGCATGCTTACACGTTTATTTCCGAAACATATATGCGATGCTTTACGATTTAGGTGGTAAATACCATAGCGTTAAAAAAGGGTGAAACTGCAATTGTACAGGCAGCCCCGGCTATTTAGTTTTGTGTCAGAAGTTGATTGATATAAAAATCCGGTATCCTAAAGAAAAGAACCAAAACAAATCCAAGTCCTGATCCAGTATCCAAAAAGAAAAACTAACCGTCCAGTAAGAAATTAAATTCAGATCCTTAGAAAAACCAACGGTTAAATTCCAATATCGATCAACTTCTTCCTGTCAAGGAAAAGTCGCTGTGAAAAACCAATATCCAGAAATCCTAAAGAAAGCCCGTTTAATATCCGAGTCCTGAAAAACCATCCAGTCCTCTGAAAACTATCCGTTCGATTGAAGAAGACTGTTAACCTATCACCATCCCACAATCCATGGAAAGACTTGTAGGATTCCTCTTGCCTCCTGCTGTTCCAAAAAGAATAGCAGGGGGAGGTGATAGAAAGCAAAGTTTAAAATGAAAAAAATGTAGCCCTCGTGTTGAGGATTTTTTTATTCAATAGACCTACTGCATTCCTGTATTCGTCGGTTGTGTCATCGCTTATACCTTCTATAATTCTATTTGGCATTAGTGCAATGTCTTCACAAAGCAAAAAATACATTAGATTGATTCTTCTTTGCGTCGCCGCTTCCTTTGCGATCTTTGCGTGAAATATTGTTGATGCCTGAGTACGTTGACCAACTTGGAAGAACTGTTGAACTCAAACAGGTTCCCATACGAATTATTTCATTGGTTCCATCACAAACCGAATTGTTATTCGAGTTAGGATTAGATGAGGAAGTAATCGGCATTACAAAGTTTTGCGTTCACCCTGAACAATGGTTCAATACAAAAACGAGGGTTGGTGGAACAAAACAGTTACATCTTGAAAAGATTAAAGAACTCCAGCCTGATTTGATCATTGCTAACAAAGAAGAAAATGTTCAAGCACAAATAGAAGAATTAGCAAAAGAATTTCCTGTGTGGGTGAGCGATGTAGAAGATTTAGATGATGCATTAAGAATGATTGTGGATGTTGGAGAAATAGTTAATCGAAAAGATGAAGCTATAGGCTTTTCAACTTCAATCGCAAAGGGCTTTGCGGATTTACACAGCAGCTTGAAGAAAAATTTCAGCACATTGTACTTGATTTGGAAAGACCCCTACATGACAATTGGCGGGGATACTTTTATAAATGATATATTGGAGAGATCAGGTTTCAGGAATGCCTTTCACGATTGGGCTAGGTATCCTCAAATTGGAATAGAGCAAATAGAAAAAATAGAGTGCGAATTAATATTCCTTTCTTCAGAACCATTTCCATTTAAGCAAAAACATGTTGATGAATTACAACCATTACTTCCGGACACAAAAATTTGTTTAGTGGATGGCGAAATGTTCAGCTGGTATGGAAGTCGCTTGTTGAAAGCTCCTGCCTATTTTAAGCAACTGCAAAATCAGTTATTATCTTTAACCCATGCAAGAGGAACCGAATAAGCCTTCAAGAAAAAAACCTTTCTTTCCTGTAAACAATGAACTCCACTCCTATTTAAAACTGCATGGACGAGAGATAAAACTGCCTGTTTGTTATAACGATTTAATGAAGTTTACCTACTCACTTCCCATCAAAGACAAAAACGGCAAAGACACACTTTGGGAGAAGACGCTTTATGACATGGATGAGTGGAAATTTTTACAGGAAGGCCTTGTGAAACTTTATGCCATCATAAAAACAGAAGGTGATTACAGCTTTACTAATCATCTTGAAGTAGCGAGAATTGATTACTGCAGCTTCGGTAACTCAAATCCATTTCGTATTCGTATTGTTAACCGGTTCAACGATAACTACGATCATTACTACATAAAAAAAGAAGATGCTTCGAGAGTATATGGTTTGGAATTAGAGCACTTGCTTTCTCCGAACAGAATTATTTTTTTAACTGGAAGTAATACTTTGGTGGAGGAGCACATACCGGGAATTCCGGGGGACGTTTTTGTAAGAGATTATTTTGACCGGGCAGAAACAAATAAAATCAGGATTGCAAAAGAGTTTGTCAAGTTCAATGAACGTTGTTTTATACGTTTACTTGGCGATATGCGCAGCTACAAT
Organism: Flavisolibacter sp.; assembly: GCA_035554655.1. Lineage (GTDB taxonomy): Bacteria > Bacteroidota > Bacteroidia > Chitinophagales > Chitinophagaceae > Flavisolibacter. The sequence continues at coordinate 21,912 of DATMIF010000031.1, forward strand.
TTTGTAATTAATGTTACGCCTGATGTTGAAGACTATCAGTACCGAATTCGTTCCATAGATTTCGATCAGCAATCTTATGAAGGAAGAAAAAACTTGTACTTAGCTCAATTCTTCAAAGAAAATCTTCCCTATGTCGAACTTACGTTGAAGTACCTTAACAAACTTTCCATTGAACAATACCAGGCAGAAGAAAGGACGTTGATCGCTTATCGTCTTGCTGCGGCAAGATACCGTGTGATGGATTTACTTAACATCATGTCGAAAGACCAAATCTCTACAAATGAAAAGGTGGTTCAGTTAAGCGGTGAATTAGGGGAGTTTTTCAACAGCAGGCAAATTAAACGTTGCAAAACGATGGGTGAAATCGTGAAGCAAACCATGCGTCATATTTTGAAGCCGTACATGGCACGAATTCAAAGGAACATTGGTAAGGTGGTAGATGAATAGTTAAAATTTTTGCTGCGCCTGTGTTGTGAGAACAGGTGCTGAATGCTGAAGAAATTACCGAAAGCACAAGTGAGTGAAACAACAAAAGCTCAATAGTAGCAGTTGTTGCCGGCTCACACTGGTCATAGAACGCCTGAAATCATTTTCCCTATTGATTTTTCTCACATTTCCCCATATCATTTCATGCCCTATCTTTGCGCCACTTTGAACGATTGGTTTGCTTTTGAGTAGGTAAAAATTTAAACTCAAAAGACAAATGAGCAAATACAAACCTGGGGTGCTCTTCGGCGAAGAATTGCAAGCCCTTTATAACGATGCAAAGCAAAATGGTTTTGCATTGCCTGCTGTTAATACTATTGGTACAGACAGCATCAATGCTGCATTGGAAACTGCAGCAAAAGTTAACTCTCCTATCATCGTTCAGTTTTCAAATGGCGGTGCACAATTTATTGCAGGCAAAGGAATGCCTAACGATAAGTTGCAGGGAAATATTTCCGGTGGCGTATCCGGCGCATTGCATATTCATAACGTGGCAAAATATTACGGTGTGCCTGTTGTATTGCATACCGACCATGCTGCAAAAAAATGGTTACCCTGGGTTAGTGGTTTGTTAGATGCGGGTGAACAATTCTTTAAAGAAAAAGGCCAGCCCCTGTTCAGCTCACACATGCTCGATCTTTCTGAAGAGCCAATCAAAGAAAATGTTGAAACTTCTGTTCAGTTCTATAAAAGAATGGCACCTCTTGGTATGTCCATCGAAATTGAATTAGGTGTTACTGGTGGCGAAGAAGATGGCGTTGATAACAGCGGTGTTGAAAATGATAAACTTTATACGCAACCTAATGAAGTTGCTTATGCATATGAAGAACTGCGCAAGGTGGGAAACATGTTCACTATTGCTGCGGCCTTCGGCAATGTGCATGGTGTTTATAAACCAGGTAATGTTGAACTTAGACCAGATATCTTGCTGAACAGTCAAAAATATATTCAGGAGCATTATCAAACCGAAGAAAAACCTGTGTACTTCGTATTCCATGGCGGTAGTGGTTCACCTCAGCATCAAATTCGCGAAGCCATTAGTTATGGCGCTATCAAGATGAATTTAGACACGGATTTGCAATGGGCTTTTTGGGAAGGCATATTGAATTTTTATAAAAAGAATGAAGCTTACTTGCAAGGGCAATTAGGAAACCCGGACGGAGAAGATAAGCCTAATAAGAAATATTATGACCCGAGAGTATGGTTGCGTAAAGGTGAAGAGAGTTTTGTAAAACGATTGGAAATAGCATTTGAAGATCTGAACTGTATAAACAGGAATGCGTAAGTAAAAAGTCCCGCTTCGGCGGGATTTTTTATTTCATGAAGTATTGTTTCATGTGTTCTTGCGGAAACCCTTAAACGAAACTATCTGTTTTGAATCTTTGATAGAACAAGATTTAAAAATTAATGTGTAAAACTCAATGATGGTATAAAGTTTGAATTGATCGCTTCGCCCTAATCAACTCAATCACCCGAAGCCGCAAACCATGAAATACATTTTCACCAGCCGGACATCCCGGCTTAAGTTATTGATGCTTCCGATTATTTTATGGTCCTTAAGTTGCAACAAAGAAAACGCTGGAGGAGCAACAACCAATCCAGCGCCTGCTAGTCCATATAGTTTAGCACCCAGACCAGTTACCGTATCTACTCATATCAAAGGATTCTACCAATATCTCCCGGAGGGATACACAACCGATGCAAGCACTACAAAATATCCGCTGCTAATCGTTTTTCATGGTGCAGTTGAAAGCGGAACTGATTTGAATGCAATGCTTGTAAACGGCCCACTCAAACTGGTAAAGAATGGAAATTTCCCAACATCATTTACAGTAAAAAACCAAACTTACAGATTCATCATTATAGCTCCGCAATTTTCCGTCAGCGATGCGCCATACCCCGGTGAAGTTGACCAGGTGATTGAATATGCCAAACAACATTACCGGGTAGATGCTTCGAGAATTTATCTTACTGGCTTGAGTCATGGTGCTGGCGTGTGTTGGAACTATGTTGGAGCAAATGCTAACTACGCCAGGAAGATTGCTGCAATGGTACCTACAGCTGCGTATATAAATGAAGCAAGGGAAGACTTTAAAATTAATACTGCAAAGGCTAGTGTTATTGCAGCTTCTAACCTTCCTGTTTGGTCCACGCACAACAATAGAGACAATGTCTGCCCGCTGGCCTGGGTTCTTAATGCAGACAGCCTGCTATTGCACAACAGGCCAGCCCCAAATCCTTTACCTAAGCTTGCAATATTTGATGAATGGGGCCATGAGGGATGGACAAAGACCTATGATCCTTCTTTCAAAGAAAATAACATGAACATCTATGAGTGGATGCTTCAGTACCACAGGTAAAGTTTGAACATCAAACCGGCTAAAATCATTGAGATAAATCATATTCATACTGTGTGATCCAAGATTATCTTTGCCAATCTATTAACGATTGAAAAACTATATGTATGTCTAAAATCGCAGAATTGCTTGCCGACAAAGCAGAGTATCTTTTAAATCACACGTGTAAAACAATCGACAAATCAACACTGCATCTTCCTTCGCCGAATCATGTTGATGACATTTGGATCAACAGTAACAGGAGTAACCAGGTTTTGCGTTCGCTTCAAAGTTTACTGAACAACGGAAGACTGGCCGGTACAGGTTATTGCAGCATCTTCCCGGTTGACCAGGGAATTGAGCACAGTGCAGGCGCATCATTCGCTCCAAATCCAGTTTATTTCGATCCTGAAAATATTATAAAGCTTGCCATTGAAGGTGGCTGTAATGCTGTGGCTTCTACATATGGCGTCTTAGGAATAATGAGCCGCAAGTATGCGCATAAGATTCCTTTTGTTGTTAAGATCAATCATAATGAATTTTTGAGTCTGCCTAACCGTTTCGATCAAACTATGTTTGGGACGATAAAAAATGCGTGGGATATGGGAGCTGTTGCAGTAGGTGCAACCATTTATTGGGGAAGTGCTGAAAGTGCAAGACAATTAAAAGAAGTTGCTGAAGCATTTCAGTATGCACATGAACTGGGAATGACCACTATTCTCTGGTGCTATTTGCGTAACAGTGGTTTTAAAGTTGATGGAGTAGATTACCATACTGCTGCTGACTTAACCGGTCAGGCAAATCATCTTGGCGTTACATTACAGGCAGATATCATCAAACAAAAATTACCAACTAACAACGGCGGCTATAACGCAACAAAACATGGTAAAACACATAAGTTAGTTTATGATAAATTATCTTCAGACCACCCAATTGATCTGACACGTTACCAGGTAATCAACTGCTATAATGGAAGAGTTGGCCTGATCAACAGCGGCGGAGAGAGTAAAGGTGAAAGTGATTTGATTGAAGCAGTTTCAACAGCAGTAGTCAACAAACGTGCAGGCGGTATGGGATTGATTCTTGGCCGTAAAGCATTCCAGCGTCCGTTTGAGGAAGGCATTAAGTTGTTGCAAACTGTGCAGGATGTTTACCTGGATGAAAGCATCACAATTGCGTAGCCAGACCGACTGATTATAAAAATTAAGCCTCATGTTACGTGAGGCTTTTTTATGTACATAATTGTTACCACTATTACACTCCTGTTGTGTCAGTTACTTGTGGCGCTTTTAATTTTATTCTGTTGTGCATTGTGTACCTTTTTTCAAGTGCTTGAACTTTCCAGAGTTTGAATCGGTAAACAACAAAAAAAATCCCGCAACTGCGGGACTTATATTTTAGTTTCTTGATTTTTGCGGCAACTTGTTATTCTTCGGTTTCGGAACGTAGGCATAGGCCGGTTTGGGTTGTCTTCCACCAAGCAAGAGCGATAATAATTTCTTTAACATTCTACGCAATTTTTAGTTACTCAATGTGTTTTTCAACAGGACGCTGTTGTCTTGTAATATTACGAAGTATTTTTCGAGATTATTATAAGAAATTCCAAAAGAATTTTTTTTAACAGCATTATTTGACGATTATTTCATCTATGAAAATGTGAGATGGATTTCCTGCACTTTCATGCCATGCTGGAAGGCTTGCTCCTGTTACTGCTTTTACTTTTATGTATCTCGTTTGCAGATTGACAGATGTACCTAAAGTTTGGGTTTGTGCGGGTCCATCAGCTTGACCAATTTTGTTTTCAACTCTTGTTGCTTCAGTAAAATTTTTTCCATCATCACTAGAATAAAAAATCACTTCTTTTGGATACATAATCCACGGGCTGATGTCCTGAAGCACATGAATGCCAACGTAACTAACCGGTTTTATTTTTTTAAGATCGATGATTGCTTCAAAATCCTGATTGTAGTAACTCTGCCACTCTCCCGTTTTCCAATTAGTAGTCCCTTCGATACTGTCGATCAATGCGTCGGGTCCGCCTGCAGTGTACATAGAACTTACTTTGCTGAAAACAGTGATTGATTTGTCGGATGGAGTTTTAAAAAACTTCTGAATGACTTCTTTGCTCCGATTGCCATCCTTTTCTGCATATGCAGTGAGTTCAATTGTATTTTTTAGATTGATGAAACTGTTAGTTGTTAGATTCATAGATTCATTTCCAAGCTTAACTTGAACCTTTGCCTTTGGATCAATGTCTTTTGGATAAACATCTAAGCTGTTTTTAAACTTGTTGCTCTCGGCGTCAAAATACGGAACCGGTACAATTGCTTCATCACTAATTTTTGAATGAGGCAAATCACTCGTATTTACTCCCCAAACTTTAGATGGTTGACCACTCAATGTAAATTCGAGCACTCCGCCGGTCATTACATCAGTATGTAGCAAATAAGATTTTGTCGAGTTCTTACCATTCAGTTTTGTTGACTGCACATAAAACGACTTCTGACTTCCTGCTTCCTGCTTCTTAGCTCTGATCACAAACTTTTTTCCATTCTCCAAATTAATCGTGACTTCATTAAACAATGGCGTTCCTAAAACATATTCACCGTTTCCGGGACAAACAGGATAAAAACCCATTGCGCTCAAGATATACCATGCACTCATTTGTCCGCAATCTTCATTTCCAATTAAACCATCAGGATCATTTTTATAAAACTCTGTACAAATTTTATGAATCAATTCCTGTGTCTTCCACGGCATACCAACATAGTTGAACAAATAAGCCATGTGATGACTTGGTTCATTGCCGTGTGCATATTGTCCAATTAAACCAGTTACATCTGATTGATCTCTTCCTGTTGTTTGAGATGAAGTTGTAAACAATTCATTCAGCTTTGTTGCAAACACTTCTTTCCCACCATACAATTGAATTAAACCCTCAACATCCTGAGGTGCAGCAAAGCTGTATTGCCAGGAATTACCCTCGGTAAAAAAATTATTGATCTCTTTCGGATCAAACGGGCTATACCACATCGCTTGCAATTTGCCACGCATGTGAAGTGTCGAAGGATCGACACGCATGTGAAGTGTCGAAGGATCGAAAAGATTTTTGTAGTTCTGTGCTCTTTGAATGTATTGTTTATACACAGCATCATTGCCTGTCATTTTTGCAAATTGCGCTATGCACCAATCATCGAGAGCATAATCCAACGTTTTAGAAGTTGATTCATGTTCTTTATCATTACTTATATAGCCGTATTGCCTGTAGTATTTTAATCCAAAGCGATCACTCTCCGCATACGAACGCATGGCCTGCAACATTAATTTCGTGTCATATCCACCGATACCTTTTTGATAAGCGTCTACAATTACAGGAACTGAATGATAGCCTACCATGCAAAAAGTTTCATTGCCGCTTAATTCCCAGACAGGCAACATTCCTCCATATTCGTACTCGTGTAAAAAAGTATTCAACCAATCTTTTACTCTTTTCTGATTAATGATTGTCATCAAAGGATTGTATGCACGATAAGTATCCCACAACGAAAACACAGTATAGTTGGTAAATCTATCAGCCTTATGAACTTTCAAATCAGTACCTCTAAACTGTCCATCAACATCCTGGTAAATATTTGGCTCTAAAAAAGTATGATACAATGCCGTGTAAAAAACTATTTGCTGGTCTTTCGTTCCACCTTTGACATCAATCTTACTTAGTTCTTTATTCCATGCAATTTTTGCATTTGCTCTCAGCTTATCAAAATTCCAATCTTTGATTTCAGTGTCTAAATTCAATTTTGCATTTTCTGCACTAACACCGGAAATGCCAGCTTTTGCTCTTACAATCTTATTTCCAGTCAAATCAAAACTTACAGTTAGTTTTAAATTTTTGCCTCCCGTTTTTGCACCATTTACAATTTTGCCTTCATCATTCAAAACAGCATATTCTTTAATTGGTCTTTCGAACCTAATGTCGAAATACAAAATCTGGTTTTGAGCCCATGATTTGCTTCTTCTTAAACCTCTCAATTCATAATCAGAAACTTTCTCGATCCATGATTCCAAAACTTCATCACGCCATTTTAGATCGATTAATATCGAACCTTTTTTTGCACTTTGAGGAAAAGTATATTGATGCATTCCTGCTCTCGCTGAAGTAGTCAATTGTGCTTTGATATTCCCTTTATCCAGCATCACCTCATAGTAGCCCGGACTTGCTTTTTCATTTTTATGAGAAAAGGTGGAACGATAATCCTTGCTGTTCCATTTTACATCGCCTACAAAAGGCATAAACAAAACGTCGCAGTAATCAGGTATCCCTGTACCACTTAAATGGGTATGAGAAAATCCATAGATCACACTATCACTGTAATGATAGCCACTGCTTCCATCCCAATCAGCGCCTCTTGTATCAGGACTCAATTGCATCATTCCAAAAGGCACCGATGCGCCGGGATAGGTGTGACCATGGCCTCCTGTTCCAATAAATGGATTAACTAAGGCTGTAAAATCTCTTTGTGCAAATAATGTAAAATGTAAAATGAAAAATGTAAAACAAAGAATCGGTTTTTTCATATTGTTAATTTCAAAGTTTCGGTAAGATTTTTTTTGCTCTTGATCTAAATGCTGCTGTTTCATAATCCAGTCTGTCGTTGATGATTAATTTTAATTCAGGCTTTATTTCGGGATATATTTCTGAAAGTTTGAAAAGTGTAGTTAAAGAAAATGCTTTGATAGCAACAGGTATCATCGGCTTTTGCAGAAATTGAAAGCAGGCATCCATTATTTCGCCATGATACTTTTCAGGTATCTCAATTTCCTGCAATACTCTTACTGCATTTCTTATTACTGCGTCATGGACATTTTTCTTATGTAAAACGGAAACCAGGTCTTTGACGTGAGGATAAATCATCTCGGGTTTCTTTTTTGCTGCAAAACAAACGCCCCATGCCGCTCTTTGTGCCAGCCTGTATTCGTCATCCAAAAAGCAAGTCATCAATTCTTTAAAGTTTGTCCTGGACTGACAAGCATAATTAGCAATCGATAAGGCGTGTTCTTTAGAATGTTCTTTCAATATTTCTTCCCGCAATACCACAGTTCGAATTTAAGAATACAATGCTTTACGCAAGGCTTTTACTTCTTCAGAATCAATGGCAGGATTAGCATAGCTTTCTTTGCTGCCGGCAAATGAAGGATGGATAAATTCCATTGCGGATTTTTTATTTCCACGCAAGGAAGAATGAAACTCGATTGCACCTGTTTTATCTGCCAGCCCTTTAATGTTTTCTTTTCTTACACCGCTACCAGGCATAATGATGATTCTTTCATCAGCAGCTTTGACTAATTGACCAATCAAATCAATTCCTTCCGGTGCGGTCGACTGTTGTCCAGATGTAAGAATTCTCTGGCATCCAATTTCAATTAATTGCTCCAATGCCTCGAGTGGTTCTCTGGATCTATCAAATGCACGATGAAAAGTCACTTCCAACGGATAAGCTAATTCAACAAGCTTTGATGTTCTTTTGATATCGATGCTTCCATCTTTATTCAATAAGCCAATCACTACTCCTTCGCAGCCTAAATCTTTACAAAGCTTCACTTCATTCTGCATGATATCAAATTCTTCGTCGGAATATAAAAAGTCACCACTTCTTGTTCTGATGATAGGAAAGATTTGAACGTTGAATGATTCCCTGCATTTTTTTATCGTTCCAAAAGATGCGGTTGTTCCGCCTTCTGTCAAGGCTGCGCATAACTCAATTCTATCAGCGCCGCCTTCAACCGCTGATTTAGTTGTTGTAAAATCTGTCGTTGCGATTTCTATAATATAGTTTGACAAACGATTCTTTTTTTCTGATTAATAAATGCTTTTCGAATTGTAAACCTTTACACCTGTTTTAGATTGTACTGCATAGGTAAATCCTTTTTGTAAAGCATATCCACCAAATTGCCCTTTTGCATTTAATGCGATAAATCCAACTTGTAATTCTTTTGCTTGTGTTCCTCTCTTCCTTATAATTCGCTCAACTGCTTTTCTACAAGCTAATTCCGGCGCCATTCCCTGCCGCATCAATTCAACTACAGTATGCGAGCCGCAAATGCGAACAACTTCTTCTCCCACGCCTGTTGATGTTGCCGCACCAACTTCATTATCTACATACAGGCCTGCGCCAATTATAGGCGAATCACCAACTCTTCCTCTCATTTTAAACGCCATTCCGCTGGTTGTACACGCACCGCTTAAATTTCCTGCAGCATCTAAGGCAATCATTCCAATGGTATCATGATTGTTTTGCTGGCCGGGTTGATTTTGTTTCTCCAACAATTTGGGAATCGTCATCGGGTCATACTTTGATGTTTTCAACCAATCCTTCCACGCTTTTTCTGCTTCGGCAGTCAAAAGGTTTTCCTCTTTGAAGCCATTAGCTAATGCAAATTGTAATGCTCCTTCTCCCACCAATTGCACATGCGGAGTTTTTTCCATCACCAGTCTCGCTACTTTTATTGGATGCATAATATTCTCTATTGCCATCACCGCTCCGCAATTTGAATTTTCATCCATTATGCATGAGTCTAAAGTAACTTTTCCATCCCTGTCAGGTAATCCGCCATACCCTACGCTTTGATCGTTTGGATCAGCTTCAGGAACCTGAACGCCGGCTTCAACTGCATCCAATGCTCGCCCACCAGCACTTAAAACTTTCCATGCTTCAGCGTTTGCTTTTACATTAGGGGCCCATGTTGAAATTACAATAGGATTATTTTTAGCGCAAGCTGAACCTTCTGAAGCAAAGATTGTTTTACCAAGGAAAACTGCAGCCGAACTTAAAACCGATGACTGCACAAACTTTCTACGATTAAGCATGTAATTCTTTTTTATCAGATAAAATTAAACAAGCTCTGACATTCTTGCCGAATAATAAAGCGGGAACAAAATTTGAACTCACCTATTCATTAAAAACATATCATGAGGATTGAAATTATTTCAGGGAGTCCGAGGGGAAATAGCATTACTAACCGGGTAGCATTGCATTTAAAAAAAACTATACAAGAAAGAACTGATCACGAAGTTGACATACTTGATGTTCGCGAAAATGAATTGCCTTTGTTGCAAGCTGTTTTTACTTCGGTTGAGTCAACACCGGAACCTTACAAAGAAGTTGCGGAAAGGATGTTGAATGCGAGTGCATTCATCTTGTTAACACCCGAATACAATGGAAGTTATTCAGCGCCGTTGAAAAACTTACTAGACCATTTTCCTAAGCAACACCATAAAGTATTTGCTATTGCCACGGCATCAACCGGAATGCTCGGTGGTGTTAGAGCTGCATTGCAATTACAGGAATTAATTTATGCATTGTTTGGAATAGGATCTCCCTACATGCTTGTAACGCCACAGGTGGACAAAAAGTTTGATGAAGAGGGAAACTTATTGGATAATAATTTTCAAAAAAGCATTGATAATTTCATCAAAGAATTCACTTGGCTTGCAGAGAAGATAGTTGATGAATCAGTTCATGCCTGACCGGCCGTGGTGTTCCTGGACCTTACTACAATGAATGGTGTCAAAATCAACAACAGTATTGAACCAATCAGGATAGTGTACAAGCCGGTATGCTTTTCAGGACAAAGACCGCCGCTACAGGCTGAAATCACAACATAATTCCTTACTGCCCATGCAACATTAAATGCAGAAACAAAAAATGAAGTTCTTACACTCCATACTTTATTTACCAGCAAAAGCAAAATGATAATAGAACAGAATGCAACATGCAAAATTCCAGGTTCACCAAACCTGCTATTATCACTTGAAACAAAGCCGCCTACAAAGAAATTTTTTGATTCAACTGAGACCCAGGTAAAGAAACAAGCTGTAATAATCACCATGGCAGTTAAAATAGAAAGCCATCTTATTGATTGCATGCTGCGAAGGTAATTTCAAGCAATTAAAAAAGACCATCAATGCGATGGTCTTTTTTATGATTGCCTCGTGAGAAAATTATAATCTGAATCCGATATTTAAACTGATCACTCTATGTTTGTTATTATTGTCTGCACCATTGTTGCTTCCCGATTGAAGTTTTGCAAGGCCCAAACCATAGTTGGCGCTCAACACAAGCGATTTTCCTGAAATACCTACAACGCCGTTGGCTCCATAATCAAAACGTTTCATCACGCCTAATCCTGTTCCTTCTTCCTGGTTAAAAGTTGTTGGATCATCATTGGAGAACTCGATTGTTCTTTCACTATGAAAACCGATTCCGAACGATTTTCCGTCAGTAGTTGCTTTACCGCCAACTCCGACGGCTAAATAAGGACCGGCTCCTACAAAAAAGTGGCTTTCTGAGCCAAACGGAAATTTAAATACTACGTTGGCAGGCACTTCCAAATAGAAAGGATTAGTTGTTTGCTTAAAATAGTTCATGCTGGAGGCATCACCACTCTGCACTTTCGATCCCTTGCCTGTGTAATAAAGTCCGGGCTGAAAAGCCACCATCGGCGCTAGTTTAATATCGCCAACAATACCTACACGAAAACTGGTAAGCATATTAGCATCATCTACTCTTCCATTATCAGCTACGGAAACGTTGGCCAGGTTTACGCCTGCTTCAATTCTTCCATGTTGAGCATTGGCGGTTGCAGAGAAAAGAATCGCAGTGGCAATGATACAGTGTTTCATTTTCATATTTACAGTTTTGTTTTCGCTCCTTTAATCAAACGCCTTGCCAGAGGATGTTTCACGTAAATTTTCTTTTTACAGTTAGTGATTGTACTAACAATCAAAAGATTGTCTAAGATATTCCCATAAACAAAGCGGTACTAAAGACAGGCGTGAGTCGAAGAAGTTTAAATAAAAAAGCTTCGTCCTTGCGACGAAGCTTTAAAAAATTCTTTGTGATAGCTGTTGGCTTCAACCCGAATCATCCGCCTTCTGCGAATCATACTCCCCGGCCAGGATACCAGGTTCTTCTCCGGAAAGATTAACAGGTAGGTAGGAAAAGGATCCAAAGCAATGATCGGTAGTGCGAATATATAGTTTACAATTTCAAGTAGGTAATTTTAAAAGAAAAAAATTTTATGGTCTCAAGAATATGACACGGGTGGACAAACATGCAAAATGCAAACGCTTATGAGCAATTACCTAAGCATGAAATTTTCATAAACATCGCCGACAAAAACATCAAGGGATACAAAGAGATCGAACTTCTTAGAAGAATCGACGGCGATGAAACAGAATTCATTACCATCATGTATTTCGAAAGCCTTGACGCTGTTAAACAATTTGCAGGAGAGAATTATGATGTTGCCGTTGTTCCTGAAAATGCAAGGAGATTACTTCTGCGATATGACAGAACATCGCAGCACTATGAAATCTTAAAACAAAAACAATCCTGATCCATTGTTATAGTATCAAAAAAGGATTATCCTTATCAAAAACACTCTTCACTTTTTTACCCGTAAACTTGGCTTTCAACCAGCGGAACATTTTGGACAACATAACGTAAGGTTTTAGAATGATAAGATAAGGTTAACGATCCAGAGGGAAGGATTAGGAACAAGAACAAGGCCAAAATCGGACGGAGTATGTTAACTTAGGAAACAGTGTAGGTATGGCTTCAAGATACGAAGAATATCTATATGGCCGAAAAATTATTTCGCAGAATTAAAATTGAAAGCCTGCCATTATAAGAAATTGCCCGGAAAACCAGTGTTGGTTACCGCTGCCATTGGCAATTAAAATACGAGTATAATTTGCGAACGCTCCTTTTAGAGAAGACTCAACAAAAACATTTTTCAGAAAATTATAACGAAGTCCCCCTTCCAGAGCAAGTACGTAGCCGGCAACATTGTAGGTATCATCCCGTTGTTTGTTCATGATTGTGGAATTGGTTTTGGGCAAAACAATTCCTCCTCCTGCCTTATACATCAAATTCAAAATTCTCTTTTGATTTTTACTGATGGCCAAGTCTTTCCACTTCACGAAATTTAAAAGAATATAATTGCCACCATTGCTGTGCTCGAAATTTTGCACATAGGTCGTAATCGGTAAATCCTCATTTAGTTGTTGACCATTCACAGTACCTACAGTTCTTACTGTTTGATCATGATTAGCAAAATATTTTACATGGTCAAAATTGTATTCAATGCCAAAGTTTTTCTTTTTGAAATAATAGCCAACCTGGTAATCGTACTGCATGGCGCCGCCAGTAGACTTTAAAAACTTGTCATCACTTCCTTTCACTTTTTCCAAAACAAAATCAAATGATTGGTTAGTGCTCTTTAAATGAATATCACTCCGGGTATATCCAGCTACGTGGGAGCCTAAAGCAAAATAGAAAATGCCCGACTTGTTTATGACTTGTCCGTTCTGAGCCTGTCCCAGATATGCAGTCAATATAAACAGGCTAAAATAAATCACTCGTTTCATGCGTGGCAAATTTATGTATCAACTTGCAATTAAAGTCTCAACAATAAAAAGCCTCATCAATCCCGACAGCTATCGGGAGATGAGGCTATATTTTTGTTGGCAACGGACATTTCAGTCTTATTGCCACACTAATTAATAATCCATACCCATTCCACCACCTGGCATTGGAGGAGTAGCCTGTTTTGGCTCTGGTTTGTCAGCAACAACACATTCAGTTGTTAACAACATACCTGCAATAGAAGCTGCATTTTCCAAAGCTACTCTTGCTACTTTAGTTGGATCTATAACACCCGCAGCAATGAGGCTTTCATATTTCTCATCGCGAGCATTGAAACCAAAGTCGCCTTTGCCTTCACGAACTTTGTTTACTACTACGCTACCTTCAATACCGCAGTTTTCAACAATCTGGCGTAGAGGCTCTTCCAGAGCACGGCGAACGATTTGAACACCTGTTTTTTCGTCGTTGTTTCTCGTGTCAATGTTATCTAAAGAATCAATTGCACGAACGAAAGCAACACCGCCGCCCGGAACGATACCTTCTTCAACAGCAGCACGTGTAGCATGCAAAGCATCATCAACACGGTCTTTCTTTTCTTTCATTTCAACTTCTGTGGCTGCGCCAACATTCAACACAGCAACACCACCGCTTAATTTAGCCAAACGTTCTTGTAATTTTTCGCGGTCGTAATCAGAAGTAGTATTTTCTATTTGAGATTTGATTTGGTTGATGCGACCTTGGATAGCATCTTTTTCGCCACGGCCACCAACGATGGTTGTATTGTCTTTGTCAATTACAACTCGCTCGCATTTGCCTAAATAACTCAGGTCAGCATTTTCAAGTTTGTAGCCTTGTTCTTCGGAAATAACTACGCCTTTAGTAAGGATAGCAATGTCTTGCAACATTTCTTTTCTTCTGTCGCCAAAGCCGGGAGCTTTAACAGCAGCAACTTTCAAAGTGCCACGCAGTTTATTTACAACTAATGTTGCCAAAGCTTCACCTTCAAGGTCTTCAGAAATGATCAGCAAAGGAGCACCCTGCTGAGCCACTTTCTCAAGAATATGAAGAATGTCCTTCATGCTGCTGATCTTTTTGTCATAGATCAGGATGTAAGGATTTTCCAACTCAGCTTCCATTTTCTCGCTGTTGGTAACAAAGTATGGAGAAATATAACCACGGTCAAACTGCATACCTTCTACTACATCGATACCTGTTTCAATACCTTTTGCTTCTTCGATAGTGATTACGCCATCCTTAGAAACTTTTGCCATTGCTTCAGCAATCAGCTTACCAATTTCCTCGTCGTTGTTTGCAGAAATTGAAGCTACTTGCTGGATCTTTTGGTTGTCATTTCCAACTTGTTGTGACTGTTTCTTCAAATTTTCCACGACAGCTTTTACCGCTTTTTCAATACCACGTTTCAGGTCCATTGGGTTAGCGCCAGCAGCTACATTTTTCAAACCTTCAGTAATGATGGCTTGAGCTAAAACTGTAGCAGTAGTAGTTCCATCACCTGCAATGTCTGCAGTTTTAGAAGCTACTTCTTTTACCATTTGTGCGCCCATGTTCTCGATGGCGTCTTCTAATTCTATTTCTTTAGCAACCGTAACACCATCTTTAGTTATAGACGGAGCTCCGAATTTTTTCTCAATAACTACATTACGGCCTTTAGGTCCTAATGTAACCTTAACGGCGTTGGCCAAAGTGTCAACACCTTTTTTCATTTTATTACGGGCATCAGTTTCGAAAAACAGCTGTTTTGCCATAACCTTATTTTAATTTTTGTTGTTTACAATTTAATTGTCTTCATCTTCTGAAAAATTCAGAAAACCAGTTGTTTATACAATTGCGAGGATGTCACTTTCTCTCATGATCAGGTAGTCTTCACCTTCAATTGAGATCTCAGTTCCTGCATATTTGCCATACAAAACAGTGTCACCATTTTTTACGGTTACTGGTTCGTCTTTTTTGCCAGGTCCGGCAGCAATCACAGTACCACGCTGCGGCTTTTCTTTCGCGGTGTCAGGGATAATGATACCACCGGCAGTTTTTTCTTCAGCGGCAGCCGGTTTCACAATCACTCTGTCGTGGAGAGGGGTAACATTTACTTTGTTAGCCATACTTTATGTTTTTTGGTTTAAATGAAAATTTTTCAGTGAGAACTGACTTTTGTCAGGTGCGCAAAGGTAGGCGAATTGTATGCCATCGCCCGAGAAAGTGAAAAAATTTCAGTTTTGGCAGTAATAAGTTTTTCCTGACGAAGCTTTGGAGGAAGTTTTGGCATTTTTTATTGAACAAGCGACATTATTGTCATCATCGTCCCTTGTGTCACTCAGTTTTACGGCAACAAATGACTCGACATAAAGCGTCGTATTGCTCAGTAGCGATAAGAACGTACAAGGGAGTGACACAACAAAAGCCGAATAGTAGTAATTGGTTAATTCCGCCCCATGGCTCATCTTTTGCAAACGATTATATCAAAAATTAAAATGGGATTTGATCAATACCACGAACCGCCGGAAGAACTTTCCCAAGAAACCCGCACTATTGCCAGGATGCTCGTTTCTTTAACAGAAGAAGCGGAAGCTATCAACTGGTATGAGCAGAGGATCTCGGTCGAAAAAGATCCTCAGGCAAAAGCCATTATGGAAAATGCGCAACAAGAGGAATTCAAACATTTTGGGATGGATCTTGAGTTTCTTCTTCGAAAAAAGGAAAAATGGCGTACTACATTAAAAGAAATTCTTTTTAAAGACGGCGACATTGTAAAGCTGGGAGAAAAAGGAGAAGAAAAGGCTGATTGATTGCTTTTACTTGTTAATTAAGCAGCTTTGACAATAATTTGTTGCATTCCCTTGCAGCATTTTAGATATTTGTGTGCTCAATAAGAGAAAATTAACCCGAGCCATTGAAATGAGATCATTACTGACTGCCACAATTATACTTTGTTTCAACTCATTTGTGGTAGGCCAGACTTGTACCACGCCTGGACAAACTCCTTCAACAGCTTTCCCGGTATGTGGCACAAAAACCTTCAACCAAAAAAATGTCCCTGTTTGTGGAGGCACTAAAATTCCGGGCCCTTGTGATGGAGTGGATGGGGTGACTTTGCAAGACCTAAATCCTTTCTGGTATAAGTTTACATGCTTTACAGGTGGAACCTTGGGTTTTGTTATTACTCCTGTTAACGCTTCAGATGATTATGACTGGCAGTTGTTTGATATTACTGGTCGGAATCCTAATGATGTGTTCACTGACGTTTCTTTGTTCGTTTCCTGTAACTGGTCAGGATCGACAGGAACAACGGGAGCTTCGAATGCAGGAAAACAGGCTAATGTGTGCGCCACAACCACCCAACATCCTAATCAGCCGCTTTTTAGTTCTATGCCAACTCTTAGGGTGGGACATACCTATCTTTTATTGATAAGCCACTTTTCAGGCGACAACCAAAGTGGCTACAGTCTTGCATTTACCGGCGGTACTGCTGTTATTACCGACACTACTCCACCCAACCTGAAATCAGCGGAACCGAATTGCGGCGGTGATGTTATAAGAGTTAAGCTGAATAAAAAAATGAAATGCAGCAGCATTGCTACAAATGGTTCTGATTTTTATGTAATGCCCGGCAATATAGCAGTAGCTAGTGCGAATCCTCTTAATTGCTCAAATGGTTTTGACACTGATTCGGTCGAGTTGAAGCTTGCTTCTCCCCTAACGCCCGGACCTTATGATTTAAATGTCAAAATCGGAAGCGATGGTAATACAGTTTTAGACTACTGCGATAATCCGATACTGGAGAACGATAAAGTAAGCTTCACTATTTTTCCATTACAGCCAACACCAATGGATAGCATTGCTACGCTACAGTGCAGGCCCCAGTCCATTCATGTGATTTTCCGTAAACCCATGCGCTGCAATACGGTTTCTGCAGATGGAAGTGATTTTGCCATCACTGGCACCTACCCCGTTACTATAACAGGTGCAAGCGGCAATTGTGCAAACGGCGCAACAACTTCAAAGGAAATTATCATCAATCTTTCACAACCACTTTACAATGCAGGCAATTTTACATTGACACTTAAAAAAGGTTTGGATGGAAATACTATTCTTGATGAGTGTAACCAGCAAACACCCGGATCGTCGTTGAATTTCTCTGTGCAGGATACAGTGAATGCAGATTTCACTTATCAAATTAAATATGGTTGTGCAACTGACGAAGTAGACTTTTTCCATCCGGGAAGTAATAATGTTAATAGTTGGCAATGGGATCTTGACGAGAACAAAAAAAGCACCGTACAAAATCCGCAGGCTTTGTACAAAAACTTTAATTCAAAAGATGTGAGCTTAATCGTAAGCAATGGCTTTTGTAGTGATACGAGCAAACAAACATTTTTACTGGAAAATTTTTTGAAAGCGGATTTTGATTCCTATGTTGACGTTTGTCCAAACGAAGCAAATAAATTTACCAATCTTTCTCAAGGTCACATAGTAAGTTATAGCTGGGAATTTGGCGACGGTACAACTTCTCCCGAAGAATCGCCTTCGCATATTTATGCTGCACCAAATATCACTACTGCTTATGCGGTTAAATATACTGTCACAGATAGTTTTGGATGTGAAAACACTGCTCAAAAAATGATCAAAGTGTATAGCAGTTGTTATCTCGCTGTTCCTAATGCTTTCACACCAAACGGTGATGGAAAGAATGATTTTCTCTATCCATTAAATGCAATCAAAGCAGAAAAACTCAGCTTTAAAGTCTATGATCGGTGGGGCATGCTTGTTTTTCAAACCAATTATTGGAAGAATGGATGGGATGGCAGTTTTAAAGGAACTCCGCAGCCTAGTGGTGTGTACGTTTGGTTTTTAACTTATGTAGACCGTGATTCCAAACAACCCCGGCAAATGAAAGGAACAGCTGCATTAATACGATGAGCGCCTAATATAAAATGGCAATGCATTTGTACATAAATTGAAAATGCATGCTATGAAAAAGATTATTCTCTCTACAATATTTTGTGTAGCAATAGCAGGGTTTGCATCAGCACAAACATTAAAAAGCAAGAGCTCGAAAACAACCACCTACACTTCTACAACCTCGCATAAAGCAAAAAAGCAGTCAAGAAAAAAAAGTTCAGCGAGGATTGATACAACAAACAATACCGCAACAATTCCTGATAACAGGAAAGAGTACATGAAAGATGGACAACTTGCTACTCGAACAGGTCATGAGGCTGCACCAACCAACGGCGAACAATTTCAGAGTATAAAAGATAGTGCTAACAAAAAGAGAAAGAAGCAATAACAGGATCAATATTTTCTAATTGATGAATTTTCATTCCATTATCGTCGTTATCTTCGCCGGCTCAAATAGTTCTTAAACGATGATCAGCAGAAGGAATATACGAGTGAAGGTGATGCAAACGGTTTATACCCTTAGTACCCTTGAGAGTGAAGTGAAGCCCGGCGAGCCCGTTAAATTATTACAACGCCATTTTGAACAATCTAAAGACTTGTTGATCTACCTGGCTTATTTTCTTGCAGAAACTGCAGGCTATGTAGAAAAAGACGCCTACATCAGAAGTAATAAACATCTCCCAACAAAAGAAGATCTGAACGTTAATACAAAAATTGCCGGCAACGAAATTTTGTGGAAGATCAAAGAGAACACTTCTTATCAACAGGCACTGGGAAAAAGCAAACCTGATCAGAGAATTGATAAAGAACTAGTGAAAAAGATCTATCATCGCCTCGTTGAATCACCCCAATATATCGAGTACATCAAAATAAATGAAAGAAATCACAGCCAGGAACGAGATATTTTAGAGTTTATCCTTAATGATTTGATGCTGGAAGATGAAGTCTTCATAAGCCATGTTGAAGAAAACTTCATCAATTGGGATGATGACGCCGACATGGTTGTTCAGACGCTAAGAAATTTTCTGCAAAAAACAGCGTCTGCAAACTTTTCAGAAGTGATCAGCAATGATAAATGGGATTTTGCAAAATCACTTTTGAATACTGTTTTGGAAAAAGAAAAACATCTTGAAGGTTTTATTGTTCCGAAATTGAAAAACTGGGATGCCGAACGTATTGCAGCGTTGGATATGATCATCATGAAATTAGGCGTAGCAGAATTTTTATATTTTGAAACCATACCTCCTAAAGTAACTATCAACGAATACATTGATATAGCGAAGGAATACAGCACACAACAAAGTGGCCAGTTTGTGAATGGTATCCTTGACAATATTCATAAAGAACTGGTGCAAGAGAACAAATTACACAAAACCGATTTTAAAAAAGCTTAACAACTGTTTTCGTTTACATTTGCATCTGCAAAAACAAAATTCAAAGATGAAATACCTGTTTCTTTTTTTTGTTGCCGGTATTCTTGTTTCGTGCACCGGTACCGACAAGCCATCTTCAACAAGCCAGGCAACCCAGGATTCATTGAACAGAGCTGCAATGTCAGACAGTTCAAATTATACTGCAATTCAATGGATTGATTCAACAACACAAACACTTGGAAAAATTAAAGAAGGAAGCATTGTTGAAATTTCATGGAAATTTAAGAACACAGGCAACAAACCTTTAATTATTGCAGACGCTCACGGCACATGCGGATGTACAATTGCTGATAAACCGCAGGAACCAGTCGCACCAGGACAGGAAGGCGTGATCAAAGCAAAATTCAACAGCCAGGGGCAGGCGCCTAATGTAACCAAAACAGTTACTGTTGATGCCAACACAAAACCTGAATCGCATCATTCATTAACATTCACAGCGCAAATAACAAAAGACTAATTCATTAATCAATCAACATTATGTATCTATTACAAGCAGCAAGCGGAGGCAGTAGTTTTATGCCATTTTTCTTTGTAGCCATGATTCTTGTTTTCTGGCTGTTCTTTATTCGTCCGCAAGCTAAAAAGCAAAAGCAACAAAAACTATTCATCGATAATTTGCAAAAGGGAGATAAAGTTGTAACCATTGCTGGCATTCACGGAACAGTAAACAAAGTGAATGAAGACGGCACACTTAGCCTTGAGATCAATCCTGGCAGCTATATCAAAATTGAAAGATCTTCTATTTCGATGGAATGGACGAATCAATTAAATAAACCTGCAGTTACAACACCTTCAAAAAAATAATTGGACATTTTTAATTTTTAATCCCGTTTCTTAAACATAGAGACGGGATTTTTTATTTACAGGAAATCTTCGCAACTTGGTTCCATGCTTAAGGTGGGATTAACAGGAGGAATTGGCTCAGGAAAAACTACAATAGCTAAAATATTTGAGTTGTTGAATGTTCCTGTTTATTATGCCGATGAGGCATCGAAGCGTTTATACCATATCGACAAAGATTTGATCGCCAACATGAAAAAACATTTCGGCGAAGACATTTATACCAATGAGCAATTGAACCGTTCTAAATTAGCAGCCATTGTTTTTAATGATCCCGACAAACTTGATTTATTAAACCAGTTGGTGCATCCTCCTACCATTCGTGATGCAGAAGAATGGATGAACAGACAAACTGCACCTTATGTAATTAAAGAAGCTGCATTATTGTTTGAAAGTGGATCTGCTCAAGGTCTTGATTATATTATCGGGGTGCAGGCGCCGTCTCATTATCGTATCAAAAGAGTAATGGAGAGAGATGGAGTAAAAAGAGAAGATGTGATCAATCGTGCCAACAGGCAAATTGACGAAGAAATAAAAATGCGTTTGTGTGATTTCGTGATCATAAATAATGACCAGGAATTGATAATACCTCAAGTTTTGGAATTGCACAGTAAATTCCTGGAGATGGCGAAGAGTATAGCTGTTTAATTTTTTGAATCAAACGTACACCACTACTATGAGACTTTTATTGCGACGCTCCGTTCAAGGTTCTGTAATTCTTGTCCACATTAGCAAAGTGTCATTACTAGTTCAATCGCTCGTTTAAGTTGGACAATCAGATGCTTCGCTTTGGCTCAGCAGGACAAAAAAAACTTTACTGCTTTTTTAGCTTTACAATTATTGGAGTGTTTAAAAACTGTAAATCCTCTTGCTTGTCTTGCTGAGGAACGAACGGCTGATTATAACATTATGGAAATAGTTGTGTTCAATTGTGATAACTGAACTATGCACAATAGAGCTATAAAGCGATGCAGTGAGTGACACAAACAGGTGTTGATAGTAGCAATTGGTTGACCAAATAAAAAGAGACACAAACCTGTGCCTCTCAAACTTTTTATTGGAATACTTGCTTATTTCAATCTCGCCAACGCATTCTTTATTCTCTCAAATCCTTTTTCAATGTTCTGCATACTGTTGGCAAAAGATATACGAATGCATTGCTCATCACCAAATGCAGAACCCGTAACAGTTGAAACGTGAGCGGTATTCAACAAATACATGCATAAATCATCCGCATTATTGATCGTGTTTTCTCCGTCGCTCATTCCAAAGTAATAATCAACACAAGGGAAGGCGTAAAATGCCCCATCGGGTTCTGTAAAACGGAAACCTTTGATTTCAGCCAACAACTCCATTGTTCTCTTTCTTCTTCTGGTAAATTCTTTCGTCATTTCGTAAGTAGCATCAAGCGGAGACGTTAAAGCTGCAATGGCTGCACGTTGTGTGATAGAACAAGTGCCGCTTGTAAATTGTCCCTGCAATTTTTCACATGCTTTTGCAATTTCAACCGGAGCAGCAATAAAGCCTAAGCGCCAGCCGGTCATGGCAAAACCTTTACTCAAACCATTTACAACGATTGTACGCTCTTTCATGCCATCGAATTGCGCAATGCTCTCCATGCTGCCGATGTAATTGATGTACTCATAAATTTCATCGGAGATAATATACACCTGCGGATGACGTCTGAATACTTCTGCCAATGCTGCCAGTTCATCTTTTGAATACACTGCACCACTTGGATTGCAAGGCGATGAAAACATGAACAGTTTTGTATTTGGAGTGATTGCTTCTTCTAATTCTTCAGGGGTGATCTTGTACCCGTTTGCAAAAGAAGATTTCAAAATTTTTGGCTCCGCACCTGCAATTTGAACTAGTGCCTGGTAAGTTACCCAAAACGGTGTTGGAATAATCACTTCGTCACCTTCGGCAACAATTGCTAAAACTGCATTTGCCAGGCTTTGCTTTGCACCTGTTGAAACAACAATGTTTTCAGGTTTATAACTAAGGTTATTATCTCTTTGAAATTTGTGACAAACTGCTTCTTTCAAATCAAGATAACCTGATACTGGGGTGTAATGGCTGAAGTTATCATCGATGGCTTTTTTAGCAGCTTCCTTAATATGTTCAGGAGTATCAAAATCAGGTTCGCCAAGACTGAGATCAATGATGTCAAAACCCTTTGCACGCAGTTCACGTCCAAGTTTTGCCATACGTAATGTTTCGGGCTCGCTGAAACGTGTCATTAAAGAAGATAATTCCATGGTGTGATTTTCTAATAACATAAGAGGCAATTGAATTTGCGCAAAAATAGGTAATGGAGTGTTATTTACTGTCCTGTATTTGGAATGTGGAAAGATCAGGAATTCTTTTGCGTTTTCTTTGCAGTTCGTATTGATAAATTACCTGCCCAAGATTCCTTAAAAACGGGTACCCGACAGTTTCATAATCGTAATGATCATCGTTGAAAATTCCGTCGCTATTACAGGAAATAGATGCTGAAAGAAAGAATTCAATATTGTTTTTGAAGTCAACAATGTAAGCTACATCGGTTAAGAATCCGTACGCATCGCCTTCTTTGTTGAAGATTCGAATATTAGGATCGATATCACCTTTACCGCCATACATCAAAAGCTTTGAATACGCACCGTTGTAGCTACTATCGTATTGGGGAAAATCTGATTCCTGCGGCTTCATTGACATATAACGATAAAGGAACCGGTAATCTTCTTTTTTCAAATTAAACCGCTGGTGTTTTGGAACAGCTTTCGGAAAAACTACACTTTCCAGAATTGAATGAAGATCATACAAAGCAAAACGGTTCTTTTTAGAGAAGTCGAATGGTTGATTGATGACCTTACCCCCGCTTAGGTATTCTTTTCCCAAAAATGTACTTCTTGGTTGATAGACAAGTTTACTTTTTACCAAAGGTTGTTGATAAATGATCCTGGAAGACGTGTCATAAAATTTCACCGGATTGGTATGCCGGTTTTCATCTTCCGTTCTGCTGATGTTCAGACGGTGAATGATCTGTGCACTGTCATAATCCATTTTGTGAAGCGTATTGTTAATGTACTCCTGCCCCAAAAATTCGTATAGCCTGTTGAAAGCATCGTTATCACTTACCAAAAAAATCTTCTTGATATAGTTAGCAATGGTTGGTCTGCCGTCGGGGGAATCAGGGTCGTTATAAACAGCATCCTGTCCAGAATAAGCTGCATCCGTGATCATAGTTGTATTCTTATCCAGGCCGTGAACCTTCAGTTCATTCAACCGCTGCAAAGCAAGAATCGAGGTAGGCATTTTCACCGTAGAGGCCGGATAGAAGTATTGCTTTGAGTAAATGTTGAAATAATAATTTTTGAAAACAGGTTGATTGTTGGCCTTTCTGTCAATCTGCGTATAAATGATCTTGATCTGCCACACATCATTGCGTTTTAGCAGTGAATCAAACTTTTCAGGATGCTGACTAAGGATATCATTAAGCAATGGACTGTTGACCAATTTTCCATTTGCTTTTTTTAGTTCTGCTGACGGGGTCATAGTAAGTTTCTTTGAAAAACATCCGGGTAGGATCATCGATAAGGCCAAAAGAGATAACAAGGTTTTCATTGGCATAAAGCTAAAATATCGCTAAAAGCCTATGAACAGGCTATTATGCACGTTCAAAAGCTATATTATAATAGACTGAAATTAAGGCGAAAAAACTATCTTTGCCCACTCTTAAAAAAACCGTGTATGCAATTAAAAGGCCTGATCCGCTTTTTTACCATTCTGCTGATCATTTATTCTATCTATGAATTATCGTTTACCTGGGTTGTGCGTGGCCATGAAAACAAAATGGCGGCAAAGGCCAAGCAATGGGTAAGAATGAATTATCCCAATGCCAGTAAAGCCACACAGGACTCGGCGTACAATGTCCGTTACAACAGGCTATTGGATAGTACCAAAGACGAAACTGTTCATTACGGTGTTACTGGTGCCATCAGCTACGACAAAGCAAAAAGAGAGGAACTGAATTTAGGTCTTGACCTGAAAGGTGGTATGAACGTAAGTATGGAAGTGGAACTTTCCGGTATGCTTCGTTCCATGTCCAACTATTCAAAAGACCCCAACTTTTTGAAAGCACTTGACAATGCCACTGCAAGAAAAGCAAATACCGGTGCTAACTATATCGATTTGTTTGCTGAAGAATACAAAAAATTAAACCCTAACGGACGTCTTGCTTCTCTTTTCTTGTCAAATCCTGATATCAGCATCAATAATTCCGATGCGCAGGTTGTTACCACATTGAAAAAAGCTGCAGGCGATGCGTTTGATAATACTTTCCGTGTAATTCAAACCCGTATCGACAAATTTGGTGTTGCTCAACCAAATATCAATAAGGACAGGGACCGCAATGTAATCACTGTTGAATTGCCGGGTATCCAAGATCCAGAACGTGTTCGCAAATATTTGCAGGCTTCTGCAAACCTTGAGTTTTGGCCGGTTTATAAAGGGGAAGAACTTTCCAATTCTCTTGTCGCTGCCGACAATGCTTACAAGTTAATTTCTACTGGCCAAACTGATAAAGCGGATACTGCAAAAAATAACAGTGATTCATCTAAGGCAGACACATCAAAAACAGCAAATAATATTGCCCAAAACAGCGATGCCTCACTTAGTAAGTATATTGATTTTAGCAGGCCGTTGAGTGGTGGTATTGCCTCCATCTCAATAAGAGATACTGGTGTGGTTCGTGGAATACTGAATAATCCTATTATCTGGAAAAACTTTCCTGGTGATGCCAGGTTTGCTTTTGGCACACAGCCACTCGATGACAATAACAAGAGAATAGACCGTGTTCCATTATTCATTTTAAAAACAGAGGGCCGCGATAAAGCACCTTTGGACGGTAGCGTAATCACTACAGCATCTCCCGGCTTCGACCAGCTTAAAAACAGTCCTATTGTTACAATGGATATGAATGCTACCGGTGCCCGCGAGTGGGAACGACTTACAGAAAGAAGTAACAAGGAACAAAGAGGTATTGCAATTGTATTGGATGACGTTGTTTACTCAGCTCCTATTGCAAATGAAAAGATCAGTGGTGGCCGCTCTCAAATCTCAGGAAGCTTTACTGTTGATGAAGCAACTGACCTTGCTAATATTTTGAAAGCTGGTCGTTTGCCCGCACCTGCAAGAATCGTTGCTGAACAACAGGTTGGTCCGACCCTTGGAGCCGAGGCTATCAGCGGTGGTTTCAAAGCCTTCCTCTTTTCCTTCATTGTGATCTTCACCCTGATGCTTGTTTACTATAACAGCGCAGGATGGATAGCTAACATCGCTTTGATTCTAAACTTACTTTTCACTATCGGCGTATTAACCGGTTTGGGTGCAACTTTAACTGCACCAGGTATTGCCGGTTTGGTATTGACCATTGGTATGGCAGTGGATACAAACGTAATTATTTATGAACGTATTAAAGAGGAACTAACGAAGGGTAAGGGATACATTCCCGCAGTAAATGAAGGTTATAAACGTTCATTGCCGCCGGTGTTGGATGCTCACGTAACCACGTTGTTAACTGCAATCATCCTTTTCTCATTCGGTCTAGGTCCTGTGAAAGGTTTCGCAACTACACAAATCATTGGTATTCTTCTTTCATTGTTCTGCGGTATCCTTGTGAGCCGTTGGGTTACGGATTGGTTTACTACTAAGAAGCGTCACATGGAGTACTTTACTCCTATTTCAAAACGCATTTTCAAACATGCCGATTTCAAATTCATCGAATACAGGAAGATTGCCTATGGAATTTCATTTGTGGTTCTTGCTTTTGGTATCGCATCTATTTTCCATGGTTTTGATGAGGGTGTTGAATTTAAAGGCGGCCGTAGTTATACTGTACGTTTTGATCAGCCGGTAAGCGGTAAAGTAGAGGATATTCGTAAAGACCTGACTGCAACTTTCGGTGAAGCTCCTATTATCAAAACGGTTGGCGGAAACAAGCAGTTGAACATTACTACAACTTATAAGATCGGAAGTTCTGGAACCAACATCGACAATGAAATCGAAGCAACATTGATGGGTGGCTTGAAAAATTACCTCCCTGCCAATATAAGCTTCGAACAATTTGATAAGAATTATAAAACAGGTTACGTAAAAGTTGAACCTACTATCTCTGACAAATTGAAACAGGATGCGAAGTGGGCGACTTTCTGGTCACTGCTTATCATTGCTCTTTACATTTTCGTTCGCTTCCGCGACTGGAGATATTCACTCGGTACTATCATCGCCTTGTTGCATGACGTATTGGTAACGTTGGCTGTGTTCTCATTTTTAAAAGATGTTGTTCCATTCCCGTTGGAATTAGACCAGCACTTTATTGCAGCCGTGTTAACGGTAATTGGTTTCTCAATGAACGACACCGTAATTGTATTCGACAGAATTCGTGAATACAGTCGTCAAATGGTGGGTGCTTCAAAGGAAACTATTATTAATTCGGCTGTGAACCACACATTGAGCCGTACTATCATGACTTCATTGACGGTGTTCCTCACTATCTTAATTCTATTCCTCGTAGGTGGTGAAGTAACCAGAGGTTTTGCCTTTGCAATGCTGATCGGTGTCATCACAGGTACGTATTCTTCTGTGTTCGTAGCTGCACCAATCTTAGTTGACTTAGGTGGCAAGAAAGCACTTGGTTCAGAAACAGCTGCAGAAAAAAGAGCCGCCGCTGCAGCTGAAAAGAAAGCAGCACTGGCAAAGCCAAAGCATGCCTAAGTCTGAACCATGATTTGGTAGATTAGAAAGATTTATTTGAAATAATCAAAGTCTCACAAAATGTGAGACTTTTTTCTTAGTGCGCATGATGTACTTAACAGCATTGCTACTATCAACTCCTGTTGTGTCACTCACTTCAAGGTTCAGAATTTTATTGAGCCAAGCCAAAAGCCAAAAAGGCATGAAGGCACAAAGTTTCACAGATGATGAGAGTTACCGAACGATGAACGTATTGCGACGCAACAGAAGATATATAGTAGCAATGCAGCCGGGTTAAAATAAAAAAGAGTTTCAAAAATGAAACTCTTCTCCATAATCTTTTACATCCACCTAATCATGGTTTACTAGACCGCAAATGAAGTTCCGCAACCGCAAGTTTTTGATGCGTTTGGATTTTGGAATGTAAATCCTCGGCTATTCAATCCGCCCTGCCAATCTATTTCCATTCCGTACAAATACAGTTCGTGTGCTTTATCAATTACAAAAGTGAGGGTTTCAAATTCGTATGTAGTATCATTCTCTTTTCTTTCTTCAAATCCCAAAACATAACTAAGTCCTGAACATCCTCCACCCTTCACGCCTATCCGTAACATTTTTGATTTGTCAAAACCAGGTTCATTCATCAAACGCTTCAATTCGTTGATAGCATCTTCGGTAAATTTTATTGGAGATTGTGTCATCGTTTCCATACTACAAATCTATCAAACACCTGACCAAGTTCATACTAACAGTTCGTTAACTGACAAGGTTTCATCTGGAATCTGTTAGTAATTTAGCCAGATGGTACTTACCATGATAAAATTTTGATGACAAGGTGATTTTAATCAAAATTTTATCATGGACGTTTCATGCTATTTTTGCGCTTCAATTGAAACCAAATGGACGAATCGAAAATTAGTTTAATTGTCGCAGTCATTGCCTTGCTTACTTCTATTTACACATTAGCAGTAAAAAGTAAACCACAAGTGCAGACGACTGCCGATGATAATTTTTTAACGAAACCACTTCGCCTGCAAGCTTACGAGCGATTGGTTTTACTTGCGGAAAGAATTGCATTGCCCAATTTGATCAGCCGCATAAGCCAGCCTGGATTAACAGCGAGAGAAATGCAATTTCTCTTACTTGAGGCCATCAAGCAGGAATATGAATACAACGCATCACAACAGATTTATGTAAGCGAACCAGCATGGAATGCTGTAAGGAGTTTGCACGACCAGAATTTGCTGATGGTAAACACCATTGCAAAATCATTACCCGCGGATGCTACTGCAACCGAATTAAACCGCCATTTAATGGAAGCAATGATGCAGGAAGAAAAAGCAGCCATTCATACCTACGCAGCCAATATTTTAAATGCTGAAGCAAAAAAAATAATGTAGCGTTATGGATGAGAAAAAAATTGTTACCGATTCTGACATTGAGATCAGAAAGGTTTATTATGATCCAATTCCAATGAATGAAAAACCCGGTGAATTCCCTTTCACTCGTGGTGTTCAACCTGACATGTATCGCGGGAGACTGTGGACCATGCGTCAATACGCAGGCTTCTCAACCGCCGAAGAAAGCAATAAGCGTTATCACTACTTGTTATCACAAGGTGTAATGGGTTTGAGTGTTGCTTTTGACTTGCCCACACAAATAGGTTACGACAGCGATCATGTTCTAGCGGAAGGTGAAGTTGGTAAAGTTGGTGTTGCTATTGATTCGTTGGAGGACATCGATACACTGTTTAAGGGAATTAAACTTGAAGATGTTTCCACTTCAATGACGATTAATGGGAGTGCATTTATTCTCCTTGCGTTTTATGTGGCACAAGCAAAAAGGCAAGGCGCTGATCTTAAAAAAATATCCGGAACAATTCAGAATGATATTTTAAAAGAGTATGCAGCAAGAGGAACTTATATCTATCCACCAAAACCTTCTATGCGCATCATTACCGATATTTTTGAATGGTGTAGTAAAGAATTGCCGAAATGGAATACCATTTCTATTTCGGGTTATCATATTCGCGAAGCAGGAAGTACAGCAGTTCAGGAAATTGCATTTACATTAAGCAATGGCAAGGCTTATGTTAAAGCTGCATTGGAAAAAGGCTTGGACATCAATGTTTTTGGCAAACGTCTTTCCTTCTTTTTTAATGCGCATAATAATTTGTTTGAAGAAGTAGCGAAGTTCCGTGCGGCAAGAAGAATGTGGGCAAAGATGATGAAAGAATTAGGTGCTACCGATCCTAAAGCGATGATGCTTCGCTTTCATACACAAACAGGCGGAAGCACACTAACTGCGCAACAACCACATAATAATATTTCGAGAGTAACAATTCAAACACTGGCTGCGGTTTTAGGGGGAACACAATCATTGCATACTAATGGTTATGATGAAGCACTGAGTTTACCAACTGAAGAAGCCGCACGAATTGCTTTGCGTACACAACAGATTGTTGCGTTTGAAAGTGGTGCACCTGAAACGGTTGATCCTTTAGCCGGTTCATATTTTGTTGAACAACTTACTAACGAGGTTGAAGAAAAAGCATGGCAGTTAATTGAAAAGATTGATGCTATGGGTGGAAGTGTAAGTGCCATTGAACAGGGATTTATTCAAAACGAAATTGCAAAAAGCGCATACGATTACCAGCGCAAAATTGAAAACGGCGAAAAGATTATTGTTGGCGTGAATAAATTTCAGTTGAAAGAAGAAGCTTCAATACCTCTTCTTAAGATTGATGATAGTATACGGGATGCACAAATTCAAAAATTGAAAAAGCTGAAGGAGTCGAGGAAGAATGAGCAAGTGGCGAAGTGTTTAGAAGTTGTGAGTCAAAAAGCTTCAGGTGGAGAAAACATTATGCCTGCGGTGGTAGACGCTGTTGAGAACTATTGTACACTTGGTGAAATAGCTGATGAATTGAGAAAGTTGTTCGGAGAATACAAATAAAAAAGCACCCGCTTTTGGCAGATGCTTTAACCGTAAATATAGATAACTCCTACATTCCCTTTTTAATCGCCTGGATTGAATCCAAATGCTTTTGCAAAGTGGGCAAAGTGTTCGTTGCCCATGTTTTTAATTGAGCGTCATTAACGCCTGTAGATTGTTTTTTAAATTTTGCTACATCCTTTTGATGATCTTCAACCATCATAGAAACATAGTGTTTATCGAAAGCGGATCCTTTCAGTTTTTTCAATTCATCCAAATGTTTTTGTTCTGCTTTTGGTAAAGAATCCGGCAAAGAGATTCCGTGACCGGAAGCGTATGACTTAAGCTCATCATTAGCTTTTGAGTGATCTGTCACCATCATACCACCAAAATCTTTTACTCTTTGGCTTTGCGCATTTTGCTGAGCTATTTGTCCTGCCTGTACTTCCATTAATCCGCCTGTAGCTGCTTCCATAACAAATGAAGAGTCATCTTTGCTCAAAGGCGTTGCGCTTGCTGTTGAGTTAGTTGAACCTCCCATACTTGTAGTATCAGTTGAAGTTGTTGTTGTACTTGTTGTAGAGTCAGTAGTGCTTGTAGAATCGCCACTATTGTTACACGACCAAATGGCGACGGCCAATAAACAGATGGCGAAAGAGAACAATTTCTTTTTCATAAAATGGTTTTTGTGTGTTGAAGTACAAAAAATTTATGCCAGCCCATCGCCATAAGATTTCTGCATTTAACAAGCACAAAAACGTTATGATCTCAAAAAAGAATTGCTCAAAGTTTTTCTTCCGAGGAATTAATTCAGCATTATCAAAAATTAATTACATTGTTCGCAACTTGGTTTGTCTATGAAAAAAATCATTTTCTTTTTACTGCTCGGTTATTCTCAATTTGTTTCTGCGCAACCTTCTTTTATAAGGGATAGCCTTGACAGTTATATTAGTCAGGGCATTAAGGACTGGAACGTGCCGGGATTATCTATTGTAATTGTAAAAGATGGAAACGTGATTTTTATGAAAGGTTATGGCGTGAAAAATATTCAAACCCAGAGTCCTGTTAATCAGAATACTTTATTTATGATTGCGAGCAACACCAAGTTGTTTACAGCCACATCCTTGGCCTTGCTTGAAACGAGAGGAAAGGTTTCATTAAACGACAAGATCACAAAATATTTCCCGGGATACAGATTGTACGATACCATTTCGACGCAACTGGTAACTATCCGTGATTTGCTGACACATCGCATCGGCACCAAAACTTTCCAGGGAGATTTTACATTTTGGAACACTTCCCTGAGCAGGCAAGAGATCATGAAAAGAATGCGACTGCTGAAGCCGACACAAATCTTCAGGCAGGACTATGGATATTGCAACAGTTGTTTTTTAACTGCTGGACAAGTTATTCCTGCGGTTACGGGACAGCAATGGGAAAAGTTTGTTCATGATTCCATCGTAGCCCCTTTACAAATGAATACTACAATGCTCCTTTCAACAGGCATTGAAAAACAATCAAACGTAGCAACTCCTTACACAACATCTTACACAAACGAATTGCGGCAAGTACCATACGATAATTGGAATAATCTTGCGCCTGCAGCAAGCATCGTTAGCAATGTGAGTGATCTTTCGCACTGGCTGATGATGCAACTGGATAGCGGACGCTTTGGTGGAAAACAAATTTTGCCATGGCAGGCTATTCAAAAAACAAGGGATGTAAATATTGTAACAGGTAGCAGAAAGTCATCAGTGCTTCCAATGCATTTCAGAGGATATGGATTAGGATTGTTCGCAGGCGATTATAACGGAAGACAAATCTACTGGCATACAGGCGGCGCAGGAGGAATGGTAAGTAATGTTTGTTTTGTTCCGGAAGAAAAACTGGGAATTGCTATTCTTACCAATAATGACAATCAAAACTTTTTTGAATTGCTTCGCTATCAAATTTTAGATGCTTACCTCGGAGTTCCTTATGTAAACAGGAGTCAGTCACAGTTAGAAGGATTCAGACAGGATATGCAGCGACAGGTAAATGAGATCAACGGATGGAAAGCAAGAGTGAAAGGAAATCAGCCTGAATTGCCGCTTGCTTATTATGTTGGTGTATATACTAATAAGCTATATGGCAATATCACTATTAGTCAAATTGGTAAACAGTTGAAAATAAATTTTGGAACGAAGCCGGATCTTTCTGCAACCCTTGACTACATGGATAATGGCGAATGGCTGATGCAGTATAACAACATTGAGTACGGAATCTTTACCGTGAAATTTGATATTGCTAACCGCAAAGTGAAATCAATTACAACAAAGCAAAATGAATTTGTAGAATACGATCCGTACACGTTTATAAAGAAGTAAAGAATTCAAGATAGCTATTGATTGGAGCAATTAACTGAAATGATCGAAACCATGGTTTAATTTAACGCCGGTTGATAAAGCAAACTCATTTACATTTTTTACAAAAGAAAAATCAGAGATAATATTTTTGATAGCATCAATGTCGTTGGCAAAAATCCTGTCTTCTTCGGCAAAGCCGACAAAACGGCGAACGTAATCGTGTCCAAATTCAAGAATGGCACTGCTTTTCAATGGTCTTCTGAATTCAATTGCCTGGCAGGCACAAAGCAATTCTATTGCAAGAATGTATTCAAGATTGTCAAGCACCTTGTTTAATTTTCTTCCGCTTATGCTTCCCATACTAACATGATCTTCCTGACCTAATGAAGTCGGGATACTATCAGCGCTGCTTGGGAAGCATAGGGTTTTATTTTCCGTTACCAATGCTGCAGTAGTATACTGTGGTATCATGAAGCCACTGTTTAATCCAACATTGTTCATCAACAACATGGGCAATCCCCATTTTCCTTCAAGAAGTAAGTAACACCTGCGATCAGAAATATTCCCGATTTCTGCAGCAGCAAAACAGGCATAATCAAGGGGCAATGCCAAAGGCTGACCATGAAAATTCCCTCCACTTATGGTTTCATTCTCATCAAAAACAATTGGATTATCTGTTACCGAATTAGCTTCGATTTCGGTTAACTGTTTCAAATGAAGCCATGCATTTCTTGATGCTCCGTGCACTTGCGGCATGCAACGAAGGGAATAAGGATCCTGCACCCTGCCGCAATCAACATGGCTTTGCATAATCGCAGATTCACTGAGCAACAGCCGAAGTCTTTGCGCTACCAATTTGTTTCCTTCAAATGAACGCAGTTGATGTAAACGTTCGTCAAACGGAGCTTTTGTTCCTGTTAATGCTTCAAGGCTCATAGCGCCAATGACATCTGCGGCTTCTAAACAATTATGCAGTCTTTGGACAGCTTTGATGGCAAATGCCAAAATAAATTGGGTGCCGTTGATCAATGCTAATCCTTCTTTCGGTCCTAATTTGGTTGGAGACAAATTGAATTTGGAAAGGACTTCGTGTGATAGATATTTTTTCCCTTCATAAAAAACTTCGCCAAGTCCAATTAAAGGAAGAAACAAGTGCGCCAACGGTGCTAGGTCACCAGAAGCACCAACACTTCCTTTTTCAGGAACAACAGGTATGATATCATTTTCAATATGCCATACAATTCTTTCAATAGTTGATAATTGAACACCTGAATAACCGTGCGATAAAGCATGCACTTTTGTGATCAGCATCAGTTTTGCAATTTCAATTGGGATTGGCTCCCCCACTCCCACACTATGGCTTTGTAAGATCTTGTATTGAAGTGTTGACGTATCCTCTTCACTGATCTTCGTATTTGCTAAAATTCCAAAACCTGTTGTAACACCATAAACTGTTTTTCCGTCGTCAACCATTTTGCGAACGTGGCGATGGCTGCTGTTTATTTTTTCTTTGGTATCATTTGTAAACTTTCCCTGAAATGAGCCTTCGGCCAGTGATACAGCCATTTGAACAGTCAGTTTATCCTTTCCGTAGAAAAATTCTCTATCCATAATCTGAAATCGAAAATAATTTTTATTTTACAGTTCAAGCTACCAATATTCGACCATGGAAAACCTGATATTATTTCTAGCTACTTCCTTAGTTATCCGATTCTCTTCTTCGAAAAGAATCAAACTTCAGTTTATCGGGGACACAGGTTGTTCTGCACTACTTTCATCGGAACATAAATTAGATGTAGCATTAACCGATTCAGGCGATCAATTATACTTTCATGAATTCAGGGATAAAGGTGTTACCTATGGAATGATTTGTGTGAAAATGAATGATGAATACACCCTCACTGACGCTGAAGACATGTTACGTTCTTACATTGATAAATTACGCGGCCCTTTCTATATTCTTCACAACACGGGTATTCATGATGATGCCGACTGGAACTCGGAAGCATCAAAAACCATTGTCGATTACTGGCAGGATTCTTACAAAAAAGACTGGAAAGTAAAAGGCTATACCAATGGAAAAACACTTGTGGTTATGTATGTCAAGAACATTGGGCACGTGGATGTGAAAAAGCAAGATTTGTTTCTTGACAGTTTTCATTTTAGCGCTGCTAATAATTAAGATTTCCTTTCAAAAATTTTATTCGTTTCCTTTATCTTTGCCGCCTCTGTTTAAGACAGCTAGGTCCGGTAGCTCAGCTGAATAGAGCAACTGCCTTCTAAGCAGTAGGTCACTGGTTTGAATCCAGTCCGGATCACGAAGCACAGGTAAGGGTTTCAGCGAATTGTTGAAACCCTTTTTATTTTCCGTTTGCACACAATTTGCACACAAAAAGGAGCTAAAAATTATTTTGAGCGTTATTGGTTATGGTTGAAAACCAATGTGGATAAATTTTTTACAAGGGCAAAATTCTTATTCCAAGTTATTGAGGTAATACAAACTGTCCGGCCTTTATGCTTTCTGTAATTGTATTGAAAATCATTTGTACAGTAACTATTTCAACGGCCTTTTCAGTTGCCAAATCAAACAACTTCCCTTTCAGTAGTTGTAACCAGTTCTTCTTATCAAGATTTAGATATTCTTTCAATTCTTCAATTTCCTCAAAAATGACTTGTTGACCAATTCCTAAATTTTGAAGTTTTTCTAAAGCTTCATCAATTTTTGCATTCATTTCAACCTTCTCACTATCTGTAAATTCTTTAGAAGTACCTGATGGCACAAAATGAACAGCCAATAATTCCAATTCCTGATCAATAACAAACTTTGACATTCCGGTTAGCTTCTCATGTCCACAATTTGGCCGTCCGCAATTGTGAGTTGTCTCATCATGCACTACCAATTTCCTCAATGCACTCAGAAACTCATGCCTATTTTTATCAGTTTTAAAAACGTACAGCCTTTCATTCAACACTTTTTCCGCAACTGTTACATGATAAGAGGATTGAATCATCTTGTGCAAAAACTGTTCGGCATTTAGTTTAATTATTTCATTCATAATCTTCCTCCTTGTATTCTACCGTTTCAAATTCTACCTGATCAAAATTCACTTTGCTCCAAACTGGATCTTCTTTGGCCTCGTGCCGCTGCCAATCCTTTAGCAATTCCCTAAGGTTATTAATTAATTCAGGAATTGTATCAGCAACACTGGTTGGCAAAAAAGTTTTTATACCATTTATCCATCCCCACCATTCACCATTACCCTGTTCTACGGTGATTTGAATCTTTTGAGGTTGTACTTGCAATCCCATTTAACTATGATTTTATTGTAGTTCCTTTTTTAAGCTTTCGACTTTCCTTTTTAATCCAACTTTGGGATTTATTTGAAGTGCCCTTTCCCAATTCTCAACAGCCATTTTCTTATGATCGTTTGCTAAATACCACTCTCCAATACTTCGATAAATATTCTCCTTTCGTAGCCGATCACATGCTTCTCTATCATTCACAGCTTGCAACAGTATATTTAAATAAACTTCATCCTGAAGGCAATTTTTCTCAGAGGTTATTTGGTAAAGCTCCAATTTGTCTAAAACAGAACCATGATCGAAAATCTGCTTTTCGTAATCACTTCTATTTGTTTGCCTGCCCTCAAAGTTTATTTCATAAACAAAGTTTCTACGATCCTTAAGTTTTATTAATTGAGTATCCGAATCAATTTCTACCTCTTTGAAGGCTATTGGTCTTTCCAGTTTCTTCAAAATCTTTTTATTGTCAATGTCTACTATAAAAATTTTGTTTGAATCTGAGGTATCTGAGCTATATGTTTCAAAAATTGCAAACTTGGAATCATCACTTATAGATGCTGAGCCCAAATTAGCTGAAGTACGCCGGCTGAAAATCAATTCGCCTTCTTTGTCAAAGACCAAAAATTTACCAACCAATTCATCTTTGTTGAGCCAATCACAACAAATAACAACACCTCCATTTGAGACTTTACAACTATGTGGTCTTTGGATTCTTTTCTTATATAGCAATTTGCCTTGACACAACAAAGCAAGATTGCCGTTTTGCCATTTCTCGTTTTCATAGTGTCCATCGCAACTATAAACGCAATATTCCTTGTTGGGAGAATTACTTTCAAATCCATAAAACCCTGTTACGTCTTTTATGGATGGTTCTTTCTTGGCAAGTGAATCAGTCAAGCTTCCATCGGCTATTCTTCGCTTTACCTCTTCCTCATTTAACTCAATTTTGAATTCAATAACATTATCGTGAGAGGTATTGGTGATCTTAAACATTTCTTCTTTAGGCTTTTGTTTCGACTTGGAAATAGTGACAACAAGAATAACTGCTGCGATAAATAAGATTGCTAAAATTGCTTCCATAACTTCGGGACTGATCACTCACTAATTTCTTAATTAGTGGGGCTTTGTTTTTTATAAGTGTAATCACCGTATTTAAAATTCCCGTCATCATCAAATCGGCATACTTCCACAATACCATTTTTGTTTTTGAATTCCACTCTATCAGGAAATTGTTTACAAGTCGTTTTATATTCTGCTTGTATTGAGCTATCAATTACTGATCTTTCAACAACATGCATCGTTGACCCGTCAAGTTCAATTTGTTCTTCATGCATCCATGTTAGGTTATTGTTGAATAAACTTGCCTTATACAGACCATCATGGAAGCGATTATTTGTGCAGGAAATAATTAGTAGCGTAAGCAAAGCGCAAACAACCTTCATAAGCAATTAATTAATTATCTAAATTAATTAAAACAGCTTAGATATCAACGTGAATTTTCGCCTGAATCCGGTGGGTTATAAATATAAAATTGTTCTTCAAACTCTCCCTCCCGTTCACCACCAATAAAAACAACTTTGTAAGTATCACCAAATGACATATTATCCAGTCCGGCCTCACTCATTACATCTATTAGCTCATCACAGAAATGATCTATAAACTCATATTGTTGCCGCAAGGCTAAGGCTATAATTGGAAGGAAGCAACGATCTAACTTAGCTCTGTTTATTGAGACAAAAGTTGTGGTGATTTTTACGGTTTCGATGAGTATTATTAGTTGTTCCCATGATTCACTTCTTAGCTTACTATATGCCCTTTCATTGTTAATTTCTGCTTCCCTTGTTTTCCAATATTGATTCCATTCTTTGTAAAGTGATATGATAAAATCTGAAGTTGAGAAAGGGTCTATGTGCTGAATAAATTCAATCCATACAGTTTCCTGAATCTCAATTGCAATACGGTCATAAGCTCTTGCTTCAAACATTTCTTCAAAGTCCCTTGACAAAGTTCCATAGGTTGAAACTCTGTAGTTTACGCCATTGTAAATAACATCTGTATGACCATTTTGAATGCTAACTTCTAACTCATCTTCGCTGCATCCCGCAAATTTGCAAAAGGCCTGTACAAACTGGCTTTGATTATCGTTAGCTATTTCATTTGATTGCATCAGCAACAATACGGAATTGTAGGCCTCTAAACAACCGTATTACTACCTAATTGCTATTTCCTTAATTTTTTGTTAGCGGTTACAACTACATCAGGTAATGAACCCTGAGCATCAGAATTAAATATTTGCCTGCTTGTTACTTTCCTGTAATCAGGATCAAATTGCCTGTCCTTTAAAAAGAAATTGAAGGTGAATTTGTTCACCCTGAAATTTTTAAATATTCCTTCCCTATCCAAAGTTTTTTGTTTCCGGATCTCTGTTACTTCCTCAATAATATCTTCTGTTATTACTTCAGTTGGAACAGTGCCAAGATCAGGAACTTCAAAATGCACCCTGTCAACATAACTTCCAAATGTTCCATTATTAGCAGCACCACCCCACCTTAAACCTAACTGGTTTGCAATGGCAGGTACACCGGTTAATCTCCAATCTGATTCACTGGTTTGTTTTGAATATACCTTTCCACCCCACTCACTTGCAACAGTGATATCAATAGCCATTCCTTTTTCATGCTTTGAGTGACCTGCTCGTGCATTATTTATGTTATTATGTTTTAAAGCGGCTTGTTCAGCATAACTTCTATTTGTTGCCATTGGAAGCAGAATAACTTTGAAGCCCTTTGCTGTAATAGCATTGATGAACTTTGTAAACAGAGCTTTGCTTTGAGGAAATGAATTGTATTTTTCCAAGTAAACAATTCCCTTAACCATGTCAGGCTGTGTGATTTGAATAGCAGATATATTAGCAAGATCAGGATTGTTTAGTGATAAAGTGTATTGTTGCCAACCCTTAACTGGCGCTTCCACTGTTCTTGTACCGGTTTTCTTATTTACCGTTACGGGTACGTCAATTGTTTTTTCTTCAAAATTTAATCTTGTATCAATTAAATTGAAATAGCTTACAAATCTTGTTTCACCATTTTCATTTTGAAGGTGAGTGCCATAAATAAACTGTTCCACCAATCCCCTGCTTACATTAATTGTAGTTACAGCATCAATACCATTATCAGAAACTATGTGTTTATGCTGAACTGCATCTACAAAGAAAATTTCACCGGTTGGCTTGTACCTGATAACATTGCCAATTTTGATTCTTCTGTCTCTATTTAAGGTTATTGTGCCTTTTCTTGCAAATGGCAAGTATTGGGTTGATTCGACTACATACTTTAGATCAAAGATTGCCTGTTTCTCATTTACATCTAAGCTTGTACCCTCTCTGTCATTCTTAGGTACATAAGCAAGGTATGGGTGACATTGTTGAAATGGCCTTGATCCGAATACTTGTGCATACTCTTCAAAATACAAAGCTCCCAAATAAGCAAGTGAGAAGTCCTTTGCACTATTAATTAAATTGTTTTTAGGAAAGAAAGAGTACCAAGAATAGACTTCAGTATCATTTTTTCTTAGCCTCTCATCCAATACATCATCAGCTTCAATATCAATAATTGCCGGTGGTGTTTCTGTTTCACCGGTTTCTGTATTTACTTTCCCTTCAATTAAAGACACAATGCCTTTCTGATCATAAGGTGGCTTTCTTACTATAAGATGATACATATCGCCATAAGTATCCATGTAGAATTCAACCAATGGTTCTTGTGCTGCAGAACGAATGAAATTGAGTAAAGATCCTTGTGCAGTAGAAAATGAGCTATCTGCCAATCTTCTTTCTGAAACTGATTGATCAATTACCAGTTTTATGATCTGCCAAATTCCATTGGCCAAGTCTTGTTTATATTGAGGTTTGTAGTTACTGTTCTTTATTTCTTTAGGGAATACCCTTTCTGTTTCATTGTAGCGGATATTCCTGCGATTACCATAACTGGTGAACAAATCACTTGGAACTATGGCAATGTTTGCCAATTGCTGCATAATGAACTTAAAAATGTACTCAATGGAAGTGAAACTATAAAGTCCAAT
>DATMIF010000032.1:0-82183 GCA_035554655.1 Flavisolibacter sp.
TAGCCAAGGTCAAATGCAAATTCTTTCGGATTTACAGTTTGCAACTCAGTTCCATAAGCGTCTGTCAGCTTAATGGATCCTAAGCTGAAATAGCGTAATGAAGCCGATATGGCCGATGTTTCATCCATTTTATAGTATCCAGCAAGCGAAGCGAGGTAAACATCAGGCACAATCCTTTTTAACCATGGTGTGTAGGTTACGTTTACACCGCCAACAGATGTATTGAAGGGCACTTTTCCTAAATTAAAATAAGGAGAACTTGCGTCCGGGTCAGTGGCCAGGGAAAGATCACCCATACTTCCCGAACGGGCATCAGGTGAAATGCGCAAAAAAGGAACCGCGGTAGTCACTACATTCAATGCCCTTGCCTGTTGTGCAAACAATTTGGAAAATGAAATAGTTGACAATAGGATAAGGACAAGTGCAATTCGTAAAGCAGTTGATTTCATAGTTCTATTTTAAAAAGTGTTCGAAATTATAGCAGATTTAATTAGAAATGAAGCGTTTAACCGACATTTATTATTTATCGAGGATAACAAGACGTTCCCATTTATTAGCAGTCTTTCCATCGGTTGTTTTAACTCTCAGCCTGTAAACATATACTCCCCTCCCTACCCTTTGCCCAAAATCATCCCTACCATCCCATTCAACGTCATTGGAACGGTTTCCAGCCGTATTTATTGTTTGCGAGATGGTTTTAATTAATTTACCACTTACTGTAAATATCTCGATTTTGACGGAGAGGTCTGTAAGCGGATGATTGTGTTCAAACCAAAAAAATGTTCTCGTTGTAAAAGGGTTTGGATAATTTAAGACATGACTGATTTTTAAGTCTTCATCATTTATTACGGTGAAATCAAGGATGTATTCACTAGAATTATTAACTGCATCCCAAACCTTGATTTTTAAACTATGCTGCCCAGCAGAAAGTTGTGGCAACTGAAAACGAACACTGCCCTTCTGAAAATTATCGAGTTCACTTTCATAAAAATTATTCAGAACAAAATATTGATTATTGTCGTTGTCCAGCGTTGCAACCAAATCGTGCCCAATACCTGAGTTTCCTGTATTAATCCCTGAAGAATCAGCCAATTGAATTAAAAGAACAGGATTTGAATTTGTGATGCCACCATTTACGAACCGGTTATCGTTTAAAAACGCCTTTATTTCAGGCCCCACATTGTCTGTAAGCGGGTTGTTAGAAATTCCACCAACTATTATGTTGTTCGAAAATCCGTTACCATCGTTCGTGCCGTTCTGCACATATAAACTGATTTTTCCGTTTCCGAATTGATAATTGATGTCTTTGGGCGTTTTGAACCTGAAGCTGAACTTACCATTTTGAACGGATGCTTTTCCTTTGAATAAAATACTTTCCTGGTCCGAAAAAGTCACTTGCTGACTTGTTGGATCGTTGGCAAGGGTTGAAATACTTTGAGATTTATCGAAAAGAGACAAATAGGCCGTACCCTGAAAAGTGCTTAAGAAGTTGCCTGCATTGTCGTTCACCTCACCTTCCATAATAACCGGTTCTGCCGCGTGCAACGTGTCGGTTTGAGATGAAATGTCCCTGCTATTAACCCTGGTAATTTTCACTTTGTAGTCCGGAAATCCAAGTGTCATTGCCGGATCGCCAAGCAAGGTGAATTTGCGATTATTAATGATATCAGCCGACGTTTGATAAGTGTAATTTTTCCCGGCCATCATGGCTTCACCCAAGGTTTTGTACCGCCCAGAGGCATCCGGTTGAAAAGCAAACCTCAGGTAATTGTTGTTTATTACCCGGTTACTGAATGCAAACACTACCCTTGTTGTAGTCATCAAGGCAATGGCGCCGGTTTTGGGACGAATCAACAAATTTTCTCCCAATGAATTTTGGGTCGGGTTATCAAAAGGGGCAAAATCGCAGGTTGCTGTAACAAAAAGAGGTAAACGATAGCGATTGCTCCAATTGTTCACTATTTGCTGGTCGAGTACATCTTCTTCAGCAAGGCGTCCTGGGCCACCATGCCCGCTGTAATTCCACAGTAAAGTTCCATTATAAATATTACTGTTGGTGGTAGCGTTAGCCTGAGGATAGCGGCCACCCACCGAACCATTTTCCTGGTGGAAAGCGTCCAGATAAACTTTTTGTTGATTGAAGATCGGAGCAGTTGAAGATATGGTTGTAGTCAATATTTCCGCATCCTGCAAATGCAGATTGTTGTCTTCATCATCGGCAATAAAATTCAAATTATTGCGCCATGGGCCTAGAGCATCTGCTGAATGATAGTCCAAAACTTTGTCCACAAAATTTTTGGCTTCGTCTACTGTTTTTGAAGGAATCCGGCCAACACCGACGTCCAATTGATTG
Organism: Flavisolibacter sp.; assembly: GCA_035554655.1. GTDB lineage: Bacteria > Bacteroidota > Bacteroidia > Chitinophagales > Chitinophagaceae > Flavisolibacter. The sequence continues at coordinate 2,354 of DATMIF010000032.1, forward strand.
ATCACTACACCGGAATTGATGTCTTCGTTATCATCTAAAAAACCAAAGAAATCATCTGAGGTGTAGGTTGACAAAGGATCTAAAGAATTAGTGCTTTCGTAGGCCGGAACTTTGTTTGTATTATTTGCGATACGGTTCTTATAATCGAAAGAAGCTTTCCCAAACAACAATAAATATTTACCCGATTGATTCCAGGTTGACTTGTACCTGTCATAATACATTTTTGCAAAATCCCTGATAGCAGTTGGATCGGGAATACCAGCCGAAAACTCGTTGAAGACCTGTTCAGTCGTGACAACTACCGCTCTCAAATTATTTCTTTGCTGGTGAAACTGTGCAAGCCGTTGACCTTCCTGTAAAAATTCGGGAGCAGTTACAATCAAAAAATCCTTTTCTGTTGTGTTATGTAAATTCTGATTGCTCACACGTCCTTCGGCTTTTGGAGTCAGGAAATTATTCGAGAAGCAGATGTATTCTCTTAATCTCTGAGCGTCATTATTGAACCGCAATTGGTTTGCTATGAGACTTGTGTTCATTTTTACAGGGTGCAATTCGTCGGTAACATCCCACACTTGTGACGCCACATCTGCATTTGATATTTCAAAACTTACGTTACCTGAGCCAACAGTGCTCCAGTCCCGGAACGACAACTGCTTCCCGTCCACCATTGATAAATTTCGCTTTGCAAAAAACTCAAACCAGTTTAGCCAACCCTGGCTGTTAAAACTACCCTGCGAGTAATTTATAGATACTGTTGCATTATTGCCGTTTAGAATAAAGTTGTCGGCCTGCTGCACCTGTTGTGCAAACAGATCGTAAACTCCTGTTCCAATCGAAGGCACAGAAAGTTGTTGTATTTGCTGGTTATTAACAGCAATTGTAAAACGGCTCAAAGTGTTGACTGACCGGGCTGTAACATTAGTTACAATAGTCGCCGGTTGAGAAAGCAGATCAGGAATCGGCAATTGAAAACTTCTTGATAAACTCCTTCCCGGAAAATTCGAGAATTCCTCTCCAAACCATTCTTTTCCACTCGATAAAAAATTAACCGTGTCCAGTTCATGAAAATATCTTTCATCAAAAGACGTAGCCGTCGTAGCAGCCGGAAGTGATAGGCTTTGAGTTGTAATTCTCAGCCCGTTTCCGCCAACAGTCAAATAATAAAATGCCTTATCCGAATAGATATTTTTTTGATGGAAGAAACGCTTATTCAAGGAGTCTTTTAACCAGCGATTTGGCCCCTTTGCATAGAATAAAATGTAGTCCGACCCGTTCAAAGCCCCATCTCCACCATCCTCAATCCAAATCGCATTTTCCTCAAGGTCATCGATCGGCTTAGAGGAATTGGCCTCGGGCAACATTAAACCGCCATTCCCAAAAATCCTGATTTGAGATGACGGAATAGCACCAGTTATTCCAAGACTATTTAGAAAAGGTACATCTAATTTATAAACGCCTTCTTCAACTATACTGATTTCGAACCAATTGCCAGAAGCCAATACAGAATTTGCCTTATAGGTTCTTTGGGCAAAAACCGAAAGCAGTAAAAAAATGAAAAAACTCAGCAGCAAAAACTTTCTCATCGGCAATCACAATGGTGGTTATCGTAGATTTCACACTCAAAAAACGTAAAACCCGCTATAAACTTTATGGCAATGTCTCTATATTCGCAAGACTGTCCTGAAAATCTGTTTCAGAATACAATAATACCGCCCAACCGGCGTTAAAGTTATTCGAAAACATAGGTTTTACAAGGCAGGGCACATCAAAATCCATGTGTCCTTTAGAAAGACAAAATCAGCAACCATGCAAGTAAAAAATTTTTTAATCCTATTATCCTGTACCGCAGCACTTACTTCCTGTAAGCTTCTCAACAAAAACAAGCACGACAAGTCTGACGTAACCGGCTGGAACTACAATGACAAAAACATGGGTGGTTACCAAGTAGCACAATCCAAGGAACAAGCTTCTGGTCCCGGACTGGTATTTGTTCAGGGTGGTACTTTCACTATGGGCCAGAAAGAAGAAGACGTTATGGGCGATTGGAATAATATCCCACGCCGCGTAACTGTACCTTCTTTTTACATGGACAAAACCGAGGTAGCCAACGTTCACTACCGTGAATACATTCACTGGCTCGGCCGCGTTTTTGACCCGGAAGCTGACGAGAACAATAAAAATATTCTCAATGCCGCTTTGCCGGATACTTTGGTTTGGCGTAGTGAATTAAGTTATAATGAGCCGTTGGTAGAATATTATTTCCGCCATCCAAGCTTCAACTATTATCCTGTAGTAGGCGTAACCTGGAGACAAGCTTATGATTTTTGTCTTTGGAGGAGCGACCGTGTAAACGAGGGTATTCTTTATAACAAAGGTTATATCGCTAAACAAAGCATTGCCAGCGAACAACAGGATGAAAACTTTACCACAAAATCTTATTTACTTGGATTATATACACCTCAACCAGGCCATCCTAAAAAGAATGCATTAAAAGATGCCAATGGCCGTTCGAGAACACAGGTAACTATGGAAGATGGCTTGATGCTTCCCAATTACCGACTTCCTTTCGAAGCTGAGTGGGAATATGCAGCTTACGGAATGGTGAACCAAAACCCACGTCCTTCAATGAAAGAAGGTAAGCCAGGTGAAGAATTGCAATCTAACAAAACAGTTTATCCCTGGACACAGGATATGAAATATACTGGTCTTCGCGAAGACAAACACGGTAGCTGGCAGGGTCGCTTTCTCGCAAACTTTAAAAGAGGTACTGGTGACTACGCAGGTTTGGCCGGCGGTTTGAACGACCGTGCTATGTATACTTCTGATGTAAGATCTTTCTATCCTAATGGTTTTGGTTTGTATAATATGGCAGGTAATGTGAGTGAGTGGGTGTTTGACGTTTATCGTCCGCTCTCTCCATTAGATGTTGACGATATGGCTCCTGTCCGTGGTAACGTGTTTAAAACAGTTGATCTCACTTCAGGTGAGGCCACAAGAGACAGCTTAGGTCGCGTAAAAATGAGAAATGTATCAGATTCTGAAAGCATGAAACGCCGGAACTATCAGCGTGGTAATGTAATCAACTTCCTTGATGGTGATGAGCAATCAGATGCTTCATATGGTTATGGAAAAACTACTTTAATTTCTGACAAATCAAGAGTTTATAAAGGGGGTAGCTGGGCTGATATGCCTTATTGGTTAGGCCCTGGCACGCGCCGCTTCCAGGAAGAAGACCAGGCAAGCAGCACTATTGGTTTCCGTTGCGCAATGGATCGAATGGGTAGCCCAGAAGGAAATGGAAGAAAGACAGGACAATTCTTTAGATCTAAAAAGCAAAAGAGATAGTAATCTTTCTAAATAAACAAAAAACCTTCCTTAATAAATAGGGAAGGTTTTTTGTTTTAACGTGATGCAAATAGCTTAAAATTAAAATAGACCGAACTAAAATATTTATATTTTTGAACAAATAAACGTGATGACCAAATCTAACCTTATCCTAAGCTCTCTTTTGGGGATTTTAATAACGGCATCAAGTTGCCAGAAAGATAATGATGCTCCAGAGAATAAAGTTCCAATTGCAAATGCCGGCACACCTCAAACAGTTACTCTACCTACAGATTCTGTTACGCTAACAGGAAGTGGGGCAGATGCCGATGGCAAAGTTATCGCTTATCTATGGAGTCAAGTTTCAGGCACATATGCTACAACAATTGTAAATCCTGGATCCGCATCTACAAAAGTAAAAGGCCTTAGACAGGGAAAATATGTTTTTCAATTGATGGTGACCGATGATAAAGGCGCTACAGGAGTAGCTAACGACACAATTACAGTCAATGCTGCTCCAATTCAAACACTTACATTACAACCTTCAAACAACCCGACAGATTTTTATGTTACAAACTTGAACGGTCAAGACATAAGTGGTGCGGGCCGACCCGAAATTTCCATCGCTACTTGGACAAGCCAGGGACAGCCATGGACATTAAGAGCACTCTTGAAATTTGACTTAAATAATATTCCTGCTAATGCAAATATTATTAGTGCAAACCTCTATTTATATTCTAATCCTACTCCATTGACCGGTAATCTTGTCGATGCTAATTTCGGTACGAACAACACAATGCTCGTACAGCAAATTGTTACCAATTGGTCACCGTTAACAACCAATTGGTTTAATCAGCCGGTAGCTTCTGCTACCAATCAGGTAGTAGTTCCTACAACTACACAATCAACTTTGGATTTAAACCTTGATGTAACAAGCATGGTTGCTTCAATGGTCAACGGCAATGCCAATTATGGGTTCTTTTTAAGGCTTCAAAATGAAGCAATATATAATAGCAGAATTTTTGTTTCAAGCTACAACACGACATATCCCGCAAAACGTCCCAAATTGGTTGTAGTATATCAATAACTGAAAAGATTTATTTTGAAAAGGTCGGGCTCGTGAAAGCCCGACCTTTTATATTCACTCCTGCAGTTTGATCCAAGTAAGCGCAATATAGTTAGAATCTATAGCCGCTATCCTTATTAAGATGGAGTTAGGGCAGTTTACTTCTACTTTTGCAGAATGATGAAGACGGAAGACCTGTACGAAATTTACTTGCAACATCCTTCGGTTCAAACCGACACAAGAAAACTAAAAGAAGGCGATCTTTTCTTTGCCTTGAAAGGTCCTAATTTCAACGCTAATGAGTTTGCCCAAAAGGCGATTGAGGCAGGAGCATCTTATGTAGTTGTTGATGATGACCGATACAATATTGAAGGAAAAACAATTTTGGTTGATGATGCATTGACATCATTACAGCAATTGGCAAAATATCACAGGAAACAGTTCAACATTCCTTTTATTGCTATTACCGGGAGCAATGGAAAAACGACGACAAAGGAATTAATTCATGTTGTACTTTCTTCTGCTTTCAAAACCTATACAACTGAAGGAAACCTTAATAATCATATCGGTGTTCCGCTAACAATTTTGAAAATCAAACAGGATGCTGAAATTGCTGTAATTGAAATGGGAGCAAACCATTTAAGAGAAATTGCTTCCTATTGCGAGATCGCTTTGCCTACCCATGGATTGATCACCAATTGTGGCAAAGCTCATTTAGAAGGCTTTGGAGGTGAAGAAGGTGTTCGCAAAGGCAAGGGTGAATTGTTCGATTTCTTAAGGGGCAATAAAGGAGCTGCATTTATTATGTGGGACTATCCTTACCTCAGAGAAATGAGTAAAGGCATTCCCAATATTTCTACTTACGGAACCACCGATGCGACGATCACCGGTAACGTGCTGAATTCAGATAAATACCTTGAAGTAAAGTTCGATAATGGTTTCAACCGAATAGTAAGTACCAATTTAGTAGGCGATTATAATCTTCCAAATGTGTTGGCTGCAGTTGCGGTTGGCCGGTACTTCAATATTGAAGAAGAAAAAATTAAAACTGCTATTGAAAATTATGCACCAACCAACAGCCGATCGCAATTAATGCAAAAGAATTCCAACAAGATTATTCTTGATGCTTATAACGCCAACCCAAGCAGCATGAAAGCGGCTATCGAAAATTTTGCAAAGACAGAAGGAACGGAAAAAATTTTAGCTCTTGGCGCTATGGCTGAATTAGGAACGGAAAGTCAAAAAGAGCATAAAGACATTGTTAAAGAAATAGACAAACACCAATGGAAAGATGTAATTCTTGTTGGTGGTGATTTTATGAAAGTGGATCACACCTACAGAAAATTCAACTCTTCCACCGAAGCAGGCGAATGGTTGAAAAATATTAATCCAAAGGATTCATTCTTTTTAATAAAAGGATCAAGAAGTATGCAAATGGAAAAACTTCTTGACTATCTATGACAAAATGGAAAATGAACACCCGCACAGATCTTATTTAACTGCCTTATTCAGTTGCCGTTGTCCGAGATGCAGAGAGGGGAAATTATTTAAATACCCTTTGTCTTTGAAAATGAAACGCAATATGGAGATGCATGAATTATGCCCTGTCTGCAAACAACCTACAGACATCGAAATTGGATTTTATTACGGAACCGGTTATATCAGCTACCTTATTTGCATTGTAATTGTAGTAGTAAGTTTTTTACTTTGGTTTCTTACGATTGGTTTTTCATTTCACGATAAACGTTTTTTGTTCTGGGTGATTTTTATTTGTGTCTTCCTTGCCGCTCTTCAACCCTGGCTTATGCGTTTCTCACGGGTACTTTGGTTATCCTTCTTTGTCAAATATGATCCCGACTGGACTTATCATCGACCCGAAGACCCGGAACGCATTGTAAAAGAGCAAATGAATAATTGGTAATTGGCATTAAAAAAGCAGGTTCTGTAAAAACAGAACCTGGATTATGTGCTTGAACATGCACATGAGAAAAATATTTTTGAGAAGTTTACGCTATAGAATAGCGACAAAATCAGGAATTATCTTGACAACTTCCAATGATTTTAAGCATAACATGAAATGTTTTATATCAGTCATTAATATTCATACATAAACTTCCTTTTATTGTGATAAATGGCATAATGCCTTTACAGAAAAAGCAGCAAGAAGACCAGAAAACAAATCCTATTAGTAAAGCCCTGCTACATGTTCGAAAGAATAACGGAGAAGAACAAAACATCCTTGAATAAGACATCCGATTCGGATAAAATTTATTACTCGGAATTAAATGAATGGCATACAAGCAATGCGTTTCGAAGCTTCAGCCTGAAGTTTGTTATTGAAGAATGTATTTACTACAACAAAGAGGGTAAAGAGTATCCGGTGAAAGCAGACACTTACATGACAGCATGCCAATACAGCGATGTAAAAGCTTATAATTATAAGCCTATCAAAAGCATTTGTATCGATATCTGCCCTCAAACTATTGCTGAAATCTTTACCATCCTTACAGCAAAAAATGAAGATCTTGATGCTTATCTGCATAGTTACTTTACATATCCCGAATTCATGGAAAGTATCCATTCAGTTCATGAAACAACGGTCGGCGAAAAACTTGTAGAATTAAATCATTTGATTCAATCAGGCGCAACAATTAAACCCAACAAAGAATGGTTCATTGCTCTTTCCGAACATATTATTTACCAGGAGTATGGCAATTATTTAGCACTGAAAGAAATCAAAAGCACAAGACCATCAACAAGGAAAGAAGTGTTGCAAAGATTACAGCGGGCAAAAGAATACATCGATATTAATTTTTTACAGCTAAAAGAAATCAAAGAAATAGCAGATCATTGTGGAATGTCCGAGTATCATTTTTTCAGGCGTTTTAAAGAGTTGTATAAAAAAACACCTTATCAATACATAACCGAACAAAAAATGCACCTCGCCAGGTATTTGTTGAAAGGAAGCAAACATTCCATTTCAGAAATCGCCTTGCATTGCAACTTTCCGGACGTATTTACCTTCAGCAAAGCATTTAAAAAGTTTTACGGCATACCGCCATCCTTAATAAAATAAATTTGACGCTTTTACTCGGTAAGAAAAAAGCAGCCCTTATTTACAGGACTGCTTTTATATTTTCACACGTTGCCTTATTAATATCCAGGGTTCTGTTGTCCTCTGATGTTTGGATTGACATCAATTTCTGCCTGGGGTATTGGAAATATCCTATGATAGTCTGTTACGGCTATCGGAAATGGCGTATATGGATTCTGATTCTTCAGGTGATTGGTAATTGGCAAATTCAAACGCATAAGATCCCAATAGCGATCGCCTTCAAAAGCCAGTTCCTTTCTTCTTTCATTAATAATGTCTACAAGTAACTGTGCACCACTTGAAGAGTAGCCAGCAAATGAAGGATCTCTTCTTTTAGCTAGCATATTTAAGTAATTAAGTGCTGATGGCTCATTATTAAGATGTGCATACGCTTCTGCCAGAATTAATACCACGTCCGCAAAGCGAATGATTTTAATATCATCCTTGTCCGCAGGATTGGATGTGTTTGAATATTTATTGTTGATGTAAACAGTTTGTCCTGAAGCATTCCCTGTAAGAATTACACTTCTCCTTACATCAGTAGCAGAGTATTGACTATACAGATCATTAGTTACCCACAGATCGCCGTAGCCGATCGGTGGTTGCTCGTAGAAGGCAGATAGTTGATCGGAACTAAGATTAGAAGCAGCGTCACTTGAAACTTCGAAAAGCGTTTCTACCTTGTCATTCCTCGCAGAAGGATCAGCCCAATAACCAACATAGTTGCCTGCACTTACCAAGGAAAATCCGCTGTTATTCACCACGTCAAGCGCAGCATCCCTTGCATTCTGCCAATCCCCCATTGTTAAATAAACCTTTGCCAAAAGTGCTTTCGCAGCATATTTTGAAATGTACTCCGAAGTCATTTCTCTGCTTGTTTTTGTAGCTGTAATATCCACACTTTGACCCTGGTTCAATGTGATCATTGAATAGGCTTTATTCAGATCATTGATGATCTGCGTGTATACCTCCTTAACTGTATTACGTGCAGGCAGTGCGTTTTGATCGTAGGCTGTAACAATAGGTACTCCCGGATCATTTTGCGCTACTGTATAAGGGTGTGCAAAATTTCTCACCAATTCAAAATGCATTAAGGCTCTTACTGCATATGCTTCACCTTTTAATTCATCAACGGTAGGTGTACTTGTAAGGCCTGCATTAATAACCTGGTTTGCATTTTTGATGGCAGCATATGCCGCGGCCCAGACATTATTTGCTTCCGTATTGGCTGCAGTTTGATTAAAGTCTCTGAACGTAAGATATCTTCCCGAATTACCTGTTCTTAAATAAACATTATCAGCTGCAAGATCACCCTTGACGGGTAATGTTCTTCCATAAAGATCCACATTACGTAATGAAGCATACATACCGTTTACTGCAACGCTCAGATCCGCATCATTGGTTATAGCTTTATTTACAGGTAAGGCATCATACGGCTGCAGATCGAAGAAGCTTTTTTTGCAGGAGCTTGCACCTGCAAGAGTAGCTATGGATAAGATTAATATTTTGAGATTCGTCTTCATAATATCTTTTTTGTTTTTTTAGAATGTAAGATTCACTCCTGCGGTCAGGGATTTGGTATAAAACACATTTAAGTTGCTAAAACTATTTACACCTTGTTCAGGATCGATCGTGAGGTTTTTATCGTAGGTTTTTGTCCAGATATTTGTTCCTCTTACATATAATCTTAACCCCGCAATTCCTAACTTACTTGTAAGCTTATTATTCAGATTATAACCCACTGTCAGGTTACGCAGTTTAATAAAATCACCTTTGTAAAGAAATCGTGTTGAGAATGCATTAGAGTTGTTGGTAGAACCAAATTCATATTTCGGAACGTCGGTTACATCGCCTGGCTTTTGCCATCTTTGCAAATTGATTGCATATTTATTCAAATCAGGGAAAGCACCATCAATTGCATAAGTGATCCATCTGTCACGGACAAGGTTTCCATAATTGTAAACAAAGTCTGCCTGCAGTTCAATGCCTTTATAATTGAATGAACTGGTTAAACCTCCAAAATATTTTGGAGAAGCGCTTCCGATCAACTGTCTTTTTGCAGCATTGTAATTGGTGGTTTTGTTTGTATGCGAACTATCAATCCACCATTGTGGGTCACCTGTATTCGGGTCAACACCAGCCCATTCACGAACATAAAAAGTTCTGAAATCGTATCCTTCTCTCAACAAAAATGGACTGCTGGAAATATCTTTACCACCAGGCAGGGTAATCACCTTGTTTTTATTATGAGAAATATTAAAGTTCAGATTCCATGTAAAATCTTTTGTTTTTACAGGAGTACCAGTTAATGTTACTTCAAATCCTTTGTTCTCTAATTTTCCAATATTATCAATAAAGGAAGGGAAACCAGTACTAAAAGAAAGTGGATTATTGAAAAGCAATCTATCAGAAGTTCTTTTGTATACGTCAAACATTACTGTTAGGCGGTCTTTGAAGAACCCGGCGTCCAGACCGATATCAGCCTGCTTGGTCGCTTCCCAAGTAACGTTTAAATTACCTACAACATCAAAAGTTCCGCCTGGCTGTCCTGCATAATTAGTTCCATAGTGAACAGTCGGCCTCCATAAATAGTTTCCAATATCAGCATTCCCACTAGTCCCATATGAACCGCGTAATTTCAGAGCGGATACAAAAGATACATCTTTGAAAAAATTTTCTTTATCGATATTCCAGGCTGCACCCGCTGACCAGAAATTTCCATAAAGATTATTACTGCTGAATCTTGATGAACCATCTCTTCTGAAGCTTCCGCTCAATACATAGCGATTATCATAGCTAATGTTTACAGCAGAATATATTCCTGCAAAATCGTAATCGGCACCGGAAGAACTTGCACCGTTAGGTGTGGCAGAGTTTACACTATAATAGAGTTGATTGGTTGGAGGAAAACCCTGCCCTGCAGAATAAACAAAATAGCCTTTGTTCTTTTGTGCTTCGTACCCAAGTTTGGCATCCAATCTTACTTTATTTTCAGGTCCGAACACAGCGTTATAATCAAACTGGTTTGTAGATATCCAGTTGAACAAACGTGAGTTGTTTGTTTGATTCAGACCGCCATACCCTACGCCATCACCATGAAATTGATTCCAGAAATTTACTTCCTCGATCAAATTATAGTCAATGCCAAAACGGGTTGAGAATTTTAAATTTTTAAGTAGCGTATATTCTGCTCCAACACTTCCCTGTATTAAAGTTGTATTGGTATTATACTTGTCGTACTTGGCTATGTAAAGCGGATTATAATTGCCGCTATTGAAAGCGGTTGGATCATTGGGATCAGTGCTGATATTTATAGAGCCGTCAGCATTATATGGATTTTGTGTGGGACGCAGGAATGGAAGCGTGCCAATAGGATTGGAGAAAGCACCACCGTTGTTAGGTGTATTTTGAATAGCGTTAGAACCAGTTAGGTTCACCGTGAAGTTTAATTTATCGCTGGCAATATGTTTGTAGTTAGTACGGAAAGAATACCTTTTAAAATCAGAAGCAATAATGGTTGCCTGCTGGTTAAAATAACCACCTGAAACATAAAACTGGTTTTTGGGATCACCGCCGCTTGCAGATAAATTATATTGTTGCTGATTACCGGTTCGTGTAATGATATCACGCCAGTTGGTATTAACGCCGGTCCCTTCTCCGAATAACTGCGCAAAAAAATCAACATCGGCCTGCGTACCTCCCGCATTAACTACTCCTTCTTTTAATAACATCAAATATTCATCAGCATTTAAAAAACGGGCATTTGCGGGAAGGTCAGCCATCTTATTAACGCCTGCTTCTGCATCTGCACGGAATTTAGTTTTGCCTGGGCGCCCTTTTTTTGTGGTAATGATGATCACTCCATTTGCACCACGGGAACCATAAATAGAAGTTGCCTGCGCATCTTTTAAAACACTTACACTTTCTACATCATTTGGATTTAAGCCTGCAAGCGCATTTGCAGTTGTTGTCAGTCCTGTAAGGTCTCCTGAATTAACAATAATTCCATCGACCACGTACAAAGGATCTGCGCCTGCAGTAGCAGAACCAATTCCCCTGATCCTTATTTCCTGGAATGCGCCAGGTTGTCCTGTGCCCACCGGTGCCTGCAAACCGGCTACCTTGCCCTGCAACTCCTGGTCTATTGAAGTATATGGCCTGTTTTCAATATCAGCTGACCGAACGGTGCTGATTGAAGCAGACATCTCTCTGCGTCTCTGTGTTCCATATCCCACAACTACCACTTCATCCAAATTATTTTTTGTAGCTGCCGTCAGGCTCACGTTGTATTCACTAGAAGTAGCTAGGGCAATCTCTTTATCTGCTAAACCTACATAGGAAACAACCAGTGAGGCAGCTTTGGAAGGAACGCCCAGAGTGAAAGAACCATCAGGACCGGTTGTTGTTCCAATATTAGTTCCCTTAACAACTACAGAAGCATTAGCGAGGCCGTTACCTTTTTCATCAGTCACTCTTCCGGACACTGTCCGTGTTTGGGCAATTGCAGATGCACCGATAAGCAAAAGCCAGAAACATAGCAAGATTAATTTTCTCATCAGTTTACATATTTTATTTTGGAAAGACCACAATATGATAAGTGGTGCTTCATTAAAAAAGCACTCAATTCATGAAGCATGAAAACTTAAATGCGAAGCCGGAAAAATGGGTTATCAAATCAACTTAGCAATTAGGAAATAATAATCTGTATAATAGACCGACCATGCGATAGCGGAACCAATAAAATAGAGAAAGGTTGGCGTACCAACCTTTCTCCCACTCTCTAAATTGAAACCCTAAGATATTTATTACTGAAGGGTTACGGCGTGATATTAATTGTCACTTTCTGTGTTTCAGGATTGTTTTTTGAACCGATGGTGAGCATCTCACCGCTTTCAGTAACTGCTTTCACCAGTTTTAATGTTGCAGTGGCCGAAGTGGCAGGAGGAACAATTACATTGGCTGGAATATTGATGGTAGCCGCAGCACTTGTTTTTTCCCTGTCAATCACAAATGTTTGATTGGTAAGATTAACACCGCCGCCGGTTACATCGTAGTAAACAGTTACTTTTTGCTGTAAAGCTGTCCTTAGTTGAAAAGTAACAGTAGTAGAAGCGCCTTGCTTTACAGTTTTGGCGGCAGTACTGCTTAATGTTACATAAGGAGCAAGCGTATTACTTAAGTCATAATTATCTCCGGGTGAATCATGCTTATCACACGATTGAAAAATTATGACGATTGTGAAGATTGCAAAAATTATTTTTTTCATAATTGATAAATTAAAGGTCAAACCAAACTTTCTCATAGTATTTAAGTTGCTGAGGCGCGTTCGGATTCAACAGCAATTCATTAGAAAGATGATATTCATATCGCCTGAACAACGGAGTTGATGGCGCACCGATTGGTAAGGTTAATGAAGGCACTTCACTTCCTTCCGGTCCCGATCTTCTCCACTCAGTAAACGCCTCTCCCGGTTCATCCATTTTATCAATCCAATGATGATAATGTATAAGTTTTACTGGATCTGCTACAGATGTAAGCGCCGGAAGTCCTGTTGCAAAAGATGCAGCTGTTGTAGCATCAACTCCAAAATATTTACACGACTCTTCTATGGCCTTTTTATACAGTGTATTTGCTTTGGCTAAATCAACTGCCACACCAAGACCACGGGCATATACTTCTGCTTCAAAAAACAGTTCTTCCTGGTAAGAAAAGAAAAGTTCAGGTTCGTCAGCACTGTGCAGGCTCGTGGCTATTCTTGCATCATGAGCATCGTCGCCATCATCACCCGGTGTTATTCCATAATAGTTATCTGCAGTCGCAGGCTTGTCAAAAAACTTTGGTAATCGTGGATCATTCAGTGGCCTCATAAAGTCCACAACATACTTCGATGCAAAAAAGAAGTTCTCCCCACCGTTATATTGTTCTGATAAAGCAAACTTTGGATTTTTTCTTCCTGCAGCATTCACGAAAGACATCTTCATATTATCCGCAGCAGAACTGATCAAACCGCCGGCTGTTACAAGTTGTCCGATTGCCGCAGCTTTTGTAGGATCCTTATCAACCATTGTCATTAAAATCCGCAACTTCATGGAACGGGCAACCTTTTTCCATTTAGCAATATCACCCTTGTAAAAAACATCGTAAGCCTGGTCAGGAGCTGAACCAATTTTCAATGGGCTGGCTTCATCAAATTGTGCAAGCGCTTCATCCAATAAAGCAATGCACCCTTCAAATACCTGTTTCTGAGGATCAAACTTCGGATAAGAAACATCAGATCTTGCCGCTTCAGTAAAAGGAATGTCGCCAAATATCGTTGTCAAATCATAAAACGTTTGAGCCATGAAAACTTTCGCCTGCGCTGCAGCATTATTATTTTTTGGCGAATTGCTTTCGGCGATTGCAATCGTTTGTTTCAGGTTGATAATTGTATTGGTATATGCAGACCATGTGTTTCCAAAAAAATTGATTGAAAAACTATACTCACCAGGTGATGGCGCATCCCATGCTGTTGGGTTATTTCCACCATCGGCAATGAGTTGTGCACCAAGCGCAATAGGAATATAAAAATCGCCGCTGGCTCTTAGTGCAGCATGTGAAATGGTAGCTCCTGAAAACAATAATTTGGGATCTACTTTCTCTGCAGAGTTCGGGCTTTTATTGATGTCAAGAAACTTCTTGCACGAGGATAAACAAAGAGCCCCTGCAAAAATTCCTGCTATAATTAAGTTGTATTTTTTCATACTGATAAAAATTAAATTTTAATGCGAAGATTTACGCCAAATGATCTTGAGGAAGGAACGTTGTAATACTCTGCACCTTCTCCCAAACTTTGCGCACCAAACAGATTTACTTCGGGATCGATGTTGGGCACGTAGGATTTTATGATCCATAAGTTTCTGCCCTCAAGTCCTAATTCAATGCCTTTAATAAAATTGGCATGACGGGTAAAAAATCCTGTAGGAATGCGATAAGACAATCTTACTTCCCTTAGCTTAACGTATGAAGCGTCAAACACATTTGCTTCTGTATTTGCAGTAGAGAACTGTCCCCAGAAATCCTGCATGCTTTGAACCGGTACTGTGTTAGGAATGTATTTATTGGTAGATGGATCGAGCACCACTCCCCTGTCAATAATTATTTTGTCTCTGCCGATAGCAGTTTCTTTAGCAAGCCCCTGGCTTCTTAAAATAGCGTTGGTGCCAGACCATAAAACACCACCTTCTCTGATGTCAACCAAAAAACTAAAACTTAAACCTTTATAAGAAAGTGTGTTGTTGATGCCCATATTCCAGTCAGGAGCAACATTGCCAAGGTTTTGGTCCGCCTTGGTTTTTCTTAATCCCGTGTTTGCATCAATCACAATATTGCCAAGAGAATCTCTGAGCCATGCAGTACCCCAAATAGCAAATGGTTCACCTGATCTTGTTTTAATGGAAAGGCCACTGAAACCGCCCTGCAATGTGAGTGAGTTAATTTCCTTAGGTAGCTGTGCAGTTTGTTTGTTCTTTGAAAAGTTGAAATCAACATTCCATGAAAGATCTTTTGTTCTTACAGGCGCTACAACCAAAGTAATTTCAATGCCTTTGTTTTGAATCGATCCTGCATTTACCACTTTATTAAAGAAACCGGTAGAGCGGGGAACATTGAGGTTAATGATCTGTTCATCTGTTTTTGAATTGTAGTAAGTAACATCAAGATTTACCCTGTTCTTAAACATTTTTAAATCAAGTCCGTAATCGAAGTACACCTGGTTTTGTGGCAGCAGGTTGGCGTTTGGTAAACTGTTAGGTGTAATAAAAGCGTTAGCGCCATTAAATGGAAACTGGATGTTCAAATTATATTGAACAAAAGCAGAAGGTAAAGTGAGATAAGCAAATGCCAGTTGATAAGCAGCAGCATCACTACCTACATTAGCCCAACTTCCTCTTACCTTACCATAATCCATCCATGTCAATCTTGGCAAAAGATCACTAAACACGAAGCTTGAACTTACTGATGGATAGAAGTAGGAGTTATTGTTTTTCGGCAAAGTAGAAGTCCAGTCATTTCTACCGGTAACGTTTAAGAATAAAATGTCTTTATAAGAAAAGCCAACATCCTCGTAAATACCTACCAGCCTTCTCCTGTTTGTTGCATTGTTTGTAGATACCGCACTTGCGTTGGCAAAAGTGTATAAACTATCTACAGTTAATCCCTGCGCATCTGCTTGTTCTCTTCTAAAAGAAACCTGGTTTACATTATGGCCTGCGATAACTTTTAACCCAATATCTTTTGTAAGTTGACGTGTAACTGTTAGCAAAAGATCATTGTTGATAATTTGATTGTACAAATTGGCTGTAAAGAAATTACCGGTTAATGCGCCAACTGTTCCCGGTCTTGTTACTGCTTTCCTGTATTCGTAATAAAAATCAGTACCAATGTTGTCAGAAATGGTTAACCATTTCATTGGAGAAAAAGTAATAACACCATTGCCGAACATCCTGTCAACAGTATTTCCTGATAAATTATTTTGTACTACCCAATAAGGATTATTACCTGTTTTTCCCGGTGTTAATGTTATTTGTTGTTTGGTAACCGGGTCAATAACATTGGCTTCGAGATCATGAATATCAACTGTTCTGGGTAAGGTTGCAATGATCGATTGAATGGCACTTTGGTTATTGGTACTTTGCAAAGGCCTTCCATTACTGTTCGATCTTGAATAGTTAATCGAAGTTCTGACGTCTAATCCTTTTGCTACATTTCTTCCGGCGTTGAATGCAATATTGTTTCTTGTAAATTCCTCGCTGGGAATGATACCGGTTTCTTTATTATTGGTATAACTAAAACGATAATCACCGCTCTCACCACCGCCTTCAAAAGCAACAGAATTAATATAGGTATGACCGGTTTTGTAAAAGTCAGCTACGTTGTTTGGAAATGCCTTCAGTGTTACCTGCCTTCCTAAAAAGTCCAGGAAAGTTTTGTCCTGTACCTCACTGATTCTCGGTCCCCAACCATTGGTATTGGCAATATTATAAACACCCTGGTTACCTTGTGCAAATTCATTTTGAAGTTCCGGCAATATCAAAACCTTGTCCATTCTTACAGAAGAATTAATACTGATTGAGGTTTGACCTTTGCGTCCTCTCTTTGTTGTTATAATAATGGCGCCATCTTTTGCACGGGCGCCATATAAAGCGGTTGCAGATGCGCCTTTAAGGATGGTAATAGATTCAATGTCGTCGGAGTTGAGATCACCTCCCCTGTTACCAAAATCTACTGAAGTAGATCCTTGGGGAGTTGGGTTGGCAGCAGTTGGGTTGACAGTATTAATTTGAATGGTGCTGTTGTCAATAGGAAGACCATCAATAACAAAAATTGGCTGACCATTCCCTGGTGATGCAATATTGTTCAAAGTACTTACGCCTCTTATTACTACTTTGGAACTTCCACCCGTTGTACCGGATTGGGTAGTGATTTTTACACCGGCTACTTTACCTTCCAGGGAGTTGATAACATTTGTTTCTCTTGCTTTAAGTATTTCCTCACTTTTAAGTGTCGTAGTACTGTAGCCCAAGGATTTCGCGTTTCTTGAAATTCCCATTGCCGTTACAACTACTTCGCCTAAAGACCCGGAATTTTTCAATGAAATATTGAGATCTGTTTGATTTCCTATATTGACTTCGGAAGTTTGATACCCCGATGCACTGATAACAAGAACAGAGTTGGGTGCAGCCGGAATACTAAACTCTCCGCTTTCATTTGCTGGCACTCCTGTGGTTGTGCCTTTAACGGTAACAGATGCATATTGCACCGGCTTGCCTTCCGCATTTGTAATCCTACCCCTGACCATTCGTGTTTGCGCAAATGCAAATGCGCAGCAGAACAAAGCAAGGAAGCAAATCAAGACTTTTTTCATACTGTCATATTTTGGTTATTAATAAAAAGGAAAGTGCTTAGAGAACTATAATGAGTTGGAATGACTAAATAGAATGGATGCCTTTTATAAGCATAGCAGGCATAAAACGAGGAGGATCAATTACAACAAAAATGTTGTTAAGCGTTGCAGTGAACCTGCGGATTACTTCAAAATGAATGGTCTTGTTATGTCTGGGTATACAGAGATATAGCAAACTGGTTGCAAGAGCAGTACGTCGTTTCATGTGTAGGTTTTTGTTGTTGCGATCAATGCAAGACAGCAATATCTAACAAGATGTTTCATGCAGAGATCACTGTTTTAGCCAACCATGAATTTTTGCAAATGAAACCTTAGAATAAAAAAATGAAAGCGCTTTGCGTATTCATTACATTGTTAACATAAAGCGATATTCAAAAATTAATAAAGGCGTTTAACTGAAGTTCCCGTTCATTGATGTTTCATCATAGTTTCATTTGCAATAAGCTCCGTTCATCATTTGAGCAGTTTACGACAAAGATTTTAAGAGTTATGATGATAACTTGGAAGCAAATCGTGTGATATGGAAGTGATAACAGCTATGAAAAAGAAAAAGACGAGACTCATTGTCCGAAAAGGAAATGAAAACGTTGTGCTGAAAGTAGAAGACATTGCTTTCATCTACAGGGACAATACCATAATTGTTGCAGTAGATAAGGACGAGAAGAAATATTTGTGTGATAAAAATCTTTCAGCGCTTGAAGAAGAATTAGATCCTGCCATTTTTTTTCGGGCCAACAGAAAGTATCTCCTGAACATTCATTACATAAGAAGCTATAAAACCTTTGAAAAAGTGAAGCTTGAAGTTTTCTTATCCATTTCCAATTGCAATCATAACATTGTTGTGAGCCAGGAAACTGCTCCTTTATTTAGAAAATGGATGCACGAGGAATAAAAATAAAAAGGAGATTGGCATCTCCTTTTCAGGTGGCGGAGACTGAGGGATTCGAACCCTCGATACCCTTTAGAGGTATACACACTTTCCAGGCGTGCTCCTTCAACCACTCGGACAAGTCTCCATCGTGAAGGGCTGCAAATTTACAGTTTGCTATGGTAGTTTAAATAAGTTTTTCGCATTAGCGGTTGTTAATTCTGCTACCTGTTTTACAGGCACATTACAAATAGCAGAAATTTTCTCTGCAACGAGTTTGGTATAAGCAGGTTCATTTCTTTTTCCACGATACGGTACAGGTGCCAGGTAAGGTGCATCGGTTTCAAGAATAACATTACCCAATCCGATCTTTTCAATAACCTTATCAAGACCTGCATTTTTGAATGTGGCCACCCCACCTATTCCCAACATAAAATCAAGATCAATAATTTTTCTTGCCTGCTCTTCATTCCCCGAAAAACAATGAAATACTCCTTTAACCCCTGTATGTTCGCTCACTATATCAATGCATTCATCAATCGCATTTCTCGAATGGATCACAATTGGAAGATTATGCTGCAAAGCAATCGCTATCTGCTGGCGAAAAGCATCAAATTGCTCCTTAGTAAAAGTTTTATCCCAGTAAAAATCCAATCCAATCTCGCCGATCGCTATAAATTTTCTTTTAGCCAAATAATCCCTTACGATGCTCAATTCCCTTTCATAATTCTGGTTAACGGAGCATGGGTGCAAACCAATCATAGCATAGCAATTTTCATAGGTAGATTCCACAGTAATCATAGCACTATGAGTGCTGGAATCAATAGCCGGCATTATAGTTATTTCCACATTCAAGTCTTTTGCTCTTTGCATAATAACATTCCTGTCATCATCAAATTCGGGCAAGTAAATATGGGTGTGAGTATCAATGAAGTACATCTTTCATAAAGGTTGCATGCGCAAAGCTGGCAAAAATATTTTAAGAATCCTTTAAACTTGCTGCAATTAAGTCCTTCTTAAGACCGTTAAAAACACTACCACTACAAATAATTGGTTATGAAAAAATCAGCTCTCTTTACCCAATTGATCACTGCTGCTTTTTTTACTTCGCTTGTAATGATTGCCTGTAAAAAAGAAAATAGCAGCTCTTTATCACCTGCGGAGGAAGAACAGGTCGCAAATTATTCTTCCGAATCTGAAACAGAAAACGAAGTTGTATTCAATGATGTATTTGATAATGTAATAGGCGTAAACACTGAAGTTGGGATAGGGGGTACCGGCGTTTTTGGTCGCCTATCTTCATCAGACAGCCGCGAAAATGGAGCTGATACACTTGCTTGCGTAAAAGTCTCCGTCACGCTCCTTAATGCTCCAGCCCGCTTCCCCATGAAAATCGTCATTGACTTTGGAACAGGTTGTGTTGGTCGTGATGGCCATACACGTTCGGGAAAAATTATAGCAGAATATTCCGGTAAACTCACAGAGCCGGGAAATTCCGCCACAACAAGGTTTGATGGGTTTAAATTCGACAGTATTTCTGTGCAGGGAACACATAAAATCACCAACACTACTGCCTCCGGTAGCAATCAGCGACAATTCACTATTGATGTTACTGATGCTAAATTGTCCAAACCGAATGGCAACTATTCTTTGTGGACAGGCAGCCGGGTAATTACTCAAATTGAAGGAAATGGCACTCCTTTGTATCCTTTGGACGATATTTTTAAAGTAACCGGCTCATCACATGGACAGATTAAACATGGTGATTTAGTATACACATGGAGATCCGAGATTACCGAGCCCCTGATAAAGAAATTCACCTGCCATTGGATATCAAAAGGAATTGTCAAGGTAAGAAGGGAGGCCCTGTCGTCAAACTCCCAATGGGTAGCTAGTTTAGACTATGGCGCAGGTGATTGCGACTTCCTTGCCGCACTAACAATTAATGGGACCAGCCATCAAATTCAGCTGCCTCATTAAATAAGTCACATGTGAAAATTAATTTGAATTTTATATTCGGAAAAAGTTTATACCTTTAAACCAGTTTTCATAGGGTACGGATTAAAAACGGGCCAGGGTGTCTACCCAGGCCCTAATTATTTTAGGCCCCTATGTTTTAATCTTCCTGAAATGATATCCTGCTTCTTTTAAAGACTCGAGTGTCTTAGGCAATGCATACTTTAAATTATTAAACGCCTTCTCGCTGTCATGAAAAACGATAATTGATCCCGCAGTTACATTTTCCAGTACATTATTCAAACATTGTTCTGGAGAAAAAGAAGCATCAAAATCTGCGCTCAGTACATCCCACATAATAATGCTAACGTCATCTCTCTCCATAGCAGCATTAATTCTTTTTGCCTGGCTATTTCTTATTCTTCCATGCGGCGGTCGAAACAAATTGCTTTTTATAAGTTGAGCAGCTGCTGAAACATCATCAATGTATTTATTGTCGTCTGTTTTCCATCCATTCAAATGGTGGTAAGTATGATTGCCGATTGCATGTTCACCATCTAATACTTTTTGATAAACATCAGGATGCTTTTCAACATTATTACCAATGCAAAAGAAAGTTGCCTTGGCATCGAACTGTTTCAGTTGATCTAACACCCAGGGCGTAATAGTAGGATGAGGACCATCATCAAATGTGAGATATACATCGTTTTCATTAGTAGGTAAACTCCATACATAAGATGAGAAAAACTTTTTTGCGATCCATGGAGTTTTGATAAAGTATTTATGCATGTTCCGTAAAGTTAATGCAGTGCTAGTGTGTCCATTCGTTTCACTCAGGATAAACTGCGCAACAAAAGCTAAATAGTGTTACAGAAGACAGCTCCATAATAAATTTTACTTTTGCGGCACTATGGCTAATAAAGTTCGAGTAAGGTTTGCACCGAGTCCGACAGGTGGTTTGCATTTAGGCGGTGTGCGGACAGTGTTGTACAATTATTTGTTCGCGAAAAAAAATGGTGGCGATTTTATTTTAAGAGTTGAAGACACCGATCAGAGTCGCTATGTGCCCGGTGCGGAAGAATATATTTTTGAAACCTTGAAGTGGTGCGGATTGAATCCAGATGAAAGCATCCATCACGGTGGTAAATTTGGTCCATACAGGCAAAGTGAAAGAAAAGAATCTTATAGAAAATATGCTGTAGAATTAGTTGAAAAAGGGTTAGCCTACTATGCATTCGATACACCGGAAGAATTAGACCAGATGCGCATTCGATTGCGTACTGAATTAAATCCAACACCTCAATATGATCATTCTGTTCGAACGCAAATGCGTAACTCTTTGACTTTATCAAAAGAAGAAGTGAATGAATTACTTCAAAAAAATACACCGCATGTTATTCGTATAAAAATGCCGGAAAAGGAAAATGTTTCTTTCACTGATATGATTCGTGGCGAAGTAAGTTTTGATACTTCAGTTGTCGATGACAAAGTTTTATTGAAGGCCGATGGAATGCCTACTTATCACCTTGCTGTTGTAGTTGACGACTATTTAATGAAGATCACGCATGCTTTCCGTGGAGAAGAATGGTTGCCTAGTGCACCTGTTCATGTTTTACTATGGAAATATTTATTTGGTGAAGAAAACATGCCACAGTGGGCACATCTACCACTGATACTTGGGCCCACTGGAAAGTTGAGCAAACGTGACGGGGCAAAATATGGCTTCCCGGTTTTTGCTATGACATGGAAAGATCCAAAGACTGGTGAAGTAACAGAAGGTTTCCGTGAAAGAGGTTTTTTACCGGAAGCATTTGTAAACATGCTTGCCATGCTGGGCTGGAATGATGGAACTGACCAGGAAATATTTTCTTTGAATGAATTGATCCAAAGATTTTCTATTGAAAAAGTTCATAAAGGCGGAGCAAAGTTTGATTTTGAAAAGGCGAAATGGTTCAATCACGAATGGATCAAAAAACTTCCCGCTTCTACTTATGAACAACAAGTAAAAACCATTTTTGCAGAGAAAGGTTTAGAGATCAGCGATGACAATTACTTTGAAAAAGTTTTGTCGTTGGTGAAAGATCGTTGTACGATGTTGCAGGACTTTTGGCAGCATAGTCATTTCTTTTTTAAAGCACCGAAAGAATACAACACAGCGCCGATACAGGTAAAGTGGAATGATAATAAAAGAAACTTTTTTCAAACTTTTTCGACAACACTTGCAAGCGTTGGGAGTTGGAATGCGGCAACTCTTGAAACTTCATTCAAACAATTGGCTGAACAGGCTTCTATCAAGGCAGGTGAATTACAACTACCATTACGCATTATGTTAGTTGGTGACAAGTTTGGTCCCGGCGTTTTCCATATTGCAGAAGTGTTGGGTAAGGAAGAAACAATCAGCAGGATCGAAGGCGCTTTGAATGCATTTAAGTTTTAACCTTGCTTGTGCATAAGTTCAACAACCTGGTTCCAATCTGTTTCAGAAAGAGATTGAAGTAATTCAAGATTTTCCTTAGTCAAGATTTTCAATCCGGTCGTGTTCTGTTCAACATGCTCCGATGTTCGTATGCCCGGAATGATGGTTGAAATTTCTTTGAAGCTTAAAATAAAACTTAATGCTAGTTGCGTTTTGTTTAAATGCTCTTTCTCTCCTATTGGCCACACTTTTTCTTTTAAAACTTTCAATGTGCTTTGAATAATTTCAGGCGTTAACCGAAAGTTTCTATGATCGTCCTTCTCGAATTTTGTTTCAGCAGTAAACTTTCCTGTAAGCAATCCAAATTGCAAAGGCATTCTTGCAATGATTCCGTAGCCATTTTTGTTTGCCTTCCTGATAGTGTTAATCGCTAGTTGATTAATCAAATTAAATACTAACTGAAACCCATTCCCCAGATTTCTCTCCATTAAAAAATTGGCTTCTTCATCAGGAGAAAAAGTATTTAGCGAAAGCCCCCAGTAGCGGATCTTACCTTGTTGCTTTAATGTTTCCATTGCTTCAATACACTCTCCTTGCTGCAGGTGTTGCAGTCTTGCAGAGTGCAATTGATAGTAATCGATAACGTCTCTCTGCAAGCGCTTTAAACTTTCTTCACAAGCTTTTAGAATGTATTGTCTGGAATAATCAAGCACAATCTTTTCTTCAATGTTTCTATGACCAACTTTTGTTGCAATGATAACTGACTTATTTTCTTTTAAGACCTCGCCTAAAATTTTTTCTGAATGTCCTAAACCATAAAAATCTGCTGTATCGAAAAAATTAATTCCTGTATCTATGGCTGCATGAATTGCCTTCTTCGATGTCTCATCATCAGCTTTTCCCCATCCAATTGGTGTATTGCCCACTTTGGCATTACCACCTATAGCCCATGCACCAAATCCAATTTCGCTTATTGTTAGTGCTGTATTTCCAAATTTTCGATACTGCATAAAGTCATAAAAAATGTCTTGTAAAGTAATTTAAATTTGACTCCTTATGAATGATTTAAAAAGACCCATCCGGGTTTTAGTAGCCAAAGTTGGTTTGGATGGACATGATCGTGGTGCCAAAGTAATTGCCACAGCTTTGCGTGATGCAGGCATGGAAGTAATTTATACGGGTCTACGCCAAACCCCTGAAATGGTAGTAAATGCAGCCTTGCAGGAAGATGTTGATGCGATCGGAATCAGTATTCTCTCTGGTGCACACATGACCGTATTTCCAAAGGTTTTTTCCCTGATGAAAGAAAAAGGGATGAATGATGTATTGCTTACTGGTGGTGGCATTATTCCTGAAGAAGATATGAACAATTTACAACAACAAGGAGTAGGGAAATTATTTCCACCTGCAACTTCCACAACCGATATTGCAAACTATATTACCGGCTGGGTAAAAGAGCATCGATCATTTTAACCACCTCAATCACCCTTATATGTACAAAACATTACTCACCTCCATAGAGAACGGCATCTTTATCGTTACTGTTAATCGTCCGGATAAATTAAATGCATTGAATAAGGATGTTATGTCCGATCTAAATGCCGCAATGAATGAGATTGAAAGCAATACGGAAATAAAAGCAGTGATTATTACCGGCTCCAGTCAAAAAGCTTTTGTTGCGGGTGCAGATATCAGTGAATTTGTTGGGTTGAGTAATGAAGAAGGAAAAGCCGTGGCAAAAACAGGGCAGGATATCTTTTTTAGAATTGAAAATTGCAGCAAGCCAATTATTGCTGCAGTAAATGGCTTTGCTTTAGGCGGTGGATGCGAGCTGGCAATGGCTTGTCATTTCAGAATTGCAAGCGATAATGCAAAGTTTGGACAACCGGAAGTAAACCTCGGCTTGATACCAGGTTATGGCGGCACGCAACGCTTGGTTCAATTGATCGGAAAAGGAAGAGCATTAGAATTATTAATGTCAGGAAACATGATCGATGCAAGCATTGCCCTTGATTATGGATTAGTTAATCATGTTGTTCCCCAAGATGATTTATTACCGAAAGCAAAAGTGATCCTTGAGCAAATTGTCGCTAAAGCGCCTACCGCAGTTGGCAAATGTATTGCAGCAGCAAATGCAGTCTTCTCAAATGAAAATGGTTACGACGTTGAATTAAGATCGTTTGGGGATTGTTTTGGCACCAATGATATGAAAGAAGGTACTTCTGCGTTTCTTGAAAAAAGAAAACCGCAGTTCAAAGGAGACTAATCATTTTCAGGAAAAATCCTGATCGTTTTCATGTAGCGACTTTTGTAATAGTCGCTAAGTGGAGTGATCGTCACTCCATATTTCTTCCCCGAAGTTGAATGAATAAATTCTAATTGATTGTTTTGATTAGACACCACCAAGCCCATATGACCAACAAACTTTTCTGTACTATCTGTCCCGGTAAATAGAATTAAATCCCCGCTTTTTGCGCTGTCAGCCGGAATGGTTTTACCCACATTTGTAAAATCGATGGAAGATCTCGGCACTATAATATTGAAATGATTAAACACGTATGTAATGAACCCTGAGCAATCAAAACCAACTTTTGGATCAGTGGATGCATACTTGTAAGGAGTACCGATCAAAGTCTTTGCGAAATCAACTACTTGCAGTGGATGAACGTTCTTAGTGTGTACCTGCGAAGCGGGCACTAATACGGAATCGGTTTTTAGGGTATCAACAATCAATAAAGCAGAATCCTTTTTAATTGAATTCTCTTTTGCAAAAGAAGTATCGGTAGAAACAAGCTGTGCAGAATTCCCTTTGCTCTTTTCTGTATCCAGCCAGATAAAAGCACAGAAAGCAATTACCAAAACAAATCCAGCTATAGTCAACAACTTCTTTTTCATAATACCTCTTCTATAAGTTTCAAAAATGAAACCAAAGTCCCACAACGCAGTTGAGGTAAATCATGCAGATCGGCTGACGCCCTTGTCTTTTGTATTTTATCTTTGCGGCACTTAATCAAAACTTATGTCAGAATACAGAATAGAAAAAGACACCATGGGTGAAGTGAAAGTCCCTGCTGATGCATTTTACGGAGCACAAACCCAGCGTAGTATAGATAATTTCAAAATAGCACAGGATATCAATCGAATGCCAAAAGAAATTATCCGTGCATTTGCTTATTTAAAAAAAGCAGCAGCCATTACCAATTTTGAAGCAGGTGTTTTGCCTAAAGAAAAAGTGGATCTCATTTCGAAAGTGTGCGATGAAATTCTAGACGCAAAACTTGACCAATATTTTCCACTTGTTGTGTGGCAAACCGGGAGCGGTACACAAAGCAACATGAACGTAAACGAAGTGGTTGCTTATCGTGGGCATGTTTTGAACGGCGGCCAACTTACCGACAAAGAAAAATTCCTGCATCCGAATGATGATGTCAATAAATCACAATCATCAAACGACACTTTTCCAACAGCCATGCACATTGCTGCTTACAAAATGCTGGTGGAAACAACCATCTCCGGGATTGAAAAATTAAGAAACACACTCGCTGAAAAAAGCAAGCAATTCATGAATGTGGTAAAGATTGGAAGAACGCACTTCATGGATGCGACACCGCTTACACTTGGACAAGAATTCAGCGGATATGTTTCTCAATTAGATCACGGATTGAAAGCGATCAAAAACACGTTACCTCATTTATCTGAATTAGCATTAGGTGGAACTGCTGTTGGTACAGGAATCAACACACCTCCAAACTATTCAGAAAATGTTGCAAAGCACATTGCACAATTAACCGGACTTCCATTTGTAACAGCTGAAAATAAATTTGGATCTCTGGCCGCACACGATGCCATTGTCGAAGCTCATGGCGCATTAAAAACAGTTGCAGTTAGTTTAATGAAAATTGCAAATGATATTCGCATGCTTTCATCCGGACCACGAAGTGGCATCGGTGAAATTTTTATTCCTGACAATGAACCCGGGTCTTCTATCATGCCTGGCAAAGTAAATCCAACGCAGTGCGAAGCATTAACAATGATTGCTGCACAAGTGTTAGGGAATGACGTCGCCATTAATGTCGGCGGTTCAATGGGCCATTTTGAATTGAACGTTTTCAAACCAGTGATGATCTATAACTTCCTACACAGTGCAAGATTGATTGGTGATGGTTGTGTAAGCTTTAATGATAAATGTGCTGTTGGTATAGAACCAATTGAAGCCAACATCAAAAAACACGTTGATAATTCACTGATGCTTGTTACAGCGCTCAATACAAAAATCGGTTATTATAAGGCTGCGGAAATTGCGCAGAAAGCTCACAAAGAAGGAACTACATTGAAAGAGATGGCTGTGAAGTTGGGTTACGTTACTCCCGAACAATTTGATGAATGGGTTATTCCTGCAAACATGGTCGGAAAGCTTTCGTAAATCTGAGAATAAATTTTTGGTTCGAGATCACTTGGGCAAAAATGCCTAAGTGATTTTTTTAACGTCATCATTACTACTATTCATCTTCTGTGGAGTTTATCCTGAGCGAAGCGAATGGATCGCATTACATTGATCGTTCTGTTATTCTTATCATCTTTCGACGTTACGGGTGGATTGCAACCAGTTTTACCTTTGAACAATGCCGAATAGAATTACAGAACGTACAAGTGAGTGACAGAACGAACGATGATAGCGGCATTTTGTTGACTACACAATCGTGACTCAAAATCAACCGCTTAGCTCCGCTAGCTATTCAGAAAGAGCTTTCCCTCATTACACAATAAAATGGATTTGCCTTATTCTTGCATTTAACCAAAGCATTTTCTAATTTAACATAGCATAGACAAACTTACCTATGCCTTTTAATTCGAACCAACATGAAAACGCAACACGACACCCCGATGCAATTCAGCGGCTATCCCTTAAGTATCGTTGAAACAAATCAGAAAATAAAAAAGGTTGAACGAACTGTAGTGAAGCCTTTGCGTAGCCAATCATCAAATCAAAAAACTCCTATTGCAAACGATCCGAAGAACTGGGATATTGACTGGTTCAACAGCTATGAGTGATAGTTGAGGAATAGTTAAAGCAATTAATTGAGAAAACCTATGCAGGCATATAAGTTTGAGAACTCATTTAAATAAAAAGAGAAGCTTAGCAGCTTCTCTTTTTATTGCTGTAAGATTTTTTATCTACTGTTTGATAATTTTTTCCGTGGCTATTAATTTCCCCTTGATGTCAGATATCCGCACTGAGTAGGCACCGGTACGGAACGGACTAAGATCCACATCAAACTTTCCTTTGGTTGTGCGAATCGTTTTTACTTTAACCCCAAGAATATTGTACACCTCTACAATCAAAGATCTTGTCTCATTTGAGCCAATTTCAAAACCAGTATTTCCACTTGTCGGATTAGGATATACGATAACACTGGTGTTAAACTGTTCTATTAATGGCATGATAGAGCGAACATTGGCAGGGCCCGCAATACCGGTAAAAGTAAATTCAAGAATTTTTCCTGCGTTAGGGGGCGTTGTTGAGTTTATTTTATTGTTGAAGCCTCGGGTGGGGCCTGAGGTAGCACCGCTTATGTCACAGGCACGTATAGCGAACGATCTTGGTATAGAAATAACAAGGGGTACTAATGGAGCAGGTTCCGTTATTAAAATAGTAGTAAACATAAGAAAGATATACTCAAGGTTTTGCCTTTCGAACAGCAGGATCTTGTAGAGTATAGGGCCAGGTGTATGGCCATGCCCATTAGACCACCTTGCGGCCACACGGACGCCCTACTCTTTTCGGCGTTCCTGATTTTTTATTGCCGGAGAAGACGTTTGAGCAAAATTTATAGCGTTATCTCCGTCGGCTCCTAATAAATCAAGTAAAACAGTTTTTGATCGATTGGCAATATTGATTCTTGATACGAGATAGGCTTTGTTTTCGGTGACCCACAAAGAATCATTCGGGCCATAAGTAAGCTCCCATGCGGAGTTTAGGCTATAAGACGAGTTTACAACTCTTTTAGAGAAAGTTTCGTTTTGTGCATAACTAAAAGTAAATACGAACAAGGCATGGAGAAGCAATAAAGCTTTGCAACTTTTTTCATCGGAGGTTGGTTTTGGTTATAAAAAATAGGAATTACCGAATAGCAAGGAACGGAGTATAACGGCAAAGAAAGGAAACAAATCTTAAATATTACATTACCTGCGCCTGGTCACTCAGTTCAGAATTTGTGGTAACGGTTTGATGATGCTCTTCGTGATACTTTCTTCTCACCAATCGCTTTTGAAATAATAAAAGCGTTATTACTCCAATTGAAATGGATGCATCTGCTATATTGAATATGGGACTGAAAAATTCAAATTCTTTTCCGCCTACAAACGGAACCCATGAAGGGAATGTTGAATGAACCATCGGGAAGTAAAGCATGTCAACAACATTACCATGAAGAAAACTTTGGTAACCGCCATGTGTTGTTAGCTGGGCCAGTCCATAGTAATAAATGTATTGATTGGAAGCTGCGTCATAGGCCATTCCTTTATCGAAGATCATCCCATAAAACATGCTGTCGATTAAGTTTCCTAAAGCACCTGCATAAATTAAAGCAGCACAAATAATAAAGCCTTTTGAATAGTTATGTTTTACAATTCGTACAAGATACCATGTACCAAATATCACTGCGGCCAATCGAAATAAAGTGAGTGCCATTTTGCCCCAGCTTCCGCCCCATTTCCAGCCCCAGGCCATCCCTTCATTCTCGATAAAATATAGCTGCGCCCACTTTTGCCCAAGCATGTTAATGTGCTCACCCATCTGGAAATGAGTCTTCACATAAATTTTCAATGCCTGGTCGGCGATTATTATCAAAAGAATGATCAGGAAAGCGGAGCGAATTTTCACTTTAAAAAAATTAAAGGCTCAAAGATAAGGGTTGAAGGCAGCACGGGGCTTTTTAAAAGGTTAATTCTACTCATGAAAATAGATACGTTTTACCCTTTGTGAAATGGATGTCATCACTTCGTAAGGAATAGTGTTGATCCATTTGGCAATATCCTGCACCGGCAGCCCGGAACCGAAAATGATCACCTCATCGCCTTCTTTCACCCCATTGATATCGGTTACATCAATCATGGTCATATCCATACAAACAGTACCAATCACGGGCGCCTGCCTCCCGTTGACGAGCATTTTGCCAACACCATTTCCAAATTGTCTTGAGTAACCATCAGCATAACCAATACGCACCGTTGCTATAACTGAGTCACGATCAACAATGCCTCTTCTGTTATAACTAACGGTTTCACCTTTTTTCAGGTGCTTTAATTGAGCAATGGTCGAACGTAATGTAGCAACCGGAGTAAGTTCCAGCAAATTATCATTGTCTATTTCGATTCCATATAAACCAATTCCCAATCGCACCATGTCCATTTGTAATTGGGGGTGACGAACAATAGCTGCTGAGTTTGAAATATGCTTTAAGAAAGGATAATTTACGTACCGCTGAATGATCTGGATAGCCCTATTAAATAACTCTGCCTGCTGATTTGTAAAATCATCTTGCGATGGATCTTCGCTTGCAGCAAGATGGCTGAATACCGATTGAATTTGAAGTGGAGATGAAGCAAAATGCTCTGCTAACTCTTCCACTGCATCCAAAAGAAACCCAAGGCGATTCATTCCCGTTTCAACTTCAAGATGTACAGGGAACGATTTAACGCCTTGTTCTTTTAAATAGTCTTCAAACTTTTGCAGGAGATTGAAAGAATAAATTACTGGTTGAAGGTTATAATCGACAATGGATTGAAATGAAGACTCTTCGGCATTCATTACCATAATGGGCAAATTGATGCCTGCCTTTACTAACTCAACGCCTTCATCTGCATAAGCCAAGCCCAGGTAATCAACATTGTGAAATTGAAGCACACTGGCAATTTCAGCACCACCGCTGCCATAAGAAAATGCTTTCACCATTGCCATAATTTTTGTTGATGGCTGAAGCAGTTTTTGATATTCTTTTACATTGTGTGCAAGCGCATTCAAATCAATTTGCAAAACCGTTTGATGCATTTTTTTTTCAAACAGCTTTGCTATTCGTTCGAATTCGAATTTTCTTGCACCTTTAATTAAGACTATTTCGCGAAAGAATTGAGAACTTTTGAAATCGTTGACAAAATCCTCAGTTGAAGCATAATCCAGAAGACGAATTGACGGAGATAAACTCTTTCGAAGCTGTTCAATAACCCTTTCTCCTATAGCGACAACCTTTTTTATTTCATAATTGTTCAAAAGAGTTGCAATCGCCGCATAAAGTTCTTCATCCGGTTGACCACTTTGGACAAATTCAGACAAAATCACTGTTCTTTTCAAACCCGAACTTTGTTGCTTCAGAAAATCCAGTGCAATTTTTAATGAAGTAACATCAGCACTATAACTGTCATTAATCAGTAAGGTATCATTAATGCCATGTTTTAATTGAAGGCGCATGTCAATAGCGTGAAGCTTCGCTATCCTCTCTTTAATCACTTCCGCTTTGTAACCAAGGGTTAGCAAAACACAACAACAGGTAATTGCATTTTCAACAGAAGCGTCATCAACAAACGGAACAAGAAATGTATTTGCTGAAGATTGATAGGTGAGCGTGATTCCCGTTTTATCTTTTTGTTTTTCAACAGCACTTAAAACGAACGCATTGCTTTCAGCGCTTCCCCATGTGAGAAGAGTGGTATCTTTTTCAACGAGTTCTTTTTTTCCGCCAATGTCTTTGTTTCTTGCAATTAAAAGGGGGCAGTTTTTGAATAGCAAAAGTTTTTCGGCAAGTTTATGCGAATTATCGAGGAAGCCTTCACTGTGTGCTTCGCCAATATTGGTAAGCACTCCAATTGTAGGTTGAATGATATTTTCCAACAATTCCATCTCGCCGGGGTTAGAAATACCCGCTTCGAAAATTGCAAGTGTATGTTGCTCATTCATCTGCCACACACTTAACGGAACACCAATTTGCGAATTAAAACTTTTAGGACTTCTTACAGTTTTGTAATCTTCTTCAAGCAAATGATTGAGCCATTCTTTTACAATCGTTTTCCCGTTGCTTCCCGTAATTCCAATAACAGGAAAAGAAAAATGATCACGATGGAAACTTGCCAGTTCCTGCAAAGCTGCTAAGCTGCTTTCGACGAGAATAATGTTTGAGCCAGCAAGTTTATCTTTTGGATGTTTGTTTACAATAAAATTTCGAACGCCTCTTTTATAGGCGCCGCTTAGATATTTATGGCCATCATTATATTCGGTTTTGATCGCGAAAAATAACGAAGATGCCGGTTGCAAAATTCGGCGGCTATCGTAAACGAGATTCTCAATTTTATCATCAGAATATTGAGTAAGAAATTCTCCTTTCACAACAGAGCAGATTGTTTGAATGAAATAAGCCATATTATTCTTCGTCATTTTCGTTAGCCTGAATGGAATACAGTATCGAACCTCCCAGACATAAAACAATTACAAGTAAAGAAATATAGACCGGCACTTTTATGTCGAAGATCTCAACAAGCATTTTTAGCCCAATAAAAATCAGCACAACTGCAATTCCCTGTTGAAGAAAAGAAAACTTATTGACAGCGCCTTTCAATAAAAAGAAAAGAGATCGCAAGCCCAGCACTGCAAAAATATTACTTGTGTAAATGATAAGTTGTTTATTGGGCGACTCTGTTACGATGGCAAATACGGCAGGTATGCTATCCAATGCAAATACAATATCTGTAGTTGCCAAAAGAACTACAACAAGAAACATATTGGTGTAAAATCTTTTACCGTTGCGGCGAACTACCATCTTTCCACTCACATCATGGTGATAGATCGGAAGTATTTTATTCAGTAATTTATATACCGGGTTTTTACCAGGATCGTATTCATCATCATGCTTTACCGTAAATATCTTTATCCCGGTGTAAATAAGAAACACTCCAAAGATGTAAAGTATCCAATGAAATCGATCTACTAATACTACTCCTATCGATATAAAAATAATCCGGAAAACAATCGCCATCAAAATGCCAATCAGTAATGCTCTTGCAACATGATCGGAGTGGATCTTAAAAAAAGTAAAAATGAGGATGAAGACAAAAATGTTATCGATGCTAAGACTCCACTCCATGAGATAAGCACTGATATATTCAAGTGCAGGCACCTGTCCATCGTAAAACCATAAAAACACAAAAAAGCCAAAAGCCAGAGAAACCCAAAGCGCAGTTTGGACCAATGCTTTTTTAATACTGATTTCAGCAGAACGCTTACTAAGCAAACCGAGGTCCAGCACTACTGCAATTAAGATCACAATTCCAAAAACCAGGTAAGTTACCGTTGCTACCGACATAGTTCCTTGCTTGATGGACAAAGATAGCTAAGGATGATTCATCAGGCCTTGCCTGTAAAACGGTAACGACGAAATTGCTGATAGATGACTCCAAAAATAATGATGAGTATGATGGGCAGCGCAATATTGACGAGTTGCCACTGCGTTTTTTCTTCGTTTGCTCTTTTAGGGTCAAGCAAGCGAAGGGCAAATTGCTTCGATCTTGTTTTTAAGATATCAGTTGGATTCACTAAATAATCAAGGCAGTTTAAAAAGAACTCTTTATTCGCATAAGTATATCGGGTGAAAACATTGGTGCCCATTGGTAATGGTCCTGTATTGGCACTGTATGGATTTATTGCCAGATCACCGTCAGCAACTAAAATCATTTTATTGTCTGCTGCATTATTGTTTAAAAAATGATAGCCGGAAGCTGACATGGAATCCTTTACAGCTTTGGGAATTCTTCCTGCATATAACGAATTAAACTTTCCTTCAAGCAAAACACTAACCGGTACATTCTTTTTTTGAAATTGCTTTACATTAGGAGCGATCTGTAAAAATTCGAAATCAATCTTTGCAGGCGCATCCAAAACTCTTGCGTTAGAAGATGATTGGAGAAGATAAGTTTTCCTGATGCCTTCCGCCTCAACTGTATCGATTGTTGTTGGAAACATTAATCTTACTCCATCCAAATTTTTACTGATCGGATGGTTTGTGCCATTCACTACAGGAAAGAATGGCCAATCTACCAAACGACTTTGATTGGATCCGTTTGTACTGATCTGCGGAAGCTGATCTGCCTGCATATCCTGTAGCAGGCTTTGATTTATTCTTACACCATAATTGAATAAAAGATCTTCGAGGTTCAAAGCTCTATCGAACGCAATAAAGCCTTGTGATTTGTACAAGCTATCAAATTCAGCATACATGTTATCGATCATCCAGAAAACTTTTCCTCCATGCATCACATACTGATCGATTTTGATTTTATCAGCATCAGAAAAAGCAATTGTTGGCTTTAGTACAACCAATGCATCGTATTGTGGTATCAGCAGAGAAGTTCTAATGTTTACTGTGTCAAGCCTGTAGTTTTTAAATAGCGTTCTTATGGCGTCATCTACATTATAGCCCCATCCTTCTCCATTGCCCAGTGCATATCCTACTTTAGGTTTTTCCTCCAGCGTTATTTTTTGAATTGCACTTGCAAACTTGTATTCCATTGAAGCCTCGACATTATTGTACAATGCTGCAAGTTGCTCAGGCTCTGTTCCGAAAGATTTTTCTCCTCTTAATAAATTAACTCCAATTGATGTATCAGCATAGTGAATGATTGCGCCCGGTATCACCATTTTCTGCGTCTGCTCATCTCCGACTTTACTTGGTGCCTGCAACATGAAGGCAGGAATCTCATAGTAGTAATTGATAGAATCCATCAAGTACTGTGCAGAAGAATCGCTCAATCCTTTTAAAGGATCTGTGAATTCATATTGCAAATTACCCTTCCCGTACTCTTTACATTCCTGCAAAAATTCTCTTACGCCGTTTGCTAATTTTTTGAAACCTGCTGGGTAATCGCCTTTTAAAAAAACTTCAATTTTAACAGGCTGACGTAAATCCAGCAGAAGATGTTTTGTCTCCTTACTTAAGGAATATCTTTTTTCTTCTGTAAGGTCAAATCGCTGATGAACGAATGACGCAAGAAGATTTATGAGACCTAATCCAACAATCAGCCCAATCCACCAAACTGTATTTTTCCTTTTGTTCATTTTATCGTCTTCCTAAGTTTTGTTTGGTGAGCAATAAAAAGAAAGCAATCAAGCTAAGAAAATACACCAGGTCTCGTGTATCAATTACGCCCCTGCTAATGCTTTGATAATGGAAATTAATTCCAAGCATTTCGATGTAATAATCTGCTCCGTTCTTAAAAACAGGCAGTTGACTGATAGCAGTGAAACCGTAATAAAAAAGTATGCATGCTATCAAGCTAATGATGAAGGCCACAACGGAATTCGTTGTAAAACTGCTGACGCAAATTCCTATCGAAGTAAATACGGCAGTTAAGAGTAGTAGGCCTAAATAAGATCCGACGGCGGCACCGGAGTCAATGCCGGACGTCGATGCCAGATTATTAACGGTAAAATAGTAAACTAGTGTTGGTGCTAAAGCAATGATGGCTACGATAAGGCTTCCCCAAAATTTTCCATTTACAATTTGCCAGCTGCTAATAGGCCTTGTTTGCAATATCTCAAATGTGCCGCTTTTAAATTCATCAGAAAAGCTGCGCATAGTAATAGCCGAAATCAAAAACAAAAGTATCCAAGGTGCGAATGAAAAAAACTGGTCGAGTGTAGCGTACCCATATTCAAGAATGTTGTTTCGAAAAACAAATAACACCAATCCATTCACCAATAAAAAAACAATGATGGCTATATAACCTGTAAGATTACTGAAAAACTGCCTGAGCTCTTTTTTACAAATTGGCCACATCTAGAGGAATCTGATTTAAAAATTACAGCGGTGCAAAATAACTAATCAATCGTTGGAAATGAAAAAATCCCGCAAAGCGGGATTCAAAATGATTTAACCTTTCTTAAACCGCAAAGCTTTCTCCGCAGGAGCAGGTACGGCTTGCATTAGGGTTATTAAATTGGAAACCTTTACCATTCAATCCGTCCGAAAAATCAAGCGTTGTGTTAACGAGGTACAAAAAACTTTTTAGATCGGTGACTACTTTCACGCCGTTGTCTTCAAAAACCTGGTCGGCCAGCTTTAGCTCTTTGTCAAAATCCATTTTGTAGCTAAGGCCTGAGCAACCTCCACCAACCACACTTACCCGCAAAAAATAATTTTCATCATAATTCGATTCATTCATCAAAGCCTTAATTCTCTCTTTTGCTTTATCAGTTACATGAATGGCATTATCCATTGCTATCATAAAATCTGTTTTAATTATTATTATAAGTTTCAACAGGATTCATAGCTCTTAATTGCGTCACTGCTTTTGAAACCTGTTGAATGGTGAAATCAATTTCTGCTTCAGTTGTAAATCTTCCTAAACTAAACCGTATCGAACTATGTGCCAATTCATCATCCAGGCCCAATGCTTTCAAAACATAAGATGGTTCCAGCGAAGCAGAAGTGCATGCAGAGCCGGATGATACTGCAATTTCTTTATTGATATTCATCATCAATGCCTGCCCTTCTACGTTTTTGAATGAAAGATTGGTGACGTTTGGCAAACGAAACTCTTTACTTCCATTAACATAAACTTCATTCAAATTCAATAAAGCGTTTTCCAATTTGTCCCGAAGCTTTATTGCTGCATGCAAATCGCTTTTTATTTCGTTTTTGCATAGTTCTGCCGCCTTACCAAAACCAACAATACCGGGAACATTTAAAGTACCGCTTCGCATTCCGCGTTCATGGCCGCCCCCGTCTATTTGCGCTATCAATTTTACTCTCGGATTCTTTCTTCTTACATACAAAGCACCAACACCTTTGGGTCCATAAATTTTATGAGAAGAAAAAGCCATGATGTCGATGTTATCATCATTCACATTAACAGCTATTTTGCTGATGGCCTGTGTTGCATCTGTAAAAAATAACACACTGTGCTTTCTTGCAACGGCACCAATTTCACGAACAGGATTTCTTGTCCCGATTTCATTATTGGCATACATGATTGCAATCAAAATTGTGTTTGGACGAATGGCTTCTTCTATTTGTTGAGCAGAAATTAAACCTTCCGTATTTACGGGCAGATAAGTTATTTCAACACCTTGCCTCTCCAGATGTTTGCATGTATCCAAGACGGCCTTGTGCTCAATGTTAGAAGTGATGATGTGATTTCCTTTTGATGAATAAGTTTCCACAATGCCTTTCAAGGCAAGATTGATTGCTTCAGTGGCACCTGATGTAAAAACAATTTCATTTTTTTCTGCAGCAATTAAATCAGCAACTTGTTCACGTGCAAATTCAACTGCTTCTTCGGCATACCAGCCAAACGAATGTGTTTTGCTGGCTGCATTTCCAAAATTCTGTGTAAAATAAGGCAACATTGCTTCCACTACCTTTTCATCGCAAGGGGTTGTAGAATTATAATCCAGATAAATTGGAAGGTGCAACATCGATTTATTTCAACTCACAAATTTACCTCAATTGCAGGCAGTAATTGAGATGCTACGAATTTATGAAGCTAATTTTACAAATTCTAAACGAATCATGATGACTAAAATTGAACACATTGGTATTGCCGTGAAGTCACTGGAACAATCCGTTCCTTTATTTGAAAAATTTTTAAACGCATCTTGTTACAAAACTGAGGAAGTATCAAGTGAAAACGTAAACACTGCTTTCTTTAAAAAAGGAGAAACTAAAATTGAACTGCTTGAATCTACAACGGAAGATGGATTGATCCGTAAATACATTGATAAAAAAGGCGAAGGCATTCATCATATTGCATTTGATGTGGAAGACATTTATGCCGAAATGGACCGTCTGAAATCTGAGGGTTTTATTTTGTTAAATGAACAACCCAAGAATGGCGCAGACAATAAACTGGTTTGTTTCCTGCATCCAAAATCCACAAATAGCATTTTAGTAGAACTCTGCCAGGAGAAAAAATAGTCAACAAACCTCCCGACTTTGAACAGGCTATAAAAATAATACCCAGGGTAGAAACCCCGGGTCTATTCCTCAACGCCTAAAAAAACGAGTTAACATACTTTCACTGATTAGGTCTGTCCGTTCGAGTTAATATTTTTTGTCTGAGTCAATTTTTTTTGTTCCGAGATCTTCATCCTTTTTCTTGTCGTGAATGAAGAGGATTGGCTTTAACCTTTGGCTTCTCTGATATTGAAGATTTATAAAATCACCTGCTCTGCAGTATTAAGATCCTGGCCTTACGGAAATGACATAGTTGCCTTTTACTTTAGAATTTAAAACCACCCGGCCTAAAGCATTGTTCACAGTTTGCTGATCAACTCCATTCATTGAAACAGACCGCACTACCATTCTCCCTTTTATTTCCTTAGGAAATTGCAGCAATACTTTATTTTGAACAGAAGCGATTTTAATATCAGCGTATGTATAATTAATATTTGTCTTGATTGATTTTATAGTTGTGCTTGAATTCTTTCTGTCCACACCAACTTCCTTAATGTGGTAGTAAACAACTTTCGCAGAAATGCTTTTATCAGTTACCATCCTTATTTTTTGAGAAGCGGAACCACCACCTACTATTTCTCCTCTGTTAAACACCTTGATAATAGAGGGCGCATCAATGCCTAGAATGGAATTATTGTTTTGGAATTTAAGAAGCCCGTAAACTTTGACATAAACAAACCCTTTAAAGACTTTGTCATCGCTAATAGTTACTGTTTTACCTACGGGAATTACAACCTGCGGTAATCTATTTAAATTCCATGTGGACGATGAATTCCGATAACCATTAGAAGAAGCTGTTGTTACAGGAGCTGAAAATGAACCCTTGAATAAAACGACAGATAAAATGAGGAAGTAGAATTGTTTCATGGTACGGAACCTTATTTGTTTTTTTAGGGTTGCTAAATAAACCAGTTAATGTTTTCTAAGGAATTCCGCTTACTGATTCTGTTTAGCAGAAGCAAAACTATAATGCATTTTTTTCAGATGCAAGTAGTTTTACTTAGCAAAATGCGGAAAACCACATCTAGTTTTAAAGTTAAGATGTAACTAATTGGTGATTAGAGGGAGAGAGACAAGAATAGAGAGAAAAAAATTTTAGAAAAAAATGGAAAACGGCCTGTTTTCTTTTATCAGCATAGGTGATTACACCATACCGGTTCAGAATTTTACTAAGAAAAGCGCTTAATAATCTTAAAACAAGGAGTAAATAAATTACTTAGTAACAGATACAAAACACCCTTTTAGGTTTCTTCATAGTTACCACAGGTAATTTTTTGGATGTCAGCTAAAGTTGGGAAGTGCGGGCATTGCTTTAAGGCTAAGCTTAGGCAACATCAGAAGGAGAATCGGAGTTTACTATCCCTAATTTTTCAACCGCTAATTGAGCAGCAATTTGTGAGGCATCTTTTTTATTAAACGCTTTGCCTTGTGCAATCACTTTTCCGTTTATGACCGCTCCAATGGTAAAAAGTCTTCTCCCGTTTTCCATTTGTTCATTAAGCGTTTCAAACTCCAGCTGCTTACCGTTTTTATTAGCCCAGCCATAGAGTTTGTTTTTATGATTGATCTCAAGATTTTCCAGGTCTTCAATAAACATGTGTGGCATTATGATTCGCTCATTTACCCACTTAGCAGTCTTCTTAAAACCTTTATCGAGATAAATAGCGCCCACCAATGCCTCCAGTGTATTGCCAAAAATCTGGCTGGTTTTTAATGAAGCATCTGATTTATTATAAACAGTAATTTTTTTCAACCCCATTTTTACAGCAATATCATTTAGCTGCTGGCGGTTTACCATTTTGCTTCGCATTTCGGTAAGAAAGCCTTCCTCTTTGTAGGGATAACGTTTGAATAAATAATCAGCGGCCAACGCACTTAAAATAGCATCGCCTAAATATTCAAGACGCTCATTGTTTTCTTCGATGGTATCTTTTACGGAGCGATGGGTTAAAGCGGTTCGATATAAAGAAGCATTTCCCGGCGTGTAACCTAACACACCTTTCAACTGTTTTTTGAAAGAAGGATCGGAATGTTTTTTATAGAACGATTTTAAAAAATCCACAGATTGTAAACTACAAATTTTTCCGCAGGGATGAAAATTGAAATAACTACGATGAGTACTTTTTAAAGATCATGCAGGCATTATGTCCTCCAAAACCAAAGGTGTTGCTTAATGCTGCATTCACTGTTCTTTTCTGTGCTTCGTGGAAAGTAAAATTCAGTTTTGGATCCAGTTCAGGATCGTCAGTAAAATGATTGATCGTTGGTGGTACAATATCATTTTGTACAGCCATAATACACGCAATACCTTCAATAACACCTGCAGCACCCAAACAATGCCCTGTCATCGATTTAGTTGAACTGATATTCAAGCTGTATGCATGCTCACCAAAAACATCAAGTATTGCTTTCACTTCTGCAATATCGCCAAGAGGTGTGGAAGTTCCATGTGTATTGATGTAATCAATATCGGTTGTTTGCATACCTGCATCATCTAAGGCCTGCAGCATTACGTTCTTTGCACCCAGCCCTTCAGGATGAGGTGCGGTTATATGATGTGCATCAGCAGTAGCGCCGCCACCTGCTACTTCGCAATAAATCTTTGCTCCTCTTTTTATGGCATGTTCATATTCTTCAAAAATCACAACGCCAGCAGCTTCTCCCATAACAAAGCCATCACGGTCTTTATCATAGGGCCGTGACGCTGTTTTAGGATCATCATTTCTTTCACTCAATGCTTTCATTGCATTAAATCCACCAACACCGGCTTCGCTAACAACACTTTCTGCTCCACCTGTTACAATGATATCGGCCTTGCCTAATCTAATTAAGTTGAAAGCTTCCATCATTGCATTTGTAGAAGATGCACATGCGCTAACAACAGCAAAGTTTGGTCCTCTAAAACCATGACGCATTGAAATATGACCTGCAGCAATGTCCAAAATCATTTTTGGAATAAAGAAGGGATTGAATCGCGGCGTGCCATCACCCTTTGCAAAGTTGGTAACCTCTTCCTGGAATGTGATCAATCCACCAATGCCACTAGCAAACACTACACCAACACGGTCAACATTTACATTGGTTTTATCAATCCCCGCATCCTGTACAGCCTGGTCGCTGGCAACTAAAGCGGTTTGAGTAAAGCGGTCAATTTTTCTTGCTTCCTTCTTATCTAAAAAATTGGTAGGGTCGAAGTTCTTGATTTCGCAGGCAAACCTTGTTTTGAATTTAGATGCGTCAAAATTGGTGATGAAGTCGCAGCCGCTTACACCATTACGTAAATTATTCCAATATTCAGTTATTGAATTTCCCAACGGTGTAATAGCACCCATTCCTGTAATAACAACTCGTTTTAATTGCATAAGGCCTGCGGAAGAATTTTGTGTAAGATAAAACCGCCTTCAACGATGCGAATGCAAACGGAAGGCGGGTGTCTATACTTCCCACTATTGCGGGACACGATCAGTTTTGTTATTTGGCATGTTCTTCAAGATACGAAACAGCCTGGCCAACAGTGGTAATGGTTTCAGCTTGCTCGTCGGGAATAGAAATGTTGAATTCTTTTTCAAATTCCATGATCAATTCTACTGTGTCTAAAGAGTCGGCACCCAAATCATTGGTGAAAGAAGCTTCATTAGTTACTTCCGCTTCGTCAACGCCTAATTTGTCAACTATGATCTTTTTTACTCTTGCTGCAATGTCTGACATTTTGTAAAAGTTTGGTTATAGTGGTGCAAAAATAGAAGTTTTTGAATTAAATAAATTTTTGCCTTTCTCTTTCAAAATTGTTTTTCATGAAACCGAAGTTTCGCATAAAACTTGCAATTTGCAGCCTGAACGGATATTTGTAAATTGAACCACTCAACGCATCATCAATGGCATTGAAAATCATAGATCATGGCACTGCTGAATACGAGCAAATGGTAAAATTGCGTGACGAGATATTGCGCAAACCCCTTGGCCTTACTTTCACCAAAGAGGAATTGGAGAAGGAGAAGAACAATTTACATATTGTGGCATATGAAGATGAGCGGATGTTGGGATGCTGTATGTTGATTGAAGAGGACCCTCAAACTGTCCGTCTCAGGCAAATGGCTGTAATGAATGATTTGCAAGGAAAAGGGATAGGAAAGGCTTTAATGCAGTTTGCCGAAAATCTTGCGAGGGACAGGGGT
This sequence comes from Flavisolibacter sp., assembly GCA_035554655.1. Lineage (GTDB taxonomy): Bacteria > Bacteroidota > Bacteroidia > Chitinophagales > Chitinophagaceae > Flavisolibacter. The sequence goes on from DATMIF010000032.1 coordinate 44,192, forward strand.
TACAAAAAAATCACTATGCATGCCCGTAAACATGCTTCCGGGTTCTACGAGAAAATGGGCTACAGGAAAATTGGTGAAGAATTTAAAGAAATTACGATCCCGCATGTTGTGATGGAAAAAGAATTGTGATTGTGAATGGTGAACCGTCAATCTTGAATTAGTAAGTTCTTCAACTCATAACATTGCCTTGGTTAAAGGCTTATAATTACTTGCGCTTTGAAGGAATTTTTTCCTGCATCAAATGCCTCAGTTGATAAACTTCATCGCTATTCGCAAATGCACTTTTTGGCACAAGAAAGAAAGATCTGCTATCAAAGTACAAGTGGAAAAAATAAGGAGTTTCTAAAAATTCGGTCAGTGCTGTCCAAGGCCATGAACGTGAACCTCTTTCATTTCCTACAGAAAAAGAGTTTTCATCAAAATGCATAATAAAATGATCCTGGAAAGTTGCTGCTCTCCTGTAAACCATTCCGGGCAGTATGAACCAGAAACTGATCATCAGGACAAACCATAGAAAAGAACCTACTATAAAAGCAAGAGGCAATATCTTTTTAAAATAGAAAAGTGCTGCAGAAGCTAATGCAAATACGTTCACCAAAATGATCATAATTCGTATTTCCCTTTTGCTGAGAAAATGATACCTCAACGCTTGTAAAACCTGGCCCTTGTCGTAATTGAATTGAATCGTCATTGATAAAAATTCTGCTGTAAAGATATAGATGCCTCAATGCATCCTGATAAAACAGTGAGTATAGCTTAAAATAAAAAGTCCCGCATTGCTGCAAGACTTTATCCTTTAAGAAAATAAAATTATTTGTTCATCATTTGCTTGGCTTCAATGCTCAATGTGGCGTGAGGCACTGCACGAAGACGAGCCTTATCGATCAATTTACCGGTTACACGGCAAATTCCGTAAGTCTTGTTCTCGATTCTCATCATTGCCTTTTCCAAATGATCAATGAAAGTAATTTGACGGCTTGCCATCTGGCTTAACTGTTCTCTTTCCATGCTCATGCTTCCATCTTCCATAGTCATATATCTGCCATCTTCCATGTCCCCGCCTTCATCTTTGCGGGTGATTAAGCCCTGCAAATAGGCAAGCTCTTTCTTTGCTGTTTCTAATTTTCTAAGGATTAGCTCTTTAAATTCCGCAAGTTCTGCATCTGAATACCTCATAGTAGGGCCGGTTTGCTCTTGTTGTGGTGAATCTAATACTGATTTTGTAAAATCCGGATCGTACTTAACTGCTTTTGTGGTTGACGTTTTTGGAATTACGATCTTTTTTGGCGGTTCGTTTTTGGGAACCGTCTTCACTAATGGCTTAATTGCCGGCTTTACTTCATGATGAGTTGGAGCGGCAACAGCCGATTTCTTTACAGGCTCTACAGCCTGTTTAGCCTTAAGGGGGACAGATTTTTTTACAGGTGATACAGGCTTTTTGGCTACTGATACCGTTTTACTTACGGGCTTAGCCTGTTTGGCCACTTTTTTCGGTGATGCTGCCTTTTTTACCGTTTTTTTAGCAGGTGCTGCTTTCTTTGAGACAGGCTTTTTTGCTGCCGGCTTTGCAGCTTTTTTAGCTGCTGGCTTTTTTGCGACAGCTTTTTTTACGGGTTTGGCTGCCTTTGCAGCCTTTTTGGGTAATTGCTTTTTTGTAGCCATACAATTGTTAGCCCTTTTTTAAGACGATGACCTTCAAAGGGTTGTCATTAACCTCTATCTCTGTGCCGTCGTCAATTTGTGTTGTCAGTTCCAGCTTATCTGCCAGAATTTCCGCGCAAATATAGTCATTAAACTTAGCCAAAGATTGGCTGATACCATTATTGGCAGCCACTTTCACCTCAATTCGGTCCGTTACGTCAAAGCCACTTTCCTTTCTTATCTTCTGGATGCGATTAACAAACTCCCTTGCATCACCTTCTTGAACCAGTTCCGGTGTTACATTTATATCCAATGCCACAGTTAACTGACCTTTACTCGCTACTGTCCAGCCCGGTATATCTTCGCTACTGATTTCGATATCACTCAATATCAACTCAACAGCCTCATCACCAACGGGGATTGAATATCTGCCATCTTTTTCAAATAAAGAAATTTCGTGTTGAGAAAAATTTGAAAGTGCCTGAGAGATCGCTTTCATCCTTGGTCCAAGCTTTTTTCCCAGTGCCTGGAAGTTTGGTTTGATCTTCTTCTTTATGAAACCTTCCGTATCGGTTAGATATTCGATTTCCTTCACGTTCACTTCTGCCTTGATGAGGTCTTCTACTTTTTGCAACTGTTGTTCCATGCCCGGGCTTAGAACTGGTATCAAAACCTTTTGTAACGGCTGGCGAACCTTGACATTGGCTTTTTTTCTCAAAGAAAGAACGAGGGACGAAGCGTCCTGGGCTAACTGCATTCTTTCTTCAAGCCCAGTATTGATGAGCTCTTCTTTTACTTTAGGATAAAAAATATGGTGAACAGATGCTTCTTGATGTTTCCCGGTCACAGCATTCAAATTCACAAATATCTCGTCACCAAAGAAAGGAGAAATCGGCGCCATTAATCGAACTACGGTTTCCAAACATTCATACAAAGTTTGATAAGCAGCTATTTTATCTTGTTCATATTCACCCTTCCAAAAGCGGCGGCGACAAAGACGAACGTACCAGTTACTCAAATGTTCATCAACAAAATCTTCAATTAATCTTCCCGCTTGCGTAGGCTCGTAATCCTCAAAAGCTGCTGTTGCATTTTTAACCAGGGTTTGCAGGGAAGACAATATCCAGCGGTCAATTTCCGGTCTTTGATCAACGGGGATGTATTCCTCTTTAAAAGCAAATCCATCAACGTTTGCGTACAGAGCAAAGAACTGATAGGTATTATAAAGAGTACCAAAGAATTTGCGTTGAACTTCTTTTACACCTTCAATATCAAATTTCAAATTATCCCACGGAGATGCGTTGGTGATCATGTACCACCTTGTTGCGTCTGCCCCAAATTTTTGGATCGTTTCAAACGGATCAACAGCATTTCCAAGACGCTTACTCATTTTGTTTCCGTTCTTATCCAGTACTAGACCGTTCGACACACAGGTTTTGTAAGCAACGGAATCAAAAAGCATTACAGCCAAAGCATGGAGCGTATAGAACCAACCACGTGTTTGGTCAACGCCTTCTGCAATGAAATCCGCAGGGAAATTTCTTTCAAAAACATCTTTCCTTTCAAAAGGAAAATGCCATTGTGCATAAGGCATGGCTCCGCTATCAAACCAAACATCAATCAAGTCTGGCTCACGGCGCATGGGCTTGCCGGAATCGGAAACCAGGATTACTTCATCAACATAAGGCTTGTGCAAATCCAAAATTCCATCGTGCAGATAGTGTTTGTTTACGTCTCCGCCTAAAACTTCACTTGCTTTCCTGATTTCAGTATTTAATTCTTCAATGGAACCAATACATTTTTCTTCGCTTCCATCTTCTGTTCTCCAAACCGGCAGGGGCGTTCCCCAAAAACGGCTACGACTTAAATTCCAATCAACCATATTTTCGAGCCAGTTTCCAAAACGTCCAGTTCCAGTTGATTCAGGTTTCCAGTTGATTGTCTTGTTCAACTCAACCATTCTTTCACGCAAGGCAGTTGTTTTTATGAACCATGCATCAAGAGGATAGTAAACCACTGGTTTGTCCGTTCTCCAGCAATGCGGATAGCTGTGTTCGTATTTCTCAACTCTGAAAGCCCTGTTCTCTTTTTTGAGTTTTACGGAAATGTCAACGTTGACATCAACGTAATCTTTTTCGTCCTTATAGTCTTTTATATAGCGATTAGAAAATTCTCCAAGACCGTCGACAAATTTTCCTTCTTTATCTACTAAAGTCAGGATACCGATGTTATATTTCATGCCAACTCTAAAGTCATCCGCACCGAATGCAGGAGCCGTGTGAACAATACCTGTACCATCTTCAGTCGTTACAAAATCTCCAACCAACAAACGGAAAGGTTTTGCGTCGGGAGTGATTGCTTTTATCGCTTCCCGGGCATTAGCTTCATAAGGCATGAGTTGTTCATATTCCAAACCTTCCAAATCCTTGCCTTTGAAGTCAGCCAATATTTCCCAGGGAAGAAGTTTTTGTTCTCCGGTATAGTTCTCAAAATCGCCATTCTCTCCTTCTGGTTTGAAATAATGTGACAAAGTTGATTTTGCAAGAACAACATTTATCGGAAGATGTGTATAGGGATTGAAAGTCTTCACCAATACATAATCAATGTTTGGTCCAACCGTCAGTCCAAGGTTCGAGGGAAGCGTCCATGGAGTTGTCGTCCATGCCAAATAAAACACTTCATCAACACCAGCAGCATCAAATAAAAATTTCGAACGACCATCTTTCACTGCCTTAAACATGGCAATGGCACTGGTGTCTTTTACATTTCTGTAAGTACCAGGCTGGTTCAGTTCATGTGAGCTTAACCCCGTTCCCGCTGCAGGTGAATACGGCTGAATAGAAACACTTTTGTAAAGAAGTCCCTTGTTATAAAGTTGCTTCAAACACCACCAAAGTGTTTCGATATATTCATTAGTAAACGTGATGTAAGGATCATTTAAATCAACCCAGTAACCAATCTTCTTTGTCAGCTCATCCCATTGTCCTTTGTATCGTAAAACAGCTTCGCGGCATTTTTGATTGTATTCGGCAACAGAAATTTTCTTTCCAATATCTTCTTTGGTGATTCCCAATTCTTTCTCAACACCAAGTTCAATCGGCAGTCCATGCGTATCCCATCCGCCTTTTCGCTCAACTTTAAAACCTTGCATGGTTTTGTAGCGGCAAACTAGATCCTTTAAAGCCCTTGCCATTACGTGGTGAATGCCGGGCATACCATTGGCGCTTGGAGGCCCCTCGTAAAACACGAACGGCTGCGCTCCTTCCCTTAATTCAACACTCTTTTCAAAAGCTTTTTCCTGCTCCCAGCGTTCCAGGATGTCTTTTTCAATGGCAGGAAGGTTCAGATGCTTAAACTCTTTGTACCGATTGGCCATGTTGGGCTCCTAAACTTGTTTAAAAAATGGCAGCGAAGTTAAGAAAAATCGGTGCTAAAGGGAGGTGAAAGATGACGTTAGCAAGTGACGGGTAGTCAATACTGATTAAGTTCAAGGCTTTCCAACGCCTTCATGATTCAGTTTAATGTCCATTAAAGTTGCGATTGACATGGCTCTTTGTTTCATTAGTTCAGTCCTGGAACCTTCGAAATTTTCATCAAGCGTTTCAGTGAATATTTTCACCCAACGATCAAGATGCTCTTTTTTGATTTTGGAAAGATGGTGAATATGTTGATGCACCTCCATCACATTTCTTCGATAACTGGGTTTATTGAAAGCAACCGACTCCCAGAAGTTAGCAATAACAGGAACGTGAGTGTCCAGGTCCAAAGGAACCACTTCGGTAAAAAAATTCCCGATCAGCTCATCCGCAAAGGCCTTTTTATAGAATGCCCATAAAAAATCTTCCAACTCTTCTCGGCTCTCGATGTCTTTTTTCATTCTTTATTTTTTGTGTCGATGATGATGGTAACCGGGCCATCATTCAATAATTCAACTTTCATATCTGCACCAAAAATGCCAGTTTGAATTTTTTTGCCAAGATCAGTTTCTAATTGGCTGATTATTTTTTGATACATGGGAATAGCAAAATCTGGTTTGCTGGCTTTGATATAGCTCGGACGATTACCCTTTTTCGTTGACGCATGCAACGTAAATTGACTGACCAATAAAATATTCCCTTTCACATCCACCACCGACTTATTCATCACACCATTTTCATCGTTGAAAACTCTAAGGTTGACAATTTTATTGCTGAGCCATTGAATGTCTTCATCCGTATCGGCATCTTCAATTCCTAACAAGACCAAAAGGCCTTCTCCAATTTCTCCTGAAATTTTTCCGTCAACTTTTACATTGGCTTTGCTTACTCTTTGAATAACCGCTTTCATAACTGAATGCAAAATTGAAAGACTTACGCCGTTTTTCATTTTTAATTTTACATTTTGCATTCTTATGATTGATGTTTCATCTGAAATACAACTGCAAACCACACGGAGCGGAGGCAAAGGGGGTCAAAACGTGAACAAAGTTGAAACCGCTGTAATAGCTTATTTCAATATTGCCTCGTCTCAAATTCTTTCCGATGAACAAAAACAGATTGTTTCGGAAAAGCTATCTAATAGGATTAATTCGGAAGGAAATTTGGTTGTAAAATCGCAAACCTTTCGAACACAATTAGAAAATAGAGAAGATGCAATCAGGAAAGTAAACAAGTTAATTGCAGACGCATTGAAAAAGAAAAAGCTCCGCCTAGCAACAAAGCCATCAAGGCAATCAAAAGAAAATAGGCTGGAATCCAAAAAGCGTTCATCTGAAATAAAACAAGGAAGAAAAAGGCTCAGACCCGGACAATTTTAAGCTTCAAACATATTTGTGAAAACTTCCCAATCTTTTTCATTCGTGTAATTCGTGCCTTAAATTCGTGTGATTTAAACCCATATCCATTGAGCGGCATTAAAAAATTAGCGGGACAGACTTTGTGGTACGGAGCCAGTTCTATTGCGGCACGTTTTCTCAACTATTTGCTGACGCCTTATCTCACCTACCAAATGGCAACGAATGCCTATGGCGAGATGAGTATTCTTTATGCAACGATTCCTTTTCTGAACGTCATTTTTACCTACGGCCTGGAAACGGCTTATTTCCGTTATGCAACAACCAAGGAACAACACGAAGAAGTTTACAATACCGCAACCATTTCACTGATCTTTTCAACTTCCATTCTTACCGCTATACTCATTTTATTCAACCAGCAGTTTGCAAATCTTTTAAGAATTCCATCGCACCCGGAGTTTTTTACGCTTAGTGCTTTGATCATTGCTTTTGATGCATTAACAACGCTTGCCTTTGCCAAATTGCGTTACGAAGGCCGGCCTATAAAATTTGCCTCTGTTCGAATTGCAGGCATTATCATCAATCTTGCCTGTGTATTTTTTCTTTTGTCCGTTTGCCCAAGACTGTATGAAAAAAATCCGAACAGCTTTATACATGCATTTTATAATCCCAACTACAAAGTTGGATATGTAATCATAGCCAACCTGGTTCAATCAGTCGCAACATTTTTATTGCTATCGAAAGATTTTTTTTCTTTCAAATGGCAATTCAACGGAAAGCTTTGGAAAGAAATCATTTTATATTCCTCTCCATTAATTCTTGCAGGTTTTGCAGGAATGATCAATGAAACTTTTGACAGGGTAATGCTCGGTTGGTGGTCGTCAGCGCCAACAGCAAAAGAAGCGTTGGCAGAAGTTGGAATTTATGCCGCCTGCTACAAGTTATCTATTCTAATTACCTTATTCATACAAGCCTTTCGAATGGGTGCCGAGCCTTTCTTTTTCAAACAGGCGCAGGGGCAGCAACCACAAAAAATTTATGCAAGGGTGATGAAGTTTTTTGTGATCGTGATTTGTTTTATGTTCCTTGTAGTTGTTCTTTTTCTTGACATCTGGAAATATTTTGTAGGTAAAGATTATTGGAGCGGGTTGAAAGTTGTTCCCATTCTTTTGCTGGCAAATATGTTTCTTGGCATCTATTACAACTTATCAATTTGGTATAAACTTTCAAACCGAACAATGGCGGGTGCATGGATAACTTTAATAGGTGCAACCATTACGCTTGTCATCAATTATATTTTCATTCCGCGTTTCGGTTACATGGCTTGTGCATGGGCTACATTTTTATGTTATGGAAGCATGATGGTGGTATCGTACGTGTGGGGACAAAAAAATTATCGTGTGCCTTATCCCTGGAAGAAACTGGTCGCTTATATTGTTATCAGCGTTGCTTTGTATGGAGTTTACGAATTGTTCAATCGCTTTGATTTGGGCGCCTGGGCCAATCGAGGTGCAGCTTTAATTTTACTTGGTTTGTTTGGATTGCTCATCGTAAATGTTGAGAGAAAAGAATTTCAACGCTTCCCATACATCGGAAGATTCTTCACTCCCAAAGCTGCATAAACAATTCAAAGGTTTTACATCGCTACATTTGCCTCGTGAAGATCATTAACCGTACGGTTCTCATTCTTTCCCTTGTTAGTTTGTTTGCAGATGTTGCAAGCGAAATGTTGTATCCTGTTATTCCAGTTTATTTAAAAGAAATCGGTTTTTCAGTTTTATTGATTGGAATACTGGAAGGCGTTGCCAATTTCACCGCAGGATTAAGCAAAGGTTATTTTGGAAAGCTAAGTGATGAGAAAGGGTTAAGATTGCCTTTTGTAAAACTGGGATATGCATTCAGCGCCATCTCCAAACCCATGATGGCAGTTTTTGTTTATCCCCTCTGGATATTTTTTGCAAGAACCGTTGATCGTTTAGGGAAAGGATTACGAACTGCGGCAAGAGATGCCTTGCTTTCTCAAAATGCTACCAAAGAAACAAAAGCCAGAGTGTTTGGGTTTCATCGAGGCATGGATACGCTTGGAGCAGCCATTGGACCAACACTTGCTTTGTTATTTCTCATCCTCTATCCAAATCAGTACAAAACCATTTTCATTCTGGCATTTATTCCTGGGCTGATTTCCGTTGCTTTGATTTTTTTATTGAAAGAAAAGAAAGAACCGGCATCTACTTTGGGCAAAGGAAATTTTTTCTCTTTTTTTAAATACTGGAAGATCGCTTCGCCAGACTATAAACGCTTAGTTGTTGGATTATTGTTCCTAGCGCTATTCAATAGTTCTGATCTGTTTCTCATCCTTAAAACAAAAAAGGTAACGGGCAGCGACCAGGTAACCATCGGCGCATACATTTTATACAATGTGGTGTTTGCGCTTGCTTCCTATCCTTTGGGAGCAATCGCCGATAAGATCGGAATTAAAAAAGTATTCTTCGGAGGCCTTATTTTGTTTGCCCTTGTGTACTTCCTCTTTGGAATTACAAATTCAGTCGTCGTGATCTTTTCGGCTTTTTTCATTTACGGCATTTATGCGGCAGCGACAGAGGGAGTCTCCAAAGCATGGATCACCAACATGGCGCATACTACCAATACAGCAACGGCCATCGGTTTTTACACTTCTTGCGAAAGCATTTGCGCTTTGCTTGCAAGCGTTATCGCGGGTGCTATTTGGGATAATTTAGGAAGCAGTGTTACGTTCTTTACGACTTCCGCGACTGCTGTTTTAGTGATCTTCTATTTTATTTTTTACCTGAAACGCCATCGCTAAAAATACCGTAGTAATACGGTTGTTTGGCTTTAACTGTGTTGCTACCTTTTGGTATGCCTTTGCTAACTGCTTATTTCTGGAGCAAAGCTCCATTTACACGATTGTTATTTGCGTTAATTGCCGGAATCAGTTTGCAATGGCAGTTACAGTTTTCATTTTTCATTCTCATTGTGCTTTTTTCCATCTGCTTTGTCTTATCCCTCATTTACTTTCTGACACCTGTTACTTGGAAATATAGATTTGGTTACGTCAATGGCATTACCATAAATCTGTTGATTGGTATTACAGGAGCTTTACTGGTATGGTTGCACGATATCCGCAATAATAAAGAATGGACTGGAAATTATTCCACGGGCAGCAATTACACAGTTATAACAATCGAAGAACCTCTTGTTGAGAAAACAAATTCTTTCAAGGCTTTGGCGAGCATAGATGGTGTTTATTCAGAAAACAAGTTTGAAAGTTTAAAAGGAGATGTCGTTGTTTACTTTAAAAAAGATTCTTCCTTAAAGCAACTTCGCTATGGATCAAAGGTCATCTTCAAAAAATCGTTACAGGAAATAAAAAATGCAGGTAATCCGGGTGGCTTTGATTACAAACAATACAGCCTGTTTCAAGGTATCACTCATCAAATCAACCTTTCACAAAAAGAATTTGAAATCCTTCCAACAGAAAACCAAAACTGGTTTCATTCATTTATTTTCAGTTGCCGAGGATGGGTAGTATCAACGCTTCAAAAATTTGTTGTTGGAGAAAAAGAGCAGGGACTTGCCGAAGCTTTGTTGATCGGATATAAAGACGATCTTGATAAAAACCTGGTGCAGTCATATACCAATACAGGTGTTGTTCACATTATCGCTATTTCGGGAATGCACCTGGCACTAATTTATGGACTACTGCTACTTCTTACGAAACCGCTTCGAAGAAAACATTTACAATTATTACGCGTCATCCTTATTCTGTCGGGACTTTGGTTATTTACATTATTGGCTGGAGCCCAAGCTTCTGTTGTACGTTCTGCGGTAATGTTTACCTGTATTGCAATTGGAGAAGCGCTGTCTAAAAAAACTTCTATCTACAACACTTTGGCATTGTCTGCATTTATATTATTAGCCCATAATCCTTTCTGGCTTTGGGATGTCGGCTTCCAACTTTCGTATGCAGCTGTTGTAAGCATTGTTACTTTTTACCGGCCTATTTATAATTGGTTTTATTTCCCTAATAAAATTCTTGACTTTGGCTGGAAGACAATGGCGATTTCGATTGCGGCGCAAATTCTTACAACTCCAATCAGTCTTTATCATTTTCATCAATTTCCTGTTTTGTTCTTACTCACAAATATTATTGCAGTTCCGCTTTCCAGCATTATTCTCTTTGGTGAAATCGTTATCTGCGCGTTGGCGTGGCTGCATCCGGTCGCAAAATTTTTAGGAGTGGCAACAAAGGCTCTGATCTGGTGTATGAATACCTATATCGAAAGAATTGAATCAATATATTTCTCATTGTGGAATGGCTTTTCAATCAATATCATTCAGACAATTTTATTGTCCATAGCTGCGGTTGCAATTTGTTTTTGGCTAATAGATAAAAGAAAATGGACGCTTTGGACTGCCTTAAGCTCATTATTAATTTTTACAGTATGGCGTTCATTTTCTTTTACCGAAGCCTATAGTCAGAAGAAGCTTATTGTTTACAATGTTCCAAAATACACAGCGATTGATCTAATAGATGGACGAGCTTACAACTTTATTGGTGACTCCGCACTTTTATATGACGACTTTATCAGGAACTTCCACATTCAACCCTCCAGAGTATTGCACAGAATGAATCAAAACCAGGCGCTACCTATTAATTGCCACGATTTTGAATTTTGTAGTAAACACATCGCTATCATTGATTCAACACAATATTTTGTTCTTATTCAGCCCAAACAAAAGATTGATGTTTTGATTCTTTCCGAAAACCCGAAACTTTATATTTCCAACCTCCTCAAAACATTTGAGATCAATCAAATTGTAATAGATGGCTCGGTTCCTCAATGGAAAGCAAAACTCTGGAAACATGATTGTGATTCACTAAATATCCACTGTTTTGATGTGAGTGAAAAAGGCGCTTTTGTCATGAACTTATAGCCTTTACCTTTGCCACGCTTTCGAATGCCTGCCTTTTAATTTTTTCACATGAGCAAGAAAATTACATCAGCCCTTATTTCTGTTTTTTACAAAGACGGACTGGAACCGCTTGTTAGAGAACTACATAACCAGGAAATAACCATCTACTCAACCGGAGGCACTCAAAATTTTATTGAAAACCTCAACATTGAAGTGGTACCCGTTGAAGATCTTACCTCCTATCCTTCAATTTTAGGCGGAAGAGTGAAAACACTTCACCCGTCTGTTTTTGGTGGGATTTTAGGAAGAAGAAATAATCCGCAGGATTTGCAGGAGATGAAGGACTATCAAATTCCCGTAATAGATCTTGTTATTGTTGACCTCTACCCTTTCCAGGAAACAGTTGCCAGCACAACTGATGAAAAACTGATCATTGAAAAAATTGATATCGGCGGACCCTCCATGATTCGTGCAGCCGCAAAGAACTTTAATGATGTTGCAGTCATTGCTTCCAAAGATGATTATTTGAAACTTGTAGAATTGTTACGGACACAGGATGGTACTTTGACACTTGATCAGAGAAGAGATTTTGCAGCAAAAGCTTTTCAAATAGTTGCCGATTATGATATTGCCATCAATAACTACTTCAACAAAGCAAATTCAATAAATGTAATTGGTGCAGGTAAAGAAACTGTTTTGCGTTATGGCGAAAACCCACACCAAAAAGCAGTGTTTTATGGAGATCTGAATGAATGCTTTAGCCAATTGCATGGAAAAGAAATTTCTTACAACAATCTTGTAGATATTGATGCAGCCATTGAATTGATCAAAGAATTTGACCAAACAACATTTGCGATTATCAAACACACTAATGTTTGTGGTATTGCCATGAGGGAAGAAGTTGCAGAAGCGTGGAAGTATGCATTGGCAGGCGATCCTGAAAGTGCATTTGGTGGCGTGTTAGTAAGTAATGCAAAAATTGATGTGGCCACAGCCCAAGCTATCAATGAAATTTTCTTTGAAGTTTTGATCGCTCCTTCATTTGATGAAGAAGCTTTACAAATTTTAAAATCGAAGAAGAATAGAATTTTGCTTCAATTAAAAAACACAAATATCGCTGCCAATATTTACAAGAATGCGGTAAATGGAACATTGCAACAAGGAAAAGATGCAGGCAATTTTGAAAAATGGGAAGAAGTTGGCGGCAGACAAAGTGATGAGAGAGAGAAGGAAGATTTGATATTTGCGAACATCGTTTGTAAACACCTTAAATCAAATGCGATTGCGTTAATAAAGAATAAACAATTGGTTGGTAAGGGTTGTGGACAAACCAGTCGTGTTGATGCAACAAGACAAGCTATTGAAAAAGCAAAACAATTCAATTTTGATTTGAATGGTGCAGTGCTGGCAAGTGATGCATTCTTTCCCTTCAATGATTCGGTTCAAATTGCACACGAGGCAGGCGTTACTGCTTTTATTCAACCTGGTGGTTCTATTAGAGATAAGGACAGCATTGATTACGCTGTTGCCAACAATTTAGCTATGGTGATGACAGGTGTAAGGCACTTCAAACATTAGGAACGTGAGTGGCCAGTGATAAATGGTGAGTAATGTTCAGTAGATTTACCGGTCGTACAAGAGTGCGACCCAAGTAAAGTCCAATAGTAGAATGAACGACGGCAACAATATACCAAAACCTGTTCCCAGTGATGCACAAAATTCCTTGAACCTTGCTTTCCGTTACATCTCCTATCTCAATCCATTAACCATTCACAAAAAAGGAAGAACAGCGAAAGCTTATTTTGCTTTGGCCATTGTTTGCTTTTTTTGGGGCACCACATGGTTAGCATCAAGGCAGGCTGTGATACATGTTCCATCTGCATTGCAAATTGCGGGACTACGACAATTGTTAGGCGGATCGTGTTATGTGCTTTTCTTTATTGCAAAAGGAGCAACATGGCCGAGAGGAAAAGAATGGGGATTTATTTTTGTTTTAAGCCTTTTGAATTTCGGCTTGAGTAATGCGCTTTCAACCTGGGGCGTAAAATTTATTTCTGCAGGACTGGGTTCTATCATTGGTTCTATATTTCCATTATGGCTTGTGATCATTGGTTTGTTTTCTGCTAAAGAAAAAATGAAACCAATGGCAATTGCAGGATTGTTAATTGGTTTTGCAGGTATCTGTGTCATCTTCTACGAGCATCTTCACGATTTCTTAAATCCTGCTTTTAGATTTGGAATTTTTCTCTCAGTCGCATCAACATGGTCTTGGGCATTTGGAACGATTTACACAAAGAAGCATGCGGTGCATTTCAATCCATATTTTGGATTGGGATTGCAAATGGTGATGTCGGGTGTGCTGGTTATGGGAACATCTTATCTAACAGGCAAAGCAATTCCACTTACTGAAATCCCTTGGCAATCGTGGGCATCAATTGGTTATCTGGTTGCGTTCGGTTCAGTATTTTCTTTCATTGCATACATATATGCACTGCAACATTTACCTACGGAGCAAGCCTCTTTGTATGCTTACATCAATCCTATAGTTGCTGTAGTTTTAGGCTGGATGATTTTCGGAGAAGTGCTTACGCCATTTATAGTTGTCGGCGTGTTAATTACTTTGTATGGAGTTTATCTCGTGAATAGATCGATCATCAGGAAGTAATCAGCCAACGATTGTAGAAACAAATTTTTCGTACGTTTCTTTCCATCCTGTAAATGCTTCATCAGTTCCCAAAAAGCTATTATGCCAAAGAGTGATCATCGTTCCATTCACAGAGTTTACTGCATCATAATATTGCATAAGTTCGTCCAGTGCAGCCTGCGGTGAAAGTTTTTCTTCGTAGCAAGCATTAGCATCCATAAAACAGAAAGGATGAATAAGGAGTTGTGTTTTTTCTTCGTCCTTTAAATCGTACCAATAATAAGAAGTGCTTATCGAAGCCCGGAAACCATTTATAGTTCCATAGCCCATGGAATGATCATTAGTAATGCCAAGTGCTAATAACTTTCGATAAGTTGAAGGCAACTCAAAACGAATAAAATGCTGGCGCGAAGAAGTTACGGTTTGATTAGTGATTTGTTCGAGTGTAGCTTTTTCTTTTGTAAGCAATGAAGGTATATCACCACTTGCCCACGACGGATGCAAGCCGATAGAATATTTCGACGCTATAGATTGAACGAGTTGCTGATATTCCACGTTTGTGACATCAATGTTCCTGTCATATTTGCCTCTTTCTTTTGCTACAAGAAAAAAATAAATGGGTTGCAGTTTGAATTGTGTATGCAGATGATCCATCCCTTGATAAGAATCAAAGGGATCTTGCCTCTTTCCTTTTATCACTCTTATGCGGTGAATCATTTTTCTAAACTTCCACCCAAACAGAAGTTTTACAATGCCTCCAAAATTTCTTTTAAATCCTTTGTTGCGAAAACTCCAGGCAATGTCAATATCATAAGTGGGAATGAAAGAAAATTTTGAATCTTTGAATACTAATGTTGAATCTTTTTCGAGCAAATGCTTTTTAAAATCTTCAAGCCAGATATTGATCAATGGCAGATGGAGAAAGTTTTCTTTAAAGGCAACTGAGTTTTCGTGAGCATATCTTCCATACATATCCTTCTGGTGAGGAAGGTATTCTTCGTATCGTGTAATCAAATAAAAAATTGCTGCGAAAAGATCAAAGCCAAAATCGCCTTCAGTTTTGAAGAAAGCCTTATACCCGCTCCTTTCAAAACATTCAATCTTCACCTGTCGAACTGACGATTCAAACAGCAAAGCATGTGAGTGCATGAAAATCTCGTTTGGATCAAGACGATGATAACCATAATTGATTTTACAGCTATCCGTCGCCTTCACAAATCTTTCTTCATCGCTGACAAGTTTCAGTTGAAGGCCGTAATATTGAGAGAGAAAGTCGGTTATGTATTGAAGTCGCGGCGTTATGCTGTGACTAAAAATCAACGCGGAACTCATTTTCCTTTATTTCGTTCTTTCCACAACTGGTGAAATGTTTTTGGTGGAAAATTCAGCGGACTGCGACGGTTTTTCCAATCTTTCATAAAAGTATTGATCAGCCAATTCTTCATTCCCGAAGTGCCCATGTTTACAAAACTCCTGTGAAGCATTGCCTGTTTCCAACCTTTCCACGCCATCTTTTCTGCAAATGCAGCATCACCTTCATCAACCGATTCATGCCTGTTCTCTAACAGCAGTTCATGAAGATTAATTTTTACGGCGCATACTTCGGTGCAATTTCCACAAAGCGAAGATGCATAGCTCAAATGTTTCCATTCACCCATTTCTCTTAACTGTGGAGTAATTACAGAACCAATGGGGCCACTGTATGCAGTTTCGTAAGTATGTCCGCCAATATTTTTGTAGACAGGACAAGCATTCAAACAAGCGCCGCAACGAATGCAGTACAATGATTCACGCAATCTTTCATTGGCAAGAATGTTTGTGCGACCATTGTCCAACAAGATCACATACATTTCTTCCGGGCCATCGTTTTCGTTCACTTGTCTTGGTCCGGTAACAATGGAACTATATACGGTCACTCTTTGACCCGTTCCATATGTTGCCAGCAAAGGCCAGAACAATGCGAGATCATTGATTGAAGGAATCACTTTTTCAATTCCGGTAACAACGATGTGTGTTTTTGGCCAGGCGCAACTTAATCGTCCGTTGCCTTCATTTTCTGTGATGGCGATCCCGCCGATATCAGGGATAATAAAATTGGCCCCGGTAATACCAACTTCTGCCTGCATGTACTTTTCACGAAGTTTTTCTCTTGCAACAAGTGTAAGTTGATTAGCAGTAAGTGTTGGTGACGTTCCCAATTTATCAGCAAATAATTTGGCCACATCTCCTGCACTCTTATGCATTGCAGGTGTTACAATATGATAGGGAGGTTCTTCATCCAATTGCTGGATGTATTCACCAAGATCGGTTTCAACACTTTCAATATTGTGCTCCTGCAAAAAATCATTAAGGTGGATTTCTTCCGTCACCATGCTTTTGCTCTTGACAATGGTGCGGCAGTTTTTCTCCTGGCAGATTTTTAAAATTTCCTCTTTTGCCTGTTCTGCATTTTCTGCCCAAATAACTTTTGCGCCTCTTTTGGTGATATTAGCTTCAAAAGTTTCCAATTGTTTATCCAAAGTTTCAAGAGCTTTCCACTTTGCGTTCTTTGCTCTTTCTCTTGCCAAATGAACATTGGTGAATTGCTGTTTACCCACGGGCACGACAGCATCATACTTTGAAATATTGAAGTTGATCTTGTTGCGGTGTTCTCTGTCTGAAGCCTTTACTTCGGCTTTAGCCATGAATGAGGATGAGTGCTCGGACATTATTTCTTGGATTTTTCTTCTTCAAAATGTTCTACAGCTATTTGATGCAATGTAGAATAGAATTCGTCTCCAAACTTACGAACGATTGCTTCTTTCAAAAACTGGTAGACGGGTAATTTTAATTTTTTTCCCAAAGCACACGCTGGTCTGCAAAGGACATCACGGGGTTCGTAGTTGACACTCGTGTATGTTTTGTTTTTTGAAATTCTGATTGGATACAGATGACAACTGATCGGCTTCTTCCATTGAAGTTTTCCGTCATAGTATGCCTGTTCGATTCCACATTTGATAATTCCATGTTCATCACGAAAGCCATAAGCACAAATTTTTCCGTCCACAGTAGGAGTTACCCACCCAAATTCACGATCATACAAATATTTCCCCTGTTGTTCTATTACTTTTAAACCTTCTTTTGTAAGGTAAGGCTTGATTACATTGAAATTTTCATCGAGAAATTTCTTTTCCTCTTTTTCGAGTGGGGCGCCGGCATCGCCGTCTTCACAACATCCACCCTTGCATTTATGAAGATCACAGACAAATTTCGCTTCAATTACATCGTCGCTGACCAACACATTATCAATTGCTATCATCGGGCAAAGGTAAGTGGGGATGAATGTTTGACTGGTTTTCTTTTTGTAAAATCTATCGCCATTTCAAGGAATTGATGAGATGCAAAAGATCCTTCTTTAAAAAATCATTTACAGGTTGAAGCGAATCAGCATTTGGAGTGGCTGCAAAGTATAAAGCACCTCTTAAAAAATGTTTGGTTGAATCAGTTACGAAAAACTGGTTACCTGTAGCAGCATTTCCTTTCAAAGTAAAATATACGCCTGATGAACCGTTTGGCGTTGTGAACTCCTTCGGCTGAATGGCTGTTGCTTTATACGTGTGTTGCTTATATGACATAGTGAACGCATCATTCACCAACGAATCAAATTTGTTTTTACCGATTTCTTTGTAAGAAAGATAAATTCTTCCGTTTAACTGAGGAAAATCAATGTTGATCCAATATGGATTTTCAGGACGTTGATCGAAGAAAAGAGAGTCCTTGATCACATTTCCATAAACAGGATATTCGAATGTGTAAGGATATCCCGGTTGATCAAAAGCTTTGTATTCTTTTTTTGGAAGATCAATTTTGAAATAACCTCTCGGTCGCGGAGTGTATTCGCTATTGCAGGATATTGTGATGGATGCAATGATTAAAGCAAAGAATATTTTAGGATTCATTTTCCTGGTAGTTGATAAAAATCTTCACGGATTTGATACGGTTCTTTTCAATTTCCAAAACGGTAAAATCAAAATCACCGGTGTTTACGGTTTCGTTAACTGATGGAAATTCGCCGGCTAATTCGAGGACTAATCCACCCAAAGAACCGCTTTCGCCTTTTACCTGGTCAAACGTGTCAATAGGTAATCGCATTGCACGACAGAGATCATACAACATAATTTTTGCATCGGCTATATAAGTTTTGTCGTCAACCTTACGAACAGCGCTTTCTTCTTCGTCAAATTCATCTCTGATGTCTCCAATGATTTCTTCAAGAATGTCTTCCATAGTTACAATGCCACTTGCCCCTCCAAATTCATCTACAACAATTGCGAAATGGATTCTTTTAGTTTGAAACTCTTTCAAAAGGTCGCTGATCAATTTTGATTCAGGAACAAACAATGTTGGACGGATTAATGCGTGCCAGTCGAAATTGCGTTCATCAATATGCTGAAGCAAATCTTTTGTGTTAAGCACGCCAACTGTATCATCCAGACTTCCATTGTAAACTGGCAATCTTGAATAATGCAACTCTTCAACACTTTTTATAAGCTCTTCGAACGAAGTGCCGTAATCAATACCATTTACGTCCAGCCTGAATTTCATGATCTGTTTAACAGCAATATTGCTGAACTTGACTATCCCTTTCAGAATATTCTTTTCCTCAATTGAAGTTGCTTCGTTATTTACTTCGATGGCGTCATCCAGTTCTCTCATACTCGTGGCCTCAGATTCATTCGCACCACTCGTTTCGCTTATTTGATCGGCAATAGCAACCATTCTTAAACTAATTCTTCTTAACAAGAGGTGCAGAGCTTCTACAACAGAAGAAACATTATAAGCAAAACGCAGAGTATTTTGAGCAGCCCACACCTTGGGAAGCATTTTTCCGATAAAAACAAGTATGAAGGCAATGGCCACAATTTTTATCAGCATGTCAATATCTAACGGGATAAAAACATTAACTGTTCCAAAGCGAAGCACAGAGGATAATAAAAAGTTAGCGAGAATAATGATGCTGATATTAAAAACTCCTCCGGCAATTAGCAAGGAAGTATAAACTGCTTTTCTTTCTTCCAGTAGGCTGGTTATTCTTCTTGCAGCGGCATGTTGTTTTGTCTTCAGAACATTAATGTCTTTGCTCTGCAGAGAAAACAATGCCACTTCGGCGCCGGATGTTATGAAACTCAGGAGTAAAAGAATAAACAGAAAGACCACTAAAAAAACGGTGCTTTGCGGGTTAACTGCAAGAAAGATGTTAGCCTGTGTGTATAAAAAGTTTGTGACCGACGGATCCATTCAAAGCTTTTGGTGACCGAAACTAATAAAAAGGCAGGTCATAAGGCCTGCCCGGTATTTTGTAAAAATAATTCTTATGATTTAATATTCCATGTCCGATCCGCTATCGCTTAAAGAGGTATCAGGACTGTTGCCAAAGTCTCCCATGCCTGAATCACTGTGAGTACTTGAGCTTCCGGTGCCATCTGTACGTTTGTCTAACATAATTAAGTTATCCCCGACAACTTCTGTTGCAAATTTGCGGTTACCTTCCTTATCCTCCCAGCTTCTGGTTCTTAATCTTCCTTCAATATAAACAAGGCTTCCTTTGTGCAGATATTTTTGAGCTAGTTCGGCAAGCCCTCTCCAAAGAACTACCGTGTGCCACTCAGTTTGTGAAATTAATTTTCCCGACCTGTCTTTAAAAGTTTCCGTCGTTGCCAGCGGAAATTTAGCCACCCCTATATTTCCTTCTAAAAACTGGACATCCGGATCTTTTCCCAAATTGCCAATGAGCATTACCCTGTTTACTCCTCTCATACAATTCTGATTTATCTTGTTTTACAATCGCCTGTGAAATTGCTCTTATAAATTTAAAAAAGATAATCAAATTTATTGCCACGGTTAGGTAATTCAGTTAGATATTTCTAACGGCCTCCTGCAGAGTTTTGGGGAAAGCGTATTGGTCTAGATCTGATATTTTGGTCCAAAAGAAATCCGCAACGCTTTGTTTTTTGTTTATTTCCACTTTCAAAATACAAAAATTTATCAACTGATGTGTGAGCTTTTGTTGTTTGATTTCATGACCGGAAACAACAAAGTCCGTAAGGCCATATTGTCTCGCAAATAACAAAGCAAGTTTCTTAGGACTAATGTTTTGTCCGGTTTCTATCAGCAAGAGTTCAAACAAGTTCTGCCAGATGTCTTTCGTTGTGCGTTGCCTAACCAGGATTTCATCTTTATAGATTACCAAAAAATAATTTAGCCAACGCTCTCTTATTTTTATTTTCTTTTCTTTAACCGGAAGCAAATCCTGAGTTCCATGTAAATAAGCGTTGCAATGCTTATTAAAGAAACAAATTTTACACTCTGGGTATGGTTTACAAACAACAGCGCCAAAATCCATAATGGCCTGATTATACTTAGCAGCATCGTTTTTTGGTAGAATGAGTTGAGCCAGCTCAGCAAAATATTTTTTCCCATTTATAGAATCTACAGCAGTTTCAATATTAAAAACTCGGGAAAGCACTCTAAATACATTTCCGTCTAAAACCGCGTATGGTAAATTGTATGCAAAAGAAGCTATGGCAGAGGCCGTGTAATTCCCTACACCTTTTAGTTCCAGAATGGAATCAAAGTCTTTCGGAAATATGCCCTTTAAATCTTTGGAAATAACTTTTGCTGCGGCAATCAGGTTTCTGCATCTTGAATAATATCCCAAGCCCTCCCACAATTTGAAAACTTTTTCTTCCTGGGCGTTTGCCAGTTCATGAACATTGGGGAACGTCTTGATAAAGTTTTCATAATAATTCAACCCTTGTTCCACTCTTGTTTGCTGCAAAATGATCTCGCTCAACCATATTCTATAAGGATCTTTCTCGCCTTTCCATGGCATCTGGCGCTTGTTTTCATTCTTGCTCCAGACCAAAAGTTTTTCAACAAAAAGTTTTCCTAACTCCTCAGTTGATCTGTTTTTTTGAGCTGACTTGGTGTTCTCCTTCTTGTTCATTTCACGGTTAGGACTAGTTTAAAAAAATATTTTCTATTCTGTTGACTATCATTGTATTTTGTGCTATATTGGTTCAATAAACATAAAACTTAGCTATGAGAAAGGCAGACCTAGTCAACCAGATTTCTGAAAAAACAGGCATTCCCAAAGTTGATGTTTTGGTAACGCTTGAACAAATGTTCAAAGAAATCAAAGATTCACTTTCCAAAGGTGAAAACATTTATATCCGTGGATTTGGTTCGTTTATTACAAAAAAAAGAGCGGCCAAAATTGGTAGAAATATCAAGAAAAATGTGGCCGTTCACATACCGGAACATCACATACCTGCATTCAAACCGGCCAAAGAGTTTGTCGCCGAGGTAAAAAAGATCACGCTGGTTCAGTAAATTTGCGTCCTTCATTAGAGGGATTGTATGAACAGAAACCAGTGGATCATTTTTAGTATTGCCTTACTCATTGCCGCCGCATTATATGCTGCTTCGGAAAAACAATTTTTCGGACTACCAAAAATTAAGAAGCAACAATTCGAAATTGCAAATAATCAATCTCAACTTTCTACAGATAGCGTATTGTATCATGCCAAGCAGCATTTGCCTGCTGATCAATTAACTCGAATCAATTTTCTTGAACATAGTATTTCAAGAGGCGATGTTCAGGATCAAAAACTTCACATTTACCACCAACTGGCAAAATTTTGGGCCGATACAGCGAAAGCTTTTGCCCCTTTTGCGTGGTATAGAGCAGAAGCGGCAAGGTTGGAAAATTCAGAAAAATCCCTCACATTTGCAGCCCGTTTGTTTTTGGACAGGCTGGTGGAAGAAAGTGATTCTCAACTTAAACAGTGGGAAGCTTTCCAGGCAAAAGACTTGTTTGAACGTTCTTTGAACTTGAATCAAAACAATGATTCAGCTAAGGTTGGATTAGGAGAAACCTATCTCTATGGAGGAATTGCGATGCCTATGCAAGGCATTTCTTTAATTAGAGAAGTTGCCACTAAAGATTCAAACAATATTTATTCACAAATGAGTTTGGGAAGGGCAAGTTTGATGTCAAATCAAATAGAAAAAGCAGTTGAGTATTTTAAAAAAGTGGTTTCACTACAACCGAATAACATTGAAGCTATTTTCCGCGTTGCCGAAATAGCCGAACAAACGGGAAATAAAAAAGAGGCGATTGATTGGTATACTAGGGTTTTACCGTTAATCACTAGAGCGGAAATAAAAAAAGATATAGAAACGAGAATTACCGAACTGAAAAAATAATTACTAAATAAAAACATTAACAAAGTATGCCTTGTGGTAAAAAAAGAAAGCGTCATAAAATTGCGACGCACAAGCGTAAAAAAAGATTAAGGAAGAACCGTCATAAAAAAAGGAATAAATAGGTTCTGAAATAATTTTACCGGGAGCGATAGTTCCCGGTAAACTCTTACTTGCCGGTTGCGTTTTTTCCGATTGCATTTCTCCCCATCAATTTGCCCTTTCAATTTTCAAAAGAAATTACTGCAGCAGTACGGTCGGCGCAATAGGCATTATTATCATAAGCATACATTAAACAAGCTGTAGTAATGTGAACAAGGAACTTATTATTAATGCTACTGCTCATGGCGTAGACATTGCTTTGCTCGAAGACAAAAAACTGGTTGAACTTCACACCGAAAAAACAGATGCCCGCTTTGCTGTAGGCGATTTGTACTTGGGGAAAGTAAAGAAACTTATACCCGGATTGAATGCCGCATTTGTAGATGTTGGCTATGAAAAAGATGCATTTCTTCACTACACAGATTTGAGCCCTTATGCGAGGTCATTACTCAAATTCACTCAAACTGCTATCAACGATAAATCAGCCGAAGTTTTTGATTTTTCTCAATTCCAAGTAGAACCGGAAATCATTAAAACCGGAAAAATCAATGAAGTACTGAATGGCAAGCCAAATATTCTGGTCCAGATTTTAAAGGAGCCAATAGCTAATAAAGGCCCAAGATTGAGTTGCGAGATTTCTTTGCCTGGCCGCTTCGTGGTCCTTACTCCATTTAATGACATCGTTGCCGTATCAAGAAAAATTCATTCATCAGAAGAAAGAAAAAGACTGCAACGAATTGTGGAGTCTATCAAACCCAAAAATTTTGGCGTTATTGTTCGTACAGCTGCAGAAGGAAAGAACACGGCAGAATTACACGAGGATCTTTCTGAGCTTACAGAAATGTGGAAAACCATTCAGCAAAACCTGAAAGGCGCAAGCCCTCCCTCTAAGATTTTAAGTGAGCAAACAAAAACCACTAGTATTCTTCGAGACCTTTTAAATGAAGACTTTAATAAGATCGTAACCAACGATAAGAATATTTACTCAGAGTCCAAGAGCTATATCCAGCGGGTAGCACCCGAAAAGGCTGATATCGTTTCTTTTCATCAGAATGGAACTCCTATTTTCGATCAATTTGGCGTTACTAAACAAGTTAAAGGATCATTCGGCAAAACCGTCAATCTGCCGAGTGGGGCTTATTTAATTATTGAGCATACTGAAGCCTTGCATGTTATCGACGTTAACAGCGGCTACAAAAGTGTCAGCAATAATCAGGAGCAAAATGCTTTGGAAACCAATATTGAAGCTGCAGAAGAAATTGCAAGACAGCTTCGTTTGCGGGATATCGGCGGCATCATTGTGGTCGATTTCATCGATATGAAGCTTCCGGAGAACAAGAAGAAATTGGTAGAAGCTATGGAAGGATTCATGCGGCCTGACAGGGCAAAACATGCCGTTCTTCCTATTTCTAAATTCGGTTTGATGCAAATCACACGTCAACGCATGAAGCCTGAAATGAATATCAATACTCAGGAAGTTTGCCCCACCTGCAACGGAACTGGTAAAATTGCCTCAACTCTAATTCTGGAGGATGAGATTGAGAAAAACCTAAATTATCTTATCACCCATAAGCACCGTAACCTTACTTTGGCAGTACATCCAATTGTACATGCTTACCTGACCAAGGGTTGGATGTGGTCAAGAGCTTCTAAATGGAAACGCAAATTCAAGGAAAAAATAACTGTAAGGCCTGATACGAGCTACCATCTTACAGAATTCAGGTTTTTCGATGAGAATGGTGAAGAAATAAAATTGTAATATTTTGAACACAAAGCCTCCAAAACAGAGGCTTTGTTGTTTTTGCAATAAAGGCATTAATTTCTATCCCTGCTTCCCATATAAACTAATATGTATTGGACAAGAGTCACGATTGCTGCAAGGGCAGCTACAACATAAGTCATTGCGGCCCAGGTAAGAGCACTCTTTGCTTTTGGATATTCCTGGCTGTTGGTAACATTAGTTTGATTTAACCAGACCAAAGCTCTGCGGCTGGCGTCAAATTCGACAGGCAGAGTAATTAGGGAAAAAAGCACTGTCAACGCAAACAAGGCGATACCTACGAGTAACAAAGTACTATTTCCGGAAGCTGCCATAGACACACCTATTAAAAGCACCCAGTTGACGATAGTTGAGCTAAACTGAACAGCCGGAACCAATTTGCTTCTGAGATTCAACCAGGTATAAGCGTTGGCGTGTTGAACTGCGTGCCCGGTTTCGTGGGCAGCAACAGCTGCTGCGGCTATGCTATAATTATTATAAACTTCGGGGCTTAAATTGATGGTTTTTGTCAATGGGTTGTAGTGATCAGTCAGAAAACCTTCCACGGAAGTCACCTTAACATCATAAATACCATTTTCCCTAAGCATTTTTTCGGCTACTTCCTTACCGGTAAGCCGGGCAGAAAGCGGTATCTTACTGTATGCCGCAAAACGGTTCTTCAGGATCATCGAAACGACCATACTAATACCAACAAAAATGAGCGAAACCAAGAAAATTGACGGTGTCATTATCTAAAAAAGTTTGAATTTATTAGCTCAAATCTGCGTCCAAATATGTCGCAGAATTCATTGAATCACTTTTTGGCAGATGAATATATATTTTGTGACTTGGGCTGTCAGTTTTTCAGCAAAGTATAGTATAACATTCAAAATTTGGCTGCCATTTATGCATTGGTTTTCAAATAGTTACAAAATATTTTTTGTTAATGCGTCTTATATAAAATTGAGCAAAAGTTATTCACAAGAGCAAAAAATAATTTTGTAATGTGGGGCAGATTTGTAATTTAGTGTCAGAATTTAATGGGTTAGTAAGTAAGAGGGTTGATCGAAAGATCAGCCCTTTTTACTGTAATTTTTTTCTCCTCATTTTTTCTTTCGTTTACAATTTTTATCACACAATTTTTTCTTGTAGTTCATTTAATTTTAGCAAATGGCGAAAGTTAAAACAGCCTATTTCTGTCAGAATTGTGGTTATGAAAGTGCAAAATGGGTAGGTAGGTGTCCATCATGTGGTCAATGGAATACGTTTGTCGAAGAACTCATTCAAAAAGATGTAAAAAAATCTTCTTCGAGCGAATGGCAATCGTACAATGGTGATGTTGCTACAAAGAAAACACAACCTCTTCATGAAGTAAAAACAAAATCTACTCCAAGAATATTAACCAGTGACCAGGAACTAAATAGAGTATTAGGTGGAGGAATTGTTCCTGGGAGTATTGTATTAATTGCAGGCGAACCCGGTATTGGAAAATCAACTTTGTTTTTGCAAATGGGTTTGCAGCTGAATGATGTAGTAACACTTTATATCAGTGGAGAAGAAAGTGAACAGCAAATAAAAATGCGTGCCGACAGAATTGGAATGCAAAGCGAAAATTTCTATTTGCTTACCGAAACGTCTACTCAGGAAATTTTCCAGGAGATCAAAAAGCTAAAACCAAAATTGATCATTGTCGATTCAATTCAAACACTGGAATCTCCATTTATCGATTCTTCTCCGGGAAGTGTCTCGCAAATAAGAGAATGTGCAGCCGAGTTTCAACAGTTTGCAAAAGAAACTAACACTCCTGTCTTTCTAATTGGCCATATAACAAAGGAAGGAAGTATTGCTGGACCAAAATTATTAGAACATATGGTGGATACGGTTCTTCAATTTGAAGGCGACCGCCATTATGCCTATCGAATTTTAAGAACCACTAAAAACCGTTTCGGCAGCACGGCAGAATTGGGCATCTATCAAATGAATGAAAATGGTATGAATGCAGTATTGAACCCAAGCGAAATTTTGATCACTCAAAAAGAAGATCAGTTAAGTGGAATTGCAATTGCCGCAACCGTTGAAGGACTAAGACCTCTGCTCATCGAGGTCCAGGCATTGGTTACTGATTCAGTTTATGGAACTCCGCAAAGGACTGTTAGTGGTTTCGATTTAAGACGCTTGCAACTTTTATTAGCGGTGCTTGAAAAAAGAGGCGGTTTTCACTTTGGAACGAAAGATGTTTTCTTAAATATCGCTGGTGGATTGAAGGTTGAAGATCCATCCATTGACCTTGCCGTACTCGTTGCCTTACTTTCATCGTTTGAAGATGTACCAATGCCTCATGATGTTTGCTTTGCAGGTGAAATCGGATTGAGTGGAGAAATCAGGGCAGTGAACAGGATAGAACAAAGAATTGCCGAAGCAGAAAAGCTTGGCTTTAAAAAAATTATTGTCTCTAAATACAATCAAAAGGCAATGAGTAAGCAAAAATTTAATATCGAAGTAGTAACGATGGGAAGAGTAGACGAAGTCTACCGTTCGTTGTTCTAGCTTTCACTTACAACTTGCCCGCCTTCATACTGGTGCATCTTTAGCGATAAGAATTACTGAATGTACCAGTGTGCACATTGGCTTCGTCAGTGTAAACTGTGCAATGGAAGATTTATAGCAGCAAAGGTGCTCAATTCATAAAATTCATTCTTAATAATAGAATGATTAAATTAGAACATGCCTTTGCTTAAAGAGATAAAAGACTCGCTTCTTCATCTTGCTTTTCCTCATGTGTGCGAAGGCTGTGGTTCAGACAATTTACAATCGGAACATTTGCTCTGTTTACGCTGTACTTCCTCACTACCATCAACTAATTTTCACTTACACTCAAATAATCCCATTGAAAAAATTTTTTGGGGCAGGATTCCCGTTACTTGCGCTACAGCTCAATATTATTTTACAAAGGAGTCATTGATGCAACATCTCATGCATCAATTTAAATACAAAGGGAATAAAGAAGTTGGCATCTTTCTCGGAAAATTAATGGGCTGGGTAATGGCAGAATCTAATCGCTTCACAAATGTTGATGCATTGATTCCACTTCCTCTTCACAAATCAAAAGAACATAAACGTGGCTATAACCAGGCTGCCGTTTTATGCGAAGGCATTTCAAGTGTATTAAACAAACCAGTGCGAAAGGACGTTGTTATTAGGCCCGAACAAACCGAAACGCAAACGAAGAAGCACCGCATTGAACGTTGGCAAAATATCGAGGGAAAGTTTGAGCTGGTAAATTCTTTTGCAATCGAAAACAAACATGTTTTGCTGATTGATGATGTAGTTACAACAGGCGCAACGCTGGAAGCTTGCGGTCATGCACTCTTAAATGCCAATAATGTACAATTAAGTATTGCCACTCTTTGTTTTTCGTTTCACTGATGTATTTTTAAGGGATGAAGCCTGTGAGAAATCTTTTTCTGCTATTGCTTGCTGCTTTGTTTTTTGCTTGCAACAAAGAATCTTTTACCAATAATTCATCTGTACTTCTGAAGACATCGGTAGATACCTTGCACTTTGACACGGTTTTTACTTCAACAGGTTCAACCTCACAGTTTGTTAAGATCTTAAACGAGAACGATAAAGGCATTCATATTTCCTCAGTTAAAATGGCCGGAGGCACTTCATCGCCTTTTAAAATTAATGTTGATGGAATTGCAGGACCGCAGGTTAATAATGTGGATATTCTTGCTGAGGACAGCGTTTACATTTATGTAACTGTCAGCATTAATCCAAGTGCAGCCTATCTTCCTTTCATTGTTCGCGATAGTATTGAGATTAACTACAACGGCAATAAAAGATTTGTTCAGTTAGATGCCTATGGAAGAAATGCGCACTTCTTTCGCAACAGGATAATTAAAAGTTCGGAAGTTTGGAATAATGATCTTCCGTACGTAGTTCTTGGAGGAGTAATGGTCGATACAAATGCAACACTAACTATAAATAAAGGCTGCCAGATTTATAGTCATGCTGACGCACCGTTCATTATAAATGGAACTTTGCAGGTAAACGGGAATGATAGTACGAGAGTTGTATTTACCGGCGACAGGTTAGATGAACCTTACAAAGATTTTCCTGCAAGCTATCCCGGTTTAATTTTTACTGGTGTAAGCAAAAACAATGTTTTGAATTATGCAATCATCAAAAATGCATACCAGGGAATTGTGGTTGCCGAACCATCAGCCGGTACAAAACTTACTTTGAACGAAACGATCATCGATAATGCTTACGATGCCGGTTTGCTTGGCGTCAATACAAGCATAACTGCCAGAAATTTATTGGTGAGCAATTGCGGAAAGAATATTCTATTGGTCAAAGGAGGTAATTACAATTTTACACATTGCACAGCAACTACTTTTTCCAGCAGTTACATTCAACATAAGGACCCTGTGCTTGCCGTTACCAACTATTTAAACAGTTCTGCAAATAACCTCAATGCAATTTTTCGCAACTGTATTTTTTGGGCCGAGGCTAATGGCATTGTTAACGATGAAGTCGTGGTGCTGAAACAGGGAAGCACTTCATTTAATGTAACTTTTGACCAGGTTTTATGGAGAACGCAAACCAATCCTGCCAATAGTACTATCAATGGGGTCATCAACAATCAAAATCCAATATTTGACACAATTAACACCAGCCAAAAAATTTACAGCTTTCGCTTAAGAGATGGTTCTGTCGCAATTGACAAAGGAGTGAATGCCGGGATCAGTATTGATCTGGATGGAAAACCCAGGCCCGTTGGTACAAAACCTGACCTTGGCGCTTACGAGAAACAGTAGAGCTTCGAATTTAATGTTAAACAACCTTGCAATTTTGCTTTTAACCGCAAAATGGACGCTTCCATTTCACATACCTTTACGTTCTTAATTCAATTCATCAAAACTCCTTGTTATGAAAATAGCTTTGATAGCACTTCTTGTGTCATCCTTAATCACTGCTTCCTCTATCTATGATTTTAAAGTGGAAGGTTTGGCAGGCGGTTCAATAGACCTCTCTAAATACAAAGGCAAAAAGATCATGATCGTGAATACTGCATCCAAATGTGGTAATACGCCTCAATACGCAGAATTGGAGCAACTGTATGAAAAGTATAAAGACAAACTGGTCATTATTGGTTTTCCTGCAAATAACTTTGGACAGCAAGAGCCAGGCACAAACACAGAAATCAAAGAATTCTGCACAAAAAATTACGGGGTAAGTTTTCCAATGGCCGCCAAGGTTTCTGTGAAAGGCGATGACATCGCCCCTATTTTCAAATACCTTACTGATGAAGCAAAGAAATTAGGTTTTGAGGATCCAATCAAATGGAACTTTACAAAATTCCTTTTAGATGAAAACGGAAAACTGATTACAGTGATCCACAACAAGACAAAACCAATGAGCGAAGATGTTCTCAAATATTTGAATTGATCATCTCCCCAATTAAAATTTTTAAGCTGTCAGAAACGACGGCTTTTTTTATTTCCGCAATAATCCTTAACATCGCCGCAAATCCAGGTTTACAATGTTGTTCAAAGATGTTATAGGACAAGCGGAAGCAAAGCAGCAACTGGTTGAAATGGTTCAGCACAACCGCTTAAGCCATGCTTTATTATTTTTAGGCAAAGAAGGGAGTGGTGCTTTATCTCTCGCAATCGCTTTTGCTCAATATGTAAGCTTATTGCCAAACAAAAATGAAACACATGAAGTTTCTTTATTCGGTGAGCCCGTTGAAGTGAAACCGCCCTCAACACCTGATGAAGCAGACGCATGGATACAGAAGCAACCATCTTTTACAAAGGCAGAACAACTTGTTCATCCTGACATTCATTTTTCTTACCCGGTTATTAAAAAAACAACCCGCAGTGATGAAAAGCCGATTAGCACTGACTGGATTACAGAGTGGAGAGAATTTATAAAGCAATTGCCTTATGGAAATGTTTATGACTGGCTTCAATTTATTGGTGCTGAAAACAAGCAGGGAAATATTACCGCAAGCGAGTGTAACGACATCATCCGAAAATTAAATCTCAAGAGTTTTGAAAGCGGATATAAAATATTGGTGATGTGGATGCCCGAGTACCTTGGCAAGGAAGGCAACAAATTGCTGAAGATGATTGAAGAGCCACCGGCAGATACACTGTTTATTCTCGTTGCAGAAAACGAAGGTGAGATACTTTCGACCATTCTCTCCCGTTGCCAATTGATAAAAATTCCGTCACTTGAAGCAAATGATATCGAGCAAACTTTGCTTTCAAAAAAAGCCTGCTCTGCAGAACAAGCAAAGCAAATTGCTAATGCCAGCGATGGAAACTATCGCGAAGCTTTGAATCTTAGTCAACATGCTGACGAAGATTTTCATGGCCTACTTCGTGAATGGCTCAATGCAACCCTGAAAAACCAGACCATCGCCCAGGTAAAAATGATTGAGGAAATTGCAAGATTGGGAAGAGAAAAACAGAAACAATTTTTAAAACATTTTACCCACCTTATTGAACAGGCGGTTCGAATGCAGGTATCTGATGATTTACTGAGAGAAAAATTATTAAACGCAATGTCGTCAGGTGAGCAAGACTTTGTGGGCCGTTTAAATAAAGCCATGAGCCTTGAACAAAAGGAAGCCATCGCAGAAGAACTTGATAAAGCCACTTACTATATTGAACGCAATGCTAACGCTAAAATTCTTTTTCATGCGCTAACGATAAAAATCTTCCATATTGTTAAAAACAACATACTGATCACTGTTTAATGCCCCGGCTTAGTTCTCTACGATAAAAAAATTATATTTGCTCTAATCCCGTCACTGACGGGGCTCAATATATATCAGAGGTTATCGGTAAAGTGTAGAAGGATTTAAAAAGCTATTCACTACTCATCATAAATAGTCAGCGGACAGGAAATTCATATTCAATTATGACTTCTTCCTTCCCATAATCGACTCTTTTGAAGCTTTAGTTATAGCTATTCTACAGCCGACCTCACAACGATTGCAATTGTATTATTAACAAAAGGAAATAATTATAGTATGGGATGTGGTAGCTGTGGAACGGGCAAACCAAATGGATGTAAAAGTAATGGAGGTTGCAGTACCGGTGGATGTAACCGAATGAATACTTACGATTGGCTTGTAAACCTTCCAATTTATGATGTAGACGATTCTTGCCGTGTCATTGAGATAAGCTTCAATAACGGGAGCCGTAAAGATTTCTTCCGCAATAATTCATTACAATATTTCGAAAAAGGTGAATTCGTTACCGTTGAAGGTGTCAGTGGTTTTGATGTTGGAGAAGTTTCATTGACCGGGGAAAGCGTTCGTCTGCAGATGAAGAAAAAGGGTGTTGATGAATTCAACCCGGAAATGAAAAAAATCCTTCGCCGTGCAGGCGACAGGGATCTTGAAATATGGAAACAGAATAAAGCAAGAGAAAAAGAGTCCCTGATAAGAAGCCGCGCCATTGCACGCCAACTGAACCTGAATATGAAAATGAGCCAGGTGGAATTCCAGGCCGATGGCAAAAAAGCAACCTTTTACTATATTGCTGATGATCGTGTCGATTTCAGAGAGCTTATTAAAATCTATGCGTCTGAATTCAGGGTGAAGGTTGAAATGAGACAAATTGGTTCAAGGCAAGAAGCAGGAAAAGTAGGTGGTATTGGTAGTTGCGGAAGAGAACTTTGTTGTGCAACCTGGTTGAGCGATTTCAAATCTGTAAACACAACTGCCGCTCGTTATCAAAATCTTTCGATCAATCAAACAAAGCTTAGTGGCCAATGCGGCCGTTTGAAATGCTGTTTGAATTACGAACTCGATACTTATCTTGACGCCTTGCAGGGCTTCCCTGAAAATGCTGATATGTTGCAGGTGGCAAGAGGAACTGCAACACTGATCAAGAAGGATATTTTCAAAAACCTTATGTGGTACGTATTGCCAGATAGTAGCAAGCAGTATCCATTAACTATTGAACGGGTTAGAAAAATACGTTCACTCAACCAGCAAAATATTATCCCTGAAGAACTGGAAGCCGTTGAAGTAACCGGGAAACCGAAAGAAATAGAACCTGAATTTGTTGATGTTGTTGGTCATATCACGTTGAAAAGTTTAGAGAAAGCTGATAAGAAGAAACAACAAAAAGCAAGAGAGCAAAGACAGCAACAAAAACAATTACCTAAACCTAATCAGCAACAGTTGCAAAAAGGTGGGCCGCAACAACAAAGGCCCCAGCCCCCAAAACCTCAACAACAAAAGCAAGCGCCGAAGCCTGGTCAGCAAAAAGGACCGCAACAGCGACCACCGCAACAACCGCAACAGCGCAGACCAAATAATCCTAATAATAATTCTGACCAGAAAAAAGGTTAGAATGCTCTTGCAGAAATAGTTTGTGAGGAGACTGATTTTTCAGTCTCCTCTCTTTGTAAGGCCTTGTAGATCGCATCCTGTATTTTTCCACGAATGCTCAACCTGCCAAGCAAATTACTATCGCGACCATCAAACACACGATTTGATAAGAACACATAAACCAAATCGGCTTTCGGATCAACCCAAACACATGTGCCGGTAAATCCAGTATGTCCAAATGTTTCAGGAGATGCTAAAGAAGATGGATAAGGTTCTTTTCTTGTTGCATTATCTTTCTCGGGTTTGTCAAATCCATATCCTCTTCTGCTAATATCACTATGGTATTGATTGAAAAGATCAATTGTTTCTTTCTTTAAATAGTGTTGACCATTTAATTCACCACCGTTCAGCAACATTTGATACAACAACGAAAGATCATAAGCATTTGAAAACAGTCCCGCATTGCCTGAAACATTCCCAAACACTGCCGCTGATTCGTCATGCACATAGCCACGCATCAGCTGGCGACGGAAATAATTATCATCCTCGGTTGGTGCAACCCTTTCAACTCCGAAATGTTCAAAAGGTTTGAAGCCTGTAGTAGCCATGCCAAGCGGTGCGTAAAAAGTTTTGCGAACATATTGGTCCAACGGCATTCCACTTACTGCTTCAATGATCTTTCCTAATAAAATGAAATCAATGTCGCTATAGACATATTTTCCCGTTGGGCCTAACGGCGCATCAGCAATCATCTTCATCATCGTGTCCTCCCAATCATTGCGCAAATACATGCCCGCAGCAACCGGTTCGGTAAAGCCAGGCTTTGAAACATCGCTATAATAAACCGGCGAGGGTCGTTTTGTTTGAGGATCGAGCGTCTTACCCCAGAAATTGATTCCTGCAGGTAAGCCAGCCTGGTGAAGTAAGATGTCTGTTAATTTCAAATTCTCTTTATCTGAACCTTTCATCGAAGGCAGGTAATCACCAAGCGTTTTGTTGATATCGACCTTGCCTTGCTCATACAATTTCATTATGGAAACTGTTGTAGCAGAAATTTTTGTTACGGATGCGAGATCATAAATTGTTTCAAGCGAGACAGGCATTGACTTCGGATCGTACTCATAATGACCAAATGCTTTATGATATTTAATCTCACCGTTTTGAATAGCTAACACTTCGCAACCTGGGAATGCTCTTCTGGCAATACCATCATACACAATGCTGTCAATAACCAACCAATCAGGAGAAACGCCTGTTGGAATAAAACGTCTGATAGCAACGCCTGTACCGAAAGAAGTGCTGTCAATAGTTACAGGCAATTTTCCATTTGATGCGAGTTTCCCTTCAATAAAATCAGCAGCAACATTTTGGGTGATCTCATCATCCTGGTACATAGCTACCAATGTAGGCGCCTTTGAAAAATTTTGCGTGGCATATACATTCCCAAAAACAAAATTTGCTGTGGATGGCGTTTGAAGTGAATCCCAAAGATTGATGGCTGTTGCAGAGATGCCATAGTTATTTGCAGGCCTTGACGCATAATTGTGAACACCAACAATAACCTTATTGTAATTTTTTGATTTAACTGCTTCAAGGATTTGCAAAGACTTATCGCTTGAATCTTTGTAGTTCAAATAGTACACGTCTGCATTCAGTTCTTTTTGAAGACGATTTCCAAAAACAGTTGAATCGGCACCAATACCAACATAAGCAATGTGCCTTGTATTCATGATAGGAAGCAAACGGGCATCATTGTTTACTACCGTGATTATATTTCTTGCAACCTGCGATTTTATCAGGTCTGTTTTTTCATTTAGGTCAGCAAGCAAATTTGTGGTATCAACTACCTGTGCATGATTCAATCCTAATTCGTATTTGGAATGCAATACTCTTTTTACTTTTCCGTCAATATCCTTCCACTTCAATCTTTTCTTTTTAATCGCATCTTCAATTGCAGTAATGGCATCCGGAACATTTTCCGGCAGGCATAACATATCATTTCCTGCAATCAACGCTTCAACTGCGGCTTCGCCCGCAGGAAAATATTTACTAACGCCTTTCATCTCCAATGCATCTGTAAAAGTCAGTCCATCATAATCCAGCTTATCTCGTAACAAACCGGTAACATTATTTTTCGAAAGAGAAGTTGGTTTGTTAGTGGTAGTATCAATCGCAGGAATAGAAAGATGCGCAATCATTACACTACCCACACCTGCTTTGAACATTTGCTCGAAAGGATATAATTCCAATGAATCCAATTGATCCATGCTTTTGTTGATTACAGGCAAATCAAGATGCGAGTCAACAGCAACATCACCATGGCCAGGGAAATGTTTCGCACAAGCCATTACACCTGCATCTTGCAAACCTTTCATATACGCCACTCCAAACTTTGCCACCTTGTATTTATCCTGCCCAAACGAACGATAGCCAATCACCGGGTTATTTGGGTTGTTATTGACATCAACTACCGGAGCATAATCAACATGAATACCAATTCTTTTACACTGCTCACCAATAGCCTTTCCCATCTCATAAACAAATTGATCATTGCTTAAGGCGCCAAGCGTTAACTGGTAAGGAAATTTTGTTACACTATCCAACCGCATTCCCAATCCCCATTCTGCATCAATCGTCATCATCAAAGGAGTCTTGGCAATGGATTGATAATAGTTATTGAGATCAGCCTGTCTTATCGGCCCGCCCTGGAACCAGCACAAGGCACCCACATTATATTTTTGAATGAGGTCAGCAACTTGTTGCACATGATCGGGACCCAAATTGCTATGCGCCCTGATAACCATGAGTTGTGCGATCTTTTCTTCTTTAGATAAAGTTTTAAAAACACTATCCACCCAATCCTTAGCAGACAGCTTACTATTGTACTGGGCAGATAAACTTGAAAGAATAAAGAGGCTAAAGAGTATGACTAATACTTTCTTCATAATGTAAAACAATCGAATAGGATGAAAAATCAAAGTCACAATTTACCATAAAACAATCAGCTTATCTTTTAAAACCTTGTGAATGGTATTTGAAAACTATGCTATTATTATTGTTGAAAGATTAGAAAACAATTAGAGCAGTAAATTGTTATTATAGCAATGAGTAAGGTTCATAATTTAACGAGTGTACAAAAATTGCCGGTATCATTAGAGAAGACATGGAAGTTCTTTTCAGATGCACATAATTTATTGACGATAACGCCACCCTTTCTAAATCTTACAGTGACAAATGAAGTTTTTGGTGATGAAGTTTATGCAGGACAGATCATTTCTTACAAAGTAAAACCCTTGGCGGGCATTGCTGTTTCATGGACGACAGAGATCACGCATATTGTAAAAGAGAAAATGTTTGTCGATCAGCAAATAAAAGGTCCATACAAACTATGGCACCACCAGCATCATTTCAAATCAATTGAGGGTGGCACTGAAATGACAGATGTTGTGCACTACAGTTTACCCTTTGGATTGGTTGGCGAACTTACACACTCGATTGTAAAAAGAAAGCTTATGGAAATCTTTACTTATCGTTTCGATAAGATCAATGAAGTGTTCGGCAGATGGCCTGATCAAAAATTGAGTCTGAAAATGGACTGACCTATCCCGGAATCCTTGAGATATATTTTTCAATTTGTTTGATCTGGTCAACAATCTGCGGCGTAGTGGGTTTTAACGCTTTTGCTTTTCTGAAAAAATCTTTTGCAGCACGAAATTCTCTTTTGTTCATCATCAGGCTGCACATTTGTAGATACGCTGCCGCCTGGTTTTCTTTATCAGGCAAGCCTTTGCGCAGCGCTCCGCGGATGTAACTTTCTGCCTGCCTTAAATCATTCTTTTGCATAGCAAGCATTCCCATCTGCAACATGCTGGCTCCCTCAGCTTCTTTCATTGGCATACCGAGATCGAGACCTTTCTTCATGTTCTTTTCTGCAGTATCAAAATCCTGGTTCATCATAGCAAGGTTACCCTTTAAAGTATAATAAACGGAGCGGATGGGTTTGTAGAGAAGATTGGGAAATTTTATCGAGTTAATAATCTTCTGTGCTTCTTCAATATTGCCACCTTCAAGATGTTCCTGTATCAAACGAAGCGGTCCAAAAAAGAAATGACCCGCAATTAGAATAACGCCAACAAAGTAAAGAGGAAATACAGGCCAGAAACCGCTGATAGTAAGATTCATTGCCAAACCCGCAACAATCAGGACTAAACCCAGATACAGGCGGTATTTTATGAGCCAATTATAAAATTTCATAGTTAATCTGAAAGGGATGCAAATTTAAGTGAGAATTAGTCTTTGGCATCGTTTATTTCAATCCAATAGCCATCGGGGTCTTTAAAATAAATTTGCTTTACGCCGTCCACTCTTAAAGTAACGGAATTGGGCTTGCCCTGCCAGTCTTCAAAAGCAATTTTGCCTTGTTTCAAAATTTTTATAAAGTCATCAACCGAAGAAACAGTAAAACACAAATGAGTATTTTTTGATGGTGTAACAATTGGTCCCGGGTTTTGAATGAGGTGCAAATGAGCGGCATCGCCTATAGTAAGCCATGTATGGCGACCGTCATGAAACGGTTCTGGAATAGTGTCCAGTTGGATAATCTTTGTATAGAACTCAGTGCTTCTTTTTAAATCAAGCACCGAAAAAGCAATATGGTTGATCCTTGCCGATTTTGTTTGGGCTTCTGATCTTTTCAAAAAAATGGCCAGGAAAAAGAAAATGAAAAGAATGTGTTTCATTGGAAAATAATGTTCAATGGAAGTTAAGATAAACCTACAAAAACAAGGCAAACCATTATTTTTGCAGCCCACCGGTTCTTTGGCCCCGTAGTTCAATGGATAGAATAAGAGTTTCCTAAACTCCAGATACAGGTTCGATTCCTGTCGGGGCTACTAATATAATAATAACAGGCTGATATTCAACATCAGCCTTTTTCTTACACACGTAGTTACACACGGTTTTACGAAAAATTGCCTGATCAATCATATTCGTTCTGCAACAAGAAGCGAAACGTTACTGTACTGGTAATTGCTTTAACTTGAACTTCAAAAGTTCTTTTATAGTTAGAGTAACCTGAAATGTCCGAATAATCAACATGCAAAAGCAATCTTGGCTTTTTATAGCTTTCGGGATAAAGCCATGCTTCAGTTAAAGATGGATTTAACTTAGATCCACAACAAGGTAAATATCCTTTTGGTGGTGAAAGATATAAGTGATCATTGGGTTTTAAAAAATCAAATCTAATTTCATTCTTTTCATTTTGAAAAGCTTCCAAATTGTAAATTGATTTCGCCGCATGCTCAACTTCTTTTGAATTATATTCCCATGTCATTACAATTTTCTTTGCTACTCCATTACCAACATTTATTGCATTTAAAAAGGGAAATGGATAGTTATCATCTTTGACATCATTAAATAACAATTTTACCATTACTATTGGCAACCCAAATGATTCTTCTTCATAAAGTTCAAACTGCTTTGTCTCTATAAAAATTTCAGGTTTTATTGGAAGCCTGTTGGCATCCTCCATAAGCTTG